>NZ_CP035494.1:1263494-1895241 GCF_004135285.1 Microbacterium protaetiae
CCTCTCGCGCCTGGACCGCAGCGGTGCGAATGCCTCGATCGTCGAGCGTCGTGACGGCCGCGCTCACGGCGAGCGCGATGAGCGCCCGCGATTTCGGATCGAGAACGGTGGACGAGGCCGGCACCTCGGCGAGGTCGACGTAGGCGGCGAGAAAATCCTCATCCACCTCGAGCGCCGCCTGCCACGACGCATCCAGGGTGCCGACAAGCCGGCGCAGCCGGGCCTGAACAGACCCTTCTGCACCGACTGCCGACGCTGCCACAGGCACTGCCGACGCTGCCACAGGCGCTGCGTGCGTCGTCATGCGCGCGCCCTCGTGCTGGTGGCGATCAAGCGACGCCGGGCGGCACCGACCACGACGCCGACCAGAACCGCGGCCGCGACCGCGAACACGATCACCGCGGTGGCGGCGAACAGCACGCGCAGATCGCCGCTGCCCAGGGTCAATCCCATAAGTTGCTGGATGTAGGGGAACGCCAGCAGTCCGAGGCTCAGACCGGCCGACACGATGCCGAGGGCCAGGCTGCGCTGCTGCGGGGTGACCTTGTGCGTGACGAGGTTGAGCAGGTACGGGGTGAGAAGTCCGACACCCAGCCCCGCAAGCCCGGCGGCCAGCACGACGCCATACCAGGCCTGCGCGCCCGAGTAGATGATCATGCCGGCACCGATCGCGACGAGCGCGGCGAACACGAGCCACGACTTCAACACGACGCGCAGCCGCTCAGAGAGCACGCTGCCGAGGATGTTGCCGATTGCCGGGGCGGTGGCGATGAGGCCGATCGATCCCACCGCGGCGACCTTGAACTCGACGACGAACTCCGAGATGTTCGCGGCAGCGAACGCGAAGGCGACGTAGAGGAAGACCATCGCAACGGCGATGCCGATCACGCGTCCGAACGGGAACTTCTCGGCCCCGCGCACGACCTTCACGGCCGCGGTGACGACACCGGGCACCGGCCGTGAGCGCGGCAGCCACAGCAGGCTGACGATCGCGATGACCAGCACCAGGCCGTAGGCCCAGAACACGTTGCGCCAGCCGAACGTCAGCAGCCACCCAGCCACGACGAGCACAACGATGTTGGCGACCTGGGCCACTGCGTTGGCCAGGCCCAGCATGCGCTCGCGCTTGTGGTCTTCGTAGAATTCCGAGATGTAGACGCTCGGCATCGGCAGTGCGAGACCCAGGCCGACGCCCGTGACAAGTCGCAGCACGAAGATCACCTCGAGGCTGCCGGTGGTCACCTGCAGAATGCCGGCGATGCCGTAGAGCGCGAGCCCCACCACCGTCAGAACCTTCTTGTCGATCCGCTGCGCGAGACGGCCTGCGACCGCGCTGAAGATGATCGAGGTCAGGTACGGAATGGTGAAGACGACGTTGATCCAGAAGCTGGATGCCTCGGGATTGGCCACTCCGATGGGGCCCAGGGCCGGCGCCATGATCGTCGTGTCGACGAGCCACACGGCCGGGATGAGCATGACGGCGAAGACGCCGGCTCCGGTGAGCCGCTTGAGGGTTGTCGGCACGGAAGGTGCCGAGACGGTGCTGGTCATTTCTGATTCTCCTTTGAATCGCGAGGTTTTTTCATTGCGAGCCAGCTGGTGCTTCGGCGCGCCGAGCTAACGCATCAGGCGGCCGCCATCCACGATCAGGGTCTGGCCGGTCACGTACGAGGACTCACCTGAAAGCAGCCAGACGACGGCGTACGCGACATCCCAGGGCGTGCCGCGACGCCCCATCGGGATGGCGATGTTGTTGCGGTTCTCTCGTTTGCGGCCGCCGCTGAGTCCGAGCGGCGTGTCGATGAGACCGGGGGCGACGATGTTGCAGCGCACACCGCGCGCCGCGTTCTCCATTGCGGCGTGGTTGCGCAGGCCTTCGAGCGCCGCCTTCGACGCGCTCATGGCGGGTACGGCGCCCGAGGCGCTGAACGCCGACGTCGATGACATGAGAACGGCTGCACCGCCCTCGGCCAGCAGCGGCAGACCGTACTTCAGCCCGAGAAAGTGCGTGCGCGCATTGACCGCGAACACCCGCTCCCATTGCTCGAGCGAGGTGCCGGCGAGATAGTGGCCGCCGTCGATGCCGACGTTCATGACGATTCCGTCGAGGCCGCCCAGAGCTGTGACCGACTCATCGAGAATCCTGTGCACATCGGATTCGTCGGTGGCATCCCCGGCCACCGAGAAGGCGTCTGCGCCCTCGGCGCGCACGCGCTGTGCGGTCTCTTCCGCGCTGTCCCGCGCGATGTCGGCGACCACGACACGGGCTCCTTCGCGGCCGGCGAGAACGCTGATGGCCCGCCCATTGCCGGGCATCCGCTCGTCGTCTCCTCCGTGGTCTGCCTGCCCGCCGCCGACCACCAGGATGCGGCGACCCTCGAGTCGGCCTCGGCCCGGCGCGACGCCCCGTGCCTCGGCGCTCAGTTCTCGTTCCCGAGTCTGGGTATCGTTCATGGCTGCCTTCCGATCAGTTCTCGGGCGCCAGCTCGTTGCCGCCGATGGTCACCGGAAGCGCGTCGATGAGGATGAAAGCGACCAGTGAGGGCTCGTCGCTCGCATTGCGCCAGGTGTGGATAGTGCCGCGCTGGATGACGACGTCGCCGGCGTGCACGGTCTTGCTCGCACCATTGTCGAGTTCGAGTTCAAGCTCTCCCTTGAGAACCAGCGCATAGTCGAGCGAATGCGTGCGGTGGTGCTTTGACTCGGTGTGCGGATGCATCGTGACATACTGCAGCACGGTGCCGCCGGGCGAGACCCGGCGCACCTCGCGCTCGGCACCGTCGAAGTCGTCGTTGTTGTCACTGGGAAAGGTAGCCGTGGTCCACGCGACGACCATCTCAGCCTCGCTCCCGAGGACTTTGGTCTCCATCTCGCGGTCGCTGACGAAGATCGCGTTGCCCTCGGCATCGTGCCCGGTCACAACTCGTCTCAGGTTCAATTCGGTCATCTTCACGTTCTTTCTGTGAGGGGTGGATGCTGCGGGTGTGCGTCAGGCGTCGGCAAGGACGGCCGTCTGCACCGGTGTCCGCTCGAACTCCCGGTAGCCGTCGGCCTGCGCGCGCTCGAGGGCGAGGCGATACTGCTTGAGCCCCCCGGTGTACGACTGGAACAGCTTGGGGCGCGGCTTGCCGGCGATGTTGGCGCCGGTCCACCACGACTCTGTCTTCAACAGCAGGGTGCGCTCGGCCAGCGTCTGGCACAACTCGGCCCATTCGACCTCGCTCTGCGCCGTCGCCTCGATGAGTTCGTTCCCCTCGGCGCGTGCGCGTTCGAGCAGTCCGGCGATGAAGTCCATGTTGATCTCGATGCCGAGGGTGTAGTTGTTCATGATCGTCGTGGACTGGGGGCCCTGCACGAGGAACATGTTGGGGAACTCGTGCATCGCCACGCCCAGGGCGGTGCGCACATAGACGCCGTTCTCCCACTTGTCGCGCAGTGTGAGCCCGTCGCGACCCCGGATGTCCATCTCGAACAGCGTCCCCGTCATGGCGTCGAAGCCGGTCGCGAAGATGAGGTAGTCGAGGTCATAGTCGGCTGCCGTCGTGCGGATGCCCGTCGTGGTCGCCGAGACGAAGGGTTCCTCGCGCAGGGCCACCAGCTGCACGTTCGGCCGGTTGAACGTCTCGTAGTAATCATCGACCTTGATCGGCCGCTTCGTGCCGAAAAGGTAGGTGGGCATGAGCTTGCGTGCGGTCTCGGGGTCGTCGACGATCTCGGCGATCTTGCGGCGCACGAAGTCGGCTGCGAACCCGTTCGCCTCTTCATTCGAGGTCAGGTCGTTGTAGGTGGCCAGGGCGAACGCCTGCGCGCCGAACTCCCACGCGGCTTGGAAGACCCGGTCGCGTTCTTCGGGGGTGTCGTCAAAGGCAGAGCGGTCGGTGCCGGTCCCGGGGGCACCATGGCTCGAACTGCGCATGAGGGCGCGCAGGTCGTCGAGGTTGTCCTTGCGCTCGCGCACCTCCTCCTCGCCGAGGGGACGCTGCTGGGCCGGGGTGACGTACTGCGGCGTGCGCTGAAAGACGACGAGCTTGTCGACGGTGCCGGCCAGGGCCGTGATCAGCTGCGCGCCCGATGACCCGGTGCCGACGACGCCCACCTTCTTGCCCGTGAAATCCACCGGCTCGAACGGCCACTGCGCGGTGTGCAGCACGGTGCCTTCGAACGTGTCGAGGCCGGCGATCGTGGGGCTGTTCGTGGTCGACAGCGGGCCGGATGCCGCGACGAAGTAGCGTCCTGTGACGCTCTGGCCCGTGTCGAGGTCGACCCGCCAGAGATTCGCGTCATCATCGAAGTGTGCGCCGAGCACTGCGGTGTTCAGCTGGATGGCATCGCGCACGCCGAGCGCGTCGGTCATATAGTTCGCGTAGGCCATCAGCTCGGATTGCGGGGCGAAGCGGCGCGACCAGTTCCATCCCCGGTACAGCTCGTCAGAGAACGTGAAGCTGTACGACAGTGTCTCGGTGTCGCACTGCAGTCCCGGGTAGCGGTTCCAGAACCATGTGCCACCCACGCCGCTCCCGCGTTCGAAGGCGCGCACCGTGAATCCGCGCTGCTGTAGGCGGTGCACGGCATAGATGCCCGAGAGCCCTGCTCCGACGACGATGGCGTCGTAATCGGGCGTGGTCGAGGTGCAGTCGTTCGTCATTTCTGATTTCCCTTGGTCGTGCCTGCGTTGTGCGGGCGTCGTCGCCATCACGCGGCGGGCTTGCGTCCCCAGAACATCTCGATGCCCTTCCACTCCATGCTTTGCGGGCTTTCGACGCGGTCACCGAAGGCGGCGCGGATCTGTGCAGGCGAGTAATAGGGGATGTCTGTCGGCTGCACTTGTTCGTACAACTTGTCGAACCACTGCCGGAAATGCACGTCGCTGTCGACTCGAGCGAAGAAGCTCGGCCCGCTGAGCACCGCCTCAGCGAGGAAGATGCGGCGACCCGGCTTGGTCACCCGCAGCAGCTCGCCGGCGGTCTCTGCCCAGTCGTCCGAATGCTGGGTGGCCTGCATGACGGCGACGCAGTCATAGCTCTCATCGGCGATGTCGTCCATGTAGTCCCAGCGCCAGCATCCGGTCATCCCGCTGCGCCCCGGCGTGCGCGAGTGCACGGCCTTTCGGCCGTCGCGGATGATCTCGACGGTGTCGACGGTGCCTTCGGGCCCGACGATGGCACGCATGTCTTCGTCCCACCCCGCCGGTTCGATGCCCTCGCCGATCAGCAGCACGCGGTCGCCGGGTCGCAGTTCGAGAAGGCCATAGGCGATCTCCGAGATCGGGCGAGCGAGTTCCTGCCAGATGTAGGGCAAACCGCCGGCGAGGCGCACGGCCAGTTCCCAGATGCGCCGCTGTGCGGCATCCCGCACGTCGGGACCGAGGAGTTCCTCATCCCATCCCTGAACGTAATTCCACGGGTTCCCGCCGCCCCAGGCGGTGGTGATCCCGCGCTGGTCGTCGATCGCGGTGTCGTGGCGGGTCTCGGCGGGTCCGGTGACTGTGGTGCTCATTCGACTTCCTCGTCGCTCGAGTTGATGGTTCCTCCATCGTGCGACGAGTCGGTATGAACTGGAAGTATCAATCAGACATGACGGTGATACCCACAAGTCATCACCGTTGCGCGCCTACTGCTGACCGTGCAGGGCCTCTCGCGCGAGAGCGACAACGGCGGCGAGCGCAGGATTCGCATCGTTGCGCCGCCAGATGAGTCGAACCCTGATGGGTTCTTGCGCCGGACTGATCGAGCGGAATGCGATGCCGCGCGCCGGCAGATGCGTTCGCACGCTCGACAGCGTCAAGGCGACCCCCACGCCGGCGCTGACCAGAAGAAGAAGCGTCGAAGATTCCGGGGCGCTCTGCACAACACGCGGGATGAAGCCACCCTCGACGCTGAGCAGGCTCAGTCGGTTGAGCCCCGTGGCCGATCCGCCGGGAAGGACGACCCACGGCTCTTCGGCGAGATCAGCGCTGCGCACGATGTCACGCGAAGCCAAGGGATGATCGACGGGCAGCGCGAGCAGGAGCTCTTCTTCGCTCACCACTTCGGATTCGAGGTCTGAGGGCACGACATCGACACGCGCGATCAGCAGGTCCAGAGCCCCCCGCCGAAGTCGGTCGAGTCCGAGGTGCGCAAACTGAGAGCTCTGCAGTTCGAGGACGATCCCCGGGCGACGCTGACGGACGAGCGTCGCGAGATTGCCGACGCCGACGTCGACGGATGCCTCGGCGAAGCCGAGCCGCACCCGCCCTGCGTCACCGCGCAGCGACTTGCGCACGATCTCGGGGATGCGCTGCGACAGCATCACCAGCTCCCGCATCGGCTCGAGCACCGCCTCCCCGTGCGGGGTCAGCGTCACCCAGTGCGTGGTGCGTTCGAACAGGCGCGCGCCGAGCTCTTCTTCGAGCTGCCGGATCATGCGGCTCAGCGGTGGCTGTGCCATATGCAGCCGGTTTGCGGCGCGCCCGAAGTTCAGTTCCTCGGCCACCGCGATGAAGGCCTGCGCCGAGCGGATGTCCACGGCCCCAGGCTAGCGAGCCCGCCCGTGCCGCGTACTCTCGTCTTCGTGGAGGTTTCGAAGGCCACGGCGTTTCTCGCCGTCGCAGAGGAGTTGCACTTCGGCCGGGCGGCACAGCGCCTGCACATGGCCCAGCCGCCGCTGAGCAGGTTGATCCGCGCGCTCGAAGACGAGTTGGGCGCGGCGCTGTTCGATCGCAGCCCGCGCAGTGTGGCGCTGACTGCCGTGGGTGCGGCGCTGGTCGAACCGGCCCGTGAGCTGGTCATGCAGTCCGAGCGCATCACGCAGCTGGCGCGGCGCGTGCAGCGCGGTGAGACCGGGCGCATCCGGCTCGGCTTCGCCGGGGCATCCGTGAACACGGTGGTCAGCGCTCTCACGCACCGTCTGCGCCGCACTCAGCCGGGCCTGGTGCTGGAGCTGTCCGGATCACAGCTCTCCGAGCCGGGCATGGAAAGACTCCGATCCGGCGCGCTGGACGCGGTCGTCGGACGGTGGGATGTGCTCCCGCGCGACATCGACTCGCACGTGGTCGCGCACGAAGAACTGCTGGTCGCTCTGCCTGCCGATCACCCGCTGGCGGCAACCGCCGCTCTCTCAGCATCCGATGTCGCCGACCAGCCATGGATCGTGCTTCCCGGCGGGCGAGGAGCGACCCTTTCCGCGCGCCTGCAGCGGCTTGCGATGAACGGCCGGTTTGTGCCGCGCATCGTCGAAACTGCAGCCGATTCGGCGACGCAGCTGCTGCTGGTGGATGCCGGTGCTGGCATCGCTCTGACCTTCTCCGGAGTCCGCGAGAACATTCCCGTGCACTCGGTCGTGTTCCGTCCGCTGGCCGCGAGCCTCGGCCCCGTCGACGTGCGCCTGGCATGGCGGCGCGCCGATATGAGTCCGGCGCTGGAGAGGTTGATCGAGGTCGCCCGAAGCTTCCCACTGCACTGAGAAGAGATCCCGATCGATACCTTCTGGGTATTGATGGCGATCGAATTTGGTACTTCACGTCATGATCGCGATCGCGCACACTGGGTGGATGGTTCTTCCCCTCGACGGTGTGGTCGTCGCCGATTTCAGCCGCGTCCTGGCCGGTCCGCTCGCGACGGCGACGTTGGCCGACCTCGGCGCGCGGGTCATCAAGGTGGAGCGTCCGGACGGCGGCGACGATACCCGCACGTGGGGTCCACCGTGGACCGACAACAGCGCCGCGTACTTTGAGAGCGCCAACCGCGGCAAGGAATCGGTCGTCCTCGACCTCGGCGACGAGACGGACAGGCACCTTGCTCACGAACTGGCTCACCGCGCCGATGTGTTCGTCGAGAACTTCCGGCCGGGTGCGCTCGATCGATTCGGCCTCGGCTACGGGCAGGTGAGCGCGACCAACCCCGGCATCGTGTACTGCTCGGTGTCGGGCTTCGGCAGCGGCAAGGGTGCCACCCTTCCCGGTTACGACTTTCTCGTGCAGGCAGTAGGCGGCCTGATGTCGATCACCGGCGACGCCGACGACGCGGGCGGCGCTCCGATGAAGGCGGGCGTCGCACTGGTCGACGTCCTCACTGCGAAGGACGCGACCATCGGCATCCTGGCCGCGCTGCGCGCTCGCGAGCAGCACGGACACGGTCAACATGTCGAGGTCGATCTGCTTTCAAGCCTGCTCGCCTCACTCGTCAACCAGGCATCGTCCTACCTGACCACCGGCACCGCACCGGGTCGGCTGGGCAACGCGCATCCGTCGATAGCCCCCTACGAGCTGTTGCCCTGTGCTGACGGTCCGCTCGCGATCGCCTGCGGCAACGACAGCCAATTCCGCATGCTCGCCGGCGTTCTCGGTGACGGGACTCTCGCCGATGATGTGCGCTTCGCCACAAATGCCGCGCGGGTACAGAACCGCCCAGCGCTGGTGCGCGCGCTGGGCGCGCTGTTGGCCGCCGACGACGCAGACGTCTGGGCCGAACGCCTCTCGCGGGTCGGCGTGCCGGCGGGCAAGGTCGGCGACATCGCCGACGGATTCGCGCTCGCGACCGACCTCGGTCTGGCCCCGCTGGTCGATGTCGGCCCCGGCCGGCCCGCTCAAGTGCGGCATCCCATCACTTATTCACACACACCCGTCACCGAATACACCGCGCCGCCGCGCTACGGCGAACACAGCGACGCGGTACGCCACTGGTTGCAACAGGAGGAACCCCGATGAGCCACATCGACCCCATGTCTCTGCCCGCTCCCGACCCGGCCGACCCCGCCGGGCTCGACGATCTTCTCAGCGATGATGAGAAGGAGATCCGCGCGGCGGTGCGCCAGACCCTCGACACCATCGCTGAGCCCTACATCGCCGAGTGGTTCGAGAACGGCGGCATCCCGAACATCCGTGAGCTGACCCGTGAACTGGGCTCGCTGGGGGTGCTGGGAATGCACCTGGAGGGCTACGGATGCGCCGGCATGACGGCGACCCAATACGGCCTGGCCTGCCTGGAGATCGAGGCCACCGACTCGGGGTTGCGCTCGCTCGTGTCGGTGCAGGGGTCGCTGGCCATGTTCGCGATCTGGCGCTGGGGCTCAGAGGAGCAGAAGCAGGAGTGGCTGCCCCGCATGGCGGCAGGCGAGGCGATCGGATGCTTCGGTCTGACCGAGCCCGACGTGGGATCAGACCCGGCGAGCATGACCACCCGCGCGCGCCGCGACGGTGACGATTGGGTCATCGACGGCAGAAAAATGTGGATCTCCAACGCCCCCTATGCCGATGTCGCCATCGTGTGGGCCGGCACCGACGAGGGCATCCGCGGGTTCGTGGTACCCACCGACACACCCGGATTCTCGGCCCCCGAGATCAGGCACAAGCTGTCGCTACGCGCCTCGGCGACCGGTGAGTTGGTGCTCGATGGGGTGCGGTTGCCGGCGGCGGCGATGCTCCCCGAGGCCCGCGGCGTGAAGGGTCCGCTGTCGTGTCTGAACGAGGCTCGCTACGGCATCGTCTGGGGAGCGCTGGGCGCGGCTCGGTCGAGCCTGGAGGCAGCCCGACGCTATTCACGGGAGCGCGTGCAGTTCGGCAAGCCCATCGGCGCCTTCCAACTCACGCAGCAGAAGCTCGCCGACATGTCGCTGGAGTACGTCAAGGGCTACCTGCTCGCGCTGCACCTGGGACGACGCAAGGACGCCGGCCTGCTGCGACCCGAGCAGGTCAGCATCGGCAAGCTCAACAACGTGCGCGAGTCCCTCGAAATATGCCGCACCGCCCGTACTGTCCTCGGCGCCAACGGCATCTCGCTCGAGTATCCCGTCATCCGTCACGCGAACAACCTCGAATCGGTGCTCACTTATGAGGGCACTGTCGAGATGCACACTCTGGTGCTCGGCCAGCTGCTCACCGGTGAGGATGCGTTCCGATAGGAGGTTCCGCGGGCCGCACGCCGCAGTTCGGTGCACCGGCCGTGTGATGTCGTTTCGACTCGCTGCGCTCGCTCAACGACCGGGGTACTCGCTCAACGACCTGCGCGCGCTCAGCGACTGGTCTTCACCCACGGGCCCCACAGGGCGCCGGGGGCTTCGCCACGCGTGTACCAGCGTGCCTCGAATGTCGCGCCCTGATACTCTGCAACATCCCCCGCCTGGAAGACACGCGATGGCGTCCACACGGCCACACCATCGGCGGTGGTGGCCATCTCCTGCCACGGACCCCAGACGTCGCCCGGCTTCTGGTTGCGCGTGTAGTACAACGCCTTGTACGTCTTGCCCTCGAAGGTGACGGTGTCGCCCTCGTGGAAGATGCGCGACGGCGTCCACACGGCCACCCCGTCGGGGCCGGTCACCAGTTGCTCCCACGCGCCCCACGGGTCACCGGGCTGCTGGCCCTGCGTCCACCAGAGTGCGCGCCACGTCGACCCGTCGAAGGTCACGAGATCTCCGCTGTCGTACACGGCGCCGGCGTCCCACGCCGCAGGCCCCGGCAGCGTCAGGCCGACGATGACCGGGTCATGATCGGATGCCGCGAACGGGTCGGACCCGTCGAACAGCGCCCGCACGTTGTAGTTGTATCGACTGTAGGCATAGGCCACAGCCTCTTGCGCGTTGATCTGCCAGACGTCGGCACCGGTGACCATCTTCAGCGCGGGGCCGTTGGCCAGCACGTGGTCGAGTGACCCCGACAGGCTGTTGTACGAATACGTGGCCTCCGACGGGTCGAATGCGCTGCCCAAGTCGGTGTACCCGGCGTCGTACAACGCCTGCAGCGGGTCTTCGTGCGTGTATGCGTTGAGGTCGCCGAGCAGGAACACCTTGTCGGTGCCGGCGGCTGCCGCCGTCTCGTCGGCGAACGCAGCCAGGTCGCGCGCCTCGTGCACGCGGGTGCAGTTGAAGGCGCCCTGGTCATACGCCGGATCGGTGTTCTCGGCGTCGCCGCCGTTGGCGCAGTCGGTGAAAAGCTCGTCGGCGTCGGCGCCCTTCGACTTGAAGTGGTTGGCCACCACCAGGAACGAGTCGTGGTCGGAGGCCCCGGCGGCGGCGAACGCCTGGGCGAGCGGCTCGCGGGCGATCGAGAACGACTGGCCGGGGCCTGACTTCTCGGTCAATACGCGCGAGACGCCCACCGGCGACACCTGAGCGGGCTGGTAGATGAAGGCCGTGCGAATGACGTCTTGCTGCGCGACCGGCGGCAGGTCTGCGGCATCCGGCGAGGGCACGTATGCCCACACCTCCGAACCGGCCTTCGCGTTCAGCGCGTCGACGAGGCCGGCCAGCGCGGCGTCGCGATCCTGCCCGAACTTCACCGAGTTCTCGATCTCTTCGAGCGACACGATGCTCGCGTCGAGCCGGCTGATGCCGGTGACGATCTTCGCCTGCTGCCGTGCGAAGCTCTCGGCAGTGGCGGCTCCCCGCGGCCCGGGGTTGCCGTCGGCGTCGGCGCAGCGGTCATTGCCGATGTGGTTGCCCGCGCGGTCGTCGTACCAGGTGCAGGTGCCCAACCCCTGTGCCACATACTCCTCACCGGTGAGGGCGAAGTAGTTCTCGACGTTGAAGGTGGCAAGCCGGATGTCGCTGCCCACGTCGGCCGGATGCTCGTTCTGTGCCCGGGCGTCGGAGAAGGTCGCGACATCCGCGCCGGCATCGGTGACCTGGTGGGTCGGCTGGAAGTTCCACGTGTCGAACCGGTACTCGAGGATCACACCACCGGTGAAGCTGACCGCCGACCCCACGCGCGGGTGGTTGTCCGCCGTCAGATACGGCAGCGGGTCGCCGGTGTGCGTGCTGAAGACGGCGTAGTTCCACGTCGAGCCGTCATCGAGCGTGATGGCGCGGCGCGCGTTGTCGGTGACGGCCGCCTGCGCAGCGGCGCTACCGGCCGTGCCCACGTCGGTCGGCTGGGTGAGCGGCGTCGTGCCCGCGGCGAGCACGAGCGAGCCGTAATAGTTGGTGTCGTAGACGTCGGACACAGTGAAGTCGCCCTGCGGCGAGAGCAGTTCGCCCTCATGCGCTTCGCGTTCGACGGCGATGTCGATCTGATCCCACGTCAGCGTGGCCGCGTTCACGGCCGGCAGCGGGTCAGCGAGCTTGGTCACCGTGGGAGAGGTGATCTCGGTCGTACCCTGGTATTCCTGCACCTGCCCGGTGACCGTGACGCTCTCGCCGATCGTCACCTGGCTCGCCGACTGCGAGCCGTAGACGAAGACCGCGTCAGAGGCCCCCGGTGTCGCATCGTCGCCGCCGGTTCCTGCGGTCTGCAGATAGAAACCGTTGAAACCACCCGCCGGGTAGGCCGCGGTCACCACGCCTGTGGTGGTGACGGTCGAGCCGGCATACGGCGAGGTGTCGGTGTCGGTGCCTTGGATCTGGGCGATCGTCAGCTCTGCCGCGGGTCCGGTGACCTCGAAGGTGAAGGATGCCTCCCCGCGCTCGTCGTTCGCGTCGGTCGCGGTGACGGTGACCTGCGATGTGCCGCTGACGGTCGGGGTGCCCGAGATGATGCCGCCTTCGGTGATGTCGATCCCGCCCGGCAGACCGGTCGCCGACCAGCGGTACGGGGTCTGGCCACCGGTTGCTTCGAGGGCAAGCGGGCCGAACGCCTCGCCGACTGTGCCGGTCTGGCGCCCCGGGTCGGTGACGGTCACCGTCGGTGCTTGGCTGTCGCCGCTGTTCTCGGGGCTTGGCGCGCCGGCGCTGAAGTCGGCGGCGTTGTCGTTCGTGTCGGCGCCGTTGGCGCGCGAATCCGACGTCGCGTTCGACAGCCCCGGCGCCGCCGCGCTGCCCTCGAAATCGTTCGCACCCCCGAAGCCCACGAAGTCGACGACACCGGCATCGGCCGCACACGTCGCACCACAGGTCAGGGCGGTCGCCGTCGAGACGAGCGCGACCTTACCCTGGGTCCCCGACATCGCCAGCGATCCGGTGGCGTCGGGCGTAGGCAGTGGTTCGGTGCCGCCCGCACCCTTCGCCTCCTGCACCAGGTAGTGGCCCTTGCTCGGGATGCTGCCGCTCAGTGTCGTCGCATTCCACGTCGCGCCGGTCGCCGACGCGTACTGCACGCTCCAGCCGTCGAGGCTGATGGCAGCGCCGCTCGGGTTGTACAGCTCGACGAAGTCATTCGTGAAGGTGGCACCGGAATTGCCGCCGCCGCCGTACACCTCGTTGATCACCACGGTCGTGCCGCCGACGTCGGCGACCGCGGGGGCGGCCAGCGCGAGGCTTGAGGCGGTGGCCGTGATCAGGCACACGGCGGCGGTGGCGAATCTGTTCATGCGTGGCACTCCCTCGTGAGGAACCAGCGACACTCGGCGAAGAGCCGTGGGCGCTCGACGTCCCCACCTTGGCACGGGCCTCCGACACGCACCACCCCCTGAGCGTCTCGACTCGCTTCGCTCGCTCAACGACCGGGAGGGGCTCTCAACGACCGGGGCTCTCAACGAGCGGGGAGCTGCCACACAACGACGGAGACGGGCGCTCAGGCCACGGCATCCCGCATCAACGGCGCAAGCACCTGCCGGCACCAGGTGCGGAAATGGGTGGGGGCGATCTGCGCCCGCGGCCAGTCTTCGTCGTAGATGCCCCCGTCTTGCGCCGCGAACATCTCGGTGAGATCCTGCACCGTCCGCGCGCTCGCGCCGTGCGCTTTCAGCAGCGCGGCGAACTCGTCGAGCATCATACGGCGATAGGCCACCGGCATTCCGAGCTCTTCCGCCATGACGGCGGCCATCTCAGAGGGGGTGAGCCGGTCGGGACCGTACAGCGGCACGTCAGCGGTGCCCGACCATGACAGGTCGGTGAGCAGCTCGGCCGCCGCCGCGGCGATGTCATCGGTCGCGATCGAGGCCAGCGGCCGGTCGGCCGCGCACGTGAGCGAGAACGCGCCGCTGCGAATGGCATCGAGCTGGCCGAGCAGGTTCTCCAGGTAATAGGGCATCGACAGGGCCCGGTAGGCGGCACCGGATGCCGCGAGCTCGGCGTCCATCACGAACGCCGCCGACAGCACCCCGGCGGGCGAGGTCCACCCGTGTCCCGCACTCGTGACGCCGACGACGTGGCCGACACCCTGCCGGGAGACGGCGGCCGCACCGGCGCGGGCGAAGTCGAGATAGTGCTCCGCGGCGCTGGGCGCGCGCGGGTTCGGTGGAACCAGCCAGAAGAGCGCGTCGGCGCCGGCGAGGGCCCGGTCGAGCACTGCCGGGTCGTTGTGCGAGCCTTCGACAACGTCGACGCGCGTGCGCACTTCAGCAGCAAGTCGCGAGGCATCGCGGACGATGACGCGCAGCTGTTCGCCGCGCTCGAGCAGTAGTTGCACGAGTCGGCTGCCGATGTGCCCTGTGGGTGTGGTGATGACGATCATAGGTTCTCCTCGATTAACATGAATCGGACTTCCGGTTCCGAATGTAGTGCGGAATGGCGTCTCGGGTCAACCGCTCGCGCTAGGGTGGTGCCGTCATGACTGCTCCCGATCAGCCGTTGCGCGCGGACGCCCGTCGCAACCGCGAGGCCGTGCTCGATGCCGCGAGCGCGCTGTTCGCGCAGCACGGCGGAGACGTACAGATGAACGACATCGCCGAACGCGCGGGCGTCGGTGTCGGCACGCTGTACCGCCACTTCTCCGACAAACAGTCGCTGCAGGCGGCGATCATCGGCCGCCGTTTCGCCGCCGTCGCCGGTCTCGCCGAGCGGGCCGAGAAGATCGACGACCCATGGGCGGCGCTCGAGGCGGTGCTGCGCGGCTACCTCGAGGCCGCCGACGCCGACGCCGGGTTCCGCTTCTCGATTCTCAGCCCGATCGAGCCGGCCTGGGACGACATCGTGCGCGAGAAGGCGGGCTTTGCCGCCAGCGTCGCGCGCATCACCCAGCGAGCCGCCGACGCCGGCCTCGTGCGCTCGGATTTCACCGCCGACGACTTCATTCTGCTCACCCGTGGGGCGATGGCGAACATGGGCGGCGAGCACGAAGGGTGGCGGCGCTTCCTCGCGCTGGCTCTCGAGGGCGTGCGCGTGACGTGAGGCTGCGGCACGCGGCGGGTCGTTTCGACTCGCTTCGCTCGCTCAACGACCGGGACGGGCTCGCTCAACGACCGGGAGGGGCTCGCTCAACGACCGGGAGGGGCTCGCTCAACTCAACGCCCGGCGGCATCCACCTGCCATACTCACGACATGTGGATCGGGTGGATCGAGTTCGACCTGCTGCTCGGCGACGTGCACTCGCTGAAAGAGAAGCGCGCTATCGTGCGCCCGCTGCTGGCCGATCTGAGCCGTCGCGCCGAAGTCTCCGCCGCAGAGGTCGGCGCGCACGACCTGCATCGGCGCACCCAGCTGGGCGTCTCGGTCGTCGGCGCGGAATCCGCGCACGTACGCGACGTGCTCGACCGCGCCGAGCGACTGCTGGGCGACGAGCATCCCGAGATCACGATGCTGTCGGCGCACCGCGGACTGCTCTCGAGCGACGACTAAACGAGCCAGTCCTCGACAGGCCGATCCGTGACATCGTCGGCCGCCAACCACTCGTTCAGGGCAGCGACGATGGCCGCCACGCGGTCACCACGCCCCCGCGGAAACCGCCGTGGTGGCGCAAGAAGGAGCGCGGCGAGGGGAGTGCCCGTTGCCGCGGCTTCCATGAGGAGAGGCCGGAAGTCCTTGATGTTCTCGGTGACGATGCGACGGCCGGATTCCGCGGCCGCACGGAACACGTCGGCATCCGGTGCTCCCCGCAGCTCGGGATCGGCGACGACGGCGACCACGTCATGGCCGCGCTCGCGCAACGCCGCGGCGATCGACTCGCCGCAGTGCTCGTCGAGGAGCAGGCGCGAGGTCATGCCAGAAGTCGCTGTTGCGACTCCCAGGAGCGCAGCGCTTCGTCGGCGGCCCGCTCGTTCTCCGCAATCTCGCCGTCGATCTCCTCGGCGTGCGCACCGTAATAGGCCAGCGCGACACGCGCCCGTCCGACGGGCAGGCCGAAATCGACGGCGACAACCTCAAGAGCACTGTCGCCCCGGCGGTCGGCGTCGCGCAGCGCGGCGACGATCTCCCACACATCCGGGCCTGCCGCCAGGGCGGCGCGCCGCCCTGACGCGCCGTCGCGGAACACGATTCCGGGAAATTCCTGCGCGCGCAGGCCTTCGTCGACGAGGCGCTGGGCCCACCCCGACGGCGTGGCGCCGCGCGCGGCCGCACCTCGCCGCAGTCGATGGAGCAGTGCCGCGTCGAACCGAATCGAGAGCGGAGTCGTCATCATGCACTACATCGTAGCGCATCGCCTACTTCGAGCGCGAGGGCTTCCACGTGATCTTCACCGTCGCCTCGGCCTCGGCGACAGCAGCGTCGATCGTGGGAAACGCGACCGAATCGGGCCGCGGCTTTTTCGTGCCGGCGCCGGCGAACCGCACGTAATACAGCAGCCGATCGGGGCCGAACGGCGTGGGCGTCTGCCCGCGCTCGAGCTCGCCATTCACGTCGGCCAGCTCGTACCAGTAGTCATACGGCAACCCGACGACATCGACGGGCTTGATGTCGCCGGCCTCACTTATCCACGTGCCGCTGCGCAGAATCCTCATATGTACAAGGATGCCCCGGCGTCAGAGCGCCAGGTACAGCCGCAGCGCACTGTCGAACCCCGGTCGACTCTGGTGGCACGAGAACCTGGAAGGGGCACACCCGGGTCGTGTGGGAGGTGACCGCGGGTACGACTACTCCCCGACGATCTGCAGCCCGCGCGCGCCGAGCACGCGGCGGTCGGCGCGCAGCGACGCGAGCAGGCGGTCGAGGTTCGCCTGGGTGTGCCGGGCGATGGCGGATGCCGCGGCCTGCGGATCGCGAGCACGCACGGCATCGACGATCGCGGCGTGCTCATGCCATGCGGCATCCCGGTCCTGCGCGCTGCGCAGCTCAAGCCATCGCGCCCGAGCCATGCGGGTGACGGCATCCCGGACCGCCTGCGTGAGGAAGGGATTGCCACCGAGCGCGGCGAGCCCCTCGTGGAACTCGGACCCGCGGCGCATGCCGGCGTCTTCACCCTCGGGCACCTCGTCGATCACGAGGGCGGCCAGCTCGTCGTCGGTGGCCCGTTCGCACGCGAGCCGCGCCGCGGCCGCCTCGACGGCTTCGCGATACTCGGCGAGCGCGGCGACCTCATCGAGGTCGATCGGGGTGACCCGCCACGCGCGCCCATCGCGGGCGACGAGTCCCTCACCGGCCAGGCGCATCAGCGCCGCGCGCACGGGCGTGCGGCTGGCGCCGTACTCGGCTTCGAGTCCGCGCTCGCTCAGAGTCGCACCCGGCACTATCCGAAGCGACAGGATCGCCTGTCGCACCCGGTCGTAGACAAGGTCGGTCTGCGAGGTCGTGGCCATCGATGCTCCTGTCGCCGATTTGCCGGCTTTGTTGGTATACCAGTACGGTATACCAACAAAGGACGGGAACCCTGATGAGAACACAGCACGTCGGCGCGGTGCGGCCGTGGGCCATGCTCGGCGTCGCGGTTCTCGCCCAGGCCGCCGGCACGGTGTTCCAGTCGGCACCCGCCTTTCTCATCCCGCTTCTGCACACGCAGCGCGGCGTGCCCCTGGCTCAGGCGGGGCTGCTCGCATCGGCGCCGACACTCGGACTCGTGCTCACCCTCGTGGCATGGGGTGCGCTGACCGACCGCGTCGGCGAGCGCTGGGTGATAGCCGGCGGCATGGCCCTGACAGCCCTCGCCGCCCTCGGCGCTGTCTTCGCCTCGGGCTATCTCGGACTGGGCGGGTTTCTGCTGCTGGGCGGCGCGGCCTCGGCCAGCACGAATGCCGCCAGCGGGCGCGTCGTGGTCGGCTGGTTCCCGAAGAATCGACGGGGGCTGGCCATGGGCATCCGGCAGATGTGCCAGCCGCTGGGCGTCGCCGTGGCGGCGCTGGCGATTCCACCGCTGGCGGCATCGGGCGGCGTTGGCGCCGCCATGGTGCTGCCGCTCGTGCTGACCGCCGTGCTCGCGGTGGCCAGTGCCGTGCTGATCATCGATCCGCCCCGGCCGGCACGCGCGGCGACACCGACGGCACGTCCGGCCAATCCCTATCGGTCGCGCGCAGGTCTGGTGCGCATCCATGTCGCTTCGGCGCTGCTGGTCGTTCCGCAGTTCACCGTGTCGATCTTCGGCCTGATCTGGCTGACCGCCGACCGCGGCATGACCGCGACGGCGGCGGGTGTGGTCGTGGGTGTCTCGCAATTCATCGGCGCCCTCGGACGTGTCGCTATCGGAATGCTGTCAGATCGCGTGAACAGCCGGCTTCGCCCGCTGCGGCACGTGGCGTGGGCCGCGGCGGCGGTGATGGTGCTGCTGGGCGTGAGCGAGCTGGCCCCCGCCGCCGTCGGCGTCGCAGCGTTGATCGTCGCCGCAGCCGTGACGGTTGCCGACAACGGACTGGCCTACACCGCGGTGGCCGAGATCGCCGGGCCGTTCTGGTCGGGGCGCGCCCTGGGCACCCAGAACACCGGACAGTTCCTGGCCGCCTCGATCGTCGGGCCCGCCGTCGGCGGCCTGATCACGCTGGTCGGCTTTCCCCTCGCCTTCGCCGCCGTCGCCCTGGCACCGGTGGTGGCCGTGCCGATCATCCCGCGTGAGGACACCGATGGGGTGGATGCCGCGGGCCCGGATGCCGCGAGGGTGGATGCCACGGGACCGGATGCCGCGAAGGTGGATGCCACGAAGGTGGATGCCGCGGACCGCGATGCCGCGGCTGTGAATGACGCGGGGCGCGATGCGGTGACGTCGCGGCGGGGCCGCTGAGCGGCATCCCGGCACCGTTTCCTCCCCAACCCGGCCGCACGCGCCAGTTATCCACGGATCGTCCCTGCGGCCCCCACGGGATGCCGCGGCCCGCGTAGCGTCTCGGGTCATGGAGACCACCACCCTCGACCTCGCCCTGTCCCTGCACATCGTGCTTCGCGGAGTCGATCCGCCCGTCGAGCGCACCCTTGTCATGAGCATGCAGCACAGCCTCGCCGACCTGCACCGCGCCATTCAGTGCGCGTTCGACGGCGACGCGGGCATGCGCCACATGTTCAGCGATCAAGAGCCGTTCCCGCGCGGATATCCCGACTCCCGCGGGTATCGCGAAGACGCCTGCACGTGGACGCTGCGGCAAGATCACTACGGGTGGCGGCCACGCCGGCGCTGGGGCGACACCTGGACGATGATCGACTGGCGCGACCCGAACGTTCTCAGCGAGGCCGATGCCACCCTGCCCTCGGCGTTCGAAGACGGCGGCCGTCTGCATTATCGGTGCAGCGACCCGCGGGAGCTGGGCAGCGACGCCTGGTTCTCGATCGACGCACAACCGGTGGCCGGTGCCGAACCGTCCACCCGTGTCGTGGATGGTCGCGGGCGTTCCCCGCTCTCGCTGGTAGCCGTCGACGACTACCGGCAGCTGCTGCGGGCGTATGCCGACCCGCGGCATCCCGAACATGACGACGCATGCACGCGCCTGGAACGGGCGTCGGGGCCGTGGGCCTCATTCGACCCGTTGGCGTTCGATACGGAGTGCGTGCAGCGGCGCCTCGACCGCGACGGGGCGCCCGGGCACGTGCGGGGTTCACGACGGACGGTCATCGATGCTGTCACCGAGGCCCTGCCCTCGTCGAACGCGGCCGGGCTGTACCGGCACACGCACGATGCCGGGCTCGATGAGGCACCGGCGATCGAGCCCGACGAGGCCGCGCGCTTCACGCGGCCGTTCGGCTGGCTGATCGAGCATTGCCGTGAGGGGCTGCCGCTGCACGACGGGCGACTGCGCGACGAGGTGCGGGAGCAGTGGGCGGATGCCGGTGGCATCAGCCTCGCGCAGACGACACAGCTGCAGTCGTTGGCGCGAAAGCTTCGCCTGGTGCGCAGTCTGCAGGGGCGCCTTCTCACCATGAAGGCCGCGCTCCCCTTCGCTGACGACCCGCTGGCCCTCTGGAGCGCCCTGGCGGCGCGGTTGCTCGACAGCGACGGATATCAGCTGCGGTTGTCCGATGCGCTGTTTCTGCTGGCGATCGCCGACGGCTCGATCACCCGATCCGGTCACGACGGCGGTCTTGATCGCATCGCGCGGGCGCACGACGCATGCGTGCACGTTCACGAGACGGTTCGCTGCCTGCCGCAGGAAGACGACTTCGCGTTCGCGTGGCCTCTGCCGCCACGCCCGGTCGAGCACATCACCGCCGACGAGATCCGGCCGCTCGTCGCGCCGCTCGCCGAGCGCCTGGAGCCGCTCGGCCTGAGCCGGCTCACGCCCGACACCTGGCTGGCAACGCCCCTGATGCGCGACTTCGCGCGCGCCGCACTGCAGGTGCAGACCACGGCGAAGCTGTCGTTTGCGAAGTCGCATGAGCTCGACTTCTGATGCCTGTCGGACCGGGGATGCGGCAGCCCGGTCGCTCCGTGCCCGGATATCACCCTCCGGCACCGTTGATCGATAGCATTCGGGTGTCCGACCGAGGAGAACGCAGATGAGCGACGAACGGCCCCCGTCTCTGGAACCGAGCGCGGAAAGTCCCGCGCAGCACTTTCCGCCGGTGCCGCCGATGCCGCCGGTGCCACCCCGGCCGCCACTGCCCGGCGCGCCCGGCGCCGGCGGCGCCGCGCCCCACGGGTCCGCTGCACTCGGTGCGCCCCGTGCCGGTTCCGATGCGAATGCACGACTGGCCAGCGCTGAACTGCGCGCGCTGGTCGCGCCTTCCGGCTGGAAGGTGACCGCGCTGCTGTGCGCCACCGTGGTCGGCACGGCGCTGGTCATGGCGATCATCAGCTACCTCGCCGTGGGCATTCGACTGGGCGGCGGCAGCATCGAGATCACGTCCCCGCTCGGCTGGATCGCGGTGCTGTGGGCGACGATCCTCGGCGGGGGAGTCGCCGGTCGGGCCGAGGGCTCGCTGTTCGGCGGTTTCACGGCCTCTGCGACCGCCGAACTCTCGATCGTGGCCGTCGGCGCTTTTGTCGTCATCATCGTGCTGGCAGTGGCGATCACGCGCCTGGCCGAGCGCGGCGGCCGGACACGTCCGCGGTGGGTGCTGGTGATGCGGTCGGTGCTCGAAGCCCTCATGGTCGCGGTGGTGGTCACGGTGCTGGCCGCATTCATCCGCGTCGGTGCGGGCGGCTCCGGCACGATTCTGGAGGCGTCCTTCACCGTGTCGGCGCACCCGTTCCGCATTTTCGCCCTGACGTTTCTCGTCGTTGCCGGCTCGACGTTCTTCGCCCGGCTGCGCCGGGCGCCGCACAGCCGCGCCTGGGGTGCGTTCACGGTCGCCGCGCGCGAAGCAGGCTGGTATGCCGCTATTCCGTTGGCCCTGCTGACCGCCGGCGCACTCGTGGGCTTCATCGTCGCGGCGATCCACGCCGAAGCGCCCGAGGCGTTCCTGTTGTGGGTGCCGCTCGGACTCAACGCCGCCGCCCTCGCCTTCGGCGCGGCACAGTTCGGCGGTGTGCGGCTGACCGGGTTCCCCACTCTGGAACGCAGCTACCACCTCTGGGATCTTGTCGGCGGCTGGAGCGCGTTGATCATCGTGGCCACGATGCTCGTACTTCTCTACCTGACGGTGTTCCTCGGAACCCGACGCGCACGCACGGGCCGCTTCACCGCCGGTCGGGTGTGGCAGCTTCCTGTCATCGTGTTGATCGGTTCCACGATCGCATCGTTCGTTCTTCTGTCCATCCGCCTCAGCGGTTCGGCGTTCGGCAGCACGGCCGCCGCCCAGCTGATGCCGTCATGGGAGACACCGTTTCTGCTCGCGCTCTTCGCGTTGGCCGTGTCGCTGGGCGCCGAGGGAGCCCCGGCCGTCGTCTACGCCGTAAGCCCCACGCTGCTCGGCCGCCTTGCCGGACGCAGGGCTGCCGCCGCATGGGTAGCCGGCGCGCCGAGGCGTGCGTGACGGTACCGACCAAAAAAGGATGCCGCGTGCCCGATGGTGACCCGGGCGTGAGATCCGGCCGGGACCCGGGAACGACCTGCGCTGCCGCGTACGATCGAAACACCGCATCCGTTCTTCCAGGGAGGCCCTGTGCCCACGCCCGATGCCCTCGCCCACGCCGACGACCTCGCCGCTTTCATCGCGGCCTCGCCGTCGAGCTATCACGCCGCCGCCGAGGTGGCGCGCCGACTCGAGGCATCCGGCTTCGTCCGTCTGGATGAGACCGAAGCGTGGCCGGCACAGGTCGGCGGCCGGTTCGTCGTGGTGCGCGACGGTGCGGCCATCGCGTGGACGGTTCCCCCGGAGGCGACCCCGACGACTGCCGCGCACGTGTTCGGCGCCCACACCGACTCCCCCGGCTTCAAGCTCAAGCCGCAGCCGACCACCGGCACGCGCGGGTGGCTGCAGGCCGGCGTCGAGGTCTACGGCGGGCCGCTGCTGAACTCGTGGCTCGACCGCGAGCTCACCCTGGCCGGTCGCGTCGTGCTCGACGACGGCACGCCGGTGCTGGCCTCGACCGGCCCGCTGCTGCGGTTGCCGCAGCTGGCCATCCACCTCGACCGGTCGGCGAACGACGGGCTCACCCTGAACCGTCAGACGCACACGCAGCCGGTGTGGGGGCTGGGCGAACCGCAGTCGGCCGACCTGCTGGCGGTCGTGGCCGCAGCGGCCGACATCGACCCGAAGCGCATTCGCGGCTACGACCTGGTGACCGCCGACTCGGCGCCCGGCGCCGTGTTCGGCAACGACGACGCGTTCTTCGCCGCCGGCCGGCTCGACGACCTCGCCTCGGTACACGCGGGAGTGGTCGCCCTTGCACAGCACACCGGCGGCGACCACATCGCGATGCTCGCCGTCTTCGACCATGAAGAGCTGGGGTCGTCGACCCGGTCGGGGGCGGCCGGCCCGTTCCTGGCCGAGGTGCTCGAGCGTGTCTGGCTGGGGCTGGGCGCCGACCGTGAGCAGCAGCTGCGTGCGCGGGCAGCGTCGTGGTGCGTGTCCAGCGATGTCGGACACTCCGTGCACCCCAACTATCCCGAAAAGCACGACCCGGTCGTGCAGCCACTGCTGGGGTCGGGCCCGATTCTGAAGATCAACGCGAACCAGCGGTATGCGACCGATGCCGCCGGTGCGGCCGCCTGGCACGCCTGGTGTGCCGCGGCCGGGGTGACCAGCCAAGAGTTCGTCTCGAACAACGCCGTGCCGTGCGGCTCGACGATCGGACCGATCACCGCGACACGTCTGGGCATTCGCACGGTCGACGTGGGCATCCCCATCCTGTCGATGCACTCCGCGCGCGAGCTGGCCGGGGTCGCCGACCTCGAGGCCCTGGCACGGGTCGCCGGGGCGTTCTTCGCGGCGTAGCCGGCCGCGCTGCGGCATCCATCCCCCACGAGAGCCCATCGCGGCCCCACACGGCGGGCCGCATGCGTACCATGGCGGAACGGGAGGAATCATGGTCCAGGTCCGGGTCGCCGGTGTCGCACTCGACAACACGGGGCAGCACGTGATCCTGCTGCAGCCGATGGACGCGGTCCCCGGTGACAGCCGGCTGCTGCCGATCTGGATCGGTCCGATGGAGGCCACCTCGATCATGGTCGCAATCGAGGGCGCCGAGACGCCGCGCCCTCTTACCCACGACCTGCTGCGCACGACCCTCGAGACCCTCGGCGCTTCTGTCGACAAGGTCGAGGTCACCCGCATCGACGACGGCACCTTCTACGCCGAGATCATCGTGACCGCCGGTGGCGCCGTGCACAGCATCGATGCGCGACCGTCGGATGCCGTGGCCCTGGCCTCGCGCACCGACGCTCCCATCTTCGTGGCCGACGAGGTGCTCGCCGAGGCAGGTGTCGAAGACGTGATCACCGAGGCTGAGGCAGAGGCCGACGTCGAGGAGTTTTCGAAGTTCATCGAGCAGGTCGACCCCGACGACTTCAAGGAGTAGTCGGCGGGTCGGGATGTCGGAGCCCGGTGGCAGAGTGAAGGGTGCCGGCTCCCGATGTATCGAACGCGGCAGGTCGACGCTCTGCGCAAAGGGATTCTGTGTGAGAGGGCCGTGCCGTCCGCTGGGGATGGGACTGCGGCATCCTTCGGGGAAAGGGATCGACGATGACTGTTCTGACCACGACCGACGATGCGATCGCGCGCCTGCGCGGCGTGCTCGGCGATCGACTTCTCACACCCGGCGACGCGGGCTACGACCAGGCGCGCCTGCCGTGGAACCTGGTGACCGACCAGCACCCGCTCGCGGTGGCGCTGCCACACACCGACGACGAGGTCGCGGCGATCGTGCGAGAGGCAGCGGCATCGAGCCTGCACGTCGCCGCGCAGTCGACGGGGCACGGCGCCGGCCCCCTGCGCGGGGTCGACCTCTCACAGACGGTGTTGGTGTCTTTGCGCGCGCTGCGTGGCGTGACCGTCGACGCCGATGCCCGCACCGCCGTCGCGCAGGGCGGAGCGGTCTGGCACGATGTGCTCGCCGCCAGCGCGCCGCACGGGTTGACGGCGCTGCACGGCAGCGCGGGCGACGTGTCGGTCGTCGGCTATGCGCTGAACGGGGGCGTGTCGTTCTACGGCCGCGCGCATGGCCTGGCGGTGAATGCCGTGCGCAGCGTGCGGGTGGTGACCGCCGACGGCGCCCTCGTCACGGCCAGCGCCGAGCAGAATCCCGAGCTGTTCTGGGCGTTGCGCGGAGGGAGCGGGGCGTTCGGCGTGGTCGTCGCGATCGAGGTCGACCTGTTGCCGTACGCCGACGTGTTCGCCGGCCTCATGCTGTGGGACGGATCGCACGCCACCGAGGTCGCGCGCGCCTGGGCGGCGTGGACGACCGGCGTGCCCGAATCGGTGACGACGTCGCTGCGGATCATGCATTTTCCGCCGCTGCCCGAGCTGCCGCCGTTCATCTCCGGGCGTTCGGTCGTCGCCATCGACGGGGCGATTCTCGAAACGGATGCCGCGGCTGCGGCGGTGCTCGCGCCGTTGCGCTCTCTTCAGCCCGAGATGGATACGTTCGCGCGCATTCCCGCCGCCGACCTGACCGCTGTGCACCTGGACCCACCCGAAGCCGTCGCCGGCGGTATCGGATCATGCGATGCTGACCGGCCTCGACGATGCCCTCGTCGACGCGTTCGTCGAGGCGGCCTTCGCCGCACGGCCGATGATCAGTGAGATCCGCCACGCCGGCGGCGCTCTTGCCCGCCCGGTCGCCGGCAGCGGTGCGGTCGACGCGCTGGAGGGCGACTATCTTCTCTCGACGGTGACGATAGCGCCCGTCCCCGAGGCGGTGCCCGCCGGCATCGCCGCTACGAGCGCAGTGGTCGAGGCTCTGCGGGCGGGGCACGGCCCGGGACTTGCCCTCACCTTCGTCGACGTACCCGGGCGTGACCTGACGCCGGGGTTCGGCCAGAGCGCCGCGCGGCTGTCTGAACTGCGCCGGAGATACGACCCGGCGGGGATGTTCGTCGCGGCGCGCCCGGTGGGGTGAGGGCGCGGCATCGCTGCCGCGCGCATGCCCACGCGCCCACGCCCACTCGCACCCCAGCGCCAGCGCCCGCGCCACTCGCACGCCCGCGCCAGCGCCCGCGCCACTCGCACGCCCGCCGCCCGCGCCCACGCCCACGCCCACGCCCACGCGTCGAGCATGACGCAGAAGTGGCGATCCGCGGCCGGGCCGGTAATGTGTGCTCGTGGCAACCCAACGGCGGACTCCGGGCTCTCAGACTTCACTTCGTGAAGCCAACCGGGCTCGAATCGTCGCCGCCATCAAGAAGCACGGCAGTCTCACGCAGGTCGAACTCGCCGGCGTCACGGGCCTGTCGCCGGCCTCGGTTTCGAATATCGTACGCGAGCTCGTCGCCGGCGGCGTGCTGCGCACGAGCCCGAGCACACGCAGCGGCCGCCGTGCCACGCTGGTGTCGTTCGCCCGCGCCGTCGGGCTCGTCGCCGGCATCCACGTGTCCAGCCGTCACTTGCGGGTCATCGTCGCCGACGTGAACTGCACCGTGCTCGGCGAGCACCACATGCCGCTGGCGCGCGATCATCGCGCCGACAACGAGCTCGACCGGGCGTCGCTGCTGCTGTCTGACATGCTCGGCGACCTCGACTCGGCCATCGACGAACTGGTCGGCGTCGGGCTCGCCATCTCGGCGCCGATCGAACGCTCGACCGGGCGAGTGGCCGGCCGCGGCATCCTGCGCGGGTGGACCGGGGTCGACATTCCCGCCGTGATGCACCGACGGCTGCGCCGCCCGGTCTACGTCGACAACGCGTCGAATCTCTCCGCCCTCGCCGAAGCCCGGCTGGGCGCGGGCCGCGGCAAGCAGAACATGATCTTCCTCGACATCGGCGACGGCATCGGGTCGGGCCTGGTCCTGGGCGGCCAGGTGCTGCACGGGCACAACGGCACTGCCGGCGAACTCGGCCACACGATCATCCTCGAAGACGGCCCGCTGTGCCGATGCGGAAACCGCGGATGCCTCGAGGCGATCGCCGGCGGACCCGCGATCCTCGACCGGCTCGAACCCGACGGTGGCACCATGAAGCTCAGCGACATCGTGGTGCGGGCGATGGCCAACGACGGACCGTGCATCCGCGCCCTGGCCGAAGCGGGCCGGCACATCGGCCTGGCCACCGGCAACCTGTGCAATCTGGTCGATCCCGAGCGGATCGTCGTGGGCGGCGACCTCGCCCGGGCCGGCGAACTGCTGATCGGACCGATTCGTTTGGCCATGGAGCACGCGGTCATCGTCGACGCCTCGCGCGCACCCGATGTCGTACAGGCCCAGCTGGGCGTCGGCGCGGCCGCGATGGGGGCGATCGTGCACGCAATCGACGAGACGAACGTGCGCGCCACCGCCATGTGAGCGACCGTTGCGAAACCGTTGTGTTCAAGTGTTGACGACAAGATGGAGAACCTGTCATGCTCGGAGAGTCGCCACAGTGGTCGGCACAGCAACGGAGGATTCGATGAAGATCACCACCAAGAGAGCGTTGGTCGCAACGACCGCGCTGCTTCTGTCTATGGGCATGCTGTCGGCATGCTCGAACGGCGCGCAGAAGGCCGGAGACAACGGCACCGCCGCGGCCGGTGACGCGAGCTCGGCCAAGATCGGCCTGCTCCTTCCCGACAACGTCACCGAGCGCTATGCCAGCGCCGACAAGCCCTACTTCGAAGAGAAGGTCAAAGACCTCTGCGCGGGCTGCACCGTCAGCTACGCCAACGCCGACGGCGATGCCGCCAAGCAGCAGCAGCAGGCCGAGTCGATGCTCACCCAGGGCGTTGACGTGCTCGTGCTCGACCCGTTCGACGGCAAGGCCGCCGCCGCGATCGTCAACCAGGCCAAGTCGAAGAACGTGCCGGTCATCTCATACGACCGCCTCGTCGACAGCGGCGACGTCTCGTACTACGTGTCGTTCGACAACGAGAAGGTCGGACAGCTTCAGGCACAGGCCCTCGTCGACAAGATGAAGGACCTCGGACTCCCGTCTGACGCCGGCATCATCATGGTCAACGGTTCGCCGACCGACCCGAACGCCGCCCAGTTCAAGAAGGGCGCGCACAGCGTCATCGATGGTTCGGGGCTGAAGGTGCTCGCCGAGTACGACACACCCGGATGGGAGCCCACGAAGGCCCAGGACTGGGTCTCGGGCCAGGTGACCAAGTTCGGCGACAAGATCAAGGGCGTCTATGACGCGAACGACGACACCGCCGGTGGCGCCATCGCGGCCCTCAAGGGCGGCGGCATCACGCCGCTTCCTCCGGTGACGGGTCAGGATGCCGCGCTCTCGGGCATTCAGCGCATCCTCGCGGGCGATCAGTACATGACCGTCTACAAGGCGTTCAAGCCCGAGGCGTACCAGGCAGCCGAGCTGGCCGTGTCGCTGGCCAAGGGCGAGAGCCCGAAGGCCGACGCCAGCGCCGACACCGCGAGCGGAGTCTCCATCCCCTCGTTCCTGCTGACGCCGGTCGCCGTCACGGTCGACAACATCAAGGACACCGTGATCAAGGACGGGCTGTACACGGTAGACCAGATCTGCACGAGCGCCTACAAGGACGCGTGCACGAAGAACGGTCTCGAGTAACACCCTGACGCGCGCGTGCCGGCCGGGCCACCCGGCCGGCACGCGCCCTCCCTGAACGAAGGAGACGCCGTGACCCTGGCATCCGAAATCGACGAACCACGGGCATCCGCCCGCGAACCCGTCCTCTCGATCCGCAACATCTCCAAAGGCTTCGGCGCCGTGCGCGCCCTCACCGATGTCGAGCTGGATGTCTATGCCGGCGAGGTGGTCGCCCTCGTCGGTGACAACGGCGCGGGAAAGTCCACGCTGGTCAAGATCCTCGCGGGGGTGCACTCGGCCGACCACGGCACCATCACCTTCAACGGGTCGCCGGTCTCCATCCCCTCGCCAACCGCTTCGCGCGAGCTGGGCATCGCCACCGTGTTCCAGGACCTCGCGCTGTGCGACAACCTCGATGTGGTCGCCAATCTCTTCCTCGGGCGTGAGCTCGGCACCGGCATGATCAACGAAGAGCTCATGGAGCAGCGCTCGTGGGAGCTGCTGCGCCAGCTGTCGGCCAAGATCCCCTCGGTGCGCATCGCCGTCGCTTCGCTTTCCGGTGGTCAGCGCCAGACCGTCGCCATCGCGCGATCGCTCATCGGCGAGCCGCAGATCGTCATCCTCGACGAGCCCACCGCCGCCCTCGGCGTTGCCCAGACCGCCGAGGTGCTCAACCTCATCGAGCGCCTGCGCGAGCGCGGGCTCGGCGTCATCCTCATCAGCCACAACATGGCCGACGTGCAGGCGGTGGCCGACCGCGTCGTGGTACTGCGCCTGGGCCGCAACAACGGCGTGTTCCGCACCGCCGATGTCAGCTACGAAGACATCGTGGCGGCCATCACCGGCGCCACCGACAACCCCGTCAGCAGCCGCAGCGCCGCGCACCCGACCGAGAAGGACGCACTATGAGCTCTTCGACGCCTCCCGAGACCAGGGACAACTCGGCGCCGACCACCGTCGCGGCCGATCTGCAAGACGAGCGACTGACGCGCAGGGAGGGTCTGCGCGGCGTGCTCAGCGGGTTCGCCACTCGGGTGCGCACCGGTGACATCGGGTCGCTTCCGGTCTTTCTTGGCCTGATCCTCATCTGGATCGTCTTCCAGATTCTCAACCCGCGGTTCCTCTCGGCGACCAACCTCGTCGACCTCACTCTGCAGTGCGCCCCGCTGGGGGTCATCGCGCTGGGTGTCGTGGTTGTGCTGCTGGTGGCACAGATCGACCTGTCGATCGGGTCGTTGAGCGGGCTGGCATCGGCGATTCTCGGTGTCACTTTCGTAAGCTGGAGCTGGCCGATCTGGCTGTCGATCGTGGCCGCACTGGCCATCGGCGCGCTGATCGGATACGTCTACGGCTTCCTTTTCACCCGCTTCGGCGTTCCCACCTTCGTGGTGACGCTTGCCGGCTTGATGGGTTTCCTCGGCGTGCAGTTGTGGGTGCTCGGCCCCAGTGGCACGATCAACCTGCCGTATTCGTCGTGGATCGTGCAGTTCGCCACCTCGTGGTTCCTTCCCCCGTGGCTGGCCTACACGGTCGCCGGTCTGGTCGTTCTGGGGATCGTTGTGAACGACGTCACGAAGGCGCGCCGCCGCACGAAGTCGGGCCTGTCGACCGGCCCCATCTCGTTCATCGTCATCAAGGCGATCGTGATCGCCATCGTGGCCGCGGCAGCGATCACGTGGCTGGCCACCAACCGCGGCGTGTCGGTGATGTTCCTCGTCTTCATCGTGCTGGTCGCGATCATGGCGACGCTGCTGACCCGCACACGGTGGGGCCGCTGGATCTATGCGGTCGGCGGCAACGAAGAGGCCGCCCGGCGCGCGGGCATCAACGTGAAGGCCATCTACATCTCCGCACTCATGATCGGCACGACGCTGGCCACACTCGGCGGCCTCATGGCGGCGGCACGTCTGACCGCGGCGAGCATCTCCAGCGGCGGCGGCACCACCAACCTGGTGGCGATCGCGGCGGCGGTGATCGGCGGCACGAGCCTGTTCGGCGGACGCGGGTCGGCGTGGTCGGCCCTGCTGGGAATCGTCGTGATCCAGTCGATCTTCAACGGTCTGACGCTGCTGAACCTGAGCTCCGATGCGCAGTTCATGGTGACCGGCGCGGTGCTGCTGCTCGCCGTGATCATCGACGCGCTGTCGCGGCGCTCCCGCGCCAGCCACGGCACCGCCTGACCGCGGCATCCGCCTGCCTCCGGCTCGTCCCCTGCCCGCCTCAGGCCCGTCCCACCCGGTCGGTTCCATCCGGTCGGTTCCACCCGGTCTGTTCCACCCGGTCTGTTCCATATCGAATTGTCGAGACCACATCATTCCTGCGTCAGGATGATGTGGTCTCGTCAATTCCATATGGAATTTCCCCCGCTCGGCGGCACGGACGAGCCGCGCGCCGCGGGCGAGGGTCAGTGGGCGAGGGCGGCGATCGGGTCGCGCAGCAGCTCGGCGAACGCCGCCTCAGCCGCCCCGATCAGCAGCCGGTCACCGGCCAGCGTCGCCAGGCGGATGTCGATGTCTTCGCCCGAGGTCGGCATCGACTGCGCCCGCACGTCGGCCAGCAGCCCGGGCAGATCCTGCGCGGCGATCGTCGCGAGAAACCCGCCCAGAACGAGCACCGACGGGTTCAGTCCGTTCACCGCATTGGCCAGCGCGGTCGCCAGGATGCGGCGCTGCCGCGTGACCTCGGCGACCACAGCGGGGTCGCTCGACGACGCCAGAGCCTCGGCCAGCTCCGGCTCGTCGACCGCCCGCAGCCCCACGACATCGAGCAGGCGGCGCCGACTCACTTCGTCTTCGAGCGTGCCCAGCGCGCTGCGCCGATCGTCTTCGCTGGCGACGGCGGGGCGACTCTGACCGAACTCGCCCGCGTATCCGCCGGCTCCCACCAGCGCACGCCCGCCGATGATGATCCCGCCGCCGATGCCGCTCGCGCCGCCGTTGAGGTAGACCACGTGATCCACGCCGCGCGCCGCCCCGAACAAGTGCTCGGCGACCGCACCCATGTTCGCGTCGTTGCCGATCGCCGCCGGTAGTCCGGTCGCCTCGGTGACAAGCGGGCCGAGCGGAGCATCCGTCCACTGCAGATGAGGCGCCGCGCGCACCAGACCGTCGGCCGCACGCACCGGACCGGGCACGGCGACCCCGACCGACAGCACGCGCGCGTCGGCCAGTTCGTCGCCTCGCCACGCCTGGATCTGCGCGGCGATCAGCCGGGCGGTCTCGGCAGGGGTGAGAAGCTCGTTGCGCTCGAGGCGGGCACGAGCGCGGATGCCGCGGTCAAGGCCGACAGCGGCCACGGTGAGGGCGTCCACCTCGGGGTTGGCCGCGACGACCACGGGTCGTGGATCGATGTCGACGACGGGCGAGGGGCGGCCCACCCGGCCGTGCGCCGCCGGTTCGCGCTCGAGCACGAGGCCGGCACCGGTCAACTCGGTCACGAGGTCGCCCACCGTCGAACGGTTCAGGCCCGTGCGCGCGGTGATGATCGCGCGCGAGAGGGGGCCGTTCAGGTGCACGAGACGCAGCACGTGGGAGAGGTTGGCCTCGCGCACACCCGTCTGTTTCGTACGACTCACGCGACCACTGTACGGGATTTGTTGTTCATATCGACGAACCACTGGACGCGGCATCCATTCTGGTATAGGTTGTCACTCACAACATTTGATCTCTTGCGCCGCGAAGGAGCGTCATGGTCACCCCCACCCCCGCCGACAAGTTCACGTTCGGCCTCTGGACGATCGGCTACAACGGAACCGACCCGTTCGGCGGCCCGACCCGTCCCGCCCTCGATGTCGTCCACGCCGTCGAGAAGCTCGCCGAGCTCGGCGCGTACGGTCTCACGTTCCACGACGACGACCTGTTCGCGTTCGGCTCCACTGACGCCGAGCGCCAGAACCAGATCGACCGCCTCAAGCAGGTGCTGGCCGACACCGGCCTGGTCGTGCCGATGGTCACCACCAACCTGTTCAGCCCGCCGGTGTTCAAGGACGGCGGCTTCACCTCCAACGACCGCGCCGTGCGCCGCTACGCGCTGCGCAAGGTGCTGCGCCAGATCGACCTGGGCGCCGAGCTCGGCGCGAAGACGCTCGTCATGTGGGGCGGCCGCGAAGGCGCCGAGTACGACGCCGCGAAGGACATCCGCTCGGCCCTGGAGCGCTACCGCGAGGGCGTCAACCTGCTCTCGGAGTACGTCATCGACAAGGGCTATGACATCCGCTTCGCCATCGAGCCCAAGCCGAACGAGCCGCGCGGCGACATCCTGCTGCCGACCGTCGGACACGCGCTCGCGTTCATCGGCTCGCTCGAGCACCCCGAGATGGTGGGCCTGAACCCCGAGGTCGGGCACGAGCAGATGGCCGGGCTGAACTTCGCCGCCGGCATCGCCCAGGCGCTGTACCACGGCAAGCTTTTCCACATCGACCTGAACGGCCAGCGCGGCATCAAGTACGACCAGGACCTCGTCTTCGGTCACGGCGACCTGCACAACGCCTTCGCGCTCGTTGATCTGCTCGAGAACGGTGGCCCCGAGGGCGGCCAGGCCTACGACGGCCCGCGCCACTTCGACTACAAGCCGTCGCGCACCGAAGACGAGACCGGTGTGTGGGACTCGGCCGCCGCCAACATGCGCACCTACCTGCTGCTCAAGGAGCGCGCCGCCGCCTTCCGCGCCGACCCCGAGGTCAAGGAGGCCCTGGCCGCCGCTCGGGTGGCCGAGCTCGCCGAGCCGACGCTCGGTGCGGGCGAGGGGTATGCCGAACTGCTGGCCGACCGCTCGGCGTTCGAGGACTTCGACCCCGACGTGTACTTCGGCGGCAAGGGCTTCGGCTTCGTGCGCCTGCAGCAGCTGGCCACCGAGCACCTGCTCGGCGCGCGCTGACACCCGTCCGCACGGGGTGGTCGCCCTCAGCCAGATTTGATCGGAGAGCGGCGACCACCCCGTGCAACAACTCAGTCTGTGCGCACCCCCGGCAAAGACACGGCCGCGGATTCACGCGGTTCGCTCCCGGCAGGGCCCGCGCGCAGACTGAGTTGTTGCACGCTGTACCGACGACAACCGACGAAGGAGAGGCGCCATGGCGCTGGTGGCAGGGGTCGACTCGTCGACCCAGTCATGCAAGGTCGTGGTGGTCGACGCCGCGACCGGCCGTATTGAGCGGCAGGGTCGCGCGTCGCATCCGAACGGCACCGAGGCCGACCCGGCCGCGTGGTGGGACGCCCTTCAGACCGCGATCGCCGAGGCCGGTGGGCTGGACGATGTCGCGGCCTGGGCGATTGGTGGCCAGCAGCATGGCATGGTCGTGCTCGACGAGGCCGGTGAGGTGATCCGGCCCGCGCTGCTGTGGAACGACACACGTTCGGCGGGGGCGGCAGCCGATCTCATCTCCGAATTCGGTGCCGACGCCCTGGCAGCGCGTACCGGCCTGGTGCCGGTCGCCTCGTTCACCATCACCAAGCTGCGCTGGCTGCGCGACAACGAGCCCGCTCACGCCGCGCGCGTAGCCGCCGTCGCCCTGCCGCACGACTGGCTGACCTGGCGGCTGCGCGGGTTCGGACCCTCGAATCCCGACCTCTCCGAGCTGGTCACCGACCGGTCTGATGCCTCGGGCACCGGCTACTGGGGCGAGAACGGGTACGACCGCGAGCTGCTCGTGGCCGCCCTCGGCCACGACGCCGTGCTGCCGCGTGTGCTCGAAGCCGGCGAGTCTGTTCGGGATGCCGCGGGCCGCACGGTCGGCGGCGGTGCCGGCGACAACGCCGGTGCGGCGCTGGGCCTGGGCGCGCAGCCCGGTGACGCTGTCGTGTCGATCGGCACGAGCGGCACGGTCTTCGCCGTCAGCGGCGAGCGCGTCATCGACCCCAGCGGCACCGTGGCGGGCTTCGCGTCGGCCGATGGACACTGGCTGCCGTTGGTGGCCACGATCAACGCGTCACGCGTGCTCGAGGCGATCCGCGGGCTGCTCGGCGTCGATCACGCCGGGCTCAGCGCGCTGGCGCTGAGCGCCGACCCGGGGGCCGGCGGGCTGCGGCTCGAGCCGTACTTCGAGGGTGAACGCACCCCGAACCTGCCCGACGCCACGGCGACCCTCTCGGGGATGACGCTGGCCTCGACAACACGCGAGAACCTCGCCCGCGCTGCAGTCGAGGGGATGCTGGGCGGACTCGCCTACGGAATGCAGACGTTGCGCGAGCTCGGCGTTCCGCTGCATCGGGCCTTGCTGATCGGCGGCGGGGCGCAGTCCGAGGCCGTGCAGCGCATCGCGCCGGACGTGCTCGGCATTCCGGTCGAGGTGCCCGCGCCCGCCGAATACGTCGCGCTGGGCGCCGCCCGGCAGGCGGCCGGGGTGCTCGCGGGCTGACCTCGGCGCCGCACTGGGCCGACCTCGGCGCCCCGCCGCGCCGGCCGTGCTGCCCGTTCAGCCGCGCGCCGTTCAGCTCGCAGGACATTCTGCAGAATCACCCCGCCGAGGCCCCCGACACGCCCGGGATCACCAAAAGTTCCTGCGAACCGAACGCGAACCCGGTGAGGAGGGCGGCGAGGAGGACGGCGGTGGCACCGGCGACGGACCCGGCGACGGCGTCGGCACCGGCTTCGGCGCGACCGGCGCGCCCACCCGCGCCGCGTTGTACTCGGCCGCCGCCACCGACCTCGCGCCACGCAACTCGCCGAGTGCCACCCGCATCTGGGCAGCACGCGGGTCGGCTGCGGCATCCACCATCCGGGCCGTCGCGACGTACGCCGTCAGATGGTGCGCGGCCACCGAGAGATCCTGCAGGCCGGGCACCGGGTCACCGGCGCGTTCGACGACCATGCTCCCCTCGGCGCCGACACGCGCATCCGACCCGCCGGCGGCCAGGCTCTGCACGACATCATCTGTGTGCCGCAGCTGCACACTCAGCGTCTCGTCGCCCACCGCCGCCTCGGTCGGCGACCCCGCCGTCACCAGCATCGACACGTCGTACCCGCCTTGCACCGCCAGCCAATCGGCGATCATCCCGCCCTGTGAGTGCCCGAACAGGTACACCTGCGCGCCCGGCGGAACACCGGCATCCGCCATCGCCGCCTGCACAGCCTCGTAGGCGGCGGAGTCCTGACCGAAGTACATCTCAAGGTTGGAGCGCATGTCCCACGGATCGGTCTCATCGCCGCCGGGCACGAAATCACGCGTGCCGGCCAGGTAGACGGCATAGCGCATCGAGCCGTCGGGCATTGCGTAGCTCTCGATGCGCACGCGCGCGTCGTCGTCGGGAATGCGACCGAGGGCATCGGCGAGCCCGTCGGGCGGCGACACGAGTGACGAGGCAAAGGTCTGCTGCAGTCGCACCGGTTCCGCCGCACCGGCCAGGGTCATTCCGGGTGCGATTCTGCCTGCGCCCAACATGCGGATGAGCGCCTGCGCACCCTGTGCCGCCTGTGGCAACGCACCGGCGATCGACATCAGCTCGAGGCCGAACAGCGGCGACGCGAGGGCGACCAGCGCCGGCGCCAGCATCACTCCGCCGTTGGACGGGCCGGCCAGCTGCGCCCCGACCTGCAGGTCACGGGCCGCCGAGGCGGCATCGGCGTGCGCGAGGGCCTCGGGATGCCGCGACCCGAACACCATCAACGCGAGAGAGCGCGCCGCCACCGTCCCGACGCCGCCGTGCACCGCCGCGCGCGCACGAAGCTCGATCACCTCGTAGGTATCGGCGGCGGTGCGCAGGTCGGCGACCAGGTCATCGAGGTCGTCGGCGCACGACGACGCCATCCAGGCCGACCGCCCGATGAGGGAGGTCGTGGTCGACAGTACGGCGGTGGCCTCAGGCCCCAATGCGGACAGGTTCCGAGCCGCGGTCGACAGCGCCTGCGCGGCATCCCGCAGCCGTGTCCGCAGGACGGCCCACCGGGCGGCCGCGCGCCGCAGGCTCTCGGTGTCGACCGCCACGACACCCCCGTCACGGATCGTGATGTCATCGCTCATGCGCACGCCCGCCCCGGACGGCATGCGCACGCCCGCCCCGCACGGCATGCGGACACCCCGCCGCACCGCCCGCACACGCCCCGCCCACGCCGCCCACACACGCACCGCCCGCACCCGCACACGCACCGCCCGCCCCGCCCACGCCGCCCACACACGCACCGCCCGCACACGTACCGCGCCACGCCGCCTCGCACGGCATGAGCATGCCCGCCCCCACCGCACGCCCGCCTCGCGCTCACTGCGCCCCCGCCAGCGCCACCACGCGGCCGGCCCGCGCCACGCGCAGCTCTTCGCGCTCATCGTCGACGCCTGCGAGAAGGGCGACGATGTCGTCGTCCCACCGTTGCCACCGGCGGTGATACTGGGCCACGGCGGCCGACTCCCACGCGGTCTCGGCGGCGATCGTCGTCGCCTGCGCGCGCAAGACGGGCAGGGCGGCGGCGACGTCGTCGAGTGTCTGCAGCGCGGCATCCAAGGTCGTCAGAACCGGGTCCATTCTTCGACACTGGCACCGCGCAGAGCGCCCGGAAGACCACCGTGCCACTTCCGTGGACAACTCGCGTCGGGGGGATGCCTGGGGAGGAATCGTGCGAAAAATCTTGGGCTGCGGCATCCCGAGTCAGCAGAATGGAGAGATGACCGGTGGTTCCGCGCCCTTTCGCGTCGTGTTCGTGTGCACGGGCAACATCTGCCGATCGCCGATGGCAGAGGTCGTGTTCCGCTGGTTCGCCGATTCGGTCGGACTCGGCGACCGCATCGTGTCCACCAGCGCGGGTACCGGCGACTGGCATGTCGGCGAGCGCGCCGATCGCCGCACCCTCGACGCGTTGCGACGCCATGAGTTCACCGCAGACGCGCACCGCGCACGCCAGTTCTCCTACCGCGACTTCGACGAGAACGATCTCGTTGTCGCACTCGACACCGGACACGAGCGCGTGCTGCGCGAGTGGGCGCGCGACGACGAAGACGAGGCGAAGATCGCCCTGCTGCTCTCGTTCGACCCGCACGCGCATGGTGCCCGCGATGTGCCCGACCCCTACTATGCGGCGCCCGAGATGTTCGACGAGGTGCTCGGTATGATCGAGAGTGCGTGCCGGGCGCTCTTCCGGCAACTCGAACCCGCGATCCGTGCTGCCGGCTGACCCGTGGCGCGCCCGACGGACGGGAGACCCGTGACCACTCTGCCCCCTCAGCCCCTGAGCCCCCTCGACGGACGCTACCGCGACGTCGTCGTCGGGCTGGCCGAGCACCTCTCCGAAGCCGGGCTGAATCGCGCCCGCGTCGAGGTCGAGGTGGAATGGCTGATAGCACTGACCGACCGCGGTCTGTTCGGCACACAGCCGTTGCGGGATGCCGACAAGCGGCGTCTGCGCGAGCTCTATGAGAACTTCGGTCAGGCCGAGATCGACTGGCTCGCCGAAAAAGAGGCCGTCACCCGCCACGACGTCAAGGCCGTCGAGTACCTCGTGCGCGACCGGCTGTCGGCGCTCGGGCTCGACGCCATCGCCGAGCTCACCCACTTCGCCTGCACGAGCGAAGACATCAACTCCGCCTCCTATGCGCTGACCGTGCAGCGCGCGGTGACCGGCGTCTGGCTGCCCAAGCTGCGCGAGGTCATCGCCAAGCTGCGTGCCATGGCTCACGAGCACGCGGATGCCGCGATGCTGTCGCGCACGCATGGGCAGCCGGCGACCCCCTCGACCATGGGCAAAGAGCTGGCCGTGTTCGCCTGGCGCCTCGAGCGCGTGGCCGCACAGATCGAGGGCGGCGAGTACCTGGCGAAATTCTCCGGCGCGACCGGAACGTGGTCGGCGCACCTGGCCGCGGCGCCCGACGTCGACTGGCAGGAGCTCTCGCGCTCGTTCATCTCCGGGCTCGGGATCGGCTTCAATCCGCTGACCACCCAGATCGAGTCGCACGATTGGCAGGTCGAACTCTACGACCGCGCGCGGCATGCCGGCGGCATCCTGCACAATCTGGCGACGGATGTCTGGACCTACATCTCGCTCGGCTTCTTCGCACAGATTCCCGTGGCCGGCGCGACCGGCTCGTCGACCATGCCGCACAAGATCAACCCGATCCGGTTCGAGAACGCCGAGGCGAACCTCGAGATCTCGGGGGGCTTGTTCGCGACGCTCGCCTCGACCCTGGTGACCTCGCGCATGCAGCGCGACCTGACCGACTCGACCACCCAGCGCAACATCGGGGTGGCGTTCGGCCATTCGCTGCTGGCGCTGGAGAACCTGCTGCGCGGACTTGACAACATCTCTCTCTCACGCGACGTGCTGCTGGCTGATCTCGACGCCAACTGGGAGGTGCTGGCCGAGGCCATCCAGACCGTGGTGCGCGGCGAGATCGCGGCCGGAAACTCGTCAATCACCGACCCCTACGCCCTGCTGAAGGACCTCACCCGTGGACACCGGGTGGGCCGCGACGATCTGGCTGCGTTCGTGCGTGGACTCGACATCTCGGATGCCGCGAAGCAGCGCCTGCTCACACTGACGCCGGCCAGCTACACGGGGGTTGCCGAGCAGCTCGCGCGATAGCGCCACGGTCGCGCTGCGCGGGTGGGCGGGCGCGGGGCGAGGTTGCGCGCGGGAGCCCCTACTTCACTCGCGCTACCCCATTCCGCGAACGCGCACGCAAATCGCATGCGCATCAGCAGAAAACAACAGCGCGAACGAAAACGCCCCGCGAAACGGGGGCACGAACGCAGACACGAGCAACGAACGCAGAAACGAGTAGCGAACGCAGGCGGGCGCGAACGCAGAAACGAGCAGCGAACGCAGAAACGGGTAGCGGGTGCAGGATCCGGGCAGCGCGCGAGGACACCGAGCCGACGCGGAGCGCCCCTACTTCACTCGCGCTACCCCTTCCGGCGAACGCGCACGCAAATCGCATGCGCATCAGCAGAAAGCGACAGCGCGAACGAAAACGCCCCGCGAAACGGGGGCACGAACGCAGACACGAGCAGCGAACGCAGAAACGAGTAGCGAACGCAGGCGGGCGCGAACGCAGACACGAGCAGCGAACGCAGAAACGGGTAGCGCGTGTGGGATCCGGGCAGCGCGCGAGGACACCGAGCCGACGCGGAGCGCCCCTGCTTGACTCGCGCTACCCCATTCCGCGAACGCGCACGCAAATCGCATGCGCATCAGCAGAAAACAACAGCGCGAACGAAAGCACCCCGCGAAACGGAGGCGCGAACACAGACACGAGCAGCGAACGCAGAAACGAGTAGCGCGCGCGGGCGCAGGCGGGCGCGCGGGAGCCCCTGCTTCACTCCCGCTACCCCATTCCGCGAACGCGCACGCAAATCGCATGCGCATCAGCAGAAAACAACAGCGCGAACGAAAACGCCCCGCGAAACGGGGGCGCGAACGCAGAAACGAATAGCGAACGCAGAAACGGGTAGCACGCGCAGGCGGGCGCGAACGCAGAAACGAGTAGCGAACGCAGAAATGGGTAGCGCGCGCATCGCGCGGGGAGCCCGCCTCAGTGATCCGTGGGCGTTCCGCGTTCGTCGTCGGCCGGCTTCGCCGCGGCACCCCGACCCGCAGCACCCCGCCCCGCAGCATCCCTACCCGCAGCATCCCGCCCCGCCGCGGCATCCCGCCCCGCCGCGGCATCCCGACCCGCGGCGGCGTCGTGCTCCACGGCGTCGTCCCGGGCGATCAGCACCGGCTTATCGACGGCGTGCGTGACCTGCGTGGGCTGCACAGCCAGCAGCAGCAACGAGATGACGACCACCGTCACGATGAACGTGATGCCGGCGACGACGCCGGCCACCACCAGCGCATGGGCCGACTCGCCGGGGAATCGGTTCTGGAAGAATCCCATCGCCACGAGGGTGACCACACCCGCGAAAAGCGCGGCGACGAGGGCGAGTCCGAGCAGCTGCGCGGGCCTCATCAGGTCGCGGCGAGTGGTGGGGCGCTGGTCGCTCATGCGGCACCTCCGGGGTGTTCATCGGATGCCGCGGCCAACTCGGGCGTGGCGTCTTTGCGTGGGGAGAATCCGGCGATGCCCAGATACACGGCCGCTATCGCCGTGTACGCGCCGAAGATGCCGACGCCGATCGTGATGCCGGTCAGGGTGAAGGTCTGGTGCGCCTCGTCGATCGTGTAGTTCAAGGCGTACCCGGCCGGAACGCACAGCAGCGCGATGGCCAGCACGACGCCCAGCGCGCCGATGAAGATCGCGTCGCGCGCGTCGGGCAGGCCCGCGCGCCGGGCGCGCAGCCCGACCACGCCCTCGGCGACACCGGTGGCCAGGGCCCACACCGCCACGAGCACGAAGAACGTGGTGTCGCTGCGCAAGGGTCCGATGCCGGCGATCATGCCGGCGACCACGTCGAGCACGCCGATCAACACGGCAGCGCCGCGACGCCCCCTGGGATAGACGAGCCAGGCCGCCGCGAACATCATGATCGCCGTCAGAATCGCGAAGCCGCTGAACACCGAAAGGCCGAACGCCGAGGAATGGTCGGGCGAGAACGTGACCATCGCGGCGGCGATTGCGGCGGCGACGGCGCGCGCGAGCTGCAGATGGCGCACCTCAAGCGGGCGTGCGGCAGAGGCAGAAGACACGGCGGAACCTCGACAGGAGAGGGCTCGCGAACGGCGAGGCGGACTCTTCCAGTCTAGGTCGTGCGGCGCGCGCGGGGATTCAGCCGGATCATCACCCCAGCGCCGCCGCCAGGTCGGCGACGAGGTCGTCGGCGTCTTCGAGGCCGATCGACAGGCGCACCACGTCGGCGCCGGGCCGCGCTTCGGGGGCGACATGCCGGTGGCTGATGGCGGCGGGATGCTGCACGAGCGAGTCCACTCCACCCAGTGAGACGGCGTGAGTGAAGATGCGCAGCGCCGAGGTGAAGCGCTCGGCGGCGTCGAATCCGCCGCGCAAGGCTATCGAGACCATGGCGCCGGGTCCGCGCAGCTGCGTGCCGAGGATTCCGGTGGTGTCGGCATCGGGGTAGTACACGCGGGCGACGGCGGGATGCTGCCGCAGAGCCGCCGCGATCCGCTGAGCGTTCTGCTGCTGGGCGCGCATGCGCACCGGCAGCGTTGTCAGTCCGCGATGCAGAAGATATCCGGCCAGGGGATGCAGCACCGAGCCGGTCGCGGTGCGCACTCGTCGCAGCGCGATGGCCGTGTCGGCATCGCACGCGATAGCGCCGGCGATGACGTCGCCGTGTCCGCCGATGTACTTCGTCGCGCTGTGCAGCGCCAGGCGTGCGCCGTGTGCGAGCGGGTTCTGCAGCACCGGGGTGGCGAAGGTGTTGTCGACGAGAACCGGAACGTCCCCGGCCTGGGCGACGACCGCGGCGATGTCGACGAGGTCGAGGGTGGGGTTGGCCGGGGTCTCCATCACGACGAGCCCGGTGTCATCGCGGATCGCCGGGGCCACGGCATCCACAGCGCAGAACGTGCGCTCGATGCCCAGCAGATCACCGGCCAGCAGCGCATCGGTGCCGCCGTAGAGCGGCCGCACTCCGACCACGTGCCGCTTGCCGGTCGCCGCGCACAGCGCGAGAAGCGCGGCGGTCATCGCGGCCATTCCCGACGCGAACGCGACAGCCTCGTCGGCACCCTCGAGCGCGGCGAGAGCGTCTTCGAACCGCGCGACGGTGGGGTTCCACAGCCGGCCGTAGACGTTGCTGCCTGCTTCGGGCGGGCGCCTGCCGCCGGTGAGCGCCTCGTATGAGTCGCCGCCGCGTTCGATGTCGGGCAGCGGGTTGGTCGACGACAGGTCGATCGGCAGCGCGTGCACGCCGAGTTCGTCGAGCCCCTCCCTGCCCGCGTGCACGGCAATGGTGTCGGGATGGAGCTCGCTCATGGATCCACGATAGTCACGCTGCGGGATGCCGCGACGCGGCGTGGCACGGCTCCGGCCCCGCACAGCCACGTCGGGCCTACCATCGGGAACATGCGCGTGTTCTTGGCCGGGGCATCCGGCGTGATCGGTCGTCGTCTCGTGCCGCTGCTGCGGATCGCCGGTCACGAGGTGGCCGGGCTCACCCGTTCGCCGCAGAACGCGGCCCTGATCGACGAGCTGGGTGCGACCTCGGTCGTCTGCGATGTCTACGACGCCGACGCCCTGGCCGCCGCGCTGGCCGGGTACCAGCCCGACCTCGTGCTGCACGAGCTGACCGATCTGCCCGACGACCCCGCCCAGATCGAGGATTTCCGCGAGCGCCACGCCCGCATCCGCATCGAGGGCACCCACAACCTGCTGGCCGCCGCGCGCGCCGCGGGGACCACCCGCGTGCTCGCGCAGAGCGTCGCCTGGCCGATGCCGGCCGGGCCCGCCCACGATTCGGTCGCCGAACTCGAGCGGTCGGTGCTGGCCGCCGGCGGCGTCGTGCTGCGCTACGGGCAGTTCTACGGCGAAGGCACCTACCATGCCGACACGATCCCGTCCGCGCCGCGCATCCAGATCGACCGCGCCGCCGAGGCCACCGTCGACGCGCTCGACGAGGCGACCGGCGTGCTCGAACTCACCGACGACGGGATCCGCCGCGTCGCGGCATCCCTCGACTAAATCGTCGAGAGAGGGGATGCCGCTGCCCGCGCCTTCAGCACGGGCAGTGCGGCTTCGACCGCGCGGGTGACGGCGGCCGGCAACGCGGTGCCGATGATCCGCCCCTCGGCGAAGTCGGCGGAGCGCGCATAGACGCCGATCGGCAGGGTGTGCGCGCGGAAGAAGGCGAACAGCGGACGCAGCTCATGATCGATGGCGAGTGAATGCTGGTCATTGCCGCCGCCGGCGGTCAACAGCACCGGGGTGTCTGCGAGGGCGTCGTGGTGCAGCAGGTCGAAGAAGTCCTTGAACAGGCCGGTGTACGCGCCGCGATAGATCGGGGTGCCGACCACGACGATGTCGGCCTCGGCCACCGCCTGTTGGGCGGCCAGCACGGGAGCCGACACCGCGCCCGCGGTCAGAGCCCGGGCCAGGTCGACGGCGAGCGTGCGCAGCTCGAGAACCTGGCGTTCGACGGGGACGGCGCGCTCGATCTCGTCGAGCACCGCCTCGAGAAGAAGGTTCGTGGTCGAGGGTGCGCGCAGGCTTCCCGACACCGCGACGATCTGCAAAGTGGTGGACATGGCTCCATGCTCGGCGCTTCGTTGCCCTGCCGGGGCGTGTGTTTCGCCCCGTTTCCGCTGTGTGACGCTTCGCGTCATGACCCTCGCATCCGCCCGCGCCCCGCGCTTAGCGTGGCGGTCATGAGCACTCCTGCATCCGTTCCCACGCCACAGGTGCACGGCTTCGCGTCGCTCGGCGCCGACGAATTCAAGGCACTGTTCCGCGGTCATCCCGGCGGCGTCGCGGTCATCACCGCCGACCCCGGTGATGGTCCCGTCGCGCTCACGGCCACCTCGGTCGCCTCGGTGAGCGCCGAACCGCCGCTGCTTATCTTCTCGGTGTCGCAGCTGTCGTCGGCGGCATCGGCGCTCGTGCGGGCCGACACGGTCGTCGTGCATCTGCTCGACTCGGCCGACCTGCCGCTGGCCCGTCTGGGCGCCACCAGCGGCGTCGACCGGTTCGCCGACACCGATCGCTGGTCGCGGCTGGTCACCGGCGAGCCGGTGTATTCCGACGTGCGCGCGTGGGTGCGCTGCGCGGTGATCGAGCGCATGGATGCCGGTGGCTCGACTGTGATCGCCGCGCACGCGCTGCAGTCGCAGGTATCGAGGGATGCCGCCGCCGGCGCTCTTGTCTACCACGACAGGTCGTGGCACCGACTCGGCGACGCCTCGCGCATCGAGCAGCCCGCGTAGCGGCGGAGGACCTCAGCGCCGCACGCGCGACCTCGGCGCGAGCCGACAGAGCGCGCGAGAATGGTACGGCGAGCCGAGGAGGTCCAGATGTACGGAGCAGTCATCCACGCGCCGGGAGACGTGCGGTACGAGCAGCGCGACGACCCGACGATCGAGGCACCGACCGATGCCGTCATCCGTCTGGCGGCGACCTGCGTGTGCGGGTCGGACCTGTGGACCTACCGGGGCACGAACCCGATCACACGTCCACTGCGCATGGGGCACGAGTACGTCGGGGTGGTCGAAGAGGTCGGCTCCGAGGTGCGCACCATCGCTCCCGGCGACTTCGTGATCGGTTCGTTCATGGCCTCCGACGGCACGTGCGAGATCTGCCGCGCCGGGTATCCGTCCCGGTGCGTGAACGTCGTGTCGATGGGGTCGCTGGGCGCGCAGGCCGAGCTTCTGCGCGTGCCGTGGGCCGACGGCACGCTGGTGGCCACGCCGGGTGCGCCCGCGCCCGAACTCGTTCCGTCGCTGCTGGCGGCATCCGATGTTCTGGGCACCGGCTGGTTCGCCGCCGATGCCGCAGCCGTCGGGCCCGGCAAGACCGTGGCCGTCGTGGGTGACGGCGCGGTCGGACTGCTCGGTGTGCTGGCCGCGAAGGCGCTGGGCGCCGAGCGCATCATCGCGATGAGCCGGCACGCCGACCGGCAGGCCCTTGCCCGGCGCTTCGGCGCGACCGACATCGTCACCGAGCGCGGCGATGACGGCGTCGAGCGCATCAAGGAGCTCACGAATGGCCTCGGCGCGCACAGTGTCATCGAGGCGGTCGGCACGCAGGAGTCGATGCTGCAGGCTATCCGCTCGACGCGCGCCGGTGGCCATGTCGGGTTCGTCGGCGTCTCGCACGGTGTGTCGTTGCCCGGTGAGCTGCTCTTCTACAGCGAAGTGCATCTGTTCGGCGGTCCCGCCCCCGTGCGCCGATACCTGCCCGACCTCATCGACCGCATCTGGCATCGCGAGATCGATCCCGGGCTGGTCTTCGACCTGACTCTTCCGCTGGCCGAGGTCGCCGAGGGCTACAAGGCGATGGACGAGCGTCGCGCGATAAAGACACTGCTGCAGCCGTAGGCGATCATGGAGGGATGATCTCTTTCTTCGACGCCCTCACCGAAGACGAGCTGCGCCGCGCCGGCGGCATGAAGTGGTCGACGCATCCCGACGCGATCGGCGCGTTCGTCGCCGAGATGGACTTCGGCACCGCCCCCGCCGTGCACGACGCGCTGCATACGTGGGCCGACGGCGGGCTGTTCGGCTACCCGCCGGCGCGGCTCGTCAACGCGATGACGCAGGCGTGTGCTGACTGGCAGCGTGACGCCTACGGATGGGATGTCCCGCTCGAGCGGGTGCGTCCGCTGGCCGACGTGCTCTCGGGGTTGTCGACGGTCATCGAGCTTTTCACTCCTGCCGGCAGTGCGATCGTGCTTCCCACGCCCGCGTACATGCCGTTTCTCACGATTCCTCCCGCGCACGGGCGCGAAGTGGTCCAGGTGCCGATGCACCGCGACGAGTCCGGCTGGCACCTCGACCTCGACGGCATCGACCGCGCGCTTGCGGCCGGCGGCGGGCTGCTCGTCTTCTGCAATCCGCACAATCCGATCGGCAAGGTGTACACGCGCGAAGAGATGCTCGCGGTCGCCGAGATCGTCGAGCGGCACGGGGCGCGGGTGTTCTCCGACGAGATCCATTCACCGCTCGTGTACTCGTCGTCGCAGCACGTGCCCTATGCGTCGGTGTCGCCGGCTGCGGCATCCCACACCATCACCGCTACCTCGGCCTCCAAGGCCTGGAACCTGCCGGGACTCAAGTGCGCGCAGCTGATCCTGTCGAATGATCGGGATGCCGCAGCCTGGGCCGACAGCCGACGCGCGATGTCGGCCGAGCACGGCGCCAGCAACCCCGGTCTGGTCGCGAACGCGGCCGCCTTCGCCGACGGGCGAGGGTGGCTGAGCGATGTGGTCGGGTATCTCGACGGCAATCGCGCGCTCATGAGCGAGCTGGTCGCCGAGCACCTGCCGGACGTGGAGTATCTGCCGCCGGAGGGCACGTATCTCGCCTGGCTCGACTGTCGGGCGCTGGGTCTGGGCGACCACCCGGCCGAGTTCTTTCTCGAGCAGGCGCGCGTCGCCGGTACCGACGGCGCCCTGTGCGGGGATGCCGGGGCGGGCTCGGTGCGCTTCAACCTCGCGCTGCCTCGGCCGATCCTGCGCACGGCCATCGAGCGGATGGGCGCCGCGCTGCGCGATCGCTGACCGGCCGCTCGCGCGGGTCGCTCGCGCCGCGTGCGCTCGCCCCCGGTCGCTCGCGCGGGTCGGCTCGCGCCGGGTCGCTCGCGCGGGGCGTCACACCACCCATCATCGCCGAGACAAGGGATTCGTCCCGAGACACAGGGCCTCGCACTCGGTCTCGAGAGGAATCCCCTGTCTCGGCGCGGGCGCGGCCGGGCGGGGCGGCCCCGCGGGGCGCGTACGGCGCGACGGGTGCTGGGTACGCTCGCGCCGGGCTCCGCTCGCGCCGGTCGGCACACGACCCATCAACGTCGAGACAAGGGATTCGTCCCGAGACACAGGGCCTCGCACTCGGTCTCGAGAGGAATCCCCTGTCTCGGCGCGGGCGCGGCCGGGCGGGGCGCGGCCGGGCGAGGCGCGGGCGGCCCGGCGAGGCGCGTACGGCGCGACGGGTGCGGGGTGCGCTCGGCCGGGCTGCGCTCGCGCGGGGCGGCGCGTGTGCCGGCGTGACGCGGCTCAGCGCACGCGGCGGCCGTGCGCGAGGTCGAGGAGGTGTGGCAGCACATCGCCCTCACGCAGGCCGGAGTGCTCGTGCTCACTCGTGATCCACGGGGTCACACCGGGCAGCAGCGCGGCCGTCTCAAGGGAGAATTCCAGCGGCACGTACAGGTCGTTCACGTACACGGCGGCGGCACCATGCGCGTCGGAGTCACGCAGCGCCTCGGCGTCGTAGACCTTCGGCCACTCATGCTCGGCCAGGGCGAGGGTGACCTCTTTCCAGGGTCGGAAACCCGGCACCGTGTCGAGCCATTCGCGGCGCACGTGCTCGCCGGTCAGCAACGTCACGTCATCGCGGAAGTCGTCGGGTTCGACCCGGTCGGCCGACCACCGGGTCGCGAATCCGTCGGCGTAGCTGGACTCGTGGATCACGAAGTACAGCGGGTTGCGGGTGTCGTATGGCAGTGCGTCGGCCAGATCATGCCGGAAGGCGTTGGTGTGCGGCTCTTCGTCGAGCAGGTGGTGCAGCTTCTGCCATCCGTCGTTCGAGCCCAGCAGCATCCCGAGCGAGCGCAGCCGCGAGGTCGCGACCACCTCGCCGTCGGGCAGCACGATTCTGCCCGCATCGGTCAGATCAGCCAGCCGCCGCACGGTGTCGCGGTGGTGCGGAAAGCGCCGGTAGTACCGCTCCGATGCCGTGCGCAGCTTGTCGTAGGTGAGGCCGTAGACCTCGTCGGGATGCCGCCCCACGGCCGAGAGGCCACCGGTGAAGAAGACCTCGCGCAGCGAAGCGGCATCCGTGGACAGGTGGGCCAGAGTCGTGAACCCGCCGAACGATTGGCCCAGCACGCTCCAGGTGCGCGCGCCGAGGTGCTCGCGAATCGCCTCGCAGTCGCGCACGATGGCATCGGCGCGCAGGTGGGTGATGTGCTCGACGAGCTCGTCGGTGCCCCGGGCGAGGTCGGCGTCGCCGATCGGCGTCGATCGCCCGGTTCCGCGCTGATCGACCAACACGACGCGGTAGTGCTCGAGCGCGGCATCCAGCCACGACGGCGCGGCGGGCGCGTGATACGGACGCGGCGCCTCGCTGCCCGGACCGCCCTGCAGAAACACAAGAAACGGCAGACTCTCGCCGCCCTCGCGCGAGACGACCGCGGCGTAGACCTCGATCGTGCGGGAGTCGTTGTCATCGCGCCAGACAAGCGGCACCGTGAGGGTGTGGTCTTCGACGGTGAGATCCTGCATGCGGCGGGTCGTGACAGACATGGCGACGATTCTAGGGGTGCCGGGCCAGGCGCAGGGGCGCGACCAGCGAGCGATAGCGTGGACGGATGAGCTCGTACGACATTCTTGAGATCGGTGACCCGCAGGCATGGACCGACCCCGACGGCGGCCCCGTCGCGAAGCGGTTCATCGACAAAGAGATCCCGACGCAGTACATCGGCGCCTCGGCCAATGCTCTCGAACCGGGCGGCGAGGTGCCGTTCTGGCACTCGCACGACGTCCTTGAAGAGGTGTACGTCTTTCTCGCCGGGCGCGGGCAGATGGCCGTGGGCGACGATGTCGTCGAGGTGCAAGCCGGCAGTGTCGTGCGAGTCGGCCCGGGCGTGCTGCGCGCGTGGCGCGCTCTGCCCGACAGCCCGGGAGCGCTGCGGTGGCTGTGCATCCGAGCGGGCGGTGACACTCTCGAGGCGATCGGACGCGACGGTCAGCTCGACCGCGAGCGTTCCATGCCCTGGGCGGAATAGACCGCATGCGCGCCATCGTCCTCGGCGTCAGCGGGATGACCGGACGCGCGATAGCGCGCGAACTGGCCGGTGCGGGGTGGCAGGTCGCAGGAACGGGCCGCGACGCCTCGCACTTTCCCGCCGCGCTGCGCGAGCTCGGCGTGGCGTTCGTGCGGTCGGATCGAGGCATCCCGACGCAACTCGACGCCGTGCTGCGCGACGGTGCCGACCTCGTGGTGGATTGCGTCGCCTACACCTCGGCGCACGCGCACTCGCTGGTCGACCGGGCAGCAGACATCGGTTCGATCGTCGCTCTTTCGAGCAAGGCCGTCTATGTCGATGCGCGGGGACGTCACTCGAACAGTGACGAGCCGCCCGATTTCGGGGGTCCGGTGGCGGAGTCGACCGCGACGCTCGAGCCTGACTTCTCGGGCGAGTATCAGTCCCGGAACGGGTACGGCAGCAACAAGGTGGCGATGGAGCGCACGCTGCTGGAAGCATCGTGCGCGGTATCGGTGCTACGCCCCTCACGCATTCACGGCCCGGGTTCGGCTCGCCCCCGTGAGTGGTTCGTGGTGCGACGACTGCGTGACGGGCGCTCGCGGCTGCCGCTCGCGCACGGTGGCCGAACCGGAAACCACCCGACGGCGGCCGCTAACCTCGCGCGTCTGGTGCGGGTCTGCGCAGAACATCCCGGCACGCGCATCCTGAACGCCGCCGATCCCGACACTCCGTCGGCGGCGGACATCGTCGCAGCCATCGCGGAGGCCGCGAATCGTCCGCTGGACATCGTCGGACTGCCAGATGATGCTCCGGATGCCTGGGGTCGCAGCCCTTGGGACACGTGGCCGCCGTTCTTCCTCGACATGTCCGCGGCCGAGGCACTCGGTTATATTCCCGTGGGGACATACCCCAAGACGGTGATGCCGTCCGTGCAGGAACTGCTGGCGCTGACGGCGGCGCAGGCTGCGGAATTGGACGCCGATCCGTACTTCGAGGGGCTGCTCGATGTCACACTCGACGAGGCCGCGCTGGCAGCGGCATCCGGCTTGTGACGAGAACCGCTCGATCACAGCGGTCATCGATCCCGTACCGAGTGCAGAAACCCTAGACTGGGCGGTGGCCGTGCAGCGGCCAAGGGGAGGTCTGAGGTGCCGATCACGGGGACGATCCTCGACGTGGCCGCGCGGCATCCGGATCGGCCGGCGATCGGCGGCGGCGATGGCCGGCTCAGCTACGCCGACCTCGTCGATGACTCGCGCCGCTTGTTCACGGTGATCGACACACTGCACCGGGAACAGCGCACACCGCCGTCGCCCGCACGCGAGACCGGCGGCATCCCGATCACCGCGGTCAGTGTCACCTCGGCGTTCCAGACCGCGCGCATTGTCGCCGGCCTTGCCGGGTACCGCGCCGTGTCGGCCACGATCGATCCGCGCTGGCCCCTGGAGCATCAGGTCGGGGTGATCATGGCCACCGGGGTCGGCGTCGTCGTCAGCGACGCCAGCGACCTTGCCGACGCCCTGGCCGAACGGGGCTGGTCGGGCACGATCGTCTCCCTCGGCGAACTCGCCCGCCGCGAGCACGACGCGGCGCCCGCTACGACGCCGACGGTTCGAGCCGACGACGAGGCGTTCCTCATGCTGTTCTCGTCGGGCACCACGAGCAACCCGAAGGCCTTTCTCAAAACGCGGCGACAGTACCGCGCCAACGTGGCCGTCTCGGCCGCTCACCTCGAGCCCTTGCCTGGCGTGGCAACGCTGGCGCCCGGACCAGTGTCATACAGCCTGACCCTCTATGCCGTGATCGAGTGTCTGGCCACCGGCGGCAGTGTGCATGTGGCCGACGCCTTCGACCCGATCGAGGCCGGCCGCCGCATCGGCGATCAGCGCATCACCCGGGTGGTCGCGGTGCCCGCGGTCGTGCAGGCCCTCGCCGATGCCGCACGGCGTGACCCCGAACGCTTCACCTCCCTTGAGCTCGTCGTCACCGGCGGCGCCAACCTGCCGCAGTCGATTCGGCGAGGGCTCGCCCAGGTACTGCCGCGGGTGCGGCTCATCAGTTACTACGGCGCCGCCGAAATCGGCTTCATCGGCGACAGCCGTGCCGGCGACGGCAGGCTGATCTCGCTGTATGACGGGATAACCGCACAGATCCGCGGCGACAGCGGCGCGGTGCCCGAGGAGGAGCCCGGCACGGTGTGGATCCACGCCGACGCATGCTCTGAGGGGTATGTATCGGCGACCACCGATGAGGTGCTGCGCGATGCCGACGGCTGGGCGACCGTCCATGACCTCGGCCGGCTGGTAGGCGGGGGCCTGCAGCTGATCGGCCGCGCCGGTGACGTCGCCGTGACGGGCGGCTACAAGGTGGCGCTACCCGAGGTCGAGCGCGCCTTCGACGGGATGCCGAAACTCGGCGCCGTCTGCGCCGTTGCATTGCCCGACGCACGCCTGGGTTCGGTCGTCGCGCTCGTGTGCGAAAGCGATGCGGGCGATTCGCCGCCTGACAAGGCGACCCTGCGATCATGGGCGCGTGAGCGCCTTGCTCCACAGTCTGTGCCGCGCCGGTGGTATCGCCTCGAGCGGCTCCCCCGCACGGTCGGCGGCAAGATCCGGCGCGGTGAGACGGCCGAGCTGGTCACGACGGGGCGGGCGGTACGGCTGTGACCGCGGCATCCGCAGCTCAGCTGAGGAGATCTGCCCAGGTGCGGAGCTTTCCGCACCAAACCCCCCTCATCTCGGCAGATCTCCTCACCTCGGAACAGTTCAACGCCCCTCCACAGCCCGGCCTGACCACGAGGGCGGTCGACGTATGACCCGCGCGGTCATCACCGGCATGGGCGCTATCACGCCCAGCGGGCTCGATGTCGGCAGCATGTGGGATGCCGTCTGTGCGGGTCGCAGCGCCATCACGACTCTTGACGGCCCCGAGTTCAACGGCCTCGCCGTGCGCATCGGCGGGCAGGTGCGCGGTTTCGAGTCGGCCTTGCCGACGGTGCTCGCGCGCCGCCTGACTCCGGTGCAGCACTGGGCCATTGCCGCCGCCGACCAGGCGCTCGCCCAGGCCGGGGCCATCGACGGTGCGCTGCCGTGGGACTCCGAACACGTCGCCGTGATCGCCGCCACCGGTTCGGGACCGGTCGACGCCATGCAGCAGGCCACGCGTGCCCTCGACGAACGCGGGCCGCGCGCGGTGCCACTGAGCCTGTCGATGCATGGGGCACCGGATGCCGCAGCCGCCGTGATCACGCAGCAACATCGCATCTTCGGCCCGGCCCAAGGCGTCTCGGCGACGTGTGCGAGCGGCGCGATCGGGCTCGGCGAGGCCCTGCGCCGCATTCGACATGGCTATGCCGAGGCGGTCGTGGTCGTCGGCATGGAGGACTGCCTCAACGGTGTGAACCTCTCCTCCAACGCGAATATGCGCGCGCTGGCATCTGGGTATGAGAACGAGCCGGCGCACGCGTCGCGGCCCTTCGACGCGGGCCGCCGCGGGTTCGTCATGTCGCAGGGTGCGGCGGCCGTGGTGGTCGAATCAGCCGATGCCGCGCGAGGCCGTGGCGCCGAGGTGCTCGCCGAGCTGATCGGATTCGGCGCATCGAGCGATGCCTACCATCCGACCGCTCCGGATCCGCAGGGCACCGGCGGTGCCCGTGCCATCCGGGCTGCGTTGGCCGATGCCGGACTCGGCGCCGATGCCATCGACCACATCAACGCTCACGGCACGGGAACCGTCGCCGGTGACGCGGCCGAGCTGAACGCCCTCGAGACCGCGCTGGGCGGGCGGGCCCGCGGCATCCCGATCAGCGCGACGAAGTCGTCGACCGGGCATCTGCTGGGTGCGTGCGGCGTGGTCGAGGCGATCATCACCGTGCAGGCGTTGCGCAGCGGCATCCTTCCCCCGACCCTCAACCTCGACGACCCCGCATTCCCCGAGTGGAGTATTCTCACTTCGCCGCGACAGCAGAAGGTCGACACGGTGCTGTCGACGTCGTTCGGATTCGGTGGGCACAACGGGGCCGTCATCATCAGAACAGGAGACACCCATGACCGATCGTGAGGCTCGGCACGCTGAGCTGGCCGCGCAGTACCTGCCCGACGCGCTGCTGGAACGGTTCCGCGAGCGGGCAGCGGTGTATGACCAAGAGAACCGCTTCTTCGACGAAGATCTGGAAGAACTGCGCGAGGGCGGCTATCTCACCCTCTTCGTTCCCGAGGAGTTCGGCGGACCGGGCCTGAGCCTGAGCCAGGTCGGGCGGCTGCAGCAGCGTCTGGCCGGGGCCGCGCCGGCCACGGCCCTGGCGATCAACATGCACCTGATGTGCAACGGCGTGGTTAAGGCCATGTTCGACCGCGGCGACCGCTCGCTGGGATACGTGTTCGAGCAGACGATGGCCGGCGAGATCTTCGCGTTCGGCATCAGCGAGCCCCGCAACGACTGGGTGCTGCAGGACTCGAACACGGTGGCCACGCCACAGAACGACGGCGGCTACCTGCTCACCGGCGTGAAGATCTTCACGTCGCTGTCACCGGTGTGGACGCGCCTGATCGTGCATGGACGGGACTCGTCGGGCGAAGAACCCGAGCTGGTCTACGGCTTCATCGACCGGGATGCCGCGGGCATCACGATCGCGGACGACTGGGATGTCTTGGGCATGCGGGCATCGCAGAGCCGCGCCACGATCCTGAAGGATGTGCGACTGCGCCCGGAACGGGTCGCTCGCCGGCTCGCACCGGGGCGCGTTCCCGACCTGCTGACATTCGCGATCACGAGCAATTTCCAGCTTCTGATCGGGTCGGTGTATGCCGGCATCGCGCGTCGCGCGCTCGACCTCGGCGCAGCCGGCCTGAAGCGTCGAACCTCGGCGAAGGCAGGAGCGAGCTACGCCGAGGTGCCCGAACCGCGCGCACGTTTGGCCGACGCGCTCATGGAATACATGGCCGTACCCGCCCAGCTCGAGACATATGCGCGCGAGTTCGATGAGGGCGTGGACCACGGCTCCGGCTGGCCGTTGCGCCTTGTCTCGGCGCGCATCAACGCGTCGAACGCGGCGCGGCGGGCGGCCGAGGTGGCGCTGATGTGCGCGAGCGGCGCCGGTTTCAACAATTCGGACGAGGTGAGCCGGCTGTTCCGGGATGCCACCGCCGGGCTTTTCCATCCGCCGAGCGCCGACGCTGCCCGGCCGATGTACGCGGCCGCTCTGCTCGACGACTGAGGGCGTCTGCCAGACGCCGGCGCGCTGAGCGCTGCGGTCGCGGCGCGGCGGGGTGCGGGGCTCCACCTGTGCTGCTCGGATTTTCCGCGCCGGGAACCGCCGTCAGTCGCGTTCGCGCGCAGTCGGATCGGCGGCGAGCCGTGCGAGGTAGTGCATCGTTCCGTTGACACGTTCGGCTCCGCGCGGGTCGGTGTCCTTCAGTGCCCACCACGCCTGCCCACCGAGCATGCTGGCTTCTTCCGGCTGCCCCGCCTCGCCGAGCTTGCGCAGTGCCTTCGTGAACAATGTCACCAGATCGCGGTCGTCCGCATGCGCCATGGATGCCTCTTCCTCTCACCATCGACGCTACCGCCGTGTCGCCATCCTGGCGCGGCGCGGGCCGTCAACGCGCGACGACGAAGCGCGTCTGCGGTCCCTCGATGCGCGCGATCGCGATCTTCGTCTCAACGAGCGCGGCCTCAACCCCGGCGATACGCTCGTCGACCTTGTCGAACCGGGCATCGACCTGCGCGAACCGTGCGTCGACCTTGTCGAACCGGGCATCGACCTGCGCGAACCGTGCGTCGACCTGTGCGAACCGTACGTCGACCTGTGCGAACCGCCCCTCCATGTACGCCAGCATCTGCTCGAATCGCGTGTCGATGCGATCAGACTGTCGACGCAGCATCCCGGCGACGAAAGTCGCGAAGCCGACCGCGCACACGAAAACGGCGACGATCACGCCGATCACGTCCGGTGTCACGGTCATGCCTCCATTGTGCCGCTGCGAGGGTGGAATGTCACCGACGGTACGCCTGGGTACCCCCGCTCCGACAACGATCGGCAACATCAGTGGAAACTCGGTCCCCAACCATGGTTGGGGAGGAATCGCCGTCACGGCACAATCTCGACCAGCAGGAACCACTCGCCCGCCGGGCCGAGCTTCACCCAGTTCGGCAGCAGGTGCGGGTCGGTGACATGCCCGTCGAAGTCGACCTCGGCGATGCCACGTGCGGCCAGCGCGTCCAACGCGTACCGCAGGCATCCCTCCACGATCCGTTCGCCGTGCGGCACCTCGGGTCGGGTGGTCTCCGCGCATACGACGTAGGGATCGGAGTCGCGGTAGACCGCCACCAGAGCCAGAATCTGACCGTCGGCGCCGACGGCGACAGCCGACGCCTCCTGGTCGAGGTCATCGTCGAGCCCTTCGCTGATGGCGCTCGCGAACTCAGCGCTCACCAGGCTCCACCCGCGGTGGATCCACTCATACATGTCGGCGTGCGCGGCCAGCACGCGTTCGAACGGCAGCGTCGCTGCGGCGGCGACCGTCGCGAGCGGCCGCAGCGCCTGCCGGCGGGCTGTCGCCACCCGCGTGGGCGGCACGACCTGAATCGTCCGCGCCCCTCGTGCAAAGGCGAAGGCGAGCCGTTCTGTACCCACGAAGCCTCGGGTCATGAACGGGATGTCGCGGTGCCGCAACGTCGCGAGGTGTGCGGCCATCGCCGACCCGATACCGCGACGGCGGCGGGACGGCTCGACGACGATATCGGCCCAGTAGCGATCGTCGTGCGCACGGGAAGTCCAGAGGATGCCGGCGGCCACTGTTGCTCCGGCCTCATCGAGCGCAACAGCCGACCGGGTGTCGTCACCGCGCCATCGGTCGGCGCGCAACTCGATCTCGCCGAACCATTCGGGGCTGGACTCGAGATCGGCGGGGGTCAGGGGGCGGAAGCGCACGCGCCCATTATCCCCACCATGTCGCATCCCGGCCGCGCCCCGGCATCCCACCCCGCGCTGTTCAGCTCACAGGACGATCTGCAACCCGGGGCCCAACACGCCGCACAACACGCCCGGGATCCCAAAAACGTCCTGCGAACCGAACACCGCGGGCGCCCCGGCATCCGCCCGCCTTGGCTCCGGCACCCCGCACCCCTCCCAGCCCCGGCATCCCGCCGCATGCCCGCGCCGCCCCGGCATCCCACCCCGCGCTGTTCAGCTCGCAGGACGATCTCCACCCCGGGGCCCGACACGCCGCACAACACGCCCGGGATCCCAAAAACGTCCTGCGAACCGAACACGTCGCCCGGGGCAGCGGCCCCCGGAACCGCGTCACCGATGGCTGTCGCCGTGCGACCGGTGGGCGCCCATCCGCAAGCGCCGCACCCGGAGTAGCGTCGGAACCACCCCGAGAGGAGCACCCATGACTGACCGCCAGGTGAAGATGATCATCCTGTCCACGGAAGATCTCGACGAGTCGATCCGGTTCTATACGGAGACGCTCGGGTTTCCGCTGAAGTTCCGCGACGGCAACCATTTTGCCGCCCTCGACGGCGGCACCATCACGCTCGCGCTCGCGACCGCGCTGGATCACCCCATCCCCGGCCAGGTCGTCGTCGGAATCAAGACCGACGACGTCGATGGCGATGCGAAGGCCCTGGACGACAACGGCGGCGGGCTCGCGAAGGGCCCGTACAACGACGCCCATGAACGGCGCGCAGTCGGCTATGACAGTCAGGGCAACGGGCTCACGTTCTACGCGCCGTTGCCGCGCGACTGAGCGGAGCCAGGCGACGCCCCGAGTCGGGAGCCGCTGAGCGACGCCAAGCACCGTCCGCGAGCAGAGCCGCGCAGCGACGCCAGCTCCACCCTCGCCCAGCGCACCGCCACCCTTAAGCAGCCCACAACCGCACGCGCCAGCCCGCCCCCGGCGGGTGCTCTAGTGTAGGCGGCGTGCGGCTGATTCAGTGGTGGCGCTCGCAGCCGCAGAGTATTCGCGACGGGCTGGGCGCGGCGGCATTCGCCGCGATCTCGCTGCTGCCCGTGCTCGCCCCTTATGGACTCGTGCTCGGCGCACTGCCGGTCAGGCCAGCCGACACCCTGTCTGTGCTGCTGATTCTCGCCCAGACGTTGCCGCTGGCCGCACGGCGCACGGCGCCCGGCTGGGCTCTCGCGCTGGTCGGCGTCGCGTTCGCCGTCGACCAGTGCCTGGGGTATCCGCCGTCACCGGCCGGCCTGGGCGTTCTGGTCGCGCTGTATTCGGCGGGCGCGCATCAGCGCCGCGCCCGCGGCGTCACCGTCGTCACGAGTGCCGCGGCCTACGTGATCCTCGCCGTCGTGCTGCTGGTGCTCGGCTCACCGGAACACGTATGGGACTTCGTGACCTTCACGCTCGTGCTCGCCGCCGCATGGGGCGTGGGCGATCTGGTCAGACTCCGCACCACTGCCGCCGACGCCCGCGCCGCCGATGGCGCCCGGGCCGCGGTGACGGATGAGCGGATGCGAGTGGCCAGGGAATTGCACGATGTGGTCGGCCACCACGTGACAAGCATGGTCGTTCAGGCCGATGCGGCGTCGCTCTTGGCGGCCTCCGGACAGCCTCTGAGTAGCGAACAGCTGGCAGCTATCGCGGACGGCGGTCGGCGGGCCCTGGACGACCTGCGCCGACTGCTCGATGTGCTCGGATCCGACGACACCGCCAGATCACCCGCGATCGGCGCCCTCGGCGACCTGGTGCGCGCGGCGCAGGCGGCCGGTCAGCGCATCACCTTGGAAGAAGAAGGGATGCCGGTCGGAACCGATGAGCTGCGCCTCGCGGTGTACCGCATCGTGCAAGAGGGCCTGACGAACGCACTCAAGCACGCACCCGGGCAGCCCACCCGGGTGCAGGTCGCGTGGTCGGCAAACGAGGTCCAGGTGCGCCTGACCACCGAGTCGACGGGTTCCCGGTCGCATCGCCGGGTCATCCCGGGCTCGGGGCGAGGACTGCCCGGGCTCGCCGAGCGGGTGCGACGTTTGGGCGGTCGCCTCCACGCCGGCCCGGATTCTCGCGGCCGCTTCGAGCTCGCCGCGCACCTTCCCCTCACCCCCGAAGAGGCACGGCATGACACCTGACCCGCAGAACGACGACCGGCTACCCGGCGACAGCGCGCACGGCAACACCAGTCCCGGCGCCACCCCACCCGGTGCCAGCACCCACGGCGCCACCCCACCCGGTGCCAGCACCCACGGCGCCACCCCACCCGACGCCGGCGACGGTCACAGCGGCATCCGGGTGATCATCGCCGACGACCAGGCCGTGATCCGGGCCGGGTACGCCACGATCCTCGGCTTGCACCCTGACATCACCGTCGTCGGCGAGGCCGGTGACGGCCGCGCCGCGGTCGAACTCGCCCGACGCGTGCGCCCCGACGTGATAGTGATGGACGTGCGGATGCCGGTGCTCGACGGCATCGCGGCGACGAAGATCCTCGCCGGGCCGGGGGTGGATAACCCACCCCGCGTTCTCGTGGTGACGACGTTCGCACTGGACCGTTATGTCTACGACGCGCTGCGCGCGGGTGCCAGCGGTTTTCTGCTCAAGGATTCGAGCGCGCAGCAACTGGTCAATGCGGTGCGCACCATCGCCGCGGGCGAATCGCTGCTGGCTCCGGCGGTGACACAGGCCCTGCTCGGTCGTTTCGCCGAGCGGGTGCTGCCAGCCGCCCCTCGCCCCGACTCAGACCCGCGCCTGGCGCGACTGACTCCACGCGAGTTCGAAGTGCTCACCGCCATCGCCCACGGTGACTCGAACGCCGAGATCGCACATGCACTGGTGATCAGCCACGAGACCGTGAAGACCTATGTCTCGCGGATCTTGCTCAAGCTCGAGCTGCGCGACAGAGTGCATGTCGTCGTCTACGCCTATCGCAACGGCCTGGTCACCGCGCAAGGCTGACGCAGCGCGGCATCCCTCTGGCGGGGGATGCCGATTGCCTGCCGCAGGGTGATTCGCGCCCCACCGCCCGATCCGTAGCGTCAAAGCATGAACACGATCTCGCGCGGCGCGCCGCTTCTGCGCTTCCTGCGCTTTCCCCTTGTCTGGCTCGCCATCGGCGTCATCACCGTCGGCGCTCTCTCGACCTTCGTCGGCGCCGGGACCATCCCCACGATCCTTGCTGTGGTGACAACCCTTGCCGCCTACGGGCTCGTGATGCGTTTCGTCGCCCGGCGCCCGATGCCCGAGCTCGCCCTGCGCCACGCGCTGCGCGACGCGCTGATCGGCGCCGCGATCGGCGCGGGTTTTCTCGCCGTGTCGGTGGGCATCATCACGCTGCTGGGCGGGTACCGTTTCACGTTCGACCCCACCGCCACCGTGCGGGCGCTGCCGGGGATCCTCGCCATCCTGGTCGGAGGCGCCGTCACCGAAGAGCTGCTGTTCCGCGGCCTTGCGCTGCAGGCCATCGAGAAGCTCGGCGGAAGCTGGATAGCGCTCGGCGCGACGGCTGTGCTGTTCGGTCTCATTCATGCGGCCAATCCCGCTGCCACGCTGTGGAGTTCGATCGCCATCGCCGTTGAAGCCGGCGGACTGCTCGGCGCGGCGTTCCTGTGGCGACGCAGTCTGTGGCTGGTGTTCGCGCTGCATGCCACCTGGAATGGGCTCGAGCAGGCGCTCGGCATTCCGGTGTCGGGCCACGCCGATCCGGGTGTCTTGATCGCCACGGTGCAGGGCCCGGCGATCTTGACGGGCGGCGACTTCGGCCTCGAGGCATCGCTGGTGCCGATGCTGGTCAGTCTCGCCATCACGGCGCTGCTTCTGGTCGCCGCGCATCGACGCGGCAGCCTCGTGCCGCGGACAGCCGCACGCTCACACGCGATGAACGAGCAGCCCGCGGCATCCCACCCGCTCAGCCGGCAGCGCGCGCGATGATCTCGCGCATGCGCTTCTCGACGTCGGGCGTGAACTCCACGATCGCGAATTCGGTGGGCCACAGCGCGCCGTCGTCGAGCTGCGCGCCATCGTTGAATCCGATCGTGGCGTATCGCGAGTTGAATTTGGCCGATGCCTTGAAGAAGCACACGGCCTTGCCGTCGCGTCCGTATGCCGGAAAGCCGTACCAGGTCTTCGGGTCGAGCTGGGGGGCTGTCTCGGTGACCATCTCGTGGAACCGCTGCGCCAACACCTTGTCGGTGCCGCTCAGCGCCTCGATGGCCTCGAGCACGCCCTGTCGGTCGGCCTCTTTCTTCGCGGCGCCCTTCGACGCCTTCGCTTCGGCCCGCAATTCGGCGGCGCGCGCCTTCATCGCAGCGCGCTCTTCGGCGGTGAATCCTGCGGTCTTCTCGGCCATCGGCCATCCTTTCGTCGTGTCGTGAGACTCAGACTAGGGATGCCGCGGCCCGGCCGCTTCTCGAATCCTGCTCGAGTGTCACCAGGCGGCTTCGGCCACCTGCGCAGCCCCGCCCGACACGTCATAAACCCGCACCCAGTCGGGCCGGACGGCCACGACGGCGAACCCCGCGTCAAGGGCACGCGAACCCGGCAGTTGGGCGTTGTACGCGGCGCCCAACCTGTCGCGCTCTGCGCCGTCGGTGACGATCGCGTCACCCTCGAGCTGCAGCGAGACATCGCGGCACAGGCCGACGACGACCGCGACGCGGGCGTGTCCCTGCATGTTGGCGATCTTTCGCGTGTGCGCGGGGGCGTCGAAGACCAGCGTTCCGTCGTCGAGCGCGGCCGCCCCGACCAGCGCCGCTTCGGGGGCGCCCTGGTCGGTCACGGTCGCAACGACGGCACGCGCCTCAGAGCGGATGAAGGCGGCCACAGCGGCGCGGTCTGACGGATCGAGGGTCATGATCAGCACTGTAGACGAGCAGCGCGGCACCTGGGGCAGACCTCAGCGGCGCGCATACCCTCGAAGCATGCATTTCACTCCGGCATCCGATGGTCCCTCGATCGTGCTCGTCCGCCACGGCGAGACCGAGTGGAGCAGGGCCGGACGCCACACGTCGACCACCGATATCGGTCTGACGGAGCGCGGCGAGCAGCAGGCGCGGCGCATCGGCGCTGCACTGCGCGAGAGGCGGTTCGCCGTCGTGCTGTGCAGCCCGCGCCGGCGGGCGCGCGAGACCGCGGCACTGGCCGGATTCGCCGACCCGATCGTGGATGACGACCTCGTCGAGTGGGACTACGGCGCGCTCGAAGGCCGAACCAGCAGAGACATCTCGGCGCAGATCGGCCACCCGTGGAGCATCTGGACGGCATCCCCGCCCGATCCGACGCCTGCCGAGACGGCAGCCGAAATCGCCCGACGCGCGGATGCCGTCATCGAGCGTCTGCAGACAACGGTCGAGCAGGGGCAGGATGCCGCGGTTTTCTCACACGCGCATTTTCTGCGCGTGCTCGCCGCGCGGTGGCTCGACCTGCCGCCGACGGAGGGGGCGCGCTTCGCGCTCGACGCCGGCGGCATCAGTGAGCTCGGTTTCGAGCACGACGCGCGGGTGGTCACCCGGTGGAATCTGCCGGCCTGACCCGCTCGACTGCCGACATCGACATCACAGATCCACGAAAGCCGCGTGTTGCACCATGCAACGAAACGAGCTAATGTTGCACTGAGCAACACAAGGAGACGTCCGATGGCCCGCGATACCGACACCGCCGAGATCCTCGGCGCACTGATCCTCATTTCGCGCCGCGGGGTCGCCGACGCCCGCACCACCGGCACCGCCCTGAGCATGACCGCGCAGTCGATCATCGGGTACATCGTCGACAACCCGGGATGCCGCTCGGCCGACATCGCGCGCGACTTTCGGCTGAACCGCTCCACCCTCTCGCGCCAAATCGGCGACCTTCTCGGCGCCGGACTCGTGCGCGAGGCCGCCGGCCCCGGCCGCGGCCGCCCCCTCGAACTCACCCCCGCCGGCGAGCGCGCCTACCGCGAGACCATCGCCGTGCTCACCGGCGTGGTCGCCGAGGCGATCCACGAGTGGACCGATGCCGAGGTCGACCGCTTTGCCCGCGACCTCGTCCGGTTCACCGTCGGGGCGGCTCCCGCCTGAAGCGGCACTGGGCCGCGGCATCCCTTCACCAGACTCCACGAGAGAAGGAAACACAGATGAACGACATCACCGTGCTGGGCACCGGAGTGCTCGGCTCGCAGATTGCTTTCCAGACCGCCTACAGCGGCTATGCCGTCGTCGCGTACGACGTCAGCGACGAGGTGCTCGAGACCGCGAAGAACCGGTTCGCGAAGCTCGCGAAGACCTACGCGCGCGATCTCGGTGACCAGGCGAAGGCCGATGCGGCGCTGGAACGCATTCGGTACAGCGCCGATCTCGCCGACGCCGTGGCGCAGGCCGACCTCGTCATCGAGGCGGTGCCCGAGAAGCTCGAGCTCAAGCGCGAGGTGTACACGAAACTCGGTGAGGTCGCGCCGGCGAAGACGATCTTCGCGACGAACTCGTCGACGTTGCTGCCCTCGGCCATCGCCGAGTTCACCGGACGCCCTGAGCGGTTCCTCGCCCTGCACTTCGCGAACCAGATCTGGGTGCACAACACCGCCGAGATCATGGGACACCCCGGCACCGATCCGCAGGTGTACGACGAGGTCGTCGCCTTCGCCACGAGCATCGGCATGGTGCCGATCCAGCTGCACAAAGAGCGCTCGGGCTACGTGCTCAACTCGCTTCTCGTGCCGTTGCTGAACGCGGCCGGCGACCTGCTCGTCGAGGGCATCGCCTCGCCCGAAGACATCGACGCCGTCTGGCGCATCGGCACCGGTGCACCCCAGGGCCCGTTCCAGATCTTCGATGTCGTGGGCCTGACCACCGCCTACAACATCTCGGCCGCCGGCGGCGAGAAGCAGCAGGCGTTCGCGAAGCTGCTCAAGGAGAACTACATCGACCAGGGCAAGCTCGGCATCGCGACCGGCGAGGGCTTCTACTCGTACAAGTGAGGGATTCGGGATGCCGCGGCCCGCGGCATCCCGTCACGCCTCGAGGTCTGCCCACCCGGCGATGTCGACGCCATGGTTCTCGGGCGAGGCGACGGTCCACGTCTTCGGCATGATCTCGCCGTTCACGTCCCTGCCGCCATGGGCGAGAGCCGCGTGCATGCGGTCTTCGGCAACGTCTGCCGGCACCGACAGATCGATGTGCGTACGGCCGCGCCCGGGCTTGGCCGGCGTGAGCTCATGGAACCACAAGTGCGGGCCGCGTCGCAGCGGGTCGATCAGGTCTTCGTCGCCCACCCGCACATAGCCGAACACCGACTCGAAGAACGGCCGCATGTCAGCACCGGCATCTTGCGCCACCGCGATGCCGACGACCTTCAGCATCGTGGGGTCGGCCGTCAGCCCGCGCGCATGCGCGGCCGCGCTGACGGCGACGGCGAGATCGGCGTCTTTGCGGCTGAGGGCCCCGTCGATACGCGAGAACGTGCGCACGACCACCCCCTCCGGCCGCACATCGACGTCGGGGTCGTGCCCGACCTCGGCCGCAGCCTGGGCGATGTCGGCAACGAAGGCGGCCGCCTGAGCGAACGATTCCGTTCGGTAGAACACGTGCGCGCCCCAGAACAGCACGCGCCAGTCTTCGGTGCCGGGCGTCTCGTGGAACTCCTGCGGAAAAAGCTGGGTGATCGGCATCGATTCCGTCGACTCGACCATCGTGATCCTCCTTTGATGACGCGGTCAGGTGTCGTACCCGCCCCACTCTAGAAGCGGCCTCCGACGTTCCGCGAGTACTCTCCGAGAGGTGAGTGATGCCCCCGACGACGCCCGTGCCGCCCTCTCTGCTCTCGCAGCGCCCGATCACTGGCCGCGGTTCGATCGCGTGCGGGTGGATGCCGCAACCGGCCGTCGATCAGCGGTGCTCATGCTCTTCGGCGCGGCCGACGGCTCAGACGGCGAGCGGCCCATCGCCCCCGACGACGCCGCGGTGCTTCTGCTGCGGCGCGCGTCGAGTCTGCGACATCACCCCGGTCAGATCGGCTTTCCCGGCGGCGGGCTTGAAGACGGCGACGACGGACCCGTGGGTGCGGCCGTGCGCGAGGCCGTCGAAGAGACCGGGATCGATCCACGCGGCGTCGAGCTTTTCTCTCCGCTACCCGAGCTGCCGCTGGCGGTGAGCAACAACCTCGTGACACCGGTGCCGGCGTGGTGGCGGCATCCCTCCCCCGTATGGGCGGTGGATGCGGCCGAGACCGAAGAGGTGTTCCTGGCACCCGTGGGCGAACTGCTCGATCCGCAGAACCGCCGCAGCGTCGCGCGGGTGCGGGGCATGCGCATCCCGGCCATGCCCGCCTTTCAGCTCGGCGAGCGGCTCATCTGGGGTTTCACCGGGGTGGTGCTGTCGGGCTTGTTCGACACTCTCGGCTGGACGAGGCCCTGGGATGCCGGTCGGTTGGTCGAACCCGACGCCTGAGCGGTCAGTCGCCCGGCTCGGCGCGGTCGTCGAGAACGAGCTGCAGAAACACGAGATCGAGCCAGCGGCCGAACTTCGCCCCGACCTGCGGCATCCTGCCCACCTCGGTGAAGCCGAGCCGCTCGTGCAGGGCTATCGACCCGGCGTTCTCCGACCCGATGCCGGCGACCATGACGTGCTTTCCTGCGGCACGTGCGTGGGCGATGAGCCGCTCCAGCAGCGTGCGGCCCAGGCCCCTGCTGCGCCGATCCGCGCGCACATAGACGGAATGCTCGACGGTGAAGCGATACCCCTCCCAGGCGCGCCAGTCACCGTAGGTGGCGTAGCCGATCACGTCGCCGTCGTCTGCGGCGACGAGCACAGGAAACCCCGCGGTCTGTCGGGCCGCGATCCACGCGCGGCGCTCGTCGGCATCGACGGTGGTCGTGTGCCAGGTGGCGGTGGTGTGCAGCACGGCATCGTTGTAGATCGCGGCGATGGCTGCGGCATCCGCCGGTGTCGCGTCTCTGATCAGCATGGCCCGCCCCTTTCGTGCGGGCCCAGGCTACTGCCCGGTGGCGCGCTCGATCGACATGACGAGGATGACCCGGTCGGCCTTGTCGCCAGGTGGGTTCGTCGACGCGTTGCCGTAGCGGTTCTGCAGCCGTACATAGAAGGCGCCGTCGGGGTCAGGGACGATCTCGACCAGGCGTCCGGCGACCTCGAGGTAGCGGGTCGGCTGATCGGGATCGACGATCGACAGCGCCATCGACGGGTTGTGCTGCAGGTTGCGGTATTTCTGGCGCTTCGTCGTGTGGGTGAACCGCACATGCTCGCCGTCGAACTCGAACCACATCGGGTTGACCTGCACGGTGCCATCGGGCCTTACCGTGCCCAGATGGCCGTACAGCGGCTTCTCGAGCAGGTGCCGGCGACCGGCGGGAAGGATGCGGGAGAGTTCGCTCATGCTTCCACTGTGCCAAACGGCACCGCGACTCGGCGCCAAGACCGCGCGGCGAGGCGGAACTCGGCGACGTGGCTCGGCTGCGACCTGGCACGTGATCGCCCGGGTAGTGCGCTATCGCCCGGGCGGCCCGCTCACCGCCGCGTTGCGACGATGAGTCGCAGCGAGCCATCGAACGTCGGCTGCGTGCGCAAGTGCCCCCAACGCGCATCCCAGGTGCCGTCGGCGAGATCGGCGGTGAGTCGGCGCACGAAGCGGGGTTCGACGTCATCGTCGACGAAGCTCCACGCGGAGTTGGCCAGGCGGGCGCCGGGGTCGAGAAGCGCCTCGGGACGCCCATAGTAGGCCTCACCGAATCCGTCGGTGCAGTCGAGCGGGATGGGCACGGTCGTGACCGAGACGTGGCCGCCCAGTGCCGTTGCGATCTCGCCCGGCGCCGGAAAGCGCCGCGCCTCGGTGGCGATGATCTCGGGTACGTACTCGTTCAGCCAGTACCGGTCGAGCGCCGCCGGGTCGCAGGTGAGGATGACGACCGGCCCCGTCGTGACGCGGCGCATCTCGCGCAGCCCGGCGCCGAGGTCGCTCCACTGGTGCACAGTGAACGAGGCCAGAGCCGCCTCGAAGGCGTCATCGGCAAAGGGCAGAGCCTCAGCGCTCGCGTCGATGGCTTGCGCGAGCCAGGCCGGACGCTGGGCACGCATGGTGGCGCTGGGTTCGACCGGCGTGACGTTTCGATCGGTGGGCTCGTACGAGCCGGCGCCGGCGCCGACGTTGACGATCGTGCGGGCATCGCCGAACGCGGCGGCGACGACCGCGAAGATGCGCGGGTCGGGCTGCCGGTACGAGGTGTAGTCGCGGCCGATCGCGCCGTAGTCGGCGTCGCCGGCGCTGCCATCGTTCGTGCGGGTCGGGTCATCGATCATGCCACCACTGTGGCATGGTGTCGCACCCGGTTCCTCCTGCGGCGCAGCGGTGGCGGCGCGATGGTCGTCGTGACCGTTCCGCACCGCCCGCACCGCCCGCCCCTGGCCGCGACGCCCTACCGCTCGCGCGCGACTTGTGCCGCGGCATCCCCCGCCAGAAACTCACCGTCGACGGGCAGCGCCGCCGATTCCGTCTCGGCCAGCAGCGCCTCGGCCGACACCACGACGCTCTTGCGCGACGAGGTCAGCGCCGCCAGCACGGCCGCTCCCACGGCGACGCCGCACCCGATCAACAGCGAGATACGAATGCCGGCCAGCGTCGGCACGGTGTACGGGCCCATCGGCGTGCTCAACTGTGCGAGCACGACACCGAGCACCGCGGCCGACGCCGTGGTGCCGAACGACCGCATGAGCGAGTTGAAGCCGTTGGCAGCCGCCTTGTCTTTCGCCGGTGTCGTGGCCATGATCAGAGCCGGCATCGCACCATAGGCGAACCCGACACCTGCGCTGGCGACCGTGCTGGTGATCATCAGTCCGACCAGCGACCCGGTGACCAGCGTCGAGGCTCCGTAGCCGAGGGCGATGATGATCGAGCCGATGATGAGCGTGGTCTTGGCGCTGTAGTGGCGCGTGACCCATCCGCCCAGCGGCGAGACCGCCATCATCCCGAGGCCCATCGGAGCCATCCACAGCCCCATCTGCAGCATCGTCTGTCCGTGTCCATAGCCCGTTTCGACGGGCAGCTGCATGAGTTGCGGAATCACGAGCGACTGCGCATACATAGCGAAGCCGACCAGCACCGATGCGAGGTTTGTCAACAGCACGGGCCGGCGGGCCGTCGCCCGCAAATCGACGAGCCGGTGGGGCGTGCGCAGCTCCCACCATCCCCAGATCAGGAACACGACGACCGATCCGATCAGCAGCGACAACGTCAGCGTGCTCGTCCAGCCCCATTCCGACCCCTTCGACACGCCCAGCAGCAGCGCGACGACACCGATGGCGAGCACCACCGCGCCGGCATAGTCGAAGCTGCGGGATGCCGCGGGCCGGGCCCGGTCGCGCGGCACGATGATCCACGAGAACAGAATCGTGAGAGCCGTCAGCACCGCCACGACCCAGAACAGCACCCGCCAGCTCGCGTACTGGGCCACACCGGCAGCCAGCGGCAGACCGAGCGCGCCGCCGATGCCCATCGAGGCGCTCATCAGCGCCACCGCGCCGTGCACCTTCTCGTGCGGCAGCAGATCGTGCAGCAGGCTGATGCCCAGGGGCACGGTCCCGGCGGCGATCCCCTGCAGCCCGCGACCGATGATCATCGGCACGAGCCCGCCCGCAAGCGCACAGACCACCGAGCCGACGAGCATCGGCACAAGGGCGAGCAGCAGGATACGCTTCTTGCCGTACATGTCACCGAGCCGCCCGATGATGGGCGTCGCGACGGCGCCGGCCAGCAGTGTCACGGTGATGACCCACGATGCGTTCGAGCTGCTCGTGTGGAAGATCACCGGAAGCTCGGCGATGAGCGGAACCACCAGGGTCTGGGTGAGCGCGCCCAGAATGCCGGCGAACGCCAGCACGGTGATGAGCCGGCCGCTCTTGAGGGGGGTGGATGCTGCGGTCATGTGTCCTCTGCTCCTTCAATGTGCATCATGCACATACTATGCATCATACACATTTAAGTTACACTCGAGATACGGAAGGGAACGAGATGACGTCGGCGTACGAACGGATCGATCAGGGATTCCTGCTGATCGGGCGCAACTTCACAGACATGACGCGCCGTGCCGGACAACTCGATCGCAGTGCGATGACACTGCTCGCCTGCCTTGACGCCGGCGGCCCGATGAGCTTGTCGGAACTGAGCACGGTGCTGGGCCGGGATGTCTCCACTCTCAATCGGCAGACGGCGGCGCTGCTGCGCGACGACCTGGCCGAGCGCATTCCCGATCCACAGGGCGGTATCGCGCGCAAGTTCCGCATCACGGTGCGGGGTAAGAACCGCCTCGACGACGAACGCGCGAACAATCGCAAGGCGACGACGCTGCTTCTCGAGGGGTGGACAGACGACGAGATCGAGGGCTTCGCCGCGTCGCTCGAGCGCTTCAACGCCGCGATCGAAGCCCGCAGCGGCCGACACTGGCCCAGCGCGCGACAGCGGTGAGCGGCGGCTCACACGCCATTCCCAGCGATATATCGTTCACTGTCGTTACGGCCCCGTTTTCGGGACCCGTCTGAAACGGAGGAACATCATGAACGGTTCACCTATGGGCGGACGACCGGGCGACCCACGCCACGACTTCGGCGGGGGTCCGGGTCCGTTCGGCTTCGGGCTGTGGGATGCCGTCGGCAATCTGCGTGACGTGTTCGAACAGCGCGGCGGCCCGCGGATGGGTCGTGGCGATGTGCGGGCGGCGATCCTTGCGCTGCTGCTCGAGCAGCCCATGCACGGCTACCAGTTGATTCAGGAGATCGATGAGCGCTCCGGCGGCTCGTGGAAGCCGAGCCCGGGCTCGGTGTACCCGACCCTGCAGCTGCTCGCCGATGAGGGACTCGTCGATGTCACCGAGGCAGACGGCAAGAAGACCTACGCGCTGACCGACGCCGGACGCGAACAGGCCGAAGCCGCCGAGGGCCCGGCCCCCTGGGAGGGCCCGGCCTCCCGCGGCATCGGCCCGAATGCGGCCCTGCCCAAGGCCGGGGCCAAGCTCGCCCAGGTCGCCATGCAGGTGATGCGCGATGGCACGCCCGCGCAGATCGAGCAGGCGGTGAGCACGCTCGACGACGCGCGGCGCAAGCTCTACGCGATCCTCGCGCAGGACTGAGCGGATGCCGCACGACGATCCGTCGGCGACACGGCGGCCGGCGGCCGGCTCGCAGCCGCCGGGACGCGGCTCGACCCCGACGCCGGCGACCCGTGCCCGCTATCGGCGGATCATGCGCTTCGCCCTGCGCTACATGGTGCAGGAGTGGTGGTTCGCCCTCGTCTTGCCGCGGATCGGCCTGGGTGCGCTGGCCCGCCGCGGGCGTCCCGCGCGGTTCGCCCGCATCGCCGAGCGGTTCCATGCTCTGGCGGTCGACCTCGGCGGTCTCATGATCAAGGTCGGCCAGTTCCTCTCCTCTCGCCTGGACGTGCTGCCGCCCGAGATCACGAAGGAGCTCGAGTCGTTGCAAGACGAGGTGCCGCCCGTGCCGGTTGCACAGATCCGCGCGCTGGCCGAGTCCGAGCTCGGTGTGCCCCTCGACCGTGCGTATGCGTTCTTCGATCCCGAACCGGTGGCTGCGGCATCCCTCGGTCAAGTGCATCGAGCGCGCTTGTCGAATGACGACGCCGCTCAGACCGGATTCGCCGACGTCGTCGTCAAGGTGCAGCGGCCCGGCATCGACGCGATCATCGACGTCGATCTGAAGGCGCTGCGCCGCATCGCACGGTGGCTGGCCCGCATCGGATTCATCGCGCAGCGCGTGGATCTGCCCGCGCTCGTCGAGGAGTTCGCCGCGACGAGTCGCGAAGAGGTCGACTATCTGCACGAGGCGGCCAGCGCCGAGCGCTTCCGCGATGCTTTCGCGCACGACGCCGGCGTGGAGGCGCCGGTGCCAGCCTGGGAGCGCACCACCCGACGCGTGCTGACGCTGTCGGATGTCACCGCGATCAAGATCAACGACATCGCGGCGCTGCGCGCGGCGGGCATCGACCCGAAGGCGGTGGCCGATGCGCTTGCCAAGGCGATGTTCGATCAGCTTTTTCGAGACGGCCTCTTCCATGCCGATCCGCACCCCGGCAACATCTTCGTGACGCCGCGGCCGGGCACGCCGCAGGGGTGGGCGCTGACCTTCGTCGACTTCGGGATGATGGGCGAGATCCCCGACACGCTGCGGCGCGGGCTGCAGCAGCTGCTCATCGCCGTCGCCGCGCGCGACGGCAAGGGCCTGGTCGCCGCGATCAGCGGTATGGGCGTGCTGCTGCCCTCGGCGGATGAAGCCCAGCTCGAGCGCGCGATGAGTGAGCTTTTCGCGAGGTTCGGCGGTCTGGCGATCTCTGATCTGCAGAGCGTCGACCCGCACGAATTCGAAGACTTCGCGCGCCGCTTCGGCGATGTGATGCGCGAGATGCCGTTTCAGCTGCCCGAGAACTTCCTGCTCGTGATCCGCGCGGCCTCGGTCACCTCGGGTGTGTGCAGCGCGCTGGATCCGCATTTCAACATGTGGCAGGCGGTCGAGCCGTATGCCCAGCAGCTCGTGCGCGATCAGGGCAAGAATGTGGTGCGCGACCTCACGCAGCAGGCGGTTCGAATTGCCCGCGTGACGGCGGGGCTGCCTCAGCGGCTCGACAATCTGGTGAGCCTGCTCGAGAACGGGCGCCTGAATGCGCAGACGCCGACGATCGACCGACGGATGAACCGGCTCGAGCGGGCCGCGCGCCGGGTCGTGTCAGCGGTGCTGTTCGCCGGACTGCTGATCGGCGGCATTCTGCTGCATCCCTCTGATGCTGTCTTCGGCGTGGTGCTCATGGGTGTCTCCGTGCTGCCACTGCTGCACGCGCTGTTCGCCGGCGCCGGTCGGCGCTGAGCGCGGGCGTTCAGCTCGCAGGACGACCCGCGCCCAAAGCCCCGACACGCCGGGCGACACGCCCGGGATCGCCATTCCATCCTGCGAGCCGAACACCGGACGCAGCAGCGCGGGCGGATGCCGCGGGGCGGATGCAGCGGCGCGGGGCGGGATGCCGCAGCACGGGCGGGATGCCGCGGCCCGGGCCGAATACCACGGCGCGGGCCGGATGCCCCAGCGCGAGCGGCGCCTGGCACGGACGGCGCCCGGCACCGACAGCGGCCCCCAAGCGTTCAGCCCGCAGGACGACCCGCGCCAGCGGCCCCGACACACCGGGCGACACGCCCGGGATCGCCATTCCATCCTGCGACACGAACACCGGGCGCCACGGCGGGCGAATGCCGCAGCGCGGGCGGCGCCCGGCGGCTGGCATCGGCACCGGCATCGGCACCGGCATCGGCATCGGCATCGACATCGGGCGTTCAGCTCGCAGGACGACCCGCGCCAAAAGCCCCGACACGCCGAGCGACACGCCCGGGATCGCCATTCCATCCTGCGAGACGAACCGGACGCCCCGGCGCGGGCGGGATGCCGTGGCACGGCCGTCGGATGCCGCAGCGCGAGCCGGACGCCGCGGCGCGCGGCGCCGGGCGCCCGCCACCGAATCGCCCCTGTACGCCGGGGCCGAGTCGTCTTACCGTGGAATCGAGGTGATCAACATGCGCGCACACATCGGCGATCGCATCCGCGTCCACGGCAGGACCGTCGACACGGCCGATCGCTCCGGCGATGTCATCGAGGTTCGCGAGCACGACGGCGAGCAGCTGCTCACGGTCCGCTATGACGACGGGCATGAGGCCGTGCTGTCTCCGGGTTCGGACTGCGAGATCGTCGCGGGCCAGGCCTGACTCAGGCCTCGTCGGCGCCGGAGAGGTCTTCGACGCCGACCGGCTGCGTGCCCACGAAGTTCACGCCGATGCCGTAGCCGGCACCCATCGCGAGATCGCATTCGGCGAAGCGCAGCATCCAGGTGCCGTCCTCCCAGACGACCGCCTCGGGCACGTCGAACACTTCCGGTCTCAGACCCGCGCGCTCCGCCGCATCCAGTCCCCACGACGGATCGGCGAGCGCGGTCACGAGATACGCGGATGCCGCTTCCGCGAGCGCCGCGAAATCGGCGATGACGCCCGCCGCGGTCTCGATCGCTTCGTTCGTGGCGGGTCCCGCCGGTTCGACGAGGATGCTGACCGTGCCGCCGCCGGGAAGATCCGCGGCCCAGCACGCGAAATCATCGGTGACCGCGGTGCTGTGCAGCAGGGTGCCGTGCACGTCGATGGGTCCGGTGAGGTCCATGCCGAAAGTCAAGCAGACACCGGCGGCGCATGGGTAGCCCCCGGTTCGGCGCCGCGGCGCGCGAGTTCGGCGGCCGCACGCTCCGGCCCGCCGTGCTCGAGCCCGGCCAGCGCAGAGCGCCCCGACCACACGAGACGGCCGCGACGGCGCACGGTGACCTCGAGCGATCCGGCGAGGTGCTCGAGCGCTCCCGCCGTGTTGCGCTCTTGCGAGGGCAGCGGCACGGGCAGGATGTGGGATGCCGCGCGCGGCGCCGTGGCGTCGACCTCGATCGTCCATCCATACCCGCGGCCGCGCAGCATCCAGCTCTCATCGGTCACCTCGGCGTGCACCGGGCTGACACCGGGATTGCCCAGCCGCACGACGCGTCCCCCTGGAAGGCGGACGACCAGGTCGGTCACCTCGGTGCGGAAGGGGCCCGCGTGCACCTGCCCGCCGGCAAAGGCCACGCACGCGTCGGGTTCGGCGAAGCCCTGCGCCTGCCCCCACCACCACGCGTCGGGAAAGCCCTCGCGCCCCCAGTTCTTCTCGGCATAGATCTGCGCACCGCGCAGCTGCCACGTCTGGCCGCCGAGCGTCGCGGTGCCGTCGGCGCGGCCGCCCAGCAGCCACGGGTGCCAGTACTGGTTGAGCGCCGGCACCGTCTGAAAGATGCTCGACCCGCCGAACGCGCGGTGCGGCCAGAGCACGGGATCGGTGATCTCGACATCCAGTCGGGCATCGGGGCCGAGATCGACGTGCAGGCCGCTGTCGTCGCCGGCGAAGGCGCCGCCGGCGCGTGCTCCGATCCGGCGGGGGTCGGCCGTGGCTTCGGGATGGGCGGCCACCTGCAGGAACCCGCCCGGGTGCGCGGCGACCCCGAGCGTGGCCCACGATCCGCGCGGGCCGCGGTTGACGCCGTTCAGGGCGATGAGGACTCGTCCGGAAGCGGCATCCGTGACCCGCCAGAAGTACCCCTCCATCGCCACGCCCGGGTGCGCGGGCAGCGGGCTCTGGAAGGGCAGATCCGCCCCCGTCGAGCGGTACCACGCGCCCAGGCCCACGGTTCAGCCCGTCGCCGCGAGCGATTGGCCCGGCTGCACAGTCGGGATGCCGCCGCTGACGATCCCGCACGCGTGGCTCATGAGGGCGAGGTTATCGCGTGCGCGGGATACAGTGCACGCGGGCCCAGACGAGTCAGTAGTGATCGCGGCACTTCAGGACGATGATCCGCTTGTCGTCGACGTAGTACACAAGCCGGTTCTTTCCGTCGATACGCCGTGACCATGCGCCGACAAGGACATGTCTCAACGGCTCCGGCTTGCCAAGTCCGGTGAAGGGGTCGCGAAGAACATCGGCGATCAGGGCGTTGATCCGCTTTAGCGTCTTCCGATCTTCCCTCTGCCAGGCGACATAGTCCGCCCATCCGTGAGGATCGAAGGTGAGTTCACGCATCACGGCTCAATGAGGTCGTGATGCTCGTACTCACCCCGCCGTGCGCGCTCGGTCGCTTCGAGCAGCCGCTTCGCATCGACGGGATTGCTCAACAGATACGCGGTCTCGGCGATGGAATCGTACTCGTCCTTCGACATGAGCACCGCATTGCCGTGCTTCGACACGATCTCGACCACATCGCAGTCATCGTTGACCTGCTGGATGAGGCTGAACAGGCGTTTGCGGGCGTCCGTCACCGTGATTGCAGCCATGTGCGCCTCCTCGCAAGTGGTACTTAAAAGCGTACCAGTTGTGGGCGCGGCCGCGGCGCTCACCGACCCACCCAGGCAGGGAGGCGCGACGACATAATCATCGACAAGCCGTAAGCGAGCAGATGCTCGGGCTCGATCTGCGCAGCCTCGTCGATGTACAGCAACGCCAGCGGCCGCTGCCCCCGCGCCCACATCAGCCACGCCAGAGTACACAGCAGCGAGGGCCGATACGGCTCGGGCACGAGCGCGGCGGTGCGGCGCAGAAGGGCGATTCCGCAACCGACCCGATCAGCAAGCGGCTTGCGTCGCACCTCGCCGTGCAGCATCCGCACTATCGTGTCACGTGGGATCTGCCCGGCTGCGTGCTGCGCCCAGACGTAGTCGTCGACGGTCATTTCACGCCGGCCAGCGCGATCGACGAGGCGCGCGGTCTTGAGCAGTGCTTCCTCTGCGACGTGGCGGCCGAACGCTATCTGCACGGCCATCGTCTCGGGGATGCTCGGCATCGCGGCCATGAACGCGACCCGGGCGGCGAGCGCCGGCGTGATCGGCTCGTCGTCGTCGAGCAGCGACTCGGTGAGCGCGACCATGAGAGCCATCGCCTCGCCGTGTGGCGGGGCATCGGCTTGGCCGGTGAGCAGCTGTTCGAGCGAAGCGGCGGCGTCGGCGCGGTCGGCCTCACTCGCGTCGGCGAGGTGGATGCGGGGCTCATCGGTCAGCGGGTACGGCATCGGGATCTCGGTCATGCAGCCATGGTTGTGCCTTCGCTCGCCGCCATGGGGCCATCCCGCACATCTGTGGATAAGTCGCTGCCTGTGGAGGAACCGATGAGGGGTGCTTACAACCCCTCGATGTCGTAGAGCCGCTCGATGCCGGCCGTCGCCCGGCCCCAGGCCGAGGCGGCGACGCGCTGCTGATGCGAACGGAAAGCTGCGGCATCCGCGAATCTCTCCTCGACCGACCACACGAGCGGGTCATCCGTGGCAAGCACCTCGAATTCCAGACATCCGGGTTCTTCGCGTGTCAGCTTCAGATGCGCAGGCAGACGCGAGGCGACCACGGCCGCCTCGTCGGTGTCACGACAGCGCAGGGTTCCATGCAGGTGGATGCTGCTCACACAGCGATCTTCGCACCCACGAGACGCGGTGGCCCGCGCCGCGTCTCGTCACACACGGGCGCGTCGGGCGCGCACCGCGAACCCGCCGGTCCACGGCACCTGCTCGCGCACCGCGAGCACCATCTGCAGGAAGCCGAGCGCCTCGAGCTCACGCGCGCGCTTCAGCGCCCCGGCGTCGGCAACGGCCACGCCGCCCGCCGACACGATCTCGGTCAGCTGAGCCTTCGCTGCGTCGTCATCGCCGGCGACCACGATGGTCGTAGGCACACCGCCCACCTCGCCCGTGGCGAGTGTCGCGGCGAAGTTGGTGTTGAACGCCTTGACGACCTTCGCGCCCGGCAGAGCCGCCTGCAGTTCGGCGGCGGCCGACGAGTCGGCAGGTACGGTCAGGCCGTCGAACGTGGCGAAGTCCACCGGGTTCGTGACATCCACCACGACCTTGCCGTCCAGCAGCGACCCGTACGTGGTGATCACATCGGCGAGCGCCGCATACGGCAGCGCGAGCACGACGACATCGCCCGAGAGCGCTTCACCGAACGTGGCCGCCGTGCCGCCGACCTGCTCGGCCAGCTGCTGTGCCTTGGCGATATCGCGCGCGACGATCTGCACGCCGGCTCCCCCCTTGGCCGCGATGCCGGCGATCGCCGAGCCCATGTTCCCTGTTCCGATGACCGAGATGCTTGCCATTGTCCGTCACCTTCAAATCAGTTGTAGATGCAACTACCTAGGGAAACGAAGTTGCACGTACATCTATTCCCGCGGCATAGACTCGGGAGCCATGGCGTACCAGGTGCCCCGCATGGACGACCTCGAGTCCCGAGCATGGTTGTCGCTCGTGTGGACCACCGAGCTGCTGCCGGCCGCGCTCGACGCGCAGCTGCAGGCCGAGGCGGGAATGACGCACTTCGAGTTCATCGTGCTCAGCACCCTGCGGCAGACGAAGGGCTCGTCGTTGCGCACGAAAGACCTCGCCGCCGCCGTCAACGCGACCATGCCCCGGCTCTCGCGCGTCGTCGGCAAGCTCGCCGACCGGGGCCTCGTCGAGCGGGTCGGCGGGAATGCCGACGGACGGGTCGTGCACGTGCACCTGACCACCGCCGGCAGGCGCGCGCTCGTGCGCGCCCTGCCCGGGCACCTCGCCCTCGTTCGCGAACTGGTGATCGACCGTCTCGAGCCCGCGCAGCTGCGCGCTATCGCCAGCGCACTCGAGCCGATCGTCGAGCGGCTCGACCCGCACAAACGCACGGGATTCGCCGCCGCGCAGCGCGCGGCCGACGACTGAGAAGACACATCACAGAGGAGAAACATGGCAGACGACTGGACCCAGCGCATCATCGACGAGTTCCGCGCGAACGACGGGACCGTGACATCCGCCCCCTTCGGCCGCTCGCTCGTGCTGCTGCATCACACGGGTGCGAAGAGCGGAACCGCGCGCGTCACGCCGGTGATGGGTATTCGCGTCGACGACGACACCTGGCTCATCGCCGCGTCGAAAGCGGGCGCGCCCGACAACCCCGGCTGGTACCACAACCTGCTCGCGCACCCCGATGTGACGATCGAGGCACCCGGTGAGGGCGAGGTGGCTGTACACGCGACGCAGCTGAAGGATGCCGCGCGCGACGAGGCATGGGCACGGTTCACCACGCGCAGCCCGGGGTTCACCGCGTACCAGCAGAAGACGACGCGCATCATCCCGGTGCTCGCGCTGCGGCGACGGGACTGATCGCCGTCAGCGACCGAGCAACTCGTCGGCCTCCACAGCCGGCAGTGCGAGCGTCACCTGCGTGCCCCACGGGTCGGCGACGACGATCGATCGGCCGTCGTCGGCGAACGGCAGTCGGCGATGCTTCAGGCGCGCGGCGAGCGCATCGAGGTCGTCACGAGCGGGAACCGTGATTGCGACATCCCCCAGCCCCAGGCTCGCGGCGCGAGGGCCCGCGCCGGCGCTGTTCCAGGTGTTCATGGCGATGTGGTGGTGGTAGCCGCCTGCCGACGCGAACAGCGCGCCCGGGTAGCTGCCGACGGTCGCCTGGAATCCGAGCGCATCGACATAGAAGGCGCGCGCGGACGGAATGTCACCGACCTGCAGGTGCACGTGCCCGACCGTGCCGGGCGCCTCGCCGACGCCGGCGAACGCGGGCTCGGTCAGGTGCTCGTTGAGGTAGGCGTTCGGGTCAAGGTACAGCGTCGACATGCGCACCTCGCCGTTCGCGTCGTACTGCCATTGCGAGCGGTCGCGGTCGGTGTACAGCTCGACGCCGTTGCCCTCTGGATCGGTGAAGTAGAAGGCCTCGCTGACCAGGTGGTCGCTCGATCCGGTGAAGCGGCTGCGCTCATCCTGCGCGGCACGCAGCACCGTGGCGGCCAGCGTGGCCGCGTCGTCGAAGAGGAACGCGGTGTGGAACAGCCCTGCCTGCCGCGGGTCGACGCCGGGCAGATCAGGGGTCGCGATCAGCCGCACCATCGGCACCTGACCGCGGCCGAGCACGCGGTGCACTTCACGTCCGCGCGTGCGCTCCTCGATGGGCGCGAGCGCGAGCGCGTTCGCGTAGTACGACGACATCAGCTCGAGATCGCCGACGCGCAGGGTGACGGCATCCATCCCGGTGAACGGGTTGAGGATGCCGTCGGCGGTGGTGACTTCTCGTGTCTCGATCATGATTCCTCCGTGCACAAAGCTTAGTTGCATGTACAACCACTTATCGGTGCGATCCATTCCCGAGTGGCGCGTCACCGCGCCCATCGACCAGGCTGGTGGCGATGGATGACTGGACGGGCACTGCCCATGCCTATGCCTACGTCCGCGCCGGCGCGACGCCTCCGCCCGGTCAGCGTCTGCTACCCGCCGACGACTTCGCAAGAACGCGCGACGGACTGCACGATCTGCTGACCGAGACGGGGCTCGTGGATGCCACAGCCGCCGAGATCTCGTGGGACTTCGTGATCGCCGCCGATGACCTCTGGCGCGGTGTCGAGGCGGGCATCGCCACGGTGGGCGCCACCTTTCGCACGCAGGACGAGGCCGGCCGGGCCGCGATGCGGCGGGTGTTCGAAGAGCTGTCGGGCGGCGGCATCCTGACCCTCCCCTCGACGGCGATCATTGCGGCGGCGACCCGGCGCTGAGAGTGTCAGAGCCGACCCCTAGAATCGCGTCATGTCGTTCGGAATGCTCTCCACACCGGTGGGCACGCTCGGCGTCACCGGCGAGGGCGGCGCGATCACGCGCGTCGAGTGGGTGCGCGACGCGCGCGAGCAAGATGTCGACGCTCTCGTCGCCGACGCTCTGGCGCAGCTCGAGGCGTACTTCGCTGGCGAGCGTCACCGGTTCGATGTGCCGTTCGACCTCGGCGCACAGTCCGAGGGTGCGAGGGCCGTGCTGATGACGCTCCACGACACGGTCGAGTTCGGCGACTCGATCACCTATGGTGACCTTGCCGCGCGCAGCGGCACCGACATTCCAGCGCGCGGTATCGGGACCATCATGGGGGCGAATCCGGTGCCGATCATCGTTCCCTGTCACCGTGTTCTCGCGAGCGACGGGCTCGGCGGGTACTCGGGTGGCGCACCGGGCCAGGGCCTGGTCACCAAGCGCGCGCTGCTCGAGTTCGAGGGCGCTCTGCCGGCGCCGCTGTTCTGACACCGCAAGAGGAAGTGAGCCGCACATGGCCGACGGGTATGACGCAACCTCGACCATCACGATCGAGGCGCCGCGCGAAGAGGTGTGGCGTGTGCTTCTGGATCCCGCCGCAGTAAAGGAGTACATGTTCGGCACCGACCTTGAGACGAGCTGGGCTGTCGGCGGTCAGATCCGCTGGCGCGGCGTGTGGAAGGACAAGCCATTCGAAGACCACGGTGTCATCCTCGAAGTCGATGCTCCGGCCCGCCTCGTCTTCACGCACTTCAGTCCGTTGAGCGGAGACGAAGACGTCCCCGAGAACCACCACACCCTCACGTGGACTCTGGACGATACCGGCCCCGCCACGACGGTGCTGACTCTGCGTCAGAGCAACAACACCACGCCAGAGGCCGCCGAACACTCGCGGCGGATGTGGGATCAGCTCGTCGCGACGGTGAAGCAGATCGCCGAGCGCGGGTGATGCGCCGGGGAGCAGCTGGTCACCGGTGAGGTGCGAGGAGCTCGTCAAACCATGGGATGAGCCGCGCCACGCGCTGGGGAAAAGAAGCCCAAGAGTCGTCCAGTCCGGCGAGGACTTGCGCACCCACGAATGCGGAGTTCACGAACTCCGCAGCCTGGTCGAGATCGATGTCGGGGCGAATCGATCCTTCCTCGATTCCCTGGCTGATGATGTCGCGCACGATATGCACCCACTCGATGTAGGGAGCATTCGCAATCTCGGCCACTTCCGGACTCGCCTGGCCTGCGAGCCGGATGCCACCCTGGACAATCTCATCGGTCGAGATCAGCATCGCTAGACGATCCAATAGTGCGAATAAGCGCTCCCTTGTGGTGCCGGGGCTGCTCTGAACAGCCTGGAGGACGGCCTTCATCCGTTCTTGCTGCGCTTCGAGGACGGCGCGTGCCATCTCAGCCTTGGTGCCAAAGTGGAAGTACATCGACCCCTCACTGGCACCCGACTCGACCGCGATGCCCCGCAGTCGTGATTCACCGTATGACAGCCGCGCAAACACCCGTGCCGCGCCGGCGATTAGTGCTTCGCGGGTGGCGATCGACCGCTCCTGTTTCAGTGCAGCCACCTTGCGTTCCGTCACCACCAAGACCCCTCTCACACATGCGCCGGAGCGACGCTGCCCGGCAACCCCATTATGCCGGCCGGCGCGGGAGCTCCTCAGTCTCCCGCATCCAGCGGTAGTAATTGATGCACCTTAATTGCTATGATCTGTTCGCCCCCAAGACAGGCGAGCGGGCGTGGTCCGCGATCGCACCCGCAGCATCGACTGACACCACCGACTGAGGGAACCCACATGAAACACCACAGCCTCCGCAACACCCTCGGCACGTTTTTTGCCGCCGCAGGAATAGCCGTACTGGGTGGATGTGCGGCGTCGGCACCGATGTCATCGCCGTCGTCCATGGCACGTGTGAGCATCACGAAATACTCTGCCGTTTCGGCACATCTCGACTACGCCCACGGGGTGGCCGCGCTGCCAACCACAAACCTCGATGTGGGCGCGCCTGACTTCGTCATGGCGATACTGCACGCCATCGCGGTCCGTACGGATGCCTGCATGCAGAAGCAGGGCTTCCCGGCCATCGCCGACGAGCAGAGCTGGCAGCCTTACGTCGGCGATGAAGACCGTACGCTGGGCCGTTGGAGTGTCGATTATGCAAGCAAGTACGGTGCCGCCCCAGCACCAGAATCGCAGCCGAGCGAGGTTAACCTGCTTTCGAAAGGCCCCGACTTCAATAACGCCTACAGCGCGTGCCAAATCAAGGCGAAGACAGCCCTCGACGAACAGATTCAGTTCGCGCAGAGCAAGAACATCATCTCCACGATCAAGTGGCAGGCTTTTCAACTGGCCACCACGTCACCAGCGGGCAAGAAGGTGATCACACGCTGGCACGACTGCGCAGAAGATGCTGGCGTCGTGCTTGACCCCGAGAGTGGCGGACCGTCAACGCAGTATTCGAGCCAGGGCAAGCAGGCCGAGATCACGGCGTTCACTGCCGACGCGAAGTGTGCGAAGTCGACCGGCGCCGTGCAAGAGATCTTCACTCTCCGTGCGCAGTATGAATCGGCACTGCTGGATGCCTCAGAGGCCCAGGTCGCCGCTTACAAGACGCAGCGTGCCAAAGTGCTCACCCAGCTCGACGATGTGATCTCCGGTCGATGACAACGCCACCGACTGACGCGAGTGACGAGCCAACCGCTATACGACACATCCGGCATCAGTCACGCGCCGTGATTTTGCTCGTGGTGGCGATCATGCTTGTCGTTGGCGCCTTCTTCACAGGTCTTGCTGTCCACTCGCCCGACGACGCAGCCCTGTCGCGTATCGACAACGTCGTACCGGTGTTCGCGACTGCACAGCAACGCGTGGTGGACGACGGATTCACTGTTATTGGTCGCGTCGTGGCGCCCCGTATCGCGTCGGTGACCGTCACAGAGGCCTCTACTGAAGCCTCCTCGACGCCTCAGACGAAGGCCGACACCCCCGACAATGCGCCCGCCAACGGCGACGCTACGCCCGAGCAAGTCGTCGTGTCGGCATCCGCCGCCAAACGAGGCCAGACGATCACGGCCGGCACCCTCATTGCAGAGGTCTCGGGGCGACCCGTGTTCGCTTGGCCTGCTGGCGTGCCGCTTTATCGCAACCTTGTTCCCGGCGACTCCGGTGCCGACGTGCGAGGGTTGCAACAGGCGTTAGCTGACGCCGGCGTGTACGAGGGTGGCCGCGATGGGCTCTTCGGAGCCCGCACTCTGGAAGCCCTGGAGACCCTGTACTTGCGCGCCGGCTACAGCCTACCGTTCGTGAACGACGGGGTGCGCGGGTTCGCTTGGCGCGAGGTGGTCACGATGCCAAAGCTGCCCGCGTTGGTAACGGAGGTCCCGCCCGTGGGCACGGTGCTGGGTGCCGAACGTCCCCTCGTCAGCATCCAAACGTCACCGGCCGTCATTCAAGGTCTTGCCACCACTGACGTCGCAAAAGGCCTCCACGTGGGCACGAAGGTGCGTGTGGAAGCTAACGGCGGGGTTGCCGAGACCACCAGTATTCAAAAGGTGGGCGCTTTCATGACCGATGAGAAAACTGGCATCTCGGGGCAGATGCTCACCGTAATGCTACCGAGGGGGTTCCCGACGGGCGACGGAACAGGCGTCACGATTCGACCTGCGAAAGCACCATCGCCGTCCATCGCTGTTCCCGCCATTTCGCTGCGGCAGGACGCCTCCGGCACGTTCGTGCTGCGCAAGGCAGCGCAGGCCGACCCAAGGGATTCCGGCAACGCGTACGAGACCATCCGAGTCGTCGCCTCTGCGGAAGCCGACGGGTGGGTCTCTCTCACTGATGCCGGGGGGCTCAACCTCGGTGACAGGGTTTTGGTCTCCGGGAGTCCCAGTGAGTGAGCCTCCGCTGCTCGAACTCGCAGGCATAGGCCGCTCATTCCGCGCCGGCTCATCAACGACTCACTCGTTGCGCGACATCTCGTTCAACATCCGACGCGGTGAGTTCGTCGGAATCATCGGGCCATCAGGGGCAGGCAAGAGCACCCTATTGAATATTCTCGGGCTGCTGGACTCGCCAACGGCTGGGGCGTATCGGTTTGACGGCGTCGACATTACCGACCTCGGCGAAAATGACCGTGATCGGGTGCGCAACGAGAAGATCGGATTCATCTTCCAGGACTCGCACACATTGGTCGACGAAACAGCGGCCGAGAACGTCTCCTTGCCGTTGAAAATACGGGGGGCGACTATGGGCGAACGGCGACGCGTGGCCCGAACGGAACTGCGCCGGCTCGGCCTGGGCCACCGACAGGGCGAGGCTGCGCTGAACTTGTCAGGAGGGGAACGGCAGCGGGTGGCCATCGCCCGTGCGATCTCGACACACCCGGCGCTGGTGCTCGCCGACGAACCGACCGGCTCGCTCGACTCGGCGTCTTCCGCCCATGTCATAGATGAACTGCGGGCACTTAATACCACAGGCACGACTGTCGTCATCATCACGCACGATCGCGCCATCGCCGACCGCACCGACCGGTGTATCGAGTTGCTCGACGGGCGGGTGGCAGCGGACCCGAGCGTGGATTCGCGCGCAGAGACATGGACTGCCGCGCGAGCCAAACCCGACTCGGCCGCCGCATGGGTGGATGCGCCGGCGTCAGCACCCGCGCTAGAGAAGAGGCGCGGGTCTACCTGCGCACGATTCGGCCGCCGCCTGCTGGCCGAGGCGTTCGATGCCATCTCGGCGCATACTGCCAACCTCGGGCGCACCGTTCTGCTGCTCGCCGCCTTCTCCCTCGGCGTCGGCGGACTGGTATGCGCGATGGGGGTCAGCCAGAGCGCTGCCTCGCAGGTCTCTGACCAACTCACCCAAGCTGGGCTCGACGAGGTCGTCGCACAGGTGTCGGCATCCGGTATCCAGCTTCAGGACTTTGATTCAGACTCACCACTACCGACGCACCGCACGGTCACAGAGTTGCAGGGTGTAATCGGTGCAGCATATGCGGCCCGTGTGCAGACCGCCGATGCGCGACCCCGGCTGCTACGCGCCATGCCGGCCGCACGGTTCGACGGCGACATCCTCGTCGCGGGGCCCGCGTACCTGGCCATCCAGAACGCAGTCGTCTGGCCCACCAACGCAGGCCGACTCCTGTCAAACACATGGCACGGTGCGGTCGCAATCCTCGGGAAGGACGCCGCAGCCGCAATCGGCGTCGCCGATGCAGGACCGGGGGTGCGTATCTGGATTGCCGACCAGCCCGTTGATGTTGTCGGGCTCATCACAGCCCCGGGGCGCACACCGCTCCTGTCAAACACGATCCTGCTCTCCCCTGAGGCTGCCGTTGGTCTCGCCCCTGAGGACGCTCGCCTCATCGTGCGTACAGCGCCGGGCATGCCCGCCGCCGTCGCCGACGCGTTGCCGCCAGCTATCTCGCCGGGTAACCCACCGGCCGTGACTGTGGAAACCGTGGCCGACCTGCGGCAACTCAGGCACGGCGTATCGGCTGACCTCGGCATCCTCATCGCGCTCGTGTCGGCGCTGCTTCTGCTGTTGGCGTGCCTGACATCAGCTGTGGCAATGTACCTTTCTGTGCGATCTCGGCGCCCCGAGATTGCACTACGACGCGCGATCGGCGCCAGCCGCGCGTCGATCTGGCGGCTGTTCACTGTCGAAGGTCTCACGGTCGGGCTCGGCGGCGGCGTCGCGGGCGCTGCGCTGGGCCTCATGGCCGTCGTCACCGTCTGCGCCGTGCAGCAGTGGACGCCCGTCCTTGATCTCAGGATCGTTTTCGTAGGCATTGGGATCGGTGCCGCCTCTGGCATTGTCTCTGCGGTATACCCCGCGACGGCGGCCGCACGCAGCAATCCTGCGCTGGCCATCCGGGCGTGAAAGCGGTGACCGCCCCAGCCGGCTCACGATGTGTGGCCTCGAGATCGCGGACTCGCGCGGCCGGGTTCGCACGGCAGACGAGCATGGCCTCGTCTATGTTTGGGAACACTCGTGCCGAGGCTGCTGGCCACCGGCGTTGCGAGTTCGCCGATGAGGCGCATCCGGTCGTCACTCGACGCAAGGCATTTCAAGGAGTGAGGACGCGGAAAACGAATTCGTGCGGACGCAGGATGAGGCGTCCGTTGCGCGCCGGACCGAGATCGAGGAGATCATGGTCGCTTGTGACGATGATCAGCGCATCGACCGATGGGTCCTTCGCCAACGCGACGATCGCATTGTCCTCGTAGTCCGCGACACCGTGGTCCCGCTCGGCGGGTTCGATCACGCCTCCGCCCGAGAATTCGCACATCTCCACGATCGCGGACACGAACTGCTCGACTATCGGCTCACTTTGCCCGGCCATGCGCATGACACGCGCGACGTTGCGCAGGATGTGCGCAGACGCGAACAGGCGGAACCGCCCACCGAAGGCGAGTGATATGGCATCAGCCGCCGGGTTGTCGGTTGTCGGAGGGACGTCAGGGAGAAGGGGCCAACTTCCGTCCGCGCCAAGGATGTCGTCAAGGTAGACGTTGACATCAAAGACGACCACCGTCGTCGGATCGATCATGATGCCGCAGAATCGCGGATGAGGTCCAGCACCTCGTCGGTGGAGTAGCGACGGCCGCCGCGTTCGTCACGGGCTCGGTCACGGATTTCATTCATCCGCTCGAGTCGAAGGCGTCCCTGATAATCTCGCACGGCCATGCGCAGAAACTCGCTGCGATTGCCGTGGCCGAAGTGCTCGACGACTTCGTCGAGCGCCGGGCGGAGGTCATCTGAGACGGCAATGCCGACGGTCTTCGCTGCCATCTTGGCTCCATGTTGCTTATACGTAATCAACATGATTCTATCTCCGTTGGAAGCCACTCGGGAAGTTTCGTCGTCACGAGTCCGGACAAGCGCCTGGCGAGGACATACTCGGGATCGAGCCGCCGTGCCTCGTCGAGGTAGGCGACCGCGAGAGCACGCCGTCCGCGCGCCCACGCGAGCCACGCGATGACGCACAGAACACCCGCCCCCAACTTGCCAGGATAGAAGGCGGCCACCCGACGCAGGACGACCATCGCGTGTGCACAGCGATGGACAGATGGACGCCGCTGCTCATCGCCCTCGAAAAGAGGACTGGGCATCCCGCGCGCCATCCTCTTCGACTCGCGCTCGGCGATTTTCTGTCCGAAGGCGATCTGCAGCGCCATGGTCTCGATGATCAATGGGGTTGCCCCAAGCATCACGAATTCGACGATCGATTCGGGACGGAGCGCGTCTACCTCACTGTCGAGCAACGTCTCGGTGACCATCTCCGCGAGGAAGAACGTCTCTCGACCCGGCGGACAACGGTTCACCCACTCCGAGGCCACGAACGGGGTGACCGTGACTCCCACCTCGGGAAGTTGCTTCTCCATCTGATTGAGGACACGCACGACTTCACCTCGTTCGCGATCGTTGATCAGTGGTAGGTGGATGCGGGAGGCTCCATCGATCGACGGAGGTTCAGTCGGCTCGGGCATACCTAAGATATTGGCCACTCGTCGCGTGATTACGGCGGGCCGTGGGTCAATCTGTGTATAACTGGCCATCGACCCACCGGTGTGCAGGAACCGATGGAACCCGGACCCCGCTACGCCGCATAGGCTCCGCGCCCCGTGCGCCGGCCCCGAACCGTCTGCACCCAGTAGGCCGTTGCGCCCACGGCGCACCACGCCGCCGCGACGGCGAGTTCGAGCAGCAGATCACCGGCCCACGGCCGACGCGCCTGCACGCCGGTCTCTGCCCGCGAGCCGGAGCGCACACGTGATGAGGGTAATCGCCACGGCCGCAGTGATGACCGTCGTCCCGGCGGCAAGCAGGAGCACGACGGCGACCAGGCCGAGCAGCACCGCCTGCCACACTCGACGGTTCGATGTCGTGGGCTGCGGCATCCGTCGTCGTTCGAATCCCGCGAGGGACCACGCGGTCGCGGCGACCAGGATCGCGGCTACACCGATCCACAGTGGTCGCGTGATCCACCACGCGGTGCTCGAAGGCTCGGGCAGCGGCATCCCGAAGCTGATCGCAGCGAGCGCGGTGAGCCCGGCCATCGTCAGCAGCACCGGCATGTGCCACAGGTAGATGGTCATCGTGCGCGCGGTGACGAATCGGGTGAAGGTCGCGACGCGGGGGCGACGACTGAAGCGTGTGAGAGGCTCGCGCACCAGCGAGAACAAAGCCGTCTGCGCGGCGCCGACCAGCAGAAGCGCCGCCGTGGGGGGATTGAGGTTCTCGAGCAGGTCGGGCGAGAAGACCCCCACGACGAAGGCCAGCGCCAGAGTCGCGATCGACGTCGCCACCACGAGTGTGCGGGTGCGGCGGCGCAGGGCGTCGATGCGGCCGTCAGCGAGGAAGAAGCCGAGTTGCTGCAACGCCAGCCACACGAATGCGAGGTTGAGAAAGCCGATGGCGGCGGCGCCGGTCGCGGCACGAATGACATCGACCGCGACCGCCGCACCGACGAGGACAAGGATGCTGCGCAGCGTTGCGCGCTCGTGGGCGGCAAGCAGCGCCGGCAACAGTGCCTGACAGAGCAGGAACACACCGAGGAACCACAGCGGCTGGCTGTAGCGGAACCCGGCGACCTGCACTATCTCGCCCGGCACGCCGAACACCGTGAGCATAGCGAGACCGATGCCCACGGCGCCGATCGACACCACCGCGGGTACGAGAAGGCGATGGATGCGCGCGGAGACGAAGGCCACGGCCGTGCCGCCGGAGCCACGAAGCCGGCGGTAGGCGACAGCACCGGCGAATCCGCCGACGACGAAGAACACCGGCATGATCTGCGCAACCCAGGTCAGCGGCATGAGCCACGCGGTGCCTTCAGCGGCGTTCTCGAAAACGGGCCCGGTGGGCGTGATCGTGACCCCGACCATGAGGGCGTGCAGCACCACCACGGTGGCCACGCACAGCGCGCGCACCAGGTCGACGGCGGTGTCGCGCTGCGCGCGCACCGGTGACGCATCGCGGATCGGGGGCGCTTGCACAATAGCCATAGAGGTCCTCCTCGGGTCGGTCCTGAGGAGGCTATGGATGCTGCGGCCGCCGCCGCATCACCCCGCGGTGTCGTCCACCCCATACGCGGGGGTGAGATCTGCGAGCAGCGACGGCGCCGCCATCACGCCGCGTAGTCGAAGCGCGCGCGACCGCCCAGCCGGGGTGTACGCGTCGGGTCGACACGGGCCGGCGGAATGAACCAGACCCGGGCTTTGCGACCGGTCCCCTCGATGCGCACCTCCCACCCGTTGTCGTGGACGCGATGGTGACAGGGTTCGCAGAGCAGCACACCCTCGTCGAGGTTCGTCTCTCCGTGGTCGTGCACCCACCAGTTCAGGTGATGTGCCTTGGTCATCCAGGGCGGCAGATTGCACATGGCGCATCCGCCGTCTCGTTCGGCGAGCGCGATGCGCTGAGCCAGCGTGAAGAGACGCTTCTCACGGCCCCAATTCATGATCTCGCTCTTATCGTTCAGCACGGCGGGGATGATTCCGGCACTGGCTGCCAGATGACGCGCCGCGGCGGCCGAAATCGGCCTATCGATGCCGTCGATGGTGGCGAGGCCGGTGCCCTCGGTGAGCGTGTCATAGTCCAGACGCACCACAACCGAGACTCCACCCAGCGGAACGCCCTTCTGCGCGCACCCGAGGGCGTGCTCGGCCAGTTGCACGAGGGCATCGGCCTGCAGCTGCGGCACGCTCGGACGGATCTGCTCGTCGTCGCCGGCGATCACATCGTCTTTCGCCTCACGGAACGCCGCGGAGACGTAGCCCTGGATCGCCGCCTTCACCGGCGCCCCTGCCACCACGGGGATCTTCGCATCGATGATCAGGAAGTCGTCGCGCTCGAACATGCGCAGATAACGCTCGCCCCGGCGCTCGTTCTCAGTGGGCGCACGGCCGTCTTGATCCAGATAAGCCTCGGCCTGGGCGACGAGCTTGCGCAGCTGGTCAAAGGTGAGACCCGGCGCCGCCGTCGTCAGTGCGGCCTCGGCCGCATCGCGATCCTCGAGATTGGTGCGCACGGCCACGCGGTCGAGCATCCCGATGATCAGGGCAGCAGCGGACCGGGTGAGCGTACCTTCCTCCATCGCCGCAGCGACACGGGCATGCTTGGCCGGAAGCTCCTCGCCGGTCAGGGCGAGCCGGGGCGCTATCGCCTTGCCGACGCCGACGAGCCGACTCGCCTCGCCTGAGCCGATGCCCATCGTCGCGGCGATCATCGACCCGGCGTTGCGGTATCCATGCTCTTTTGCAAGAGAATCAGCGCCCAGCTCGGGCCGGGACTGGCGATCCATGGCCTCGGCGACCTGTGCGCACACCGTGCCGAGCCGACGATCGACGGCGCCCAGTGCCTCGGTCACGGCCACCAGCGTCTGCCGATCGAGTTCCTGCGCCGGCGCCACACCCACGGCATCCCCCGCCCACGCTCGTCGCAGCGCCGCGACGGCGTCTTCAAGTCCAGCCAGAGGATCTCTCATACTTCAATAGTACCTATGTTCGCCTATAAAAGACAGTAATCTCCCCGCTATTCCGCGAATCTGTGGATAGGATCACCGCTGACCCGACTGTGGAGGAAGTGGCACCTACTATCGTTGATATCTTCGCTCTTGTTCGACGCCATTGCGCACCGACACGATGCCGGAAGCGAAGGTGCGGGTCGCGAGGTGTACGAGATCGAGGCGGTCCCGACCTTGCGCAAAGTACGGGATGCCGCCGCCGACGGCCACCGGGTGGAACGTCATCCGATACTCGTCGATGAGATCGGCTTCGACCGCCTGCGCCGCGAGCGTGGCCCCGCCGATCGCTATCTCGCCATCCCCCGGTTCAGTACGCAGCCGCTCGATCTCATCGGCGACAGACATCAATCAGCGCTCGTCGAGTGCGAGGTTGAGTTCCACGACATTGACCGTGCCCTCGCCGAGGGGAGCGGCATCCAGACCTTGCGTGTACCTGCGCACGAGCGCCGCGACCTCGGCGACCGGAATGCCGCGGGCACGGGCGACACGGGCGACCTGGATCTGCGCATACGCCGGACTGATGTCAGGATCCAGACCTGAAGCGGATGCCGTCACGGCGTCAGCGGGAACCTCGGATTCCGGTACCCCATTGAAAGTCGCGATCTGCGTGGTGCGCTGCCGGATCTCTGCGATGAGCGTCGCGCTCTCCGGACCAAGGTTGGATCCCCCCGAGCTCGTGCCCGCGTATCCGTCGGCGGCCTCCGACGGGCGCGACTGGAAGTAGCGCGGAAGCGGATCACCATCGGCATCCACGAAGGATTGCCCGAGCAGCGCCGAGCCGACTGCCGCCCCCTGCTTGTCGTGGAGCACGGATCCGTTCGCCTGCCAAGGAAAGGCAAGCTGCCCGATCCCGGTGATCACGAGCGGGTACACCACACCGAGCACGACCGTGAGGGCGATCATGATGACGACGGCCGCCAGCAGCGTGCGACCTGCGCGGAGAGCGGAGCTCATGCGTGGCATCCTTTCGTGACGTGGAGCGTGGAGAGTCCGGGTTCAGTATCCGGGGACGAGTCCGACGACGAGGTCGATCAGTTTGATACCTGCTGCGGCGATGACGACTCCACCGACGCCGTAGTAAAGCAGATTGCGCGTCAGTGCGCGGCCGAGGTCGGCCATCCGGTAGGGAACGCCTGCCATCGCGAGTGGGATCAGGATGCCCATGACGACGACGCTGAAGATCAGCGTCGACAGAATCGCCGATGCCGGCGAGTGCATGCCCAGAACATTCAGTTTCGCAAGCCCGGGGAAGGTCCCCACGAACAGAGCGGGGAACATCGTGGCGTACCTGACGACGTCGTTCGCAATGTTGAATGTGATCAGGGCGCCGCGGGTCGCCATCTGCCGACGCCCGGTCTCAATGATCTCGACAAGCCGACTCGGATCGTCGTCGAGCACGATCATGTTGGCCGCGCCCTTCGCCGCCGCCGTTGCGGAGTTCATGGCAACGCCGATGTCGGCCTGCGCGAGGGCCGGCGCATCATTCGTGCCGTCGCCACTCATCGCCACGAAGTTGCCGGCCTCTTGCTCGCGGGTGATTCGCGCGAGCTTGTCGGCAGGGGTCGCATCGCCCAGGAAGTCGTCGATGCCGGCTTCGGAGGCGATCATTTCGGCGGTGACCGGATTGTCACCGGTGACCATGAGGCTGCGGACGCCGAGCGCCCGCAGTCGTGCCGTCCGCGCGGGAAGCTCGGGCTTGACGCTGTCGCGAAGGTCCACGACGCCGAGCACGCGCCCGGGCATATTCGGCTGCTGCACGGCGACGAGCAACGGAGTACCGCCCGTCTGCGCGATCGCGGTGGTCTTGCGGTGTACGTCGTCGACCACCTCACGTCTCTGCTGGGTTCCGCCGTGCTTGAGCCAAGCGAGCACGGCGGACTCTGCCCCCTTGCGCACCCGCGTACCGTCGCGAAGATCGCGCCCCGACATTCTGGTGTGCGCACTGAAGGGCACAGGGTTTCCGTCGGGCACGTCTTCGGCGACAGCAGGGTGGCCACCGGCACGCGCCAGTCGGACGATGGAGTCACCCTCGGGCGTAGGGTCGTCGACCGATGACAGGAACGCGGCGACCAGAAGATCGTCGTCATCGCACCCCTGTAGGGGGATCAGGCGAGTGGCGCGCCTGTCTCCGCGCGTGATCGTCCCCGTCTTGTCCAGCATCACTGTCGTGATGTCTGCAGCGGTCTCCAGCGAATGCGCGGAAGAGACGAGCACATTCCGCTGAAGAAGCCGACTCATCGCCGCGATTCCGGTCACGGACAACAGCGCAGCCACCTCGGTCGGGATGAGGCACACCACCAGCGCCACCAGGACGGGGATGGACACCGCGGGTGCGACCGGCGAGACGATCGTGTTGAGCGTGAGGACCAGGATGATGAACGACAGTGAGAGCGAAGCTATCAGTGCGCTCAGCGCAAGCTCGTTCGGTGACTTCTGCCTTCGGGCTCCTTCGGCAAGCCGGATCATCCGGTCGACCGCGGACTGACCGTGCCGTTCCCTGACGCGAACGATGAGGCGGTCGGAGACGACGCTGGTGCCGGCGGAGACAGCGGACCGGTCGCCACCGAGGGCGCGGATCACCGGTCCTGCGTCGCCCGTGATCGCCGATTCGTCCACCGATGCGACGCCCCACACGACTTCGCCGTCGAGGGGCACCGGATCGCCCTCGTTCAGCACGACGATGTCGCCGGGTACCAACTCGTTCGAGTTCACATCGACGACCTCAGCGCGCCATGCCGCCGGGTCTCTCTTCGCGTCGTACCCCACGACGCGGTGCGTCATGACCGCCGCCTGGGTGGAGCGCAGCCCCGCGGTCTGTGAACGGCCGCGGCCTTCGGCGAGCGCTTCGGCGAGATTCGCGGTGAACAGGGTCAGCCACACCCAGACGGCGATCGACCACGAGAAACCGGGTGGCAGTGTGGTTCCTCCAGACGCGAGCGCGCCCCCCGCGAACGGCTCGACGATCGCGACCAGGGTGGCAAGCGCGCCTCCGCACCAGGTGAGCAGCAGCACCGGGTTCGTCCACAGCGTCCGGGGGTTCATCCGCCGCAGTGCATCGAGCAGGATTCCGACGGCGATACGGCACCGTCTGGACTGAAGACCCTCCTCGGGTGTGCGCGTGACCATCAGCCCAGCCCCTCGGCGAGCGGGCCCACGAGCAGATACGGCACGAACATCGGCAACGCCATGAGGGCGATGACGGCGATCAGGAAGGCGACGAACTGCGGATGCCGCAGGGGCAACTCACCGACGGTGGTGAGAGCACGCTCCTGCACGGCGAACGTTCCAGCCAGCGCCAAGACCAGCGTTATGGGGATGAAGCGGCCCAGCAGGATGATGATGCCGAGCGTGACGTTGAGCCACGGGGTGTTCGCATCCAGTCCCGCGAAGGCGGAACCGTTGTTGATCGCGGCAGAGACGAACGCATAGACGATCTCGGACACACCGTGCGGCCCCGTGTGGCCGAGACCGGCGAGCATTTGAGCGCGGATCGGGGGGATGGCAAGCGTCAGTGTTGCGCCGCCGAGAGCCAACGCCGGCATCACCAGAATGAACACGCTCACGATCTTTATCTGCTGCGTTCCGAGCCGCTTGCCGAGGAACACCGGCGCGCGGCCCAGATGCAGGCCGGTCAGGAAGGTCGCGAGCACTATCAGCACGAGGATCGCGTAGAGTCCGGCGCCCACCCCGCCCGGCGACACCTCGCCGATCATCATGTTGAGCATGAGCACCATGCCCCCCAGGGCGGTATACGAACTGTGGAGGGAGTTGGCCGCGCCGCCCGACGTTCCGGTGGTGGCAGCCCCGAAGAGTGTGGACCCGAGAATGCCGAATCGCTGCTCTTTGCCTTCCATTGCAGCGCCGGCAAGGGTGGGTGCCGCGCCGGCACCGGCCAGTTCGAATGCAGTGAGGGCAACGAAAACAGACACGAACAGAATCGACATCGTGGCCAGAAGCACGTACCCCATGCGCTGGTCATCGACCATCGTGGCGAACGTGCGCGGCAGAGCGAACGGAATCAACAGCAACAGGAACACCTGGAAGATGTTGGTCCACGCCGTCGGGTTCTCGAACGGATGGGCTGAATTGGCGTTGAAGAACCCGCCACCGTTGGTGCCGAGCATCTTGATCGCCTCTTGGGACGCGACCGGGCCGCCGGGGATCGATTGGATGCCGCCACTGACCGTGGCCACAGACGTGAAGCCGGAGAAGTTCTGAACCACGCCGCCGACGATGAAGACGAGTGCGGCGATGATGCTCAACGGCAAGAGGATGCGCAACGTGGTGCGCACCAGATCCACCCAGAAGTTGCCGAGGGTTCCGGTTCTGCGGCTGGCCATGCCGCGGACAAGCGCGATCGCCACCGCCATACCTGCGGCGGCAGACACGAACATCTGCACACTCAGGCCGAGCATCTGCACCGCGAAGCCCACCGTCTGTTCCGGGGCGTAAGCCTGCCAGTTGGTGTTCGCGACGAACGACGCCGCGGTGTTGAATGCGAGGTCAAGGCTCAGCGGAGGATGCCCCAGCGAGAACGGCAGCATCGGCTGGAGCACTTCGAGCAGGAAGAGAAGCACGAGCCCGACGGCAGAGAAGGCCAGCAGAGCGCGCAGGTATTCCTTCCATGACTGCTGCACGCGGGCGTCCACTCCGGCCAGCCGGTACAGCACCCGCTCGACCCGCCAGTCCTTCGCCGTCGTATATACCCACGCCATGTAGTCACCGAGCGGGCGATAGAACACGCCGAGCACGAGTGCCAGTGTCAGTAGTGCGGCAACGGCGAACAGCCACTCCACTAGAGACGCTCCGGCCAGATCATGGCGATGATGAGGTAGGCGATCGCGGCGACACCCACGACGGCACCGATCACTTCGACGACAATCACAGCGCTACCAGTGCCTTTCGACCGCGACCTGCGGATGCCCGTGACGTATCTTACCCAGACACCGCATGCCCGATCGGAGGCCGCCACTCCTGAGCCGCTCTTCTCGTCTGGGTCACCCCGTGGCGCCGACCAGTGACGGCCGTGACCGGTACTGGCAGGCCCTCCCGCAGTGCGGACCGGGCGGGTACCGTCAAGGTCATGGACCACCGCAGTGAGGTGCGCGAGTTCCTCTCCACGCGCAGGGACCGCCTTACGCCCGACCAGGCGGGTCTGCCCGCGTATGGCGGCAACCGGCGCGTTCCCGGCCTGCGCCGCGAAGAGGTCGCCATGCTCTCCGGAGTCAGCGTCGACTACTACACCCGCCTTGAGCGCGGCAACCTCGCCGGCGCGTCCGACAGCGTTCTCGGATCGCTCGCCCGAGCCCTGCAGCTCGACGACGCCGAGACCGCACACCTGTTCGACCTCGCCCACACCGCGAACGCGTCGCCCACTGCGACAAGGGCGCGCAAGCGCGCCGACGGCCTGCGGCCCAGCATCCTGCGTCTGCTCAATGCGATCACCGATGCGCCGGCGATGATCCGCAACAACTACTTCGACTACGTCGCCGCCAACCAGCTTGGCCGTGCCCTGTATGCGCCGCTGTTCGCCCACCCCGCACACAACAGCGCGCGGTTCGCGTTCCTCGATCCGGCGGCCCGAGACTTCTATGTCGATTGGGACAAGAACACGCAGGAGCTGGTGGCAACGATGCGTGGTGAAGCCGGCCGCAACCCGTACGACAAGCGGCTCACCGAGCTCGTGGGCGAGCTGTCGACCCGATCTGAGCGGTTCCGCACCCTGTGGGCGGCCCACGACGTGCGTTACCACCGAACCGGGGTCAAACGCCTGCACCATCCGGTGGTGGGCGAGGTCGAACTCACCTACGAGGCGTTCGAGCTGCCGGCCGACCCGGGTCTGAGCATGTCCACGTATACGGCCGCGCCCGGCTCCCCGTCTGCTGACGCATTGCGCATGCTCGCCAGCTGGGCCGCCACCACCGCGTCGTCTGCGCCCCGTCCGCAGAACGCCCCTGCAGACCGGTAGGAACCTTCCGGGCTGGATGCCGCAACCCCGTCACCGGCCGCGCGAAGCCGCCGCCGACAGCTCGCAGAGGAGAAACCAGATGAACATCGAACCGCAGACCCCAACCAGCAAGAACCCTCCGGAACATTTCGCCGGCGACGTGTGGGTGGACACGATCGCCACCCCGAACGAGGCCGACCAGCGGATGACCGTCGCCACGGTGCACTTCGCCCCGGGCGCGCGCACCGCGTGGCACTCCCATGCCCGCGGGCAGTATTTGCGCGTCACACAGGGCGTGGCTCGGGTCGGGCAGCGCGACGGAACGGTCATCGAAGTGCACCCCGGGCAGACGCTGTACACACCATCCGGCGAAGATCACTGGCACGCCGCCGCACCGGACTGCTTCATGGAGCACATCGCGATGCTCGAAGCCGGCGACGACCCGGCCACGACAACGGTGTGGAAGGAACACATCACCGATGACGAATACGCCGGCTCTGCCGCGACCGACCGCGCCGACGAGCGATGAACGGGCGGACGCCCCAGCGCTGACGACCTTGCGCGTCGACCCGCGCTGATCAGGGCTCTCGCCCTCGGCGTCAAGCGATGGCGATGGCTTCAGGCCGCACCGCCGGCCTCACGCCGCGCCGCCGGCCTCACACCGCGTCGCCGCCGGCGCCCGGCAGGCTCTGTTCGATCGCCGCGATCACAGTGGGGTCATCCGGCACGGTGCGGGGGCGGAACCGATGCACCTCGCCCGAAGGACTGACCAAGAACTTCTCAAAGTTCCAGGTCACCTTTCCGGCTTTGCCGGAGGCATCCGGAGTCTTCTTCAACTCGGTGTAGAGCGGGTGCTCGTGGCGTCCGTTGACCCTGATGCGATCGAAGATCGGAAAGGTGATCCCGTAGGTCGTCGAGCAGAACTGTTTGATGGCCTCGTTGCTGCCCAGCTCTTGCAGAAACTGATTGCTCGGAAAGCCCAGCACCTGAAGTCCGCGATCGCCGTATTCCTGCTGCAGCTTCTCGAGGGTCTCGTATTGGGGAGCCAGCCCGCAGCGCGAGGCGACATTGACGATCAGCAGCGCTTTGCCATCGAACGCAGACAGCGACGTCTGCGTTCCCTCCATCGTTGTGATGGGGATGTCTCGAAGGTCCATGTTCGGTGCAACATCGAGGACCGCGCATCTATTCGCAGAGTGCGCGCTCGCACTCTGCGAACGAGAGCCCCGGGAAAGGTTCAGTCTGCGACGTAGGGCAGGCGAGAGTCCGGCTCCAGCCCCTCCCACAGTTCGCGCACCCAGGCGTGATCGGGGTCGTCGCTGACGACCCAGGCGCGCTCGGGCGAGGGGCCGGCCATGACGTTCAGGTAGTAGAGGTCGTAGCCGGGCGCGGCCACGGCCGGGCCGTGGTAGCCGAACGGCACGATGGCGATGTCACCGCTGTGCACCTTGGCGCCGATGTCGATCGATCCGGCCGGAGACGAATAAGTGCTGAACAGTCCGAACGCGGCATCGCTGGGTTCGCGCCGGGCGCTGCGGGTTTCAGCGGCCTCGAAGTAGTAGATCTCCTCGAGCGGCACCTCTCGCCCCGGCACCTCTTCGTCGTGCTTGTGGGGCGGGTACGACGACCAGTTCTGCGACGGAGTGATGACCTCGCACACGATGAGCCGAGCGGCATCGAGTGCGGCCACGGTGCCGAAGTTGTGCACTTGTCGCGAGGAGGCCCCGGCACCCCTCAGCTCGATCGGGGTCTCTTCCGCGGCGATGTAGCGCGTCGGCTTGACGACATCGGTCGGCGACGTCGCGACCGCTATCCGTCCCGACCCGGCGAGCGTGCCGGTGGTCGCGCTGGAGAGGTAGAGCACATCGGTGGTGCCGTCGAAGACCGACGACCTGCCCGCCAGCTCGACCGTGTGCTCGACCCCGTCTTCGGTGTATGTGACGATCGCAGATCCGGCGAGCGGGACGATGACCTTCTCGACGCCGGATCCCGGCAGATCAAGAGTGGTGCCGTCGTTCAGCCGTGCGACGCGGATGCCCGTGTGCTCCCAGCCGGGCGTCGTGTCGTCCACCACACTCTCCCACCCGTCGCGTGCCAGTTCACCGCGCTTGTAGAACCACTGTCTGCTCAGATCGGCCATGTCATCATTTTCCTGTCTCGTAGGGCCCTGTCGGCAGGGCAATGGTCTCGGGATGTCGCATGTGCGGGGATCTCGGATGTACTCGGCGACGCCTAAGCCTGGAGACCGGCAGCGACACTCGCCGCGACCCGTGCGGGGGAAAGGCCGTATTTGTCGAGAAGGAAGTCGTTCGGTGCAGACTCCGACCAGCCGTCGGCCAGCCCGATGCGTGTCTGACGTGCCCCCGCGCCCTGAGCGCTGAGAACGCCGGACACGACGTCACCCAGCCCTCCGATGACCGAGTGCTCCTCGACCGTGAACACGCGCGACATGCCGTCGAGGTGCTGCCAGAGGGCGTGCTCGTCGAGCGGCTTGAGGGTGGGCACGTGGATGTGCCGCACAGACACACCGTCATCGGCGAGCGCCTGCACCGCCTCGACGGTACGCGAGGTCTGCACCCCCGTCGATACCACGACGGCATCCGTTCCCTCGCGCAGCGAGATCGGCTTGCCGTGCTCGTACACGTAGTCCGCGCCGAAGACATCGGCCACGGCGTCGCGCGCGAGGCGCAGATAGAGCGGGCCGTCGTACTCCGCCGCCCACCGGATCATCGCCTCTGCCTCCACGGCATCGGCGGGAGCGAGGATCGTCATGTTCGGCATCGCCCGCATGATCGAGAAGTCCTCGATGTCTTGATGGGTCTTGCCCGCAGATCCGTTGAGCAGGCCGGTGTAGGCCGCCGCGAGACGCACCGGCGCCTTCGTCTGCGAGACCAGCATGCGGACCTGGTCGAGCGCCCGGTTGGTCAGGAAGACCCCGAACGAAGACAGCCACGGGCGGTAACCGAGCGTGGACATGCCGAACGCCATGCCGACCATGTTCTGCTCGGCGATGCCGGCCTCGACGAATCTCTCGGGATGGGCCTTTGCGAAGGTCACCGCCATGGTCGAGGTGGCCAGATCGCCGTCGACGATCACGATCCGCTTGTCGGTCTCGCCGAGTTCGGTGAGGGTGTCCCCCCACACGGCGCGCTGCGATTTCATGCCACGACCTCCTTGGTGCCGAGCAGTTCGCGGTGTGCGATGTCGAGCTGCTCGGGTGTGGGCACTCCGTTGTGCCAATTGAACGTGCCCTCGGTGAACGAGACCCCGCGCCCCTTCGCAGTGCGGGCGATGATGACCGATGGCCTGCCAGAGACCCCGCGCGCCGCTTCGGCATCGGCGTATGCCCGCAGGATCTCATCGAAATCGTGTCCGTCGATCGTCACAGCATTCCAGCCGAACCCGGTGAACACGGCCTCCAGATCGACGTGACCCATCGGCTCGGATCGGTCGAAGCGGTCGGTCGGTGTGGCCGGCCATCCGTATTGCTGCAGGCCGTTGAGGTCGATGATCGCGGTGAGGTTGTCAAGCCCGAACCGCGGAGCGCAGATCACTGTCTCCCAGATCATTCCTTCCTCGATCTCGCCATCGCCGAGAATGACCCACGTGTGGAAGTCCTTGCCCTGCTTCTTTGCCGCGAGCGCGATTCCCGCACCGGCGGACAGGCCCTGGCCGAGTGAGCCCGTGGACACGTCCACGCCCGGCGTGAGTTTCATGTCGGGATGACCCTGCAGCCGAGAGTCGCCGTGATCGAAGGTGGCGAGCTCCCCCACCGGAAAGTACCCGCGCATGGCAAGCACCGAATAGTAGCCGATCGCCGAATGCCCCTTGGACAGGATGAATCGGTCACGCTCGGGATCCTGTGGGTGCGCCGGATCCACATGCATCTGCCGGAAGAACAGGGCGACCATCAAGTCCATCGCCGACATCGGACCACCGATGTGCCCGGCCTTGCTGGCGGCAACGGTGTTCAGTACATGCCAGCGCCCTTCGGATGCAATGGCGGCGAGGTCGGCGGGGGTGCGCGCTTCGCGTGTCACGGTGTCTCCTTCGATCATCGAGGTGTCACTAATCTATCGTGAAATGAACGGAATGTCTATTGCACGGGAACTGATCGGATTTGGCCGCCGAGGCGGCGAGGCTGTTTCCGTGCAAGTGAGAGAATGGCGCGATGACGAGCGCGGCTGACGAGGGAATCGGCGGGGTCGAGATCCTGAGCAAAGCAGGCGCCGTCATCGATGCCCTCGCCGAACGCGGCGCACTGTCGGTCAACGCGCTCGCCGAGGCGGTCGACGAGCCGATGAGTTCGACGTATCGACTGCTGCAGAGCCTGGTGGCCCTGCGCCTGGTCGAACCTGCGCCATTGCGCGGGATGTACCGGCTGGGCCTGTCGCTGCTGGAGGTCGGAAGTGCGCTGGAGGACTCGCTCGATGTGCGCACTGTAGCGATGCCGATCATGCGTGACCTGCGAGCGGCGCTGGATGTCGCGATCCTGGTCTGCTATCGCCGGGACCTTCGCGCCGTCTGCGTCGAGCGCCTCGAAGGCCACAACGTCCGGCTCGTGTCCATGCAGGTCGGTGATTCGCTGCCCCTGCATGTCGGGGCGGCACCGCGCGCGCTGCTGGCCTGGCTTCCGCCTGGGGAACAGCACGCAGTGCTCGACGAGCTCACCAGCGCAGACTCGCTGCTGGGCTTCGCGGTTCCCCCGCTCTCGGCCCTGCGTCGGGAGATAGCCGACATTCGCCGCCGGGGCTACTCGCGATCGGACGAAGACGTCACACTCGGGGTGGCGGCCCTCGGCAGCCCGATCTTCAACCACCGCGGTGAACTCGTCGCGGCGCTCTCGATCAGCGGACTGCGCGACCAGATCATCGGGCGCGAGAGCGAGGTCTCGGCCGCGCTGCGCCGAGCAGCTCACTCCATCAGCGCGGCTCTCGGTTTCGAGGAGCCGACGAATGACTGAACGCAAGCCGATCAAGGTCCTGGCCAATTCGATGGCGATCATCGACGGACTGGCAGAACGAGGCGATCTCTCCCCCGCAGACCTCGCTCATCTCACCGGGCTTCCCCGGCCCTCGGTCTATCGCCTCATCGACGGGCTCCGGGTGATCGGTCTCGTTCGATCGACCGATGTCTCTGTCGCCTCTCTCAGCGTGAAGTGGCTGCACCTGGCCGATGCCGCCCGCGCGTCAATGAGTGAGTGGGCCGGTGCGCGAACCGAGCTCGATCGCCTGTCCGCCGAGACCGAGCAGACCGTGTTCCTCGCGGTTCCGCGCGGAGACGAAGTCGTCTGCATCGATCAATCGCTGGGCCGCGGGGTCGGCATGCTGATCCTTTCTCCGGGCCGCTCGCTGCCGCTGTACGCGGGCGGTGTCGGGCGTCTGGCGCTCGCCCACCTGGCCGATCTCGATCGCTACCTCTCCAGCGGTCCGCCACGCCGGCGGATCACACCGCACACGCTGACAGATGCGGCGGAGTTGCGAGAGGATGCCGAGCGAACGCGGTCGCAGGGCTACACGCTGTCTCTCGACGACGTCACGGTGGGCATTGGCGCGGTGGCCGTTCCGGTGCTCGCACCCGACGGGTCGCTCCTGGGCTGCCTGTCGGTGGCCGGCCGCACCGCAGAGATATCGGCTCAGGCAGAGTCGTTCGTCGCTGCGGCTCGCGAGGTCGCCTCCCAGCTCGCGACGACAGCTGCTCGCGTGCTGTCCGGCGCACGAGGCTGAGAACACCCCCGCTCACACGGCGGGCGTCAAGTAGAGCTTCTCCTGTACCTTGTTCGTCTCGTAGATCTCGCGAGCGGCAAGCGTCGACTCGAGAGTGGCGACCTCGGCGACCGGAACATCCCACCACGCACCCGAGCCGCCGAATCGCCCCTGCGCGTCCACCCGCACGTACACGACGGCGGTGCCGTCGTGCGACCGGGCCTGCTTCAGCGCGTTGCGGAACGTCTCGGCCGTGTCGGCGCTGAACACGGCGGCGCCGAAGCTGGCGGCGTTCGCGGCGAAGTCGACCTCGAGGCGGGCACCATCGTGGCGTCCGCTCGCGCCGCGCTCCGTGAAGCGGCAGCCGAAAGCCTGTGCACCCGACTGCTCCGAGAGGGCTCCGATCGATCCGTAACCGAAGTTGTCGACGATGATGATCGTCATCTTCAGGTGCTCCTGCACGGCGGTCAGGATGTCCTGCGCCATCATCAGGTAGGTGCCGTCGCCGATGAGCACGTGCACGCGCCGAGTCGGATCCGCGATCTGTGCACCGACGCCACCCGAGATCTCGTAGCCCATGCACGAATTGCCGTATTCGATGTCGTAGCCCTTGGGGCTTCCCGCACGCCACAGCCTGTGCAGGTCGCCCGGCATGGATCCGGCCGCGTTGACGATGACGTCCTGCGGGTCGCACTGCGCGTTGACCAGGCCGATCATCTCTGCCTGCGACAGTGTGTCGCTGCTCTCGTCGATCGCGACGAGCCGGTCGACCTCGGCGAGCCAGTCCGCAGCGGCCCGCTCATATTGCGCGACGACATCGGCCTCGAGCGAGAAACCGCCGAGCACGGCTGCGAGCTCGTCGAGCGTCTCGCGCGCATCGCCGAGCAGGGCGATACCCGACTCCTTGTAGGCGTCGACCTCGGCGACGTTGATGTTCACGAACTTCACGTCGGGGTTCTTGAACAGCGTGTTCGAGGCTGTCGTGAAGTCGGTGTACCGAGTGCCGACGCCGATCACGACATCCGCGTCGTTCGCGATGGCGTTGGCGAACTTCGACCCCGATGCGCCGATGCCGCCCAGTGCGAGGCGGTGATCGAACGGGATGCTCGCCTTGCCCGCCTGGGTCACACCGACAGGGATGCCGGTGGACTCTGCGAAGCGGGCGAGGGCATCGCTCGCCTCAGAGTAGATGACGCCGCCGCCCGAGATGATGACCGCCTTCTTGGCGCCCTTGATGATGTCGGCGGCCCGCGCGATCGCCGCGCGATCCGCGCGATTGCGCGCGACGTGCCAGGTACGGGGCGCGAAAAGCGCCTCGGGAAAGTCGAATGCCTCTGCTTGCACGTCCTGCGGAAGCGCAATCGTGACCGCGCCCGTGTCGGCGGGACTGGTCAGCACACGCATGGCCTCCAGCAGCGCGGAAGCCAGCTGCTCGGGGCGCGAGACCCGGTCGAAATAGCGCGACACCGCACGGAACGAGTCGTTCGCGGTGATGTCCATCGCGTACGGGTGCTCCTGCTGCTGCAGCACGGCGCCCGTCGAGCGGGTCGCGAATGCGTCGGAGGGAAAGAGCAGGACCGGGATGTGGTTCACGGTCGCGGTCGCGGCACCGGTGACCATGTTCGTGGCGCCCGGTCCGATCGAGGTCGACACCATGAGCGCGCCGAGCCGGTTCTTCAGCTTGGCGTAGCCCGTCGCGCTGTGGACCATGCCCTGCTCGTTGCGGCCCTGGTAATACGGGAATGCGTCCTGGTACTGCAGCATCGCCTGGCCGAGGCCGGCAAGGTTGCCGTGTCCGAAGATGCCGAACCCGCCGCCGAAGAACTTGTCAGTGACGCCGTCGCGCTCGACGGACTGTGCCATGAGAAATTCGATGACGGCCTGACCGACGGTCAACCGGCGGGTGGACGGGGAATTGAGCGCCATTGCAAGCTTCCTTCGTGTGTCGTTGTGGTTCACGGCGATCGTAGCCGATTCTTACTTGTTGGACAAGACGTCCGGTCAGTGGGTGCGACTGGCGGCCTCGAGGCATTCGACTGTGGTGTTGAACGCGATCCGGAGTGCGTCATCGAGAGGGAGAGCACGGTGCTCTTCGGAGAGCATCTCGACGCCCCACGGACCGCGCCACCCGAGGGCGGAGGACATCGTCCGGATGAATCCGACGACATCGTGATCCCCACGGCCGGGATAGCGGCGGTTGTCGCGGGTGTCCTCGAACAACGTCCGGCCTGGGGCCGGCTCCGCTGTCGCATCGCTGAGCTCGACGCCGAAGACCATTGAGGGGTCGAGTGCATCCGCGAGTTCGTCGAGGGTCGTACCGGCGCGATGCACGTGCCAGTAGTCGACCACGAGGCCGGCTGCCTCATGATCGACGGCTCGCACGAGCTGCGCCCCCTGCGGCATCGATGCGATCAGCGCGAACGGCAGTGGCTCGATCCCCACCCGGGTGCCGGCCGCCGCGGCTTCCTCGGCGAGTCGTCGCAGGGGTGCGACGAACGGGGTGATCGAGCGGGCCTTTTCGCCGAAGCTCGTGCCGATCTTGATGAAGGGACTGCCGAACTCCTGCGCCGCATCCAGCAGCAGCTCCCAGCGTGGACGCCATCTGACCTCGTCGGGGTCGCGCCACCAGTCGGTGGCGAGTTCGACCTCGAGGTGGCTCACTCCCCGGGCGTGCGCATATTCGCGCAGCGCCGCGAACCCGCCGTTGTCGCGGATCGCGACGAGGTCGTCGTAGACGATGCCCATGCCGATGTATCCCGCTGCCGCGACCGCATCCACCCGCTCCAGGATCGACAGCGGACTCGCTTCCGACGGCGCCGCCGGCATCGCCGCGCCGGCGCTGGTCCAGCACGTCGCGACCACGCCCTGAGCGGCGAGGCTCATGACAGGTCCACGGCGACAGCTGCGCCCGTCCGCGATGACAGCTCGGCCGCGTCGGCCAGCACGAGCGCCGCCCGCCCATCCTCGAAGCCGGGGCTGCGCGACGGCTCGCCCTGCACCGCCTTCACGAACTCGACGAGCTCGGAGCGGTACGCCTCGGCGTAGCGCTCCAGGAAGAAGTTCTGGTACGGAGCCAGCGACTCGACGGCATCCGCGCCCCAGTGCCGCACCGCGGTGTCGGTCTGATTGCCGACCTGCAGCAGGCCCTCGGATCCGAATGCCTCGATCCGCTGGTCGTATCCGTAGGCGGCGTGCCGGGAGTTCGTGATCGAGATGAGCTCGTCGTTCGCACCGCGCAGCACCACCATCACCGAGTCGTAGTCGCCGAGCCCAGGCACGATCTCGCTGAACACGGCCGCTCCGCGCGCGGTCACCTCGACGATGTCGGGAAGGAAGAACCGCGCGATGTCGAAGTCGTGGATGGTCATGTCCCGGAAGATGCCCCCCGACGTCGCCAGGTATGCCGCCGGCGACTCTGCAGGGTCACGACTGGTGATGGTCAGCTGCTCGAGGCGACCGATCTCTCCCGCAGCGACACGCTGTTGAAGGTCGGTGAAGTGACGGTCGAAGCGCCGGTTGAACCCGAGCACGATCGGGACGGATGCCCCGGCTGCCTTCTCTCGCAGGGCGTCCACGCGAGCGATATCGAGATCGATCGGCTTCTCGCACAGGGCCGGGATCCCGGCGTCGATCGCCGCCGAGATCAGATCCACGTGCGTCGCGGTCGGCGACGCGATGATGACTGCGTCCACGTCACCCGCGGCGAGCACGTCGGCGGGATCGGCCGTCACTCGTCCGCCGAACTGCGCCGCGGTGCGCTCGGCGCTCTCGATGAACGGGTCGCACACCCACTGCAAGGTGGTGTTCTTGAGTGCGTCGATGCTCAGGGCGTGCACCTGTCCGATGCGACCTGTTCCGATGAGCCCGATACGAACCTGCTGCGTCATTGCGTCTTCCTTCTGTGTCTGCCGTGCGTGTTCAACCCAGGGCCACCGGGTGCCCGGCACGGAACGATTCGGCCGCGGCTGCGGCGATGCGGGTGGCGGCCAACCCCGCACTGGGCGGCGTGAGGCTTACTGCCTCGCCCCGCACCATCCGCACAAAGTGATCCATCTCCGCCCGGAAGGCGGGCGCGAAGCGATCCTCGAAGTCGTCGAACACGCGCACCGGTGCCGGGATGTCCGGCTCGGTGGAGGTGAGCGGGGCGTGCGGGCCGATGCCGACGGCGAAAGCGCCGCGAGATCCGACGATCTCGAGGCGGCAGTCCTGACCGGCCTCGCTGCGGCGTAGTCCCGCCACAGTACCCACGGCACCCGAGGCGAATCGAAGCAGCACGATGCAGGTGTCGGCATCCTGATACTGCGCGTAGGTCGGCTCATCGAGCACGGATCCGATCGTCGAGACCTCGACGACGTCGTCGCCGGTCACCCACCCGATGACGTCGAAGTCATGCACGAGCAGGTCGATCCACATGCCGCGGGAGTCGGGGATGTACTCGAGCCGCAGCGGGTGCCGGTCGTAGTTGTGGGCCGTCACCGTGCGAAGGGGGCCGACCTGCCCGTCCTGCACGCGCTGCCGCAGACCCTGGTATCCGGGATCGTACCGGCGCTGGAAGGCGACCATGATCGCAGTCCCGGTCGCCTCGAGCTCGTCCGACAACCTCTGCAACTCATCCGCATCGAGAGCCAGAGGCTTCTCGATCAGCAGCGGCGTCCCTGACGCGGCCACCACGCGCGCAAGGTCGGCGTGCGTGGCCGTCGCAGTGGCGACGATGACGCCGTCAAGCGAGGGGAGGACTTCCGTGAGGGGTGCCGTCGTGCTCGACAGCGGTGCGAACTCGCGGCCCGTCTCGTCCAACATCGACTGCACACCGGCTCGGGCGATCTCGAGCCGGCGTGCGTCGCGGCCGATGAGCACGACTTCGGTCACGCCCGCTGCCAGAGCGGCGTTCCGCGCGTGCATGAGGCCGATCCGCCCCAGGCCGTAGACACCGATCCTCACGCGCTGATTCCCTCGACCTCAAGCTCGGTGAGTGCACCGCGCAGCCATTCGACGCTCGCACGCGCGTCTTCGATCGGGCCGGTGCCGGGCGCGGGCTCCTCGTGCAGCACCTTGTCCTGCTCCAGCACGAACCACCCGTTGAAGCCGGCGGCGAGCATGCTCTGCACGATCGCCCGGATGTCCACGTCGCCCTGTCCGAGAGGCGTGTACAGCTCGTCTGCCACGATCGACTCGAAGTACGAGAGCTCGCCGCGTTTGACCCGTTCCATCGTCTTCACCGAGACATCCTTCAGGTGACTGTACGCAACGCGTTCGGCATATTGCCGCGCGAAGTCGACCGGATCCGTACCGCCGATCATCATGTGCCCAGTGTCGAAGCAGATCTGCATCGATGAGTCGTCGATGACGTGCATGATGTCGTCACGGGTCTCGATCATGGTGCCCACGTGCGGATGCAGCGTGGCCAGCACGCCCTGCTCTGCGGCGCGCTGCGAGATGCGGTCGAGGTTGCGCATGAACAGCCGCCAGCCGTCGGCATCGAGTTCTGGGCGCAGCTGGTCATACCCGCGGATCCCCGTCACCGTCGAGACCACCAGCACCTCGGCGCCGGCGGCGGCGTAGTTGGCGAGTTCCTGCTCGATACGCGGAAGCGGGTCGACGCCGGGGTCGTGGACGACCACGGGCACGAAGCTGCCGATGCCCTTCATGCCATACTCGGCGAGCCGTGCGGCCTTGTCGGCCGGTGCCGGTGGCAGAAATCCCTGCGCGCCGAGCTCGGTCGCACTGAATCCGAGCTCGCGCATCTCGGCGAGCACCCGCTCGGGCGAGAGCTGGAACCCCCAGTCGGGCACTTCGCTGACTCCCCATGAGATCGGGGCGGTGGCAATGCGTGCGGCCACGTCAGGCCTCCTTTCGGGTGTTCGCCGTGGTGCCGGGAACGAGCGGCAGGTCGACCCACTGACCGGATTCGGCGGATTTCTCCGCGGCATCCAGCACTCGTGCCGACGCGACGGCGTCGTGGATGTTGGAAGACGACTGCTCGCCGCCGGCGACGCCGACGAGGAACCTGGCAGCTTCGATCACCTTGAGGTCATCGAAGCCCATGCCGGTGCCGGCGCTGGGCTGAAAGCGCGAGAAGCCGGGGAAGTAGTCGTCGGCGACCGCGCGGATGTACCCACGGTTGGCGCCCGTGCGCGTCAACGCGATCTCGAGCTCGTTCATGCGCTCGAAATCCCAGCGGACCGATCCCTCGGTGCCGAAGATCTCGAAGCCGTACTCGGAGCGGGGGCCGACGGCGATGCGGGATGCCTCGAGGCTTCCGATCGCGCCGGCACCGACGGCGCTCTCGCCCAGACGCACCAGCAGGGTGGCGTAGTCCTCATTCTCGACGGGCAGGAGCTTGCCCTCATCGGGACTGCCCGGCAGCGCGGGCCGTTCCGAGAGGTAGAGCCCGGTCGCCGCCGTGATCGAGCTGATCGGGCCGACCACATAGTGGATCAGGTCGACCAGGTGACCCATCAGGTCGCCGAGTACGCCGCTGCCCGAGGTCTTCCGAAGAAAGCGCCACGTCAGCGGGTCGTCCGGATTCGAAGAGAAGCCGCCGAAGAATCGCCCGCGAATATTCGTGATGCGGCCGAGCGAGCCGTCCGAGACGAGCTGCCGAGCGCGTTCGACGGCGGGCGCCCAGCGGTAGTTGAACCCGATGCAGGTCACGACTCCGGCAGCGTCGGCCGCAGCCTCGACCTCTTCGGTCTCTGCCCCACCGCGCCCGACCGGCTTTTCGATCCAGAACGGCTTGCCCGCCTCTGCCGCGGCAACGCCGATCTCCTTGTGCAGGTAGTTCGGCGCGCAGATCGACACGACATCGACCTCGGGGTTCGCGATCACTTCGCGGTAGTCGGCGACGGCAGACTCGTAACCGAGGACGTCGACGGCGAAACCCCGTCCGGCCGGGGCGACGTCGGCCGCCTGGACCAACCGCGGAGCGATGCCCAGCTCGGGGTAGACGATGGGCAGGGAACGGTAGGCACGAGTGTGCGCCTTGCCCATCCACCCCACGCTGATCAGGCCGACGCCGATCGTCTTGGCTTCTGTCATGCCACGGCTCCTTCGCTTCGAGGCTCACACACACGGTCTCTGGACCGGTCCAATACTTTGGACCGGTCCAGAGTAAGCCTTTCCATCGGCGGGCGTCAATCCCCCGGCGCGAAGAAATCCGACGAGGAGCGGATCGCTATCTGCGGCTCGATCAGATGCGTGTCGACGATCCCGTCGTCATCGGCAGTCAACAGCAGCGCCCCGCGTCGCCCGATCTCCCGGTTGCCCGGGTCGACGGACGTCAACGCGATGAGTCCGAGTTCGGCGAGATACGTGTTGTCGTAGCCGGTCACGGCCACCCGTCCGACGAGGCCTCGATCGCGCACCGCCGCCAGCGCGCCGATCGCGGCGAGGTCGCTGGCCGCGACGAGCGCCGAGGGCGGGTGGGGGGCTTCGAGCAGCTCCATCGCCGCCCGGTATCCGGATCTCTCCGTGAAATCGCTCAGTCCGATCCTTTCGGGAGCAAGCTTGTGAGCGGCAAGGGCAGACTCGAAGGCGGTGGCTCTCACCTCAGCCGTCGGTCCGCCGATACCGCCGATGTGTGCGATCCGGCGATGATGCTGCGCAACCAGGTGCCCGACGGCGAGCCCGACTCCGGCCGCATCGTCACCGTGCACCGACGGGGCATCTTCGAGTTGGGCGGGGATGGCGCTGGCCACGACGATGCGTGCGGCCGGCATAGCTTGGCGGATGAGATGCATCTCGGGGACCGAACCGACGATCAGCAGGCTCGCCGGTCGCAGATCCGCGATCATCGAAAGCAGCTCGACGTCGAGTCGGGCCGAGCCGCGTTCGGCGGTGATGGCGCTGAAGACGACTCCGAGGCGTCCCGTCTCGAAAAGCGTGGCGCGCGCGGCGTCGACGATCTCGGTCAGCACCGGGTTGCGGGAGTCGGCGACGAGGATGCCGACGATGTCGTCGCGCATGCCGTTCAACGAGCGTGCAACGTGATTCGGCCGGTACCCGAGTTCGGCAGCGGCCCGGCGCACGCGTTCACGCCGCTCTGGACTGACCGAATCCGGCGAGCTGTACACAAGCGAGACGAGCGACTTCGACACTTCGGCACGCGCCGCGACATCCCGGATCGTCGCGCGGGATCGTGCGGATTTCGCTTCGGTGGCCACGGCTCAATCTTGCCGCGTCGCGGGCGATCGATCGTACGATTCCTGCAACAGACGCAACGCCCTCGCCACACCTCGAGCCTCGTATTGCCCTCTGATCGGCAGTTCGCTCGACGCAGAAGAGCTCGGCGAGCATCCGGCATCCAGACCCGGCAATGCCACCCTCTGCCAGTGACGCACGTCTTACGTAACGGACCTGTAGAGACTTTCATGAGAATTTTGCTTGCCTCTTCGTTTCACCTGTCCTACCATAAGGCGGACAGCATGTCCGGCATGCGGATGGTGAATCAGAGGACGAAGGAGTCGAAGATGTCACACGGAGCGAGCGCGGCAGAGGAAGCCCTGCCACAGCTGGAGAAGATCGGACCACACAGGAAGCGGCTTGGGCTCATCTCGGTCGTCGCCTGTCTGGGAGGACTGCTCTTCGGCTACGACACCGGCGTCGCCAACGGCGCTGAAGGGCCCATGGCCCAAGACCTGGGCCTCAACCTCTTGCAGCTCGGCCTGGTGATCGCCTCACTCGGTTTCGCCGCGGCCATCGGCGCGCTTCTGGCCGGCAGTCTGGCCGATGCAATCGGCCGACGGCGCGCCATCCTCGTGCTCGCCGTTCTGTTCTTCGGCGGCGTGATGCTCGTCATCTTCTCCCCCGGCGGCGGAGGGGTGTTCGATCCCGTCGGATTCGCGATGCTGCTGTCTGGACGTATCGTGCTGGGGCTGGCGGTCGGCGGCGCGTCCAGCGTTGTGCCGATCTACCTCGCCGAACTCGCCCCCTACGAGATCCGGGGATCGATCACCGGCCGCAATGAGCTGGCCATCGTCTCAGGCCAGCTCGCAGCGTTCGTGGTGAACGCGCTCATCGCGGTGACGGTCGGCGAGACGGGGGGCGTCTGGCGCCTCATGTTCGCGGTGTGCGCCATCCCTGCGCTGTGCCTGTTCTTCGGCATGCTCCGGATGCCGGAGTCACCGCGTTGGCTCGTCGAGAAGGGACGCACCGAGCGAGCGCTCGCGGTGCTGGAGACCGTGCGCTCGAAGAGCCGGGCCAAGGCCGAGTTCGAACAGATCGCGATCATCGCGGAAGAAGAGAGCGGGGCCAAGATCGGACTCGGTGCGCTTCTGACCAACAAGTGGCTCCTCCGGATCGTCGCCGTCGGGGCGGGGCTGGCCATGATCCAGCAGCTCACCGGCATCAACACGATCATGTACTTCGGGTCCCGCGTACTCGAGCAAGCAGGGATGACGCCGCAACAGGCCGTGCTCGCCAACATCTCGTTCGGCGTGGTCGCCGTCATCGGCGGCATCATCGCGCTGCGCAACATGGATCGCATCGACCGGCGCAAGACGTTCATCATCGGCCTGTCGCTCACCACGACGTGTCACGTACTCGTCCTGATCGCCACCGCCGTCTTCCCCGAGGGACACCCTGCCCGGATGTGGGCCGTCCTCATCCTGGTGGTCGCATTCGTGCTCTCCATGCAGACCTTCCTGAACATCGCGGTCTGGGTATGGCTCGCCGAGATCTTCCCGCTGCACATGCGCGGACTCGGGTTCGGCATCTCGGCGTTCTTCGGCTGGGGCATGAACGGCCTGCTCGCCTTCGTCATGCCGACGCTGCTGGAATGGTCGCTCGGGGGGACGTTCGGACTTCTCGCCGTGGTGGGCGTGTTGGGCATCCTGTTCATCTACCGGTTCGTACCCGAGACGCGCGGGCGCACCCTCGAAGCGCTCGAGGAGGACGTCACCACAGGAACGATCAACATCATCACCGCCTCACAGCGGGTGCACTCGCGGCGCTGAGGCCGCAGCAACGGCGAGAGGAGCGGGCGCCAGGGGGGCGGCCCGCTCCTCTCGTCATTGGCAGGAAGACGGTCTGACCGGCCGAGGCGTTGTGCCCGGTGGCTGACGCGAGAGGGCGAACTGGCCTGTCTCGCAGCAATCAGAGTCCGGAGGAGACGCGCAGCACATCCCAGATGGTCGTCGCGGTGTCGAGGTCGTAGGTGCTGCGCCCCAGGATCCGTGGGAACCGCCGGGAGCGACCGGGAATGACGTGCCCGCCCCCTCGGACCGTGTACTGATCGACCCCCGCGGCACCCTCTTGCCGGTGGCTGTGGACGGTGACGGTGGTGCCCTTCGACCGCGCGCGGTGCGGCAGCTCCCGGAACGTCGGCGCGGCGGTGATCCCGTTCAGCTGCCGGAACACGCCCACCGTGTCCGCCGCGGACAGCACCCGCCCTCGCGGCGACAGACCCAGCAGCTTCACCTCGCCGCCGGTGAACGGCGAGGTACGGTCGGCGGTGCCGGCGACGGTCAGGAACGGCACCGGCCGGGTGAACGGCCCATAACCGCGATTGGACGGTTCGGGCAGGTTCGCGCCGATCACCGCGACACCCGCCAGCAGGGCCGGGGAATCGGCGAGCAGCCGGAAGGTGAGCTGTCCGCCGTTGGAATAGCCCACCGCGAACACCCGTCGCGGATGGATGCCGTGCTCGGCCGCGATCCGGTCCACAAGCGTGGTGAGGAACGTGACATCGTCGATCTCCTCGCGCCGTGCCGGTGTCCGCGACGCCAATCGGCCGTCATTCCAGCCGCGGCGGTACCCGTCCGGGTAGGCGACCACCGCACCGTCCCGGGCAGCGAGCTCGTCGAACTCGAAGCCCGTGGCGCGCCGCACCGACTCTCCGGTCTGCCCTGAGCCATGCAGCACGATCAGCAGCGGCGCCCCCGTACCCAGCCGCTCGGGGATGAACAGCCCGTAGGTCCGTTCGCGGCCGTCGACGACGATCCGCTCGCGCCGCAGCGGGCCGATTCCTGCCGGTGCGGTGGCTCGCGGAACCCCCAGGAGGAAGATCACCACGGCAACGATCGCGATGACCGCGGCGGCAACGGCACCCCCGACGATCATGCCGACAGCGGCCGCACGGCCAGCACGGCGACCGTGGGAATCGTCAGCACCAGGGCAGGAAGCATCCGCGGCAGGGTGTCGCGCACCCGCAGGTGAGATCCGATCGCACCCACGAGCAGCAGCAGCAGGCCCGCCGCGGCCGCCATCCCGAGCACAGGCCACCAGATTCCGGCGATCAGCCCCGCGGCGCCGAGCATCTCGGGGACACCGATCAGCCGGTACGCGGGCACCGGTATGCGCAGATGATCTGCCTCCGCGACCAGCGGCTCACCGACCCGCAGCTTCCGGTACCCGCTGAACAGGAACATCGCGGCCAGCAGCCCACTCAGCACGTCAGAAACGACGATCATGATTCTCCTCACGGCCCCGGTCAGATGGACGACCGAACAGGTTGGACCGCGGCCGATCATACTCCAGAACCGGATGACCTATCCATTCGGATGCCTGATCCGCTACGATGAGAGTGTGAACGCGTTACGGAAAGATGCCGCCCGCAACCGCGACCTGGTGCTGCAGGCCGCCCACGCGATCCGGCGGGGCGGGCAAACGCTGCAGCTGAACGCCGTCGCCCGTGTCGCCGGGGTCGGTGTCGGCACCGTGTATCGGCATTTCGCCACCGTCGAGCAGCTCACCGAAGCTCTGGTGCTCGGCCGCTTCGATGATCTGACGGATCGTGCTCGCCAGGTGCAAGACGCCGCGGGCCTGCGCAGCTTCCTCGAGCACGCCCTGGACATCCTCGTCTCCGACGACGACTTCGCCACCACCGCCACGACCCCACGTCCTGCGCTGCCGGCCACAGAGGAAGCCCGCCAGCGGCTCCTGGACACCCTCACCGCCGCCATCGCCCGGTCCCGCCCCACGCGCGGCCTGGACGATGGCCTCACGCCGGCCGACATCCTGATCCTGCTGTGCGGGCTGGCGTACGCGATCCGCCGCAGCAACGCCGACCAGGCCCGGCGCCGCCAATACCTGGACGCCTTCCTGCGGGGAACCCTCACTTGAGGCGGTCGAGGGTCCTGCTCAGCGGACCACGCTGGTGAGCGAAGGTGAGGACCGGCTCGCCTCGCGCTCGTTATCTGTGCATGGAACCCGCCGTCTACTCGCGGAACCTACACCTACGCGAAGTCCCCCGCCGGGGCCATGTCGGTGAAGCGCGAGAAGTGGCCTTGGAACGCGATTTCGAGGGTCGCGGTCGGGCCGTTCCGGTGCTTGGCCACGATCAGATCGGCCTCGCCCGGGCGGGTGTCTTTGTCGTAGACCGAGTCGCGGTGAAGCAGGATGACCATGTCGGCATCCTGCTCGATCGAGCCCGACTCGCGCAGGTCTGACACCTGCGGCTTCTTGTCTTGCCGCTGCTCCGACCCACGGTTCAACTGCGACAGCGCCACCACAGGCACCTGCAACTCCTTGGCAAGCAGCTTCAGCGCGCGCGAGAACTCGCTGACCTCTTGCTGACGCGACTCGACGCGCTTGCCCGACGACATCAGCTGCAGATAGTCGATGACGACCATCTTCAATCCCACGCGCTGCTTGAGCCGCCGGCACTTCGCCCGAATCTCGACCAGCGTCATGTTGGGGCTGTCGTCGATGTACAGCGGAGCATCGTTGATGCGCCCCCGGGTGGCGGCCACCGTCGTCCAGTCGCGCGAATCGAGCGTCCCCTTGCGCAGGTTCTGCAGCGGGATGGCGCCCTCGGCCGCCAGCAGACGCATGGCGATCTCGCTGCGACCCATCTCGAGCGAGAAGAAGATCGCGGGCAGGTTGTGCTTGATCGAGGCGGCGCGTGCGAAATCGAGAGCCAGCGTCGAGTTGTGGGTCGGGATCATCGACTCACCCGCGAGGTACAGGTGATCGTCCTTGTCGACCTGCACGCAGCGCACCGGAACACTTTCGACCGGACGGATCGCCTTGACGTACCGGGTGCCTGTGCGCAACGTGTTCGCCGGGCGCTCCTGCTCGTGCAGCGCGCGCTTCCGCTCCATCCAGAAGACGTCATCAGACGTCGAGAAGTTCAGGATGTAACAGGTGGACGATGCTTCGGAACGACCTGCGACGCGCTTCGTCGAACGTCCACACCGGTAGCCGAGGCTCACGATCAGCTCATAGACCGAGTCGGCCAGCTTCCTGCTCGTCACAGCGAACTGGCAGGACCCGACTCCCCGCACGACCGTCCCGTCAGTATCGAGCAGGCCCGCCAGCAACTCACGGCGCTGTGCCTCGGAGGCCCGCAGATACGCCGCGGGAACGTGCTTGTCGCCGAGCACACCGGCCTTGCGCAGGAGGGCGGTGAACGAACCGTGATCGCGGTAGCAGTCGATGCATCGTTGCGCCTCGCCCGAGTAGGGCCTGCCACAGTCAGGGCACGCCAGGCGCTCGGGATGCATCCCCTTGTTCTTCGGTCCGCAGGTGCGTCCGCAGGTGCGCACGTTGGGGTGGCGGGCCACGAAGGATGTACCACACACCTCACAAGTGCGCACGAGCTTCGCGCGCTCGAGCAGCCGCACCGAGTACAGCATCCCGCCGCGCGACTCGACCCGCAGACCGCCACGAGCGACCAGCGACGGGATCTCGTCGGTTTCACTCGTTATGCGGGCACCGTCGCTGTGGCCGTCACCCAGCCAGGCGCCGAGGGCGTACGGCGCGACCGGCAGGTCAGCCTCAGGCGCCTGCAGCGGCCGCGCGTTGCGTACCGAATGGTTTGCGCGACCGTCGGAGCCGACGGTGAGCGTCGCGAGCATCTGCTCGGTTGTGACAACTGAGCAGTCGATCCGGCCGCTGCGTCGCGCGGCACGGGTCTCGGTGACCCACTGATGCTGGGCATCGGCGATGATCGTCGAACCGTCCGAGAACTCGACCTCGTAGCACGGGCGGTCGAGCATGACGTCGGTCGCGGCGACGACCCGCGTCGGCCGTCCGTCCGATCCGTACAGCTCGTCGCCGACCTCGACCTTGCCCATGGTCGTCCAGCCGCTGGGCGTGGGCAGCGGCGTGTCGAGAGCGAGCGCCTTGCCCATCGCGGGGCGGGCAGCCACGACGACCATCTGGCCGCCGTGCAGGCCGTTGGTCAGCTCGTCGAGCTCACGGAAGCCGGTGGGCACTCCCGTCATCTGCCCGTCGCGACCACGCGCCGCCTCGATCTCGTCGACCGCGGCATCCACTGCCACCGTCAAGGGCACATAGTCTTCGGATGCCTCGGCCCCGGTGACCCCATAGATCTCGGCTTGTGCCGTGTTGACGAGATCGAGCGCCTCGCCCTGGCCCGAGTACCCCATCTGGGCGATTCTGGTTCCCGCCTCGACGAGGCGACGCAGCAGCGCGCGCTCGGAGACGATCGACGCGTAGTAGCCCGCGTTGGCCGCGGTCGGCACGATCGAGGTCAGCGTGTGCAGATAATCGGCGCCGCCGGCGCGCTGCAGGTCGCCGGTCTTGATCAGCTCGTCGGTGACGGTGATGACATCGGTCGGCTCGCCGTGCGAATACAGCGTGAGGATCGCCTCGAAGATGACCTCGTGCTTGGGGATGTAGAAGTCGGTTCCGCGCAGGCTCTCGATGACGTCGGCCACGGCGTCTTTCGACAGCAGCATGCCGCCCAGCGCGCTCTGCTCGGCGAGGGTGTCGTGCGGGGGGGTGCGCTCCGGCTCGCGTGGTCCGCCCAGTCGCTCATCGGAGATGTCCGCAATCGTCACGACGTCAGTCCTCCTCCACGTTTCGGGCACACCGGATGACCGGTGGGGAAGTCGTCGATGGATGCCGCGACCACCCTGCGATCACAGCACACCACGAGCCACCGACATCGCTGTCTGCGGCGCCGAACCCTCCCCCGAGCGGGTCAGACACCCACGCTAGAGAGGGGCGCGACAAGGTGCAAGCGCGCCTGTGGATAACCATGTGGAGAGTTTGCGGAGAACGCCGCGACGCCTGTGTACAGAGCCTGTGGAGAACACCTGTGTAATTCGCCAATCTTGAGTTTTTTAGTGCTTTTGACCAGGACTTCTCCATTTCACACACTGTGGATGGATCTGTCTTTGAAGTCCCGGTTGAAGGTTGACGGCGTGTCGCGAGTTATGCACAGTTCGGCGTTGTTCGCAAGTCCTGAGAAGCACCGCGGCGACGTCTGGCGGATACCCGCCACGTGTCGCGCCTGAGGCCGGCCACAGGGTTTCAGCATCCGCGTTGACTACAATTCCACGGGGCTCATTCGAGCCCACCGCCGTCGGCGATCGGAACTTTCCGTCACCGACGCGGAAGGGGGTGCACGATGAGCGGGATGCCGCTGTGCGGGCGTCGGGGAACGCATGCGCACGTCGTGCCGAGACCGCTCATCGCATCGCTGGGGCCGTTGCGCTGGCGCGGGACCACCCTCCCACCGACGTCCGGGCCTTATCCGGTCCACTGAGGAGCAGCGCATGCCGAACCTCGGTCCGATCGCCGCCACCATTCAAGCCGACGGCTCGGCGACCCTCGAGCTCGACGGGCGCACCGAGACCATCGCCACGACCCGCAGTGAAGACGCCCGGCGCGAGATCGTCCACCGGGCCGCGCAGCGCGCGGCAAGCCTGGGCTCGCCCGTTCCCGTCACTGTCACCGAGCCCGACGGCTCGGCTCGTCTCATGGTGGCCGCCGACGGCGCCGTCACCGACGCCGAAGAGGTGGATGCGGCCACGCGCACGCCCGCGAGCGAGCCCAGTGCGGTAGCACCCAGCAACGACGCGGGCGCGGCGGCCGCGTCGAGCGAGACGGGCACAGCGGCTCCCACGAACGAGCCGATACCGCCCGCCACCGTGGCCGAGGTCTTCTCACAGGCGGGCGGTGGCGACCCTGCGGTCGCTCTCGCGCAGGGTGAGCCGAAGAACGCACAGGATGCCGCTGACGAGCCTGCGGCATCCCCGGAACCCGCCCCTCAGGCGACGCGCCCCGCGGCGGCGGAGCGTCCGTCGTTCCTCAAGCAGGAGCAGGTCGAGCAGCCGGCGACCACCGGCTGGCGCGGCGCTTTCGCACGGATGGGCGTGCGTGTCGCCCCCAGCGCCCGCGAGCGGGCTGAGCGCGCAGACCTGCACGCCGTGTCGCAGCACTGGGCGGGCCCGCGCACCATCGCGGTGGTCAACGGCAAGGGCGGGGCCGGCAAGACTCCCACCACCATCAACCTGGCGGCCGTTTTCGCGCGCAACGGCGGGGCTGGCGTGCTGGCCTGGGACAACAACCAGACCCGCGGCACCCTCGGATGGCGCACCGAACGCGGGCCGCACGAAGCCACCCTGCTCGATCTGCTGCCGCAGACCGCGCGCCTGCTCGGCACCGGTGCCCAGTCGGCCGATCTGGCGCGGTTCGTGCACCACCAGACCGCCGACAAGTTCGATGTGCTCCGCTCGAAGCCCGCCGTGCTGGCCAGCCAGCAGCGCATCACGGCCGCCGATGTCTCGAGCATTCACGCGGTGGCGGCCAAGTACTACCGGCTCATCGTGATCGATTCGGGCAACGACGAGACCGACCCGCTGTGGCTGCAGATGATCGACCACACCGATCAGCTCGTGATCGCGACGACCACCCGCGACGACCACGCCGAGGCCGGGGCGCTGCTTCTTGAGGCACTCGCCGAACGCGACGAACGCTCGGCCCGCCTGGCGCAGAACGCCGTCGCCGTGGTCACCCAGGCCGATCCCAAGGCGACGGATGCCGACATCCGGCACGTCGCGCACGGCTTCGGCGCGCTCGCGCGCGAGGTCGTCAGCATCCCGTTCGACCCCACCCTCGTCGACGGGATCATCACCTTCGACGCACTGCGCGCCGACACGCAGCGGGCGTGGCTGGCAGCGGCGGCCGCGATCGCCCGTGGGCTCTGACGCCGCGGCATCCAAGTGCCGTCCCACCTCGTCGCTTCACCCCGAGAAAGCGACACTTCGGGACGGGAGTCCGCGGCGCAACACGCAGATGCCGTCCGACACGGTCGCTTCAGACCAACGAAGCGACACTTCAGGACGGGACGACGTCCCTCCGACCCCGGTAGCCGCCGCGGCCGCGCTGCGGCATCCAAGTGCCGTCCCACCTCGTCGCTTCACCCCGACGAGGCGACACTTCGGGACGGGAGTGCGCGGCGCAACACCCCAATGCCGTCCGACACGGTCGCTTCACCCCGACGAAGCGACACTTCAGGACGGGACGACATCCTTCCCGCCCCCGTAGCCGCCGCGGCCGCGATCGCCCGCGGGCTCTGACGCCGCGGCATCCACGTGCCGTCCCACCTCGTCGCTTCACCCCGACGAAGCGACACTTCGGAACGGGAGTGCGCAGCGCAACACCCAGATGCCGTCCGACACGGTCGCTTCATCCAGCCGAAGCGACACTTCAGGACGGGACGACGTCCTTCCCGCCCCCGTAGCCGCCGCGGCCGCGATCGCCCGCGGGCTCTGACGCCGCAGCATCCAAGTGCCGTCCCACCTCGTCGCTTCATCCCGACGAAGCGACACTTCGGGACGGGGCGACACCGCGCAACACCCCAATGCCGTCCCACTCGGTCGCTTCACCCCGACGAAGCGACACTTCGGGACGGGAGTGCGCAGCGCAGCACGCAGATGCCGTCCGACACGGTCGCTTCACCCCGACGAAGCGACACTTCAGGACGGGACGACGTCCTTCCCGCCCCGGTAGCCGCCGCGGCCGCGCTGCGCCATCCAAGTGCCGTCCCACCTCGTCGCTTCACCCCGACGAAGCGACACTTCAGGACGGGACCACACCGCGCAGCACCCCAATGCCGTCCCACCTCGTCGCTTCACCCCGACGAAGCGACACTTCGGGACGGGAGTGCGCGGCGCAGCACGCAGATGCCGTCCGACACGGTCGCCTCACCCCGACGAAGCGACACTTCAGGACGGCGCCGCGACGCGGCCGGCGCCGCCCCACGCCCCGCGCCACCCCACCCACCCCACGCGAAAGGCCGCCGACCCGAAGGTCGACGGCCTCGCACACAGCGGTCGCTACTTGGCGGCGACCACCTGCAGCGTGATGACTGCGGTGAGGTCTTCGCGCAGACGAACCGTCGCCTCGTGCTCACCGACCGCCTTGATCGGCGAGGTGATGTGGATGCGACGCTTGTCGAGCTCGCCGACGCCGGCGGCCTTGACCGCATCGGCGATGTCGACGGTCTTCACCGAGCCGAACAGACGACCTTCGGCACCGGCCTTGACGGCCAGGCGCACCTTGGTCGACTCGAGGGCGTTCTTCAGCGCCACGGCCTCTTCGTGGTCGTGGATGGCGCGCGACTCGCGGGCGGCACGGATGGATGCCACCTGCTTCTCGCCGCCCCGCGACCACGTCACCGCGAAGCCCTGGGGAATGAGGTAGTTGCGGGCGTACCCGTTCTTGACCTCGACCACGTCACCGGCGCTACCGAGACCTGCGACCTCGTTCGTGAGAATCAACTTTGCCATCGGGTGCTCCTTAGCGGCCGGCGCCGGCGTAGGGCAGGAGCGCCATCTCGCGCGCGTTCTTGATCGCGCGGGCGATGAGGCGCTGCTCCTGCACGGAGACACCGGTGATACGACGGGCGCGGATCTTCCCGCGCTCCGAGATGAACTTGCGAAGAGTGGCGACGTCCTTGTAGTCAATGACGCCGACACGGATGTGCTTCGCGGGGGCAGCGTTCTTCGCGCCCTTCCGCGGCTTGCGGCGGTCGCCGCTCGACTTTCCAGCCATGTTGTTTCCTTAGATCAGGTGAGTTGTGCGAGGGATGCCTCGACCACCGGTGCTTCGCCTCACGCGCGCTCCGCGCGCGCTCGCTCAGCGACCTGGGGGTCAGAAGGGGGTGTCATCCCCATACGAACCGGGAGTGCTCCACGCATCAGCACCGCCGCTGGACGAACCGGGCGTGGACCACGGCTCCTCCGAGACCTGCTGCTGCTGACGCGGGGCTCCGCCGCCACCGCCGCCCGAGGATGCCGCGCGGGTGACCTGAGCGGTCGCATAGCGCAGCGAGGGGCCGATCTCGTCGACCTCCAGCTCGATAGAGGTGCGGTTGTTGCCCTCGCGGTCCTGGTACGACCGCTGCTTCAGACGCCCCGTGGCGATGACGCGCGAGCCCTTGGTGAGGGAACCGGCGACATGCTCGGCGAAGTCACGCCAGACGCTCGCGCGAAGGAACAGCGCTTCGCCGTCCTTCCACTCGTTCGCCTGGCGATCGAACGTGCGCGGCGTCGACGCGATCGTGAAGTTCGCGACGGGCAGGCCCGACTGCGTGTAGCGCAGCTCGGGGTCTGCCGTGAGGTTTCCCACGACGGTGATGATCGTCTCGCCGGCCATCGTGCTTACGCCTTCGCTCCGGCGGTGGCCGCCTTGCGGGCAGCCTTGGCGTCGCTGCGCACCTTCTCGGCGGCAACCAGGGCGATCGCCTCTTCGGCGCGCAGAACCTTGGTGCGCATGATGAACTCGTTCAGCTTGAGCTGACGGTCGAGCTCCTGCGTCGCCTCGCTGGTCGCGGTGAAGTTGACGACGGCGTAGATGCCCTCGGTCTTCTTCTGGATCTCGTACGCCAGGCGGCGCCGACCCCAGATGTCGATGTTCTCGATGGTTCCCTTGGCATCGGTGATGACCTTGAGGAACTTATCCAGGTGCGTCGAGACCTGGCGCTCATCGATCTCAGGGTTCAGAATGACCATGAGTTCGTACTGGTGCGTCACTAACCCACCTCCTTCGGACTAGAACGGCTCGCGGGTATTTCCCGTGAGCAGGAGGGTGTGTTTCGCGTCATCCAGGTGCGGCGCTGAGTGCGGCGCACGCCAGACAACCTTGACAGTCTATCGGATGTCGTCGCCGTCGTCGAACCGCAGCGACGGCTCATCGGCCACCGACAGCGACAGCGACAGCGACAGCGACAGCGACACCGACAGCGACAGAGTGCGCGGCTTCGGCCACCATCGACGCCGACGAGGTGATCACGGCGGCCACCGTCTTGGCGATCGCGACGAGGATGTTGGCCAGGAACGCGATGATCACCGTCACGCCGCCAGGCTACGCCTCGCCGCGAGGCCAGGCCCGGTACCTTTGTCGGATGGAATGGACGGCGGATGTCGCAGCCGGCGACTGGCTGCGCGCGCGCATCGACGACCCGTGGCGCGGCACCATGCACGATGTCGTGCCGCGCGGGTTCGCCGCCTATGCGCGGGTGTTCCATCCGGTGTTCCGCGAGCGCCCGGTCGGGCGCGAGTGGCCGGCCGGGGGTGAGGATGCCGCGGCCCGCGCAGCCTGGCAGGCGTTCAACGACGACGCCCCCGAGATCGACACCGAGCGCGTCACGTGGGCCGATACGGCTTCGGCGTTCGGCACGACGATGCACCCCCGGGCGCAGTGGGGCCGGCTCATCGGTCGCGATGAGCCGTATGGCAACGGCGGCGCTCCGCGCGACGCAGCCGGCTGGCGCTATGACGAGCCGAACCAAGGCCAGCTGGCACCCGACGATCTGGCCGCGCTGGCCCGCGTGCTGGCCGCACACACGACGACGCCGGATGCCGGGGGTATAGCGGTCTGGGAGGGCTGGGGCGACCTCGTCGGCGCGAAGAACTTCCCGCCCCCGGAGGGCTGTTCGGCGGCATGCCGCGCCGGTACGCCGAGTACGCGCCGGCCGACGAGCGCGACGAGGCCGTCAATGCCCGGCATCAATCGCTGGTGTATCGCTCACTCAAAGACGTGTTCAACAATCCCTTCCGCAAGCCGGTCTGGCGACCCGGCATCCTCTCCGACGAGATCTCGCGCGGCCCGCGGCTGAGCCTGCCGAACCGTGATCACGTGCTCTTCCGCGGCGGCATCAGCGAGTTCGCCGACGCGGAGTGGATCGGCCGAGTGCCGTGGCGCCGCCCGGCCGACGAGGGCTGGTTCGATCCCGCCTCGCCCAGCATCATCTGGCCCGACGACCACGCCTGGGTGATGGCCACCGAGGTCGACTTCGACTCGACGATCGTGGCCGGCTCACCGGCGCTGATCGATGCCATCGTCGGCGATCCGCATCTGGAGGCGGCATCCATTCCTGAAGACGCCGACCTGTCGTGGGACGCAGACGAGGTGAACCGATGAGCCAGACCACCACGCCCTTCGACGCGCGCGCCCTGACCGAACCGGTCGACAAGAAGGCAGCCCGCGCGTTCTGGAAGAGCGTGCGCCCCACCGGCACGAACGCCGGCCGCATCATCGGCCTGGTGCTGATAGCGGTGTTCCTGGTGTTCTTCGTGGGCATCTTCAGCCGCGTGTTCAGCGCGTTCATCGAGGTGGGCTCGAGCGCGGGCGGCGGGTTCGGCGGGATCTTCGTCGTCGTCCCGTTCACGTTCCTCGCGATCGTCGCCCTCGGCATCTTCGTGGTCGTGCGCGGCGTCTTCGGTGCCGGCGCGGCGGTCACGGCGTACCGGCTCGACGCGTTCGCGCGCGCGAACAGCATGAGCTATGACGTCGGCATGACCAATCCTGCGCTGCCCGGGATGATCTTTCAGCAGGGTCACGGCCGGCGCTCGTCGAACCTGGTGCGCGGGCAGCGGCCGCGGTTCGTCGAGTTCGGCAACTACCTGTACAAGACCGGGTCGGGCAAGAACGAGTCCACCCACCGCTGGGGCTACGTCGCCATCAAGCTCGATACGCCACTGCCCAACATCGTGCTCGACGCGAAGAGCAACAACGGCCTGTTCGGCTCGAATCTGCCCGAATCGCTCGCCCGCGGCCAGCGCCTCTCACCCGAGGGCGACTTCGACGAGTACTTCTCCCTTTACTGCCCGTCGGGGTACGAGCAAGACGCCCTGTACCTTTTCACTCCCGACATCATGGCGCGCTTCGTCGACCATGCCGCCGCCCTCGACGTCGAGATCGTCGATGACTGGCTCTTTCTGTACGCCCAGCGCGACCTGTCCACGCTCGACCCGGCGACCTGGCAGTGGCTGTTCGCGACAGTGGGGGCGGTCCTCGACAAGATGGCGCAGTGGGCGCGCTGGCGCGATGACCGGCTGCGGGCGGATGCCGCGGGCCGGGCTGTCGCGGGTGCGAGCGCCATGCCGGTGGATGCGGCGGCGCCCGCTGCCGGCGCGGCGCGGCATCCCTTCGTCGCCACAGCGGCACCGCTCACTCCACCCCCACCCGGCGTCGCGCCGCAGGGACGCCGGCTGCGCACCGGCGTGCCGGTGGCCGCTATCGTCGTCGGCGTCGTCGTCGTGATCGGCTGGATCTCGATGTTCTGGCGCTGACCCGGCTGCGCGCAGCCCGGGGCGGGCCTCGGGAAATTCCATATGGAATTTCCCAAACCACATGAAACTTGCGGCAATCTGATGTGGGCTGGGAAATTCCATATCGAATTGCCCAGATGGCGGGAGATCAGCGCGCGCGGCGCGCGCCCAGAAGTCGGGCGAACACCCGCCGCACTGGCCCGGTGAGCATCAGCAGGAACAGCGCAAAGTAGCCGATGACCGGCACCGCTATCGCGAGCGCGAGCGCGACGGCGAACAGCGCCGCCATGGCCAGGTCGACCGCCATCCCGCGACGCAGCGCCGCATCGTCGACCGAGTGAAGTTCAGGATGCCGGTGCAGCACGATGCGCTGGGCGAGAGCGAGCAGGCTGGTCAGGATCATCGTGCCGATGTACACCACCTTCACCAGCACGTCGTCGTCGCTCATCGCCCCCGTCAAGGCCGTGGCCACCGGCATCCACACGATGGACAGCAGCCAGGCGACGCACACCCACAGCAGCCGGTTCGAGATGAACTCGACCTTCGCGAAAAGGTGATGCTGATTGACCCAGAACATCGCTATCACCGCGAAACTGATCACGAAGCTGATGAGCTGCCACTGATGCTCGTCGAACCAGACGGCCGCTCCCAGGTCGGGGTCTGCCTCGCCCACGCTCTCCATCAGCGGCAGGATCAGCAGGGTCATGGCAATCGCCACGACCGCGTCGATGAAGGCCTTTGCGCGCTCGGCACTGTACACACGCTGCTGTTCGAGAGGCTCATCGGTCACGGTGCGATGGTAGCCGAGACCGCTCGAGCCGATAGGCTCGCCGCGGAGGAGGCGACGATGCACGATCTCGAACAGGCCCGCGTGGCGCGGGAATGGGTCAGCGAAGCGGTACGCAAGGTGGCCGCCGACGCGAACCGGTCCAGTGACACCCACCTGCTCACGGTTCCGCTGCCGGCAGACTGGGGCATCGAGCTCTACCTCAAGGACGAGTCCACACACCCCACGGGCAGCCTGAAGCACCGCCTCGCGCGGTCGCTGTTCCTGTACGGCCTGTGCAACGGCTGGATCGTCGAAGGCACCACGATCGTCGAGGCCTCCAGCGGGTCGACGGCCGTGTCCGAGGCGTACTTCGCCCGGATGCTGGGGCTGCCGTTCGTCGCCGTGGTGCCGCGCTCGACCACGCAGGAGAAGATCGACCTCATCGAGTTCTACGGCGGACGCTGCCACTTCGTTGACGACCCGGGCGAGGTGTATGCCGAGGCGGCGCGCATCGCCGCGGCATCCGGCGGTCACTACATGGACCAGTTCACCTACGCCGAGCGCGCGACCGACTGGCGCGGAAACAACAACATCGCCGAGTCGATCTTCGAGCAGCTCTCGGCCGAGCGGCACCCGGTGCCCCGGTGGATCGTCGTGGGCGCCGGCACGGGCGGCACGAGCGCGACCATCGGCCGCTATCTGCGCTACCAGCGGCATCCCACGCAGCTGTGCGTCGCCGACCCCGAGAATTCGGCATTCCTGGATGCCTGGGCCACCGGAGACTCGTCGGTCACGACGGGCGCGCCCAGCCGCATCGAGGGGATCGGGCGGCCGCGCGTCGAGCCGAGCTTTCTGCCGCAGATCGTCGACCATATGGTGCGGGTGCCGGATGCCGCCTCCATCGCCGCGATGCGGTTCATCGCCGCGCGGACGGGATATCGGGCCGGGGCATCCACGGGCACGAACCTGTGGGCAGCATTCGGCTTGATCGCCGAGATGCTGCGTCGCGGCGAGACGGGCAGCGTCGTCTCGCTGCTCTGCGATTCGTCGGACCGATACCGCCACACGTATTGCTCGGACGACTGGCTGGCCGAACGCGGCATCGACATCACGGCGCCGACCGCCGTGCTCGAGGAGTTCACCGCCACCGGCGCATGGCCGGACTGAGGTCGGACGGGTAGCTACGGTTGCTCGGCGGTCGCGTAGAGCTTTGTGAGGTTCGGGTTCGGGGAGTCTTCGAGGACGGCAGAGCGTGTCGCCAAAGTCCCCGCAACAGCACCCACGTCCCGCACCCCACCGCAATCCAAGACGTCTTGCAACGCCGGGTAATCCACACCATCAGCCGACGTCTGCCACACAACGTCCAAGTCGCTGACAGCACACCCCCACTGGCCGAATACGCTCGTCCAGGGCACCCCGTTCAAGTACGTGAACCACTCCGCCCTATTCGCCCGCAACTCAGAGGCAGACGCCCCCTCCGGATCAGCCAGCACCGGCAACGGATGAGACGCCAAAAACTCCCGCACCACAACCTCATCCCGAGCCTGCGAACTCGTACTGCGCGGCAGCATATCCCGGCTAATGGTGGCACTGAGGCCGGACTGCGTAACGTGCAGCGCGACTGCGGCCGCGACACTACCTGCCGAGAGCACAAGGATCGTTGCGCACGCAACCGCGCACTTGGGGAGCGGCGAAAGTCGCGGTCGCTCGCTCGACTTTTCTGACGATCGGTGTCGCCACAGTGACGGGCTCGTCACGCCTCGACTGCGGAGCACTGTGGTCAACGCACCGATGGCGACCATGGTCGCGGAGAGCCCTAGTTCTCGTGCGTCTCGGATATCGGCGAGCCATTGTTCTCGACGATCTTGCCGATCTGCGCGTGGCGAAAACCTACACGCCACGGCGACAATGAGCGAGATCCCCCCTCTCACGTGGTCGCCCACTTCGTCGTACGCGCCGGACGTCCCGTCGGATGCCGAGACTCGAACTGAGCACACGCGCTACCTGCTGCGACGCGCCCTTCTGCAGTGAACTCGTACAGCCGACGCCTGGGGCCGGTCCGCGAGGGCTCGTTCTCCCACATGGACGTGATCCAGCCATGGCGCTCGAGCCGCTCGAGAATCGGATACACCGTGCCCGGAAGAAGCCCAGTCGTCTTGATGATCATCAGCCCCCAGACGGGGTGGTCCGCCTGCAGGAGCACCCGGAGGACACTGATCGTCGGGGCTGTCAGTCTTTGGAGCGGCTGCATGGCGAGGGCGAGTCGGGCCTTTCAGCGTGGAGGCTATGCCGTCGCGCGGCGCCGCAGCGTCCATCGCGACTCATAGATTTGCGTTGCAGTACCCACTATAGAAACTCGGGTTGTAGAAGCGCGAGGAGAAGGTCGAGTTCTGGCGCTCCGGGTGTTCGCCTCAGTTCCGCTTGCGTAGAGCTTTGTGAGGTTCGGGTTCGGGGAGTCTTCGAGGACGGCAGAGCGTGTCGCCAAAGTCCCCGCAACAGCACCCACGTCCCGCACCCCACCGCAATCCAAGACGTCTTGCAACGCCGGGTAATCCACACCATCAGCCGACGTCTGCCACACAACGTCCAAGTCGCTGACAGCACACCCCCACTGGCCGAATACGCTCGTCCAGGGCACCCCGTTCAAGTACGTGAACCACTCCGCCCTATTCGCCCGCAACTCAGAGGCAGACGCCCCCTCCGGATCAGCCAGCACCGGCAACGGATGAGACGCCAAAAACTCCCGCACCACAACCTCATCCCGAGCCTGCTCAGCGGGCCCGGCCGGCAGATCTGCCACTGACGTCGCCTGAGGACGACTGTCCACGGCAGTCGAATCGGCCGAGGCGGGGGTACGTGGTACCCAAACCAGACCAACCGCGATCAGTATCACCGCCGCGCCAATGACGATGAGCCGTTTCAAGCGACCATCAACCCTACTCTCCATCGAGATCCTCCTCGTTCACCTGATTCAGATGCAGTGCCTCCCGCAGGCATCGCCATCAAGGTCAATCTTGACAGCAACTCCCGCCTTAATCAATATAGATCGAGTAACGAGTTCTGACCCCGGAGAGCACGACCACGTGTGCCGGGCACGGAACCAAACACGCAACCGATGAATACGCGTGTGGCCACGTTGCAGTGCAACACACAGAAGCCGCACACGGTTCCAGCAGAAGGGTTGGCACCATGCCTAATCACAGTGATCGCAACGGCAGCTCTCAACGGACGCAGCAATGGCGCGTGACGATCGGAGCAATCACCGCTGCGGCAGCGCTTGTACTTGGTACAACCGTGCCTGCGGCAGCAACGACATCGACATACAACATCTCCGCAGAGCTCGGCTGCGGCGGCAATCTGTTTCAGAGCGGAAATTTCCGGCCGCACAGTTCGAGTGATGGCGCATCCATCAAGCTCACCAAGGATGATTGGTGGAGGAGCATCTGGAAGCTGCGTATCGGCTTACGGAATGCCAGCGATGTGCAGGTGACCAAGACGCTCGAGCTCGACCCTGGCAGTCGATCTACCCACACGTGGAAGACACCCTCGGATAGCACGAGCATCCCGGGAGGCAGCCTCGCTGTAAACGCTCGTGTCGCCATCAACGGTAACGGAAGTTGCGTGCTGTTCCCGCCGACGTTCGAAGGAAAGCTCACCCAGTGATCCATCGACTCACGACGACTGTGGTTGCACTAATCGGGATCAGCGCCACCACGATTGCTTGCACGCCGCGCCACGATGGCCAGAGCGAGCGAGTGATCGACAGCGCGGAGTATGTCCATATCTACAAGGCAACGATCCAGGACTTTCCTGAACCGTTGCCCGCCAGGATCGCATTTCCCGACGAGCCCCCGCACATGGAGGGTGATATCGGCATCGGTAACGCCGCGGGAGCTGCGTATTTCTATTGGGTGTGCTCGTGGGAAGATGTCTTCCTGACGGCAACAACTGATACTGAGCGCCATGAGGCCGCCGCGCATCTCAGCGACTTTCCAAATACCACGTGGGGCCTGAGCCACTACGACGACAGCGAAGGCATCTGGAAGAAGCTCGTGGAGTCCGCGGAGCTGGGCGACCTCACCGAACTGCGACAGTTCTATCGGTCCGACTGCGGCTTCTACCGGTCACAGCAATGATGAATCGGACCGCCATCTCGGTCTCTCTCGTCCCCCTCGTACTCGCACTGTCGGGCTGTGGCGTCTTCGGAACTACGAACCAGCAACATATGCCGACAGCAGCAACGAATGATCTTCCTGCCCACGCAGTAGCCGATGTCCGGACGATCACCGATGTCATGACGATCCCCGCGACTGTGGTCGCCGGCACCGATTACGCAGTGACCGCGCCGGAAGTCGGTACGCTCCGTCAGCGGGGAACCGCCTTCACGTTTGAAGCATCCAAGGGCAGTGGCCGGAGAAAGATCAATCTCGCGAACACTGTCACAACGGCCTCGCCGATCGTCCCACTGGGAATCGAAGTGGGCAAGGGTACCCCAGTCCTCGCGGTTCACGACACTTCTCTGACTTTGCGGGCGGCGATGACGCCGACACAGGTGCTGCGGCAAGCGCAACGCACACCATCGGTCGTCCGTGCGCAGATCGATGGGTCCCGCGGTCCTTTCACGTGCACTCTCAACGACCCCCTACCGACCGAGCAAGCCGGAAACTATGAGTTGTCTTGTCGTATCCCGACGAAAATCCCGTCGGTTGTGGGGGCGACCGGAGTGCTCGCACTGACGTTGGCAGAGAGGGCCGATGTCGTCGCGCTACCTCTCGAGGCTGTCGCCGGTACCCGCGATAAGGGTTCCGTTTATCTTCCTGGTAGCAGAGCTCCCCACCCTGTGTCACTTGGCATAACCGACGGTGCATATATTGAAATCACCAAAGGTCTAGCCGCGGGGGACATTGTTCTTATCCCCAGCCCATCGATACTCGACGCGCAGTGAACGCAAAAGTCATCTCGTTGCACAACGGCAGCCGCACGTTACCGAACGGCGGACCGGTACTTGAGCGTGTGAATCTCACGGTTGCGTCCCGCGAGAGTGTGGCAATCATCGGTCGATCGGGAAGCGGGAAGAGCACCCTCCTTGCGGGACTCGGCTTGCTCTTCCCCTTCGGCGACGGCACCGACTATCGCCTTTTGGGTCATCGCGTCTCAACTTTGAAGGAGAAGGATGCTGCCTCACTCCGCGCCCGAACTGTCGGATTCATCCTGCAGAACTCTGGATTGATCGAGCATCTGTCTGCTCTCGAGAATGTGCGACTACCCCTCCTTCATTCACGCGCCCATTCCCCGAGAGCCGCTCGGGTTGCCGCACATGAAGCGTTGGAGCGACTCGGTATCGAGCACCTGGCCCGACGCCGCCCAACAGAAGTGAGCGGGGGCGAACGACAGAGGATTGCCATTGCACGAGCGTTGGTCATACGGCCGCAGCTCATTCTCGCTGATGAACCAACCGGAGCCCTCGATGAACAGACGGGGCGCGAAGTGCTCGACCAGTTGCTCGCACTCGTCGAGGCGGACGCATCAGCGTTGGTTGTCGTGACACACGACGCGGAGATCGCGTCTCGGATGCAGCGAACATACCGTCTGCACTCGCGGACGCTTGGCCCCGCGACGAATTGGGTGCCGTGAGAACGCTCCTCATCGCCTTACAGGGATTGCGCGGCGCGCCGATAAGAAGCATCCTCGTCGTCGCAGCCCTCACCCTCGGCATGCTCGGATTCGTTGCCGTCCTAAGTGCTCAGCAGGTGATGAGAGAGACGATTTCACAGCGTGCCCTCCTCACCGGCGGGCCGGAGACGACGCTCTCTGTCACGATTCAAGGCCTGGGAACCGCTCCCGAGGTCGGCCGAGTTCTTGAACAAGTAAAGCGTCGGACGGGCGCGGCGTCCGCAAGCGCACTCGTCGAAGACACGCACACGACCATCTGGACCGAGGGACACCAGGAGGAGCGTTCCCGTGTCACGTTTGTCACACCAAGCTATCGGCAGATCCATCCGTTCCCCATCATTGATGGAGACTGGCTGTCGCCGACATCGACGCTCTCGCCGCGCGTTGTGATCAACGAGCCAGCTGTTCAACTCCTTGCGCACGCGACTCATCCACAGCTCGGCACTACTGAGTACCGTGAGCCGATCACCGTCATCGGTGTAGTCCGTGATGGCGAAGATGATCCACATGTCTACGTGATGTTCGATCGATACTTTCAGTTCTGGACACACGATCTGATCCTCAACATCGAGTTGAGTTCACCGAGCCTCGATCAGGATGTCGTCAAGGGAGCCATTAAGCACCTCAATGGTCTCGGCGCCCCCATCGAGCTCATGGATATCCACCGCACCGACCGGTTGTCGAGCCTTGCAGCGGAGCTGGGAACCTCCTCGCAGGTTCTGCTGATCCTGGCCGTCTTGGGCCTCGCCTCGACCGTGATCGGCATCTTGAACGTCGGTCTTTCGACTGCGCGCGCCCGGTCGAAGGAGTTCACGCTCCGTCGCACCATGGGTGCCAGCCGTGCTCAAGTTGCGGCAGTCGTGCTGGTCGAATCCCAGCTCCTCGCCGTCGGCGCGGCCATCATCGCCTTCGGCGGTTCCTTCATGCTCTTCCCCATGGTCGTCGGGACATTTGGAGCACAGATAGGCGTCGAACCCCCAGGATATCGAGCGTCCTATGGTCTGGTGAGTCTCGTGATAGCGAGCGCCGCCGCCGCCTCCTCCAGCATCATTCCCGCGCTCCTCAGCTATCGCCGCGACCTCTCCAGCGTCATGCGCGAGTGATTCGCGAATACCGTTGCTTTCCGCGACCGGGAGGTCGAGCCCGCCGCTCATCCGGCCCGACGGAGACAATGCATCTCAGGCGAGGGAGCTCACGGAGTTCTCGCCTGAACGAGGGTGTCGTGACAATCGCCGACAGCACATCATTCTGCCCAGGGAACACCAGTTCACCGCCAGATTGATGTTCCCTGGGCAAAGTCGCACGACTTCGACGGCTACGATCGGGCTCGCGCACGCGATTACACGTCAAACCGCCCGTGGGGAGACCCACGCCGGTCCGAGAACCGCCCGAGCCCGGGCCGTCAAGTCAGCGCTACTCGGTGTCGGCGGCGCGCGCGGCCTCCCACGCGGCGCGGCGCGCGGCCTGCTGCTCGGGGTCGGGCACCGGGATGGATGCCAGCAGCCGGCGCGTGTACTCATCGCGGGCCTGGCCGAGCACCTGTGCGGTCGTGCCCTGCTCGCGGATCGTGCCCGTACGCAGCACCACGATGCGGTCGGCGACCTCGTCGATCACGGCGAGGTCGTGGCTGATGAACAGGCACGCGAACCCGAGCTCCGCCTGCAGCTCGGCGAACAGCTCCAGCACCCGGGCCTGCACCGAGACGTCGAGCGCGCTGGTGGGCTCGTCGGCGATGAGCAGCTTCGGGCGCAGGGCTATCGCGCGCGCCAGAGACGCACGCTGACGCTGTCCGCCCGACAGCTCGTGCGGGTACCGGTCGCCGTACGAGGTGGGCAGGTGCACGGCATCCAGCAGCTGGTCCACCCGGCCGCGCGCAGCGCGCGGGCTGGCGGCGCGCCCATGCACCACGAGCGGCTCGGCGATGCACTCGGCGATGGTCAGCAGCGGGTTGAAGCTGGTCGCCGGGTCTTGGAACACGAACCCGATCTCGGGCCGCAGCTTCTTCAGCGACCGGTTCGTCGTGCCGTTCATCTCGTGCCCGAGCACGCGCAGCGATCCGCCGACCACCTGGGTCAGGCCCACGATCGCGCGGCCGATCGTGGTCTTGCCCGACCCCGACTCGCCCACCAGGCCCAGTACCTCGCCGGGCGCTATCCAGAAGTCCACGCCGTTTACGGCCACGACCCCGGTGCGACCGAACCGGCCCGGGTAGGCGATCTGCAGGTTCTCGGCCACGACCAGAGATCCCTCGGGGGGTGACGAGGGTGCCGGCGCGGCATCCTGCGTCGCACTCTTGCCGCGCCCCACGTGCGGCACCGCCGCCAGCAGCTTCTTCGTGTAGTCCTCACGCGGAGCGGCGAACAGCTCACCGACCGGCGCCTGTTCGACGATCTCGCCCTGGTACATGACCACGACCCGATCGGCCAAGTCGGCGACCACGCCCATGTTGTGGGTGATCAGCACCACCGTGGCCCCGAACTCGTCACGCGCGGTACGCAGCAGGGCAAGGATCTCGGCCTGCACCGTGACATCCAGTGCCGTCGTCGGCTCGTCGGCGATGATCAGACCGGCGTCCAGCACCAGGGCCATGGCTATGACGATGCGCTGCTTCTGCCCGCCCGAGAACTGGTGCGGGTACTCGTCGACACGTCGCTCGGGATCGGGAATGCCGACCCGGCGCAGGATGTCGACGGCGCGCTCTTTCGCCTCGCGCTTGGAGATGCGGTGGTGCGCGCGCAGCCCCTCCGCGATCTGGAAGCCGACCGTGTACACCGGGTTCAGCGCAGTCGAGGGCTCTTGGAAGACCATGGCCGCGTCGCGTCCGCGCATCGCGCGAAGCTGAGCGTGCGAGGCGTGCACGACATCGGTCTCGTCGCCGCCGCGTCCGCGGATCACCAGGGCCCCCGACAGCGTCGCGGTCTCGGGCAGAAGCCCCAGCAGCGCGTTCGCGGTCACGGTCTTTCCCGACCCCGACTCGCCCACGATGGCGAGCACCTCGCCGCCGTGTGCCTCGAGCGAGATGCCGTTCACGGCCACGACGGGGTCGGCATCGGTGGCGAAGGTGACCTTCAGATTGCGAATGGATGCCGCATCGGGCGTGATCGCCGGGCTCATGACTCGCCTCCCGCCGCGCGCCGCCGCCGGCGCAGTCGCGGATCGCTCAGGTCGTTCAGACTCTCACCCACGAGCGTGATCCCCAGCACCACGAGCACGATCGCGACCCCGGGCGGAATCGCCGTCCACCAGATGTGACTGGTGACATCCGACACCGACCGCGACAGGTCGTAGCCCCACTCACTGGCCGCCGTCGCCTCGATGCCGAAGCCCAGAAAGCCCAGGCCCGCCAGGGTGAGCACCGCCTCCGACGCGTTCAGCGTGACGACCACGGGCACCGAGCGGGTCGAGTTGCGCAGCACGTGGCGGATGAGGATGCGCAGCGTGGGCACGCCGATCACCCTCGCCGACTCGACGAACGGCTCGGACTTCACGCGCACCACTTCACTGCGCACGATGCGGAAATACTGCGGCACGAACACGACGGTGATCGAGATGGCAGCGGCGAGGATGCCGCCCCACAGCGTGGACTGCCCGTGGCTGATCACGATCGCCATGACGATGGCCAGCAGCAGCGACGGGAACGCATAGATGGCGTCGGCGATCACCACGAGAATGCGGTCGAGCCACCCGCCGAAGTATCCCGATAGCAGGCCGATGAACACCCCGATGAAGATCGAGAAGATGATCGCGCAGATGATCACCAGCAGCGCCGTCTGAGCACCCCAGATGGTGCGCGAGAGCACGTCGAAGCCGCTGACGGTGGTGCCCAGCAGATTCTGCGCGTTCGGCGCCTGCAGGGTGCCGAAGTCGGCGCCCGACGCCGTCGTGCGCTGCGCGTATCCGTACGGTGCTATCCACGGTGCCAGGATCGCGACGAGCACGAACAGTCCGGTCAGCACCAGGCCCGTCACCAGCATCCCGCGCTGCCAGCCGACGCTGTGCCGCAGGTGCGAGATGACCGGGATGCGGTCGGCGAGCGGCCGCTTGCCGACCGGGGCGGGCATCGTGCCGGTGGGCATCGGGTCCATCACGCCGGTGGGGGTGGGGTCTTCGGTCTCGCTCATCTCAGTACCTCACTCGCGGGTCGATGATGACGGCGATCACGTCGACGATGAAGTTCACGACCGCCACCACCACGGCGATCATGATGACGATGCCCTGTACGGCGACGAAGTCGCGTGCCTTCAGGTACTCGGCGAGCATGAAGCCGAGCCCCTTCCACTCGAACGAGGTCTCGGTCAGCACGGCGCCGGCCAGTAGCAGCGCTATCTGCAGGCCGATGAGCGTGACGATCGGAATGAGAGCGGGCCGGTAGGCGTGCGTGGTGACCAGGCGGTACTCGCCGACGCCGCGTGAGCGGGCGGATGTCACATACTGGGCGCCGAGCGTACCGATGACGTTGATGCGCACGAGGCGCAGGAACACGCCCGCGGTGAGAATGCCCAGCGCGAGGCCGGGCAGGATTGCGTGCCAGAGCACATCGCCGACGGCGTCGAGGTTTCCCAGCCGGATGGCGTCGATGAGGTAGATGCCGGTGGGATGGTCGAGGGTCTCGAGCATCAGCTCGGTGCGGGTGCCGGCCCGGCCCGACACCGGCAGGATGTTGAACTGCACCGCGAAGACCAGCTTGAGCAGAATCGCGATGAAGAAGATCGGGGTGGCATAGCCGAGGATAGCGGCCACCCGCAGCACGGCATCTTGCCAGCGGTCGCGCTTGTATGCGGCGATGAGGCCGAACGGGATGCCGAGCAGGAATGCCACGATCAGCGCATAGAACGCCAGCTCGAGGGTGGCCGAGCCGTACTGCAGCAGAATCGTGGTCACCGGGCGGTGGTCGGTGAGTGTGGTGCCGAAGTCGCCTCGGAACACACCGAGCAGGTAGTCGAGGTATTGCACGATCAGCGGCCGGTCGTAGCCGGCCTCGTGAATGCGCGCGGCGAGCTGCTCGGGCGGCAGCTTGCCGCCCAGCGCCGCTGTGATCGGGTCGCCGGTCAGCCGCATCAGGAAGAACACGGTGGTGACCAGGATGAACACGGTCGGGATGACCAGCAGCAGCCGGACGACGATGTAACGCCAGAGCCCGCCGCTTTTCGCGCGGACGGGTTTGGATGCGAGGTCGGCGTCCTCGACGACAGTGGTCATGCGTGAACCTTACTCAGACGACACATCACCGGTCGTTGAGCGAGCCGAGCGAGTCGAAACGCACCCGCTGGTGCGAATGCGTTTCGACTCGGCGCTGCGCGCCTCGCTCAACGACCGATCTGCGGCTACTTGTGCAGCGGGGCGTACCGGAACTTGAACGAGGCGTCGAGGGTGGTGCCCGCAACGTCCTTGCCCACCACGGCGACCTGCGTGCCCTGCAGGTACGGCAGGGTCGAGAGGTCCTTGGCCACAAGATCCTGCACCTGCTCGATCTCCTGCTTGCGCGCGTCGGCGTCGGTCTCGGTCTGCTCCTTGGCGATCAACGACTGCACATCGGCGTTGTCGTAGTGGTTGGCCAGGAAGTTGCCCTCCGTGAAGAACGGCGTCAGGTAGTTGTCGGCGTCAGAGAAGTCGGGGAACCAACCCAGCTGGTACATCGGGTAGACGTCGGAGGTGCGGTCCTTGGTGTACTGCACCCACTCGGTCTGGGCGAGGTTGACCTTGAACAGGCCGCCGGCCTCGAGCTGCGTCTTGATCGCGGCGTACTCGTCACCCGACGACGGACCGTAGTGGTCGCCGTTGTACTGCAGGTTCAGGGTGACCGGCGTGCTGACGCCGGCATCCGCGAGGGTCTGCTTGGCCTTGTCGGCCGAGGGGCCGCCGTTGCCGTCGCCGTACAGGCTCTTCAGCGCCGTGGTGGCACCGGTCATGCCGTCGGCCACGTACGAGTACAGCGGGGTGTAGGTGCCCTTGTAGACGTCGGTGGCGAGCTTTTCGCGGTCGATCAGGTCGGCCATCGCCTGGCGCACGGCGAGCGCCTTGGCCGGGTCGGCGTCGGCGGTCTTGGCACCGAACGGCATCGTGTTGAAGTTGAACACGATGTAGCGGATCTCGCCGCCGGGACCCTGCACGATCTGCACCTTGTCGTTCTTCGACAGGTCGTCGACATCGGTCGCCGACAGGCTGCGGAAGGCCACGTCGATGTCACCATTGCCGATCGCGAGCTTCAGGTTCGAGGCATCCGCATAGTACTTCACGGTGACCCCGGAGTTCTCGGCTGCGCCGAGCTCGCCCTGGTAGTTCTTGTTCGGCTCGTAGTTGATGAGCTCGTTGACCTTGTACGACGTGATCGAGTACTGGCCGGCGAACGCCTTGCCCTTGACGATGTCGTCGTCGGGGGTGACCGCGTCGGCCGAGAAGACGTCCTCGTCGACGATCGGGCCGGCGGGGCTGGAGAGCACCTGCGGCCAGGTCTGGTCGTTGGGGTTCTTCAGGTGGAAGACCACGGTGGTGTCATCGGGAGTGTCGATGCTGTCGAGGCTGCCCAGCAGCGACGCGGGTCCGTTCGGGTCGTCGATCTTGATGACCCGATCGAACGAGAACTTCACATCAGACGAGGTGAGGTCGTCGCCGTTGGCGAACTTCAGGCCCGGCTTGAGCTTGACGGTGTACTCGGTCGGAGCGGTGAACTCGGCCGACTCGGCGATGTCGGGGGTGACATCGGCGGTCTTGTACTTGCTGTTCATCAGGAACGGATAGATCTGGTTCATCACCGCGAACGAGCCGTTGTCGTACGAGCCGGCGGGGTCGATGGAGGTGATCTTGTCGGTGGTTCCGATGATCAGCGGGCTCGCCGAGCCGCCGTTGCCGTTGTCGCCGGAATTTCCGTTGTTACCGCCGCCGCCGGCACATCCGGCCAGGACGACGGCCGAGGCGCCGAGCGCCCCGAGCGCGAGCAGGATGCGCCCGCGCGTGTGTGTCTGCAGTGACATAGCTACCTCTGCTGTGTGCGAATCGGTCGCGTAGGGTGTCGCGATCGTTGCTGTTCATCTTCCATGCGAGTGAGTGGATCTACAAACTCCAACGCCGTTCTGTGATCAGAACGCAACGGATGCGAGCCGTCACAGCACCTTCGAGAGGAACGACCTGGTGCGCTGGTGCTGCGGGCTGCCGAGCACGTCGCGTGGGTCGCCGGCTTCGACGACCACACCGCCGTCCATGAACACCAGCGCGTCGCCCACCTCGCGCGCGAAGCCCATCTCGTGCGTGACCACGATCATCGTCATGCCGCTGGTGGCGAGCTCCCGCATCACATCGAGCACCTCGCCGACGAGCTCCGGGTCGAGCGCGCTGGTCGGCTCGTCGAACAGCATCAGCTTCGGATCCATGGCCAGCGCCCGGGCGATGGCCACGCGCTGCTGCTGCCCGCCCGACAGCTGCGCGGGGTAATGCGCAGCCTGCCCGGCCAGTCCGACACGCGCCAGCAGGTCACGGCCTCGGGCCTCGGCATCCTTCTTCGAGGCACCCTTGACGCGGATCGGCGCCTCGATCACGTTCTCGAGGGCGGTCATGTGCCCGAACAGGTTGAAGTGCTGGAACACCATGCCGATGTCGCGGCGCTGCCGGGATGCCTCGCTCGGCTTGAGCTCGTAGAGCTTGTCGCCCTTCTCGCGGTATCCCATCAGCTCGCCGTCGACGTACAGTCGACCGGCATCGATGCGCTCGAGATGGTTGATGCAGCGCAGGAACGTCGACTTGCCCGAGCCCGACGGCCCGATCACGCACATCACCTGGCCGCGCTCCACGCGCAACGAGATCGACCTGAGCACCTCGTTGCTGCCGAAGCTCTTCGAGACCATCCGGGCCTCGACCATCGGCGTCTCGGTCGGGGTCATCCTTTTCCTCCCACTTCGATGCCGACTGCTTCGGTCAGAACGGCCGGCCGTGAGCGATCCGATCCGCGGGCGAACCGCTTCTCGACGAAGTATTGGCCCGCCATCAGCACCGAGGTGAAGAACAGATACCAGATCGACGCGACGATCAGCAGCGGAATGGGGGCGAAGATGGTCGCCGAGATGTCGCTGGTACGGCCGAACAGGTCCATCGAGTAGGGAATGGCCACCACCAGCGAGGTGGTCTTCAGCATCGATATGACCTCATTGCCGGTGGGCGGAATGATCACCCGCATCGCCTGCGGAATGACCACGCGCAGCATCGTCTGGCCCCACGACATCCCCAGCGCCGTGCAGGCCTCCTCCTGACCGGGGTCGACCGACAGCAGCCCCGCCCGCACGATCTCGGCCATGTACGCCGACTCGTTCAGCGCGAGCCCGACGACGGCGAGCAGGAAAAGAGGCGGTGTCCACGAGATGTCGAACGTCGCCCAGGTGTGCACGAACGGAATGCCGAGGTACACCGTCTTGTAGATCAGGGTGACAAGCCCCCAGAAGACGAGCTGCACGTAGACCGGCGTACCGCGGAACACCCACAGGAACGCCCACGCTATCCACTTGAGCACCGGATTCGGCGACAGCCGCATGACGGCCAGGATCAGGCCGAGGATGATGCCGATCAGCATCGCCAGCACCGTCAGGGCCAGGGTGATGAAGGCGGCCTGGGTCACCCGCGCGTCGAACAGGTACCTGCCGACGATGTCCCATTGGAACGCCTGCCGCTGGGCGGCGTCGAGGAGGAAAAGCAGCACCAGCAGGATGAGCACGACCGCGACGGTGTTGCGCCACGGGTGGCGCAACCGCACCGCCTTGATCGATTCGGCACGCTCGGTGGGAACCGCCCCGGTGTCGACCGGAGGGACGGATGCGGCATCCGCCCCCTCCGGCCGTTGTGTGTCAGACATCGCTACTGCTTCGACGCCGCGTTCACATCGGCGGCGGTGACGGCGCCGTCTTCGACGCCCCACTTCTGCAGGATCTTCGTGTAGGTGCCGTCGTCGATGAGCGCCTGCAAGGTGTTCTTGATCACGTCGGTGAGCTCGCCGCCCTTGGCTGTGGCGAACCCATACGGGGCGATGTCGAATGTCTCACCGGCGGCCTGGATCTTGTCGGACTGCTGGTGGATGGCGTATTCGGTGATCGGCGAGTCGGCGCTCATCGCGTCGACCTGACCGAGCACCAGGGCGTTCGTGGCCTGGTCCTGGCCGTCGTACTTGAAGACCTGGATCTTGTCTTTGCCGGCGTCGGTGCAGGCCTTCGACTTCGCCGGCAGTTCTTCGGTGTCTTCGTAGGTGCCGTCTTCGACGCCGACCTTCAGGCCGCACGCGTTCTCGGGGTCGACGTCTTTGCCCTTGGCCGATGCCCACAAGATGCCGGCGTTGTAGTAGTTGACGAAGTCGACCTGCTTCTCGCGCTCGGTCGTGTCGGTGAACGACGAGACGCCCAGGTCGTACTTGCCGCCGACGATCGAGGGGATGATGTTGTCGAACTTGGCGGCCGTGTACTGCGCCTTCAGACCCAACTTGGCAGCCATCGCGTCGGCGAGGTCGATGTCCCAGCCGATCGGGTTGCCCGCGCTGTCCTTGTACTCGTTGGGAGCGTACGTCGGGTCGGTGCCGATCTTCAGAACGCCGGAGGCGGCGATGGCATCGGGCAGCGTGGCCGCGAGTGCGTCGTCCTTGGTCACGCCGTACCCCTCGGTGTCGGCGCTCGCGCTGCTCTGGCCACCCCCCTGCGGGTTCTCGTTGGCTTCGTTGTTCACGCAGCCCGTCAGCAGCAGCGCGGCGGCCACCACGGCCACCGGCAGAGCGAGCATTCTTCGCATTTCTTCCCTTTCCTCATCTTCGAGGCGTCGACACTCGGGCAGAGCCGACCCCTGAAGTCTAAGGACAAGCCTGCCGGATCAAGATTTCGATTCGGTTTCGTCCGCGGTCGCGGCCCGTCCACCGTGCACCTCGACCGTCCCATGAGACCGCCGCAGACGTCGCCGAGTGGGCGTGACGAATGTCACGGGCAGGTCGTGACGGGCGTGTGAGGGTGCGAAGGCTGCGGCATCCCACCATGGAGACATGGAATCGACAACACTCACCACGGGACGCGGGAAGGATGCCGCAGCCGCCGGCCCCGCGTCGGCCATCTCAGCGAGCGGCCTGGTCAAGAGCTTCGGCCGCGTGCGCGCGGTCGACGAGGTCTCTCTGCACGTCGAACCCGGCGAAGTCGTCGCCTTTCTCGGGCCGAACGGTGCCGGAAAGACCACGACCATCGACGTGATCCTCGGGCTGTCGCAGCCCGACGAGGGCGAGATCACCGTCTTCGGCACCACGCCGCGCAGCGCCATCGCCCGCGGCTACGTCTCGGCGGTGCTGCAGACCGGCGGGCTGCTCAAAGACCTCACCGTCCGCGAGACGGTCGAGCTGACCGGCAGCCTGTTCGCCGATCCGCGGCCGGCCGACGAGGTGCTCGAACGCGCCGGCATCCTCGACATCGGCGGCCGCATGGTCGGCAAGTGCTCGGGCGGGCAGCAGCAGCGGCTGCGTTTCGCGATGGCGCTGCTCTCGGACCCCGGGCTGCTCATTCTCGACGAGCCGACCACGGGCATGGATGTCGAGGGGCGCCGCTCGTTCTGGCAGGCCATCCGCACCGACGCCGCACGTGGACGCACCGTTCTGTTCGCCACGCACTACCTCGAAGAGGCCGACGCCTACGCTGACCGCATCGTGCTGATGAGCCAGGGGCGGATCGTCGCCGACGGCCCGACCGCCGAGATCAAGAACCTCGTCGCGGGGCGCGTCGTGCGCGCGACCCTGCCGGGCGCGGATGCCGTCGCCCTGGCCGCGCTGCCGGAGGTGACGGATGTCGAAGTGCAGGGTGATCGCGTGAGTATTCGCACGAGCGACTCCGACACCCTTGCTCGCCACCTGCTGACCACCACGCCGGCGCACGACGTGGAGATCTCATCCCAGAACCTCGAGAGCGTGTTCCTCGCGCTCACTTCCGAAGGAGCCGCATCATGACCGCCATCACCACCCTGGAACGCAAGGTGCCGCCGCTGGGCGGGTTCAACCTGCGCTTTCTCGGGATCGAACTCAAGCGCCGCTTCCGCAACTACCGCACCCTGATCTTCACGGTGGTCTTCCCCGTGGCGATGTACTTCATGGTCGGATACCCGGAACGGAATGTACCGCTGATCGACGACCAGCCGATCGCGTCGGGTGGGCTGTCTGTGGCCGCCTACATCATGGTGTCGATGGCCGTCTACGGAGCAATGATGTCGGCCACGGCATCCGGTGCCGCCGTCGCCGTCGAGCGCTCGCTCGGCTGGAGCCGCCAGCTGCGCCTGACCCCGTTGAACCCGGCCGCCGCGGTGGCGACCAAGGTCATCGCCGGCATGCTGTTCGGGCTGATCGCCATCGTGGCGACCTACCTGGCCGGCGCCCTCACCGGCGTGCACATGTCGTGGGGGCAGTGGATCGTTTCGGCGCTGGTCGCGTGGCTGCTGGGGGCGGCCGTGTTCACGGCACTCGGCCTGATGATGGGGTACCTGGTGCCGGGCGAGAACGCCATGCAGCTGACCAGCCTCGTGATCGTGTTCCTCGCGTTCATCGGCGGGCTGTTCTACCCGGTGAGCATGATGCCACAGGTGCTGCAGGATGTCGCTGCCTGGACGCCGGTGTTCGGCATCGGCGAGCTCAGCCGCGCGCCGCTGACCGGCGCGGGGTTCGATCTGAGTGCGCTGCTGAACGTGCTGCTCTGGCTGGCCTTGTTCGTGGCCGGAACGGCGCTGCTGTTCCGCCGCGACACGAAGCGGGTCTGACCGCACCGGGGAGGGGCGGCTTCGCCGCCCCCTCCCCGCCGAGTTGTCCCCGCGTTGCCCGAGTTGTCCCCGCGTTGCCCGACTTGTCCCCCGGTTGCCCGAGTTGTCCCCCGGTTGCCCGACTTGTCCCCCGTTTGCCCCGGGTCACCCGAGTTGTTCCCCCGGTTGACCGAGTTGTCCCCCGGTTGCCCGAGTTGTCCCCGCGTTGCCCGAGTTGTCACCCGGTTACCCGACTTGTCCTCGGTTACCCGACTTGTCCCCCGGTTGCCCGAGTTGTCCCCCGGTTACCCGAGTTGTCCTTCCGGCAAGGGGACAACTCGCGCCACAAGAGGACAACTCGGCACCAAGAAGACAACTCGCGCCACAAGAGGACAACTCGGCACCAAGGGGACAACTGGCGCCACAAGAGGACAACTCGGCACCAAGGGGACAACTCGCGCCACAAGAGGACAACTCGCGCCGCAAGAGGGCAACTCGCTCAGCGCGGGGAATCTAGGGTGAACACGATGGATGAACACAGCACCGGGCGGCGCGCGAGCCGCACCCACAGCGCCGAGCGCGCACGCGACACCGAGCGCAGGCTGCGTGCTGCGGGTCCCCCCTGGCCGGTGATGCCGCCCGAGACGGGCACCGGCGCCTTCGTGCGCATGCGCAGCGTCCTCTGGAGCCGCGGTGGGGTCAGCTGGTACGTCGGCGGCGGGATCTCGCTGCTCTGGCTGATCAGCACCGGTCAGGAGGTCATCGAACAGTCAACCTCGGCGAACTCGGCGACCCTCGGCATCCTCCTGGTCGTGCTTTACGGCGTCGGCTTTCTGCTCGCGGTCCCGATCGGCTGGGGCCTGCCGCTGCGCTGGCGTCTACTGCCCGCCATATGCCTGCTCGCGCTGTCATTCACTCTCTTCCCCTGGTTGAGCTGGGATGTCTGGTCGCAGTGGACATATGTCGGCGTCGTCATCGGAATGGTGGTCGTCAGCTGGCGCACCACGCTGACCCTCATCGTCGCGCTCTCGGCGCTGGGCCTGTGGTTCAAAGTCACTCTCGACGGCTGGGGCGAAGACATTCTCTGGGGCCCGGCCATCATCTTCTCGATCTCGCTGATGATGGCCGCCTTCGCCCGCACCTTCGCTGCGATGAACCAGCTGCGCGCCACCCAGGATCAGCTCGCGCACATGGCCGCCGAGCGCGAGCGAGGGCGCATGGCCCGCGACATCCACGACATCCTCGGTCATTCACTGACCGTCATCACCGTCAAGGCCGAGCTCGCGAACCGGCTCATCGAGGCCGATCCGGCCCGGGCGAGGTCCGAGGTCGCCGAGATCGAGCAGCTCGCGCGCGGCGCCCTCGCCGACGTGCGCACGACCGTGGCGGCGGCCCGTGGCGGGAACCTGCCGGCCGAGCTGGTCGCCGCCCGCGTCGCGCTGGAGGCGGCGGGCATCACCGCCGAGATCCCGACGGCGACGGATGCCGTGGGCCCGGCCCACCGCGAGCTTGCGGCGTGGATCGTCCGCGAGGGGATCACCAACGTCGTGCGCCACTCGGGCGCCACGCTGTGCGCGGTGCGTCTCGGCCCGCGCACCGTCGAGATCGCCGACGACGGCGTCGGCCCCGTGGCATCCAGTGCCTCATCCACCGGCCTGGCGGGCCTGCGCGATCGCGTCGAAGAGGCGGGCGGCACCATGACGATCGGCCGCAGCGACCTGGGCGGATTCAGCCTGAAGGTGGTCCTGTGATCAAGCTGCTCATCGCCGACGACCAGGCGCTCGTGCGCGGGGCGCTCTCGGCCCTGCTGGGTCTCGAGCCCGATATCGACGTCGTCGCTGAGGTGGGCCGTGGCGATGAGGTGGTGGATGCCGCGCTGCGCACAAGTCCGGACGTCGCCCTGCTCGACATCGAAATGCCCGGTCTCGACGGCATCGCCGCCGCCGCGCAGCTGCGCGAGAGAGTGCCGGGATGCCGCGCACTGATCGTGACGACGTTCGGACGTCCGGGCTACCTGACCCGGGCGATGCGGGCCGGGGCATCCGGGTTCGTCGTCAAAGACACCCCCGCGGCCCAGCTCGCCGACGCCGTGCGCCGGGTCGCGCAGGGACTGCGCGTGGTCGATCCGGCCCTGGCGGCCGAATCGCTCGCACAGGGCGAATCGCCGCTCACCGAACGCGAGACCGACGTGCTCGAGGCGGCTCGCGGTGGCGGGTCGATCGCCGACATCGCGCGGATTCTGCACCTGTCCGAGGGCACGGTGCGCAATCACCTCTCCAGCGCGATCGGCAAGACCGGCGGTCGCAATCGTGCCGACGCCGCGCGCATCGCCGAAGACAGCGGCTGGCTGTAATCAGGCGGCGCCCCGGCGGCGCCGTCAACCGATGCCGACGCGCAACCCAGCGCGACGCGAGATGAGCCGCGCGACGCGCTGACACGCCATGATGTCCAGTGCGCACTACCGCGCATTGCGTGGTACTGTCTCTCGCAGAAGACAGGCGAGGGACAGATGGACACCACACAATTGCTCAAGGGTGTGCTCGATGCGGCGGTGCTCGCCGTCGTGCAGCACGACGACGGCTATGGCTACGACATCGTGCGCCGGCTGCGCGATGCGGGGCTCGGCGAGGTAGGCGATGCCTCGGTCTACGGCACGCTGCGGCGACTGTACACGGCAGGGGCGCTCTCCAGCTACGTCGTGCCCTCCGATGGCGGCCCGCACCGCAAGTACTACGCGATCAGCCCGGTCGGTCGGCGACTGCTCGACGAGCAGCGCGAAGACTGGCAGCGATTCTCGACGGTGATGTCGGGTCTGCTGGCTGACACCCACACTCCCACTCTGCGCACGATCGGAGAGAACCGATGAACACGACCGTCACCCCCGTCGACCGCATCGCCGCGTTCGCCGCCGCGGTTCGGGCCGAATTGAGCGACCTGCCCGCCGACGAGGTCGACGACATCGTCGAGGGCCTCGAATCGGATCTGGCCGAGCAGGCCGCTGAGCGCGGCGAGGACTTTCAGGTGCCGGATGCCGCGGCCTACGCGGCTGAGCTGCGTCAAGCGGCCGGTCTCCCGGACCGCCCCGCCGGTGTGAGTGCGCGTCAGGCGTTCAGCGCGCATCTGCGCCAGTTCGGCCATCGCGTTGTGCGCGGCATCCGGTCATCGCGGGCGGGCGCGTGGCTGCTCGACATGGCCGTCGCGTTGCGGCCGGTGTGGTGGCTGATGCGGGGGTGGATGCTGGCCGTCCTGGTCGTCGTGATCCTGCAGATCACGATCCTTCCCGGCGTGGCGGGATGGCTGCCCGTCCCGATCATGGGCGGGGGCTGGGTCGTGCTGCTGGCGGCGATGCTGGTCAGCGTGCAGTGGGGACGCGGACGGTGGCTGCCTTGGCGATGGATGCGCGTGGCCGTTCCCGTGCTGAGCGTGGTGTCAGTGGTGATGCTGCCGTTCCTGGCGGGCATCACCATCGGTCAGATCCACAGTTGGCGAAATCAAGCGCAGAGCGCGTACCAGCCCTACGCTGCGACCCAGCCGGGGCTGGCGGTCGACGGTCAGAGCGTGCGGAACATCTTCGCGTACGACAGCGACGGCAATCCCCTGACGGATGTGCAGCTGTTCGACCAGGACGGCAACCCGCTCACCACGGTCGGAGAGCGCAGCGCGGGTGGCACGGTGGACGACTACTACGCGTGGGGAGGCGGACCCGTGCCCGTGGCCGTGTCGGTTCCTGGTCGCAACCCGGTATGGAACGTCTTTCCGCTCAGCGAGATCCCCGCCGGACAGGACGACTCCAGCCCCACGCTCGCTGTGGCGCCGGTTCCGCCATTCGCCCAGGTTCCGTCGCTGCAGCGACTGTTGGCGACATCCCCGACGCCCGGCGTCTCAGAGACGCCCAGTGTCCCGGATCCGGTGCCGTCGCCCGACGATAAGAGCCCGTCGCCGACGAAGACCGGCGGCACCGATCCGTCGCCGACGGCGACCGACGGTGCTGCGGTGGGCGACGCTGTGGCCGGCGACGCTGCCGGGGCCGCGGGTGACGCGGACGGGGCCGGGGCCGGGGGTGATGCTGCCGGGGCCGCGGGCGGGGACGCTGCCGGGGCCGGCCCAGACGCGACCACCACAGTCGCCGCCGAGGGCACGGGCCGATGACTCCTGCCCAGGCGGTCACCGCTTCCGCCGCCACAAGCCCGCGGGTGACACCGTTGGGTTCGACCGGCATCGAGTTGGTCACCGGTGACGGCATTGTCAGCGTCGACGTGACCTTCCTCGTGCGCGAGGCTCTCGGGCGGGGCGTGCAACAACTCAGTCTGGAACCGTCGTCTTCCGACGCCGAACCACGCCACCACGCGGGCACATCAACCCCGGACGCCCCAACAGACTGAGTTGGTGCACGCCAGTACGCCACGCCCGATACGCCGCACCCGACACATCACACAGCCCCCGCGCCGCGGGCGCCGCCGGCAGGGCGTGCAACAACTCAGTCCGGAACCCTCGCCTCCCCACGCCGAACCCCGGCACCACGCGGGCACATCAACCCCGAACGCGCCAACAGACTGAGTTGGTGCACGCCAGAACGCCGCACCCGACACATCACACAGCCCCCGCGCCGCGGGCGCCGCCGGCAGGGCGTGCAACAACTCAGTCTGGAACCCTCGCCTTTCGAAGCCGAACCGCGCCACCACGCGGGCACATCAACCCCGAACGCGCCCGCAGACTGAGTTGGTGCACGCGGGTGCGCCGCACCCAGTGCCGAACGCCCGAGAACCGAGACGCAGAAACGTGCGGTGGCCTGCGGGTGTCAGACCCGCGCGCTCCACCAGGCGCGCAGTCGCCTCTCGGCCTCCTCCGGGCCGACCATGCCTTCGTCCAGCCGCACGTCGAGCAAGAAGCGATACGCCTCGCCGACCTCGCGACCCGGCCTGATCCCCAGGATCTCCTGGATCTGGTTGCCGTCCAGCTCGGGCCGAATGGCCTCGAGCTCTTCCTGAGCAGCGAGCTCGTCGATGCGTCGTTCGATATCGTCATATGCCGACGCGAGCATGTGCGCCTTGCGCTTGTTGCGCGTGGTGACGTCGGCGCGGGTCAGAATGTGCAGCCGCTCGAGCTCGCTGCCCGCGTCACGCACATAGCGCCGCACTGCGGCATCCGTCCACGTGCCCTCGGCGTAGCCGAAGAAACGCAGGTGCAGCTCGATGAGCTTCGTGACGGTGTCGACGGTCGCGGTGTCGAACCGCAGCTCGCGCAGCCGCTTGCGCGCGAGCCGCGCGCCGCGCAGGTCATGGTGGTGAAAGGTGACGCCTCCGCCGGGCTCGAGCTTGCGGGTCGACGGCTTGCCGATGTCATGCAGCAGCGCAGCCAGGCGCAGCGCGAGATCGGGCTCGGCGCCGGGATGCCGGTCGTGCTCGAGGTCGATCGCCTGCCGCAGCACGGTCAGCGAGTGCTCGTAGACGTCCTTGTGGTGATGGTGCTCGTCGACCTCGAGTCGCAGCGCCGGCACCTCGGGCAGAAATTGTGCCATCAATCCGGTGTCGACGAGCAGACGGATGCCGCGGGTCGGGTCATCGGTGGCCAGCAGACGCAGCAGCTCGCCCTGGATGCGCTCGGCCGAGACGATCTGGATCGTCTCGCGCAGCTTCTCGATGGCGGCGACCGTCTCGGTGTCGACGCGGAACTCGAGCTGCGACGCGAATCGGGCGGCCCGCAGCATCCGCAGCGGATCGTCTCCGAAGCTCACGTGCGGATCGATGGGAGTGCGCAGCACGCCCCGCACCAGGTCTTCGACCCCACCCGTCGGGTCGACGAGCTTCTTGGCCGGCAGCAGCAGCGCCATGGCGTTCACGGTGAAGTCGCGGCGGGCCAGGTCGCCGTCGATGCTATCGCCGAACGCCACGACGGGTTTGCGGGTCGTGCCGTCGTAGCTGTCGGCTCGATATGTGGTGATCTCGACCTGCTCGCCGCGCACGCGCGCGCCGATCGTGCCGAACTCGCGCCCGATGTCCCACTGCGCGCTGGAAAGAGGACGCACGATCTTCAGGATCTCGTCGGGCTGTGCGTCGGTGGTGAAGTCGAGGTCGTGCGTGGCCCGGCCGAGCAGCGCATCGCGCACCGGGCCGCCGACGATGGCCAGTTGCCGTCCCGCGTCGGCGAACGCGCGCGCGAGGTCGGCCACAATGGGCGACGCCGCGAGCGCTTCCAGGCGCGCGACGCCCTCGGCCATGTTCAGCATGGATTCCAGCCTAACCGGCCCGCCATCCGCCTCGTGCCGCCCACCCGCGCCCCCGCCCCGGGGGAAATTCCATATCGAATTTCCCAGTCCACATGAAACCGCCGGCAGATTGATGTGGTTTGGGAAATTCCATATGGAATTTCCCTGCCCCCGCGCGCCCCCGCACAGCCGCGCCCCCGCACAGCCGCGCCCCTGCGCAGCGCGTCACGCGAACGCGAGAAAGCCGGTGAACACCAGCTCACGCACGCGCGGCAGCAGCTCGGCGCGCAGCGCGGCCGGGTCGACCTCGAGCAGCTGCGCAATCGCCGCTATCAGCGGCCCCACCGCCAGATCGCCGTCGCACGCACCGACCAGCGCCGCCAGGGCGGGATCCACATCGATCACCCGACCGAATCCACCGCCCTGGCGCAACTCGATCACGCTGGGCTCCGGCGCCCCGGGCAGATGATGTCGTGCCTCGGTCACGTCGCCGGCCGTCAGAAGAGTGGATGCCGCCAGCCCCGCGTCATCCAGCCCCATCAGCCGATCGTGCGCGACGAGCGACCGCGCCAGATGCGCGCCCAGCCCGTGCTCGGCGACAGGCTGCGGCATCCTCTCGTAGCGCGCGAGTGTTGGCGCACCCGATGCGGGCCGCCGCAGCAGGATGTACCCGAACCCGACCTCGCTCACCCCGCGCGCCGCGAAATCGTCCAGCCACGCACCGAGCAGCTCGTCGAACGCCGCCGTGCCCGGCAGGGTGCCGGCATCCCGAATCCACAGTTCGGCATACGCGACCGGATCGAGCAGCTCGCGCTCGATCACCCAGGCATCCAGCCCCGAGGCGACGACCCACTCGCGCACGCGATCCAACCCCGACACGCCGTCGCGGGTCTCCCAATTGGCCAGCAGCTGCGCAGTTCCGCCCGGCGTCAAGTGCGCGCCCACCCCCGCGACGAACTCGGCAACCAGACCGTCGCCGACCCGCCCACCATCGCGGTACTCGTACGCGGGCACGCCGTCGACGCGCGGCGTGATGACGAACGGAGGGTTCGACACGATCCGGTCGAACCGCTCCCCGCGCACCGGCGCGAACATGTCGCCGGCGCGCGTGCGGATCTCATCGACCCCGTTCAGCAGGGCATTCAGTCGCGTGAACCGCAGCGCACGCTCCGACACATCGGTGGCGACAACGGATGCCGCGACCCGCCGCGCACACAGCGACTGGATGCCGCATCCGCACCCGAGATCGAGAGCACGCGCCACCGGGGTGGTCAGTTGCAGTCCGGCGAGAGTGAGGGATGCCCCACCCACGCCGAGCACGTGGTCTTCGGGTAGCGGTCCGCCCAGCGCCGCCTCGTCGAGATCGCTCGCGACCCACCACTCGCCGACCGCGTCTTCGTCGATGAAGGCCTGAGGTCGCACGAGGGCGAGCGGGCGCAGCATCCCTCCGTCGCGAAGGGCGAGCCCGAGAGCTTCGAGTCCGCTGACACCCAGCGACGCGAAGGCGACGGATGCCTCAACGACAGGCACCGCATCACCGATGCCGAACAGCCGCGCGATCACGGCGAGCGGCCGATCATCGTCCTTCAGCCGGCGACGGATCGGCAGAGCGTGCCCGCGACCGAGCGCCCCGTCGGCGTCGGCGCCCCAGGCCTCGCGCAGCGCGTCGGTGCGGAAGCCCGCCGCATTCAGGTCGGCGGCCAGCGCCCGGCACAGCGCGGGATCGGGCTCGGGAAGGGGCTCGGGATGCGGCATCCTCCTATTCAACCGCCCGCCACCCGTTCAAAACTCATCTCCTTCGCGAACTCAAGGCGCCGGTAGCACCCATTTGGGCCCGCAACTGCACGGATCAGTTGCGTTTTGAACGCCGCCGGGGGCCGCACGACGCCGCCGGTCCGGGCACGTCCCGGCGCGCATGGGGCGCACGCAAGGGAGCCCCCCGTAGAATCGCACCTGATCGTGCGGCATCCCCCCACGAACACCGCCAGCATGTCCGTGAGTCCTGAAGATCCCGTCGTGCGCGCGTCGCAGGCCGCCTCCTCCCCGCGGTCCACCGCCGACCCGCGCACCTGCGGCGACCCGCAATCCCCTCGTGTGAGCCGCCCCCACCACACGGACCCGCCACGCGACCAGGCCCCGCCCCCTGAGACCCAGACCCGCCCCCACCATGCGGACCCGCCACGCGACCAGGCCCCGCCCTCCGCGACCCAGAGCCGTCCTCGCCGCACGGCCGACCCCCACCGCACGACCGACCCGCGCCCCCGCGCCACAACCCAGAGCCGCCCTCACCACGCGGACCGCACCCACCGCGCGGCCCGCCCCCGCCGCACGGTCTGGCCGCGTCGCCTGGCCACGCTGCTCACCGGCGCCGCCCTGGCGCTGGTCCCCCTGCTGGCGGCGCCGGCGGCACAAGCGGCACCCGCGACACAGTCGGCACAAGCAGCACAAGCCGCACAGTCGGCACAGGCAGCACAAGCCGCACAAGCCGCACAAGCCGCACAAGCGGCACCGTCCGCACCCGCAGCACAAGCAGCGCCCGCGGCACGCGCAGCGCAGGCAGCAACGCAGGCAGCGCAGGCAGCACCGGCGGCCGATCCAAGCCCGACCCCCACCCCCACCCCGCTGACCGGGCGGGTCGACACCTACCTGTCGACCACGGCCAACGGCGTGCTGGCCGCCGACCACGACCTGTCCGTCTGGGTGTCACTGCGCAACGGCACCGGCCTCACCGTCGCCGAATCCACTGTCGCGCTCAGCCTGGGCACCACGGCTCTGACCTCTCGCAGCGCTCTCGATGACTGGCTCGCCTCGGGAACGAACGCGACGGCCAGCCCCGCTCCCGACCCGAAGGCGACTCCGGCGGCCACCGAGATGGCAACCCTGGGAACGACCGAGCTCGCCGACGTCGCACCGGGCGAGTCGGGATCGGCCAACATCACCGTCGACGCTGACGACAAGGCGCTCGAGAAGCTCAAGCCCGGCGTGTACCCGATGCTGGCCACGATCGTCGGGCCTTCGCAGACGCGCCTGGCCACCAGCGTCATCACCGTGCCCGAGACCGGCCACGTCACGCGCACCCCGGTCGCGATCGTCGTTCCGATCACGGCCGGGCCTCTGGCATCCGGGCTGCTCACCCTCGACCAGCTCAGCGAACTGACCGCACCCGACGGAGCGCTCACCGCCGAACTGAACGCGGTGGCCGGCACCTCTGCGATCCTGGCGATCGATCCGGCCATTCCCGCCTCGATCCGGGTGCTGGGCACGTCGGCGCCCGATACCGCCCTCGACTGGCTCGATCGGCTCGACATGCTCTCGAATGAGCGCTTCGCCCTGCAGTTCGGCGACGCCGACGTCGCTACGCAGCTGCACACCGGCCGCTCGACTCTGCTGCGCCCGACGACGCTGCAGTCCTACATGGATGCCGCCGACTTCGCGGACACCGACCAAGACACCGACACTGACCAAGACACCGATACCGACCAAGACGCCACACCGAGCCCTACTCCGACCACGCAGCCGACGCCGGGCGCACCCGTGTTCCCGAGTATCGAAGAGCTGGAGTATCTGGGCGAGAACACCCGCGACGCGGTGTTCTGGCCCTTCTCGGCGACCGCGGGTGCCGACGACGTCGCGACGCTGGGCAAGATGTCCTCCGACGACACCTCGGCGGTCACCCTCGTGCCCTCCGACACCACCTCGACGGGGGGTGCCCGCGCGCGCTCCGGTGACAGCAACGTGCTCGTCTACGATTCCGCTGTCTCCGACGCATTGCGCACGGCATCGATCGAGGACGACCCCGACATTCGCGGAAGCTCGCTGGCCGACGTCACCGCGCAGCTGAACCTCGCGGCCCGTTCCGGCGACGGATCGCCCTTGTTGGTCGTGGCCGACCGCGCCTCGGCGCGATCCGTGCTCGGGCTGTCGGCGGCCGTCGAGGCGGTCACCCGCACGCCGGACACGACCTCGGCCACCCTCGCCCAGCTGATGGATGCCCCTCCGCGCGACGTGACGGTGAAGGATGCCGCGGCCGACACAGCGCGGCAGAACACACTGACCGCCCTGCTCGATGGTGAGCACAGCATCAGTGCCTTCGCGACGGTCCTGAACGACCCGACGCTTCTGACCGCACCCGAACGCGCCACGATCCTGCAACTGCTCGGCGGCGGCTGGCTAGACGAGCCCGACGCGTGGACCGACGCCATCGCAGACCACAAGGACGCCACCGCGAAAACCCTCGCGTCGGTGTCGATAGCCCCCAGCAGCGACTTCAATCTCGCCGGGCGCGCCGCCACGCGCAGCTTCGGCATCCGCAACGACCTTCCCTGGCCGGTCAACGTCACCCTGCTCACGCACCCCGACAATCTGCGCCTCGAGGTGCAGGAGTCCACCGAGGTGGTCGCGCACGCCGCGAGCACGACACCGGCCGCAGTCCCGATCCGCGCCCGGATCGGCAACGGCGACGTGACCCTGAACCTGCGCCTGGTCAGCCCCACGGGGGTGCCGATCGGCCATCCTCGCGCGGTGCAGGTCACCGTGCACGCCGATTGGGAGGTCATCGGTCTCGTCATCCTCGGCGTCGGCATCGGCGCATTCCTGGTGTTCGGCCTGATTCGCACGGTGTTCTCGCGTCGACGGCGGGCGCGGGATGCCGCCGCCCCCGCGGAATCCACGTCTGAGGCATCCACCCCCGCAGAATCCACAGCCGAGGCATCCACCCCCGCAGACGGTGACGACGGAGGCACCTCGTGACAAGCATCGGCCGCGCGAGCGTGCTGATCGGGGCCGGAACGGTCGCGTCGCGTCTGACCGGCTTCGTGCGCACCATTGTGCTCGTGGCCGCCCTGGGCGGTTCGGCCACAGCCGCCGGCAATGCGTTCGCCGTCGCCAACGGGCTGCCCAACGCCATCTACGCGATCATCTCGACCGGACTTCTCGCCGCCGTGGTCGTGCCGCAGATCGTACAGGCGGCGTCGCACACCGACGGTGGCACCGCGTTCATCTCGAAGCTCTTCACCCTCGGAACGGTGGCGCTGCTAGCCGTCACCGCGATCGCCATGCTGTGTGCACCACTGCTCGTGCAGCTGTACGCGACGAACTTCACGCCTGACCAGCAGGCCCTGGCCACGGCTTTCGCTTATTGGTGCCTGCCGCAGATCCTGTTCTACGGCCTGTACGCCCTGGTCGGCGAGTCGCTGAACGCACGCAACATCTACGGCCCGTTCACGTGGGCGCCCATCGTGAACAACATCGTCTCGATCGCCGGCTTCGCCCTGTTCCTCGTGTTGTTCGGCCCGATGGGCGAGCTCATCGCGTGGACGCCGGGGCGCATTGCCCTGATGGCCGGCACCGCGACGGCGGGCATCGTCATTCAGGCGCTCGTGCTGTTCCTCTTCTGGCCGCGCACTCGACTGCGCATCCGTCCCGACTTCCGCTGGCGCGGCGTGGGACTGAACCGCATCGGCCGCCTTGCAGGCTGGACCTTTTTGATGGTTCTGCTCGCACAGATCGCCGGAGTCGTGCAGTCTCAGGTGCTCTCCGAAGCGGCAAAGGACCACCCGGGCGTGTTCGTCGCCCAGAACGCCTGGCTGTTGTACATGATCCCGTACTCGCTCATAGTGCTCTCCATCGGCACTCCCTACTTCACGCGGCTCAGCGAGCACGCCGCCGCCGGGCGGCATGAAGACGTGCGCGCCGACATCGGGCGCAGCATCCGCACCGTCGGAGTGTTCATCGTCGTCGCCACCGCCGCCCTGGCCGTCGCGTCGGTGCCCGCCGCGCGCATGTTCACGACGTCGCCGGCCACCGCAGCGGCGTTCGCGATAGTGCTGGTCTGCTATTTGGTCGGTCTGATCCCGAACGCGATTCAGTTCACGATCCAGCGCACTTTCTACATGTACAACGACACGCGCACGCCGTTCCTGTTCACGATCCCGCAGGCGGCCGTGGTCGTGGCCACGGCACTTGTCTCGGGAGCCGTCCTTCCCATCGAGTTCCTCGCCTCTGGTCTCGCCCTCGGCCAGTCGCTGGCCGCCATCGTGCAACTGGTTCTGGCGACGTGGCTGTTGCGACGCAAGATCGGCCCCCTGGGCACACGCTCATGGATGCGCGGGCTTGCGCGGTTCATCGTCGCGGCGATCCCCGCCGCCGGCGCCGGGTGGGGCGTCTTCCTGCTGACCGGCGGCGTCCACGGCTGGACCACGACCGGCATCATCCTGGGCGCGGTGGGAAGCGTGCTCATCGGGTCGGTCACCCTGATCGTCTACGTCGCATTCCTCGCCCTGCTGCGCGCGCCCGAGCTCGGCCCGGCCCTGCAGACGCTCCGCCGTTTCATCGGCCGCTGAGCCGGCGGGGAATGCCACCCGGTTACGATGTGTTGAGGCATCCGGACGGTTCGATACGTCCGCCAACAAGGAGAAACCGTGCGTCAGCTCATCATCATCGGATCGGGTCCTGCGGGACTGACCGCCGCGATCTACGCGGCGCGTGCAAACCTCAGCCCGTTGGTCGTCGCCAGCAGCGTCGATGTGGGCGGCGAGCTGATGAACACCACCGAGGTCGAGAACTTCCCCGGGTTCCCCGAGGGGATCCAGGGCCCTGATCTGATGGCCAAATTGCAGGCGCAGGCCGAGAAGTTCGGTGCCGAGATCGCCTACGACGATGCCGTCGAGCTTGAGCTCGACGGCCCGGTCAAGCGCGTCATCCTCGGCTCCGGCAAGGTCGAAGAGGCCGAGACCGTCATCTTCGCCACGGGTTCGGCGTATCGCAAGATCGGCATCGAGGGCGAGCAGCGCCTCTCGGGCCACGGCGTCTCATGGTGTGCGACGTGCGACGGCTTCTTCTTCCGCGAGCAGGAGATCGCCGTGGTCGGCGGCGGCGACTCGGCGATGGAAGAAGCCACGTTCTTGACCCGTTTCGCTTCGAAGGTTTATGTCATCCACCGTCGCGACTCGCTGCGTGCGTCGAAGATCATGCAGGAACGCGCCTTCAACGACCCGAAGATCGAGTTCGTATGGAACAGCGAAGTGGTCGACATCCTCGGTGAAGATGCCGTCACCGGCGTGAAGCTGCGCTCCACGGTCGATGGTACCGAGAGCGAACTGGCCCTCCAGGGCGTGTTCGTCGCGATCGGCAACGACCCGCGCACGCACCTGGTGCACGGCAAGCTCGATTTCACGCCCGAGGGCACCGTGTGGGTCGATGGCCGGTCGTCGCGCACCTCGGCTCCGGGCGTGTTCGCCGCCGGCGACGTGACCGACCCCACCTATCGGCAGGCGGTGACCGCGGCCGGATCGGGCACCGTCGCAGCCCTCGACGCCGAGCACTACCTCGCCGCCCTCGGTGAGGCGGGTGCCCCCGAAGCCGATGCTGACGAGATCTCGGGGCGTCCCGAGGCTGCCGCGACACCCGCCGCCTAGGAACAAACCCGCTCCGCGCGGCGTTCGTTCCAGTGACAGGCTTTCCCACAGAAGGAGAAACATGACTGCGAAGGCGACCACATCCGCGACGTTCGAGCAGGACGTGCTGCAGGCCGACGGCCCCGTGCTCGTTGATTTCTGGGCCGAGTGGTGCGGCCCGTGCCGCATGGTCTCGCCAGTTCTCGATGAGATCGCGGCCGAGAACCCTGACAAGATCACGGTGCTCAAGCTCAACGTCGACGAGAACCCCGACCTGGCCATGAAGTACCAGATCACCTCGATCCCGGCGATGAAGGTGTTCGACAAGGGTGAGGTCAAGACCTCGATCATCGGCGCGAAGCCGAAGTTCGCCCTCGAGCAGGACCTCGCCGACTACCTGAAGTAGCCGATCTCGCAACGGCGCCCCCGCGGACCCTCGGGTCGCGGGGGCGCCGTCGTTTGGGTTCAGGATGCCGCAGCCCCGGCGGCCCGCGCCGTCTCCGCGTCGTCCGCCGCCACGATGTCGAGAATCTCCTCCGTGGCGAACCCGGTGCGAATCGCCCAGATGTACGCGACGATGCCGACCAGCACCTCGACTCCCATTCCCCACGGGAAGCCGAGCGCCGGCACGTCCATCGGCCCGTATTCGCCGAGATATCCGACCAGCAACGAGGCCAACAGCAACCAGATCAGCCACCAGTTCGCTTTCACATGTCGCTTGCCCTCGGGCCCGCACGTTGCCCACACGGCGACGCAGAACCCCACCACCAGAACACAGAAGGCCGCGTAGTACACCGGGAACGACCAGCCCCCGGCGCGCTGCTCCCCGTTGGTGGTCAGCACCCATCCGCCGGCGGCTGCGACCCAGATCCAGGCGACGAAGAACACGAGGCTGATGGCGATGCTCGCGACGGCGTTCATCCACTTCATCTTCCACGCGTAGTAGGCGGTGAAGAACGGCAGCCCGATGAATGTCGCGGTGATGACGTTGGCCAGCGTCGAGAACCCGCTCCAGTACAGGATCAGGACGGCTGCCAGGAACGAGACCGGTGACCAGAACTTGTACCCCTTCAGCAGGAACGGCCGCTTGAGGTGCGGCGCTGTGCGCCGCAGCACCGGCAGCCCGGCACCGCCCATGATGTAGGTGAGCACCGCGGCCGAGCTGATGAACCCCACCAGCTGGTACCAGCTGGGCGCCGGCACGAAGAACACGCAGCCGACGACGGCAGAGACGACCAGCGGCACCCAAGGTATGCCGAACCTGTTGTTCCTGGTGAACACCTTCGGGATGTTGCGGTGCACGCCGAGCCCGTATCCGGTGCGCGCTCCGGTGCCGAGATAGACCCAACCGGTGGCCAGCGGTGACACCGCGGCGTCGATCAACAGGAACACGCCCAGAGCTGCCAGGGCCGCCATGTTCGCCGAGTCGAGGGCATGGAAGAGGGGGCCGTCGGCCCATCCGCCGTTGACCAGCTTTTCCCACGAACCGGGGGCGAGCCCCATGTCCTTCCAGTTCAGCGCCCCGATGAAGGCCACCTGCAGCAGGGTGTAGATCACGGCGGGAATCGCAATCGACCCGATGGTGGCAAGTGGCACGTTGCGTTGCGGGTTGCGCGCCTCGCCACCGTAGTCGAGGGCCTGCCGAAACCCCAGCAGCGAGAAGATGATGCCGGTGGTGGCGATGGCGTGGAAGATCGGTGGCACCCCCAGGGGTGCGAACCCTCCATAGCTGGTGAAGTTGCTGCCCTTGAGAATGAAGAACAAGAAGATGAAGGTCAGGGTCGGAAGAGCTATCTTCCACAGCGTCACCCAACGATTCGACTCAGCCAGGAATCGCGCGCCGAAGAAGTTCAGTGCGAAGAACAGCAACATGAGCACGAAGCCGGCGAGAATCCCGACAGGCCAGCTCAGCACGTCGACGCCGTCGACCCGCGTCAGCAGATGCAGCTGCGGAAACCGCCCGCCCAGATAGGTGAGTGTCGCCTCGGCCTCGATCGGCGGAATCGATACCACCGACAGCCAGTACGCCCATCCGATGATCCAGCCCGACAGCGAGCCGTGGGTGAGGTAGGTGTACCGCACGATGGCTCCCGAGCGCGGCAACATGGCCCCGAGCTCGAGGTAGGTCAGTGCGATGAGAAAGACCAGCACTGAGGCGATGATCCACGACAGAATCGCAGCCGGTCCGGCCACCCCCGCGGCCGCCAGCACGCCGAACAGCCATCCCGAGCCGATCTGGGCGCTGACACCGAGCAGCAGCAGTTGGGTGAGTGAGAGTCTGCGTTTCAGTCCGCTGTCGGCGGCTTCGAATGATCCTGTGATCGGTTCCGGTTCGGTCTGCGTCGTACTCATCACCCTCACACTTCCTCGTGCGTGCACACGTCCTCGTGCGTTTCGATGTGACGGTCCGCTCCGGCGAGCCGATCGCCGGTGCTTACGGTACGCCCGACAGTGCACTCTGTGGGGACGATCGCGTGACACGACCCGATTCGGGCTTCATTCCGATTTCAGAATATATCTGAGAACCCCTGGTCAGCGGGCATCCACGCGGACGACGGCATCCCACCGGCGGTGTGTGTTGGCCTCGCCCAGAAGCTTCCACACCGCGGGCGTCAGTGCGGGATAGTCCAGCGCTATCTGGCGCAGCACGCGATAGTGACGTGCGGCGTTGGGTCGTACGCCGCCGTTCGCGGCGATGTTCTCGGCTCGCAGGGTGAACACGACGAGCTCGTCGATCGTGGGTAGCTCCTCTATGAACTCCCACGGGTCCTCTCCGCCGAGCAGACGTTCTTCGACGATCACCGACAGCTCATCGGCCGCCTCGGCGCGCAGCAACTCAAGACTGGCGCGACGCCGGGGGGTCACGTCACGCGCCCCGTCACCTGCCGTCGAAGAACTCACCCGACAAGCCTAAACGCCCTCGCCCTCGTGCGGGTGCGGCGTGCCGTGATCAGCGCCCGAATCCCGACTCGCCCAGCTCCTCGAGAATGCGGTTCAGATCCTGGATGCTGGCGAAGTCGATGGTGACCTGGCCTTTTCGTGCTCCCAGCGAGACCCGCACCTTCGTGTTCAGCCGGTCACCCAGCCGGTCGGCCACCTCGTCGAGGTACGCCTGTCGCGCCCCGGCCTTCGGTGCGACGCGTCGGGTTCCCGAGATGTTCTTGGTCTTGGCCACTGCCTCGGCCGCGCGCACCGAGAGGTCTTCATTCACGATGCGGTCAGCCAGTCGCTGCATGGACTCGTCGTCGTCGAGCGAGAGCACTGCACGTGCATGCCCGGCGCTGAGCACTCCTGCAGCGACGCGCTGCTGCACGGGAACAGGCAGGCGCAGCAGGCGGATGGTGTTGCTGATCTGCGGACGCGAACGACCGATCCGCGAAGCCAACTCCTCCTGGGTGATGCCGAAGTCCTCCAGCAGCTGCTGGTACGCGGATGCCTCTTCCAGCGGGTTCAGCTCCGAGCGGTGCAGGTTCTCCAAGAGGGCGTCGCGCAACAGGTTGTCGTCCGAGGTCTCGCGCAGAATCGCCGGAATCGCCTCGAGTCCCGCCTCTCGGGCGGCGCGGGTTCGGCGCTCTCCCATGATCAGCTCGTACTGGCCCTCGGCGTTCTGGCGCACGACGACCGGCTGAAGTACGCCGAACTCCTTCACGCTGTGCACGAGTTCGGCCAGATCGTCGGGGTCGAACACCGAACGCGGCTGACGCGGATTGGGCACTATCGCGTTCGGGTCGATGCTGATAAGTCGCGCGCCGGGGACGGCAACGAGATCGTCGGTCTCGACCGGCCGCTCTTCTGCCCGCTCGGCGCGGGCTTTGACCGCGGTGGCGGTGGCGGACGCCCCCGGGAAGAACACGTCGACGGGACGCTCCGCTGTCGCCTCCGACGTGGGGATGAGTGCCCCGATTCCCCGTCCGAGTCCTGTCCGCTTTGCCGCCATCAGGCGCCTCCTTCTGTCGGTGCTGGCGCGCTGTCGCGCTCGATGATCTCCACGGCCGCTTCGCGGTACGCCACGGCGCCCGCGGACTGCCCGTCGTAGGCAATCACTGTCTGGCCAAAGCTCGGTGCTTCAGAAACACGCACTGACCTGGGAATAACTGTCGCGAGAACCTCTTTGGGGAAGTGTGCACGCACCTCGTCTGCAACTTGCTGCGCGAGTCTCGTGCGGCCGTCGAACATCGTCAAGACGATCGTGGAGACCCGCAGCCCCTGGTTCAGATGCTTCTGAATCATCCGGACGTTCCCGAGCAGCTGGCTCAACCCTTCCAGCGCGTAGTACTCGCACTGGATCGGGATGAGCACCTCGTGTGCGGCGGTGAAGGCGTTGATCGTAAGCAGCCCCAGCGACGGCGGGCAGTCGATGATGACGAAGTCGGGCTTCTCTTCGACCTGTTCGAGATAGTCATCAAGAGCCGTGCGCAGCCGGTGCTCCCGCGCAACTTGCGACACGAGCTCGATCTCCGCGCCCGCAAGATGGATCGTGCTGGGCGCACAGGTGAGAAGGTCCGATTCCGGACTCGTCTGGATGATGTCGGCCATCGGAAACTCGTCGATGAGGACGTCATAGACGCTCGGGGTGTCAGCGTTGTGCGGAATGCTCAGCGCGGTCGACGCATTCCCCTGAGGGTCGAGGTCGATCACGAGCACTCGCGCGCCGACGGATGCCATCGCTGCAGCCAGATTCACCGCGGTGGTCGTCTTGCCGACGCCACCCTTCTGGTTGGACACCGTGATGATGCGTGTGCGACCCGACAGTTCGACTGTCGTCTGTTCGAGGGTGCGTTGACGTGCGGTGAGATCCGCAAGTTCACGTGCGATCGGACTGTCGCCGAAGACGGGGTCGAATGCCGCAACGCTCGCGTCTTGGGACTGTTCCACGTGAAACGCACTCCTTCTTCGCGCTGCTGACGACCTCGATTCCAGTCTATGCGGCGATCCGCCGGCATCCCGACGGCGTGCGGGGTTCCGTGTTATTCAGCGACGCCATTGCTGCGGTCCGCGAGGTCGACGGGCGTTGTTTCACGTGAAACATCCGTGGATGCCGCGGGCGCGGTGCTTCTGCGAGGCACGGTGCTCCGCTTGCGGGGCTTCCGCAACTCACGGTCCGCTGCTGCGGGCTTTCCGCAATTCACGGTCGCCGCTGGGGTCCTTCCGCAACTCACGGTGGCCACTCGGGGTGCCTTCGCAACTCACGGTCGCCACTCGGGGTCCCTTCGCAACTCACGGTGGCCACTCGCGGCGCCCAGCATGCGCAATTCGCCGAATCTCGCTGGGCGCCGTCTCGTTGGTGTCGTTGCCGCTGGGATGCGGCGCTACTTGCGCTGGGCCTCGATACTGATCCCCACGCACGATGATCGTCGCAGAAGCGGCCTCCGCTGGCGATCGCGCTGGCTCAGCATTTCCCACCCGTGACTCGCGTCCCCCTCGGCACACCTGCGCGCCTTGACGGCGACATCGGCACTTTCGCTGCCTTTGCCATCCTCTCGCCCTCGGGTGGGTGGGCGCTTCCCCCGCAGCTCGACCGGCGGCCACGTTTCACGTGAAACATCGGCGCGCGCCCACCTACGCGGGCCGGCGGCGTGGGCGACCGGATGCATGACCTCGGCCCACGGGGCCGCGGAGCATCGTGGGGTGTCGCGGGTCGGCGCGCGCACGACGCGTTCCTCGCCGGGATCTCTGCGGCACCCCAGACAACTCGTCGTGCAGCCAACCGCAGCGACTGACCTGATGCGCGCTAATTGTCGGTGCCGCAGGCGCCGCGGTGGTTGAGGTAACCCGGGTGCGTCTAAGCCACCATCCCACGGTGCCTCTGGAGGTCCGCCGGGGACGCGGTCGGCGCAGCGTGCTCGGCGTCCTCGTTTCACGTGAAACATCCGCGCGTGTGTCCTCTCTTTCCCGCAGATGAGCGCGTTGACGTCATACTTCGCAGATGGTGCGCACCACCACGATCATGAGGCCGACGTTCTTCTCCACGACGAAGCAGCCTCGGCGACCCGTCGGCGGTGTTTCACGTGAAACACGGTGATCGTTCCATCGTCGGCTCGGGAATGATGGACTGTCAGCCGAGTCTTGTGGGGTGAGCCCCAGTGGTCGCGTCTTGGCTGCGCCCCAGGGCTCCGTCCCATTAGGTTTCACGTGAAACATCGCAGTCCGTGTCACTCCCGTCCTCTGCCACCGCCGGGTGTCGCCACGAGATGCAGCGAATGCGTCCAGCCGAGAAGTCCGTGACGACGCAGTAATGGCGGCTCGCGCCCGCGACACAGCCGCAGGCTCCGACGTTTCACGTGAAACATCGCGGTCCGCATCACTCACCGCCCTCTGTCCGCGCTGGGTGTCGCGACCAGATGTCGGCACCCGATGCGGCGGGCCCATTCCCCAGAAGCCCGCTGACGGCGCAGCAAAGGCGGGTGGCGCCCGCGACGCAGCTGCTCAGACGTTTCACGTGAAACATCGACATCCCCACCAATCTTTTCTGTGCACCCGACGACCGTCCCTACGGGTTCGACAAGTGGTGACCAGCCGTTTGAATGGCACAGTCAGCACGGGAGCGAGCACGGAGCCTTCAAATGGAGCTATCGGACCGTGTCACGTGAGCCATCGACATCCCCACCGGTCACTTCTGTGCACCCAACAACCATCCCCATGGGAGCGACAAGTAACATCCCGTCCACCCGTCTGAATGTCACAGTCAACACGGGACGGAGAGCGGAGCCCTCGATGGAAGTGTCGCGGGCGTTTCACGTGAAACAACACCGCCCGCTCCCTATACGCCTTCAGAACGCGTGGTGCCCCTCCGATGCAGGCCGAGACCATCCGATGGTGGCGCGTCGGCCGACATACGCCGGCGGGTCGTTACGGCGGAGGGAAGTCGCGCCGCAGGGAAGTAGCGCTGGCGGGAACCCACGCACGCAGACAGTCGCACCCGCGGGGAAGTCACGCCCGCGGGAAGTCACGCCGGAGCGGGCTCGATGTTTCACGTGAAACATCCCCACCGGTCGAGAAGCCCGTCCTGCACGCAGATCATCGCTGCGCGCACCGACACCGGCTGTGGGAGGGCGGGAAGTTCCTCACCACATACCCGGCGCACGTCGCCGGGTCGTCTGGCGCTCACCGCCACGTGGCGCGACACTTGCTTCTGGCCGAAGTGTCGATGGCCAACTGGCTCATGCTGAAGACTCTGACGGGCCAGAGGCATCCCACCAGCCAACCGGCACGAGGGTTCATAAGGGCTGCACACCACCGACGCTGCACTTCGCCTCCAGAGCGCGCCCCACTCACGGCAACGGGAGCTGTCTCATGCACAACTGCAGCCATACTCACCAGCGTGCGCCCGCCAACTCGCCGACACGCGGCACGGTATCGACGATGACGTGGCTGACGCCTCACTCGACGGCGATCAGCGGTGCACGAGGCGTTTCACGTGAAACATCGCGAATCCAGTGCCCTCCGAGCAACCGTTTGTGTCGGTGCGGCGGCATCGACAACGAACAGGTCGCCGCGGCGCCCCCTTAGACCGACAGTTTCACGTGAAACGTCAGTGCGCGCCCACGCTATCCCCGCACTATCGCTCGAACGACGCGAGAGGGCTCGGGAACGACATCCTCGCCGACGACGTCCACCCGCACGTCCGAGAGTCGGAACTTGCGGATCTGCTTCTGAGCTGCCTCGATCTCTGCAGGAGCGCTCGCGCCCTTCAGCAGCACCAACTCACCGCCATCGCGTACCAGCGGGGCAGCGAGGGGGATCAGTGTGCGCAGTGCGCTCACCGCACGGGCCGTCACTGCGTCACACACCGGTCCGCGCTTCCAGTCTTCCGCACGCGCACGAACGACCTCGACGTTGTCCAGTTCGAGCTCTGCGACCTGCTCCAGCAGCCACGTGACGCGACGCTCCATCGGCTCGATCAGCACCCACTGCACATCAGGTCGTGCAATGGCCAGGACCAATCCGGGCAGCCCTGCGCCCGATCCGATGTCGCCGACGGTGCCGGAGAACAGCGGTGCGATCACAGCGCTGTTCAGAATGTGGCGACTCCACAGTCGCGGGAGTTCGAGCGGGCCGATGAGTCCGCGCTCCTCACCGTGCAGCGCGAGCGCTGTGGTGAAGCGTCGCGCCCACTCGATGCGATCGCCGAACACCGCCGCCGCAGCGGCAGGTTCGGCCTCCAGCATCCCCTCGTCACTCACAGCGATGCTCAGGAACGACGGATGACGGTGTGACGGTCAGAACCCTCGCCGTACGACTCCGAGACGAGCCCGCGCTCGGCGACGATGTCGTGCACAAGCTTGCGCTCGTAGCTCGACATCGAGGGCAGGGACGCCTGCGATGCCCCCTCATCAAGACGCGTGACAGCCCGATCGACCAGCCGAACCAGCTCGTCATGGCGGGCGTCGCGCGACCCACCGATGTCGAGGATCAGACGTGAGAAGCGGCCTGTCTGACTCTGCACAGCGAGGCGCGTGAGTTCCTGTACCGCCTGGACGGTTTCTGGGTCCGAGAGCACACGGATCGACGAGGCGTCTTCAGCCTCGACCGAGACATACGCGCGTCCGTTGCGCACATCCAAGGCCAGATCGCCGTCGACATCGGCGATGTCGAGCAGACCCTCGATGAAGTCGGCGGCGATGTCGCCTTCCTGCTCGAGCTGCTCGGCGGTGGCCTCCTGGCCGGCCGGAGTCTGTGTTACTGACATGCGCTTTTCCTTCGGGTGTCAGGAGGGGGATGCCGCAGAGCCGCCGGATTTTCCGGGCGGATTCGACGGGTTCTTCTGGGACTGCTTCTTGGCGCGCTGCTTGCTCACCGGTTGCTGCCGCTTGGGAGCTGCCGCCTTGGCGGCCTCCGCTTCTTCGAGAAGTCGCTGCTGCTCGGCGACATACTTGTCCATCGGGATGATGCGACCCTTCGCATCCAGCGCCTTGCCCTTCTTCGCGAGGCGCTCCTCACGCTCCTTTGCCGCCTGTGAGCCCGGTGTCGGCATGTTGCGGATGACGAGGAACTGCTGCACGGCCGTCCAGATGTTGCTGGTGAACCAGTAGATGACCACACCCAGCGGGAAGAAGACGCCCGAGAAGACGAAGGCGAACGGCAGGATGTAAACCATCATCCGCTGCATCTTGTAGGCCTGACCCTGGCGGGCCTCGGGCGACAGGTTCTTCGAGACGATCTGCAGCTGCGTGAAGAACTGCGAGGCGATCATGAGCACCACGAGGGTGATCATGATGGCCACCGTGATCTGCCAGCCTTCGGGCTTGGTCTGGAAAGTGCCCTGCAGCGATTCATGGAGAGACGCGACGCCGAACAGCTTCGCGTTGTAGAACTCCTGCGTCAGCTCGGGGGTGAGCCAGAAGATTCCACCCTTGCTCGCCTCGGCGTTCCCCTTGATCGTGGACAGCACGCTGTACAGCGAGAAGAACACCGGCATCTGCACCAGAATCGGCAGACAGCCCGACACCGGAGACGTGCCGTTCTTCTTGTACATCGCCATCGTCTCGCGGCTCATCGCCTCACGAGAAAGCTGGTCGCGCTTGCCCTTGTACTTCTCCTGGATCTTCTTGAGCTCAGGCGCGATCTCCATCATCTTGCGCTGGCTCTTGATCTGCTTGACGAACAGCGGCACAAGCGCGGCGCGCACCACGACCACCAGACCGATGATCGACAGGACCCAGGTCAAACCGGATGCCGCGTTCATGCCGACCAGGGTCAGCAGAGAATGGAACGCCACCAGGATGAGCTCGACGATCCACTTGAGCGGCCAGAGAACGAAGCCGATGGGGTCGAAACCGCCCCCGCCTGATGCCGCGGGGGTGCTCGTGGCGAAATACAGCAGATCCTGCACGGATCAGTCCTTTCTGGGGGGCACGACGAATCCGTGCGGAGTCAGCTCGAAGTGGAAGTGCCGGCTCGGCGGAACGTCGTCGACGCCGCCGGCAGCCCATGGGTGGCAACGGAGGATGCGCCAGGCGGCGAGGCCGGCTCCCTTCACCGCACCGTGCTGTTGCACGGCGCCGACCGCATAGGCAGAACACGTCGGGTAGTACCGGCATACATCGCCGTACGCATGCGAGACCGTCGCCCGATAGGCATGGAGAAGAGTCAGCACCACGTCGCGAGGGATCAGCGGCAGCATCCGCCACAGCGCGGTGCCCCGCATCCGGCCGTTGCCGACGTAGCCGGTCGGGAGGGATGCGACGCTCACGCCGCCCTCCGCGCCAGACAACGATCGACCTCAGCCTGCAAGGCATGGAAATCCGCACCCGCGGCGCTGGGAAGCGCGCGGATGACAACGTCTGCCCCGACACGCACCTGCGGAAGTGCTTGTGCGCACACGGCCTTGAGCCGACGACGCACGGTGTTGCGAGTCACGGCAGTGCCGACTCGCTTGCTCACGATGAAACCGAACCGTGCTGCGCGATCTTCACCGGACGACACCACATACATCACGGTGTGCGGCCCGGCGCACTTGACACCCCTACGGACGACGGCTTTGTAATCCGCCCCGCGGGTCAGCCTGTTCGGCCTCGCGAGCACTGCTATCGAGTCAGGCAGAGAGCTCGGTGCGGCCCTTGCCACGACGAGCCGACAGGATGGCACGGCCGGCGCGGGTGCGCATGCGGGCACGGAAGCCGTGCTTCTTGGCGCGACGACGGTTGTTGGGCTGGAAGGTGCGCTTGGTCATGGAATCACTCCGGGAGGTTCACCGGGTCGCTTGCCCGGGGACGACGATGAGGGACTCACACCGAAGAGGCATAAGTCAACCGATTAAGGCTACGTCCTGGTAGCGGATATCTCAAACCGAGCGCTGACGAACGCACATTATCCACAGCCCCGCCGCGGTCTCTGGAAGTGACACACCCCCGACGCTTACAGTGGAGTTTGCTCTCTGCACACGCGCTGACTAGCGTTGCTCGGGCAAGTTATCCACAGGTCATGGCGTCCTCCGCCACCTGTGTCACATCGACAGCCGGGGGGGCCATGGCACAGCAGGAGATCCCAGACGTACCCATCTGGGCGACCGTGGTGCACCTGCTCGAGGCCGATGAGCGCATCACGCCGCAGATGTGGGGATTCCTCAATCTTGCGGTGCCGCAGGGGGTCATGGGAGGCATCCTGTACATCGACGTGCCCAACGACCTCACGGCCGCGCAAATAAACAAGCGCATGCGCGCGCCGATCATGGAGGCACTGGCTCACTCTGGTGACGACGTCGGCTCGTTCCGTGTGGTCGTCAACCCCGATCTGACCGATGCCCACTTGACCGCCGTCATCCCGGTGCAGACCGCCCCGTCAGTCGTGCTGGATGATCGCGCTCCCGTCGAGCGCATCGACGCGCCGGCACCCCAGACGCGCAGCGACACCCGCCTGAACCCCAAGTACACCTTCGACAGCTTCGTGATCGGCCAGTCCAACCGCTTCGCGCACGCCGCGGCCGTGGCCGTGGCCGAGGCGCCGGCGAAGGCGTACAACCCGCTGTTCGTCTACGGTGACTCCGGCCTGGGCAAAACGCACCTTCTGCACGCCATCGGCGACTATGCGCAGAGCATGTACGCCGGCATCCGGGTGCGCTACGTCTCCAGTGAAGAATTCACGAACGACTTCATCAACTCCATCGCCAACAACCGAGGCTCTGCATTCCAGGCACGGTATCGCGACGTCGACATCCTGCTGATCGACGACATCCAGTTCTTGCAGGGCCGGGCCGAGACGCAAGAGGCGTTCTTCCACACCTTCAACACACTCCACGATCATGACAAGCAGGTCGTGATCACCAGTGATGTGCCGCCCAAGCACCTCACCGGATTCGAAGACCGCATGCGCAGCCGTTTCGAGTGGGGCCTGATCACCGACGTGCAAGCGCCCGACCTCGAGACCCGCATCGCGATCCTGCGCAAGAAGGCGCAGAGTGAGCGGCTGCAGATCCCCGACGAGGTACTGGAGTACATCGCCACCGTCGTCTCGTCGAACATCCGCGAACTCGAGGGCGCCCTGATCCGTGTTTCGGCGTTCGCGAGTTTGAATCGGTCGACCCTCGACATGTCACTGGCCCAGACCGTCCTGCGCGACATCGTCGACCAAGACGATGCGAACATCGTCTCGCCGACCGACATCATCACGGCCACCGCGTCGTACTTCAAACTGTCGGTCGACGACCTGTACGGGTCGAGTCGTTCCCAGCAGGTCGCCCAGGCACGCCAGATCGCCATGTATCTGTGCCGCGAACGCACGAGCTTGTCTCTTCCGAAGATCGGCCAACTGTTCGGCGGCCGTGATCACACCACGGTCATGTATGCGTACAAGAAGATCAGCGACCTGATGAAGGAACGCCGGTCGATCTTCAACCACGTCACCGACATCACCGCGCAGCTCGGCCGTAACGGGCGCTGATCGGCACTTGACGGCGCTCGTCGACAGCGCCAAAATACCGCTTCTGCACATGTGGATAACTTGTGGAGAATGCACCCGAGACTGTCATTCGTTGTGGGTGATGGACATCGACCTGTGGAGAACGTGTGGTCTGCGGCATCCGGTCGGCATCCGCGTGAACACGCGTCTCCGCAGCTCGTCCACATCTCACACGCGTGTAGTTTCCTTGTCTCTCCACGGATCGGGCGACTTATCCACAGTCTCCACAGCTGTTAACACCATGACGAAGAGTTAACTGTTAAGGGGGCCTCCGATCACCATCTCGTGCAGCCAGTCTCGAGCGGCCCGGAACTGCTCGGTCTCTCACAGAAACGGTGCGGGGCATTAGCATGGGTGAACCCAGCCCAAAGGTCGAGGGAGCGCAAGTGAAGTTCCACGTAGGTCGCGATGTCTTCAGCGAGGCCGTGTCATTCGTCGTGAAGCTGCTCCCGCAGCGCAATCCGCAGCCGATCCTCGCCGGTGTGCTGATCGAAGCGGGGGAGCAGGGCCTGTCCCTGTCTGCCTTCGACTACGAGGCATCCGCACGCACGACCATCGAGGCGAGTGTCGACGACCCGGGCACGATCCTCGTGCACGGCCGGCTGCTCTCTGACATCGCCAGCCGGCTGCCGAATGCCCCGATCCAGGTCGAGGTCGAAGACGACGGCATCGCGCTCACCTGCGGCTCGGCGCGGTTCATGCTCGCCTCGATGCCGGTGCAGGAGTATCCGGCCATCCCCGAGGTCTCGGGTGAGTCGGGTCTGGTGCCTGCGGAGGATTTCGCCACCGCGATCTCGCAGGTGGCCTTCGCGGCATCGCGCGACGATGTCACGCCGGTGCTGACGGGCGTGCAGCTCGAGGTCAGCGGCACGCAGTTGAGCCTGGTCGCCACCGACCGGTATCGGGTGGCGCTGCGCGACATCCCGTGGGACGGCGGCACAGCGGCATCCGATGATTCGACCTCGGCACTGGTGCCGGCGCGCACTCTCACCGAGGTCGGCAAGACGTTCTCGCACGGTGGTCAGATCTCGATCTCGTTCTCGGGGTCGGGCGATCGTGAGATCATCGCGTTCACGTCAGGCGACAAGACCGTCACGTCACTGCTGATCAAGGGCAATTTTCCACCGGTGCGTCGGCTGTTCCCCGAGCAGACCGAGCATCACGCGGTGGTCAACACGGCCGATCTGGCCGAGGCGGTGCGGCGCGTGTCGCTGGTGCTCGACCGTTCCGCGCCGTTGCGGTTCACCTTCACGGCCGACAGCGTCTCGATGGATGCCTCGGGGACCGAGCAGGCACGGGCGAACGAGTCGGTCGAGGCCACGCTCGTCGGTGAAGATGTCACCCTCGGCCTGAACCCGCAGTACCTGCTCGAGGCGCTGAGCGCCGTGCGCAGCGAGTTCACGCGAGTCACGTTCACCTCAGCCGAGAACCAGAACAAGCTCAGCCCCGTGCTGATCACGCCGCAGACGTCGGTCGAGAAGGGCGGCGAGGACAGCTTCCGCTACCTCCTGCAGCCCAACCTGCTGCTGCGCTGACCGCCCCGCCGCCCGCCCGCTGGGAAATTCCATATGGAATTTCCCAGACCACATCAATCTTCCGGAAATTTCATGTGGTCTTGCGAATTCCATATGGAATTTCCGCCCCGGCGGCCCGGCGGCCCGGCGGCCCGGCGGCCCGGGGGCGAGCGGGGGATGCCGTCGGTAGGGTTGATCCGGTGATCGTCGAGCAGCTCAGCCTGGTGGATTTCCGCAATTACGCGGCCGCCGATGTGTCGCTGCAGGCCGGCCCGAACGTCTTCGTCGGGCGCAACGGCCAGGGCAAGACGAATCTCGCCGAGGCGATCGCCTACTTCGCCACGCTCGGATCGCATCGCGTCTCCACCGACGCCCCGATGGTGCGCCGCGGCGCTGACGCCGCGATCGTGCGTGCCCGACTCGCCTACGGCACCCGCAGCATCGTGCTCGAGGTGCAGGTCAACAAGCAGGGGGCGAACAAGGCGCGTGTGAACGGATCGTCCCTGCGCCCCGCCGAACTTCCGCGCTACGCCCAGGTCGTACTCTTCGCCCCCGAAGACCTGCAGATCGTCCGCGGCGATCCGTCGGCGCGCCGCCGGTTCATCGATCAGCTGCTCATTCAGCGCACCCCACGCCTCGCCGGCGTCCTCTCCGACTACGACCGGGTGCTGCGCCAGCGCAACGCGCTGCTCAAGTCGGCACGGGCGCGCGGCATCCGCGGCGATCAACTGTCGACGCTGGAGGTCTGGGACGACAAGCTCATCGCCCTGGGCGCCGAGGTGATCGACGCCCGCTCGGCGTTGACCGGCGAGTTGGCCACTCCGCTGACACACGCGTATGCGGCCATCGCCGGTGCTGATCACGAGCCCGAGCTCGACTGGGCGCGCTCCATCGACGGCGCCGACCCCGAGGAGGGGACGGGAGAGATGGATGCCGCAGCCGGCGGCCTGACGAGTGAGAGATTCCGCGCGGCCCTGGCCACGCGCCGCACCGCAGAGCTCGACCGCGGGCTCACGTTGGTCGGTCCGCACCGTGACGATCTGGTGCTGCGACTGCGCGGGCTTCCGGTGAAGGGGTACGCCTCGCACGGCGAATCGTGGTCGATGGCCCTCGGATTGCGGTTGGCCTCGGCCGAACTGCTGCGGGCGCAGTCGATGCTGGGAGATCCGATCGTGATCCTCGACGACGTGTTCGCCGAGCTCGACGCCGACCGCCGTGAGCGGCTGGCCGGACTCGTCGCCGACTACGAGCAGGTGATCGTCACGGCCGCGGTCGAGCCCGACATCCCCACGGCGCTGCGCGCTCATGTCGTTCGCGTCGAAGCCGGCACGATCGTCGATCCCGAACTCTCGACGAACATCACCGAACAAGGGTCGACCGATGGCTGAGGAACACGATGAGGTTCCCGAGACCCTCGCGACGTACCTGCGGCTGCGCGGTCTTGAGCCCTCGCCTCGGGCCAAGCGTCGCCGGCGCCGCCGCACCGACGACGATGAGAACCAGCCCTTCACGCCCGGCCGCGACCCGCGCGGCGTCGGCGATGTGCTCGAGACGCTCACGCACACCTCGGGATGGGATGAGCCGCTGGCCCGCGCCGATCTTGTGCGCCAGTGGGGCGTCGTCGCCGGTGACGACACCGCACAGCACACCCGACCGGTCGCTCTTTCTGACGGAATGCTCACCGTGCGGTGCGACTCCACGGCATGGGCCAAGCAGCTGCAGCTGATGCGCGCGCACATCCTCACGCAGATCGTGCAACTGTTTCCAGATGCCGGGGTCACCAGCATCCGGTTCATCGGGCCTGACGTCCCCTCCTGGAAATGGGGTCCGAGAGCCGTTCCAGGGCGTGGCCCGCGCGATACCTACGGATAAGACAGGTCCTGAACCCTGCCGAGTGATTTTCTCTCGTCAGAGAGCCGTTCATGCCGCGTTCCCAGCGCGTCCTTGATAGACTGAGGGCAACTCCACTTACGATCGGAACGCGGAATCCCTATGACGTCAGATACACCGCAGAACGAGTCCGCGCAGGCAGACGAGACGGCACCGCAGCCGAAGGCCGCAAAGCCGAAACCCGCGAACAACGACTACGGTGCCGACGCCATCCAGGTGCTCGAGGGCCTCGAAGCCGTGCGCAAGCGCCCCGGCATGTACATCGGCTCCACCGGCGAGCGGGGCCTGCACCACCTGGTGCAGGAGATCGTCGACAACTCGGTCGACGAAGCCCTCGCGGGCTACTGCGACACCATCGACGTCACGATCCTCGAAGACGGCGGCATTCGCTGTGTCGACAACGGACGCGGCATCCCGGTCGCACCGCACGCCTCCGACCCGACCAAATCGACGGTCGAGGTCGTGCTGACAGTGCTGCACGCCGGCGGAAAGTTCGGCGGCAGCGGGTATGCGGTCTCGGGTGGCCTGCACGGCGTGGGTTCATCGGTCGTGAACGCGCTCTCGACCCGGTTCGAGGTTCTCGTCAAGCGTGAGGGATACGCCTGGCGGCAGATCTTCGCCGACGGCGGTGCGCCCCAGGGCCCACTCGAGCGCGGCGAAGAGACCGAAGAGACCGGAACCATCATCACTTTCTGGCCCGATCCGACGATCTTCGACACCGTCGACTTCGACTACGACACGCTGCGCGTGCGATTCCAGCAGATGGCCTTCTTGAACAAGGGACTGGCCATCACGCTGCACGACGAGCGCGAGAAAGCCATCGAGATCGAAGACGTCGACGGCGAAGAGGTCATCAGCCAGCGCCACGACACGTTCCTCTACGAGCGGGGTCTGGTCGACTACGTCGAGTACCTCAACCGAGTGCGCAAGGCCGAGCACGTGCACGAGGAGATCATCGACTTCGAGTCGGAAGACACGGTGCGAAAGATCTCGCTCGAGGTCGCCATGCAGTGGACCACCGGTTACACCGAGAACGTGTTCACCTACGCGAACACGATCAACACGCACGAGGGCGGCACGCACGAAGAGGGCTTCCGCGCGGCGCTGACCTCACTGGTCAACCGTTACGCGCGGGCGAACAACCTTCTCAAGGAAAAGGACGACAACCTCTCCGGAGAAGACGTCCGTGAAGGACTGACGGCGGTCATCTCGGTCAAGCTCTCGGAGCCGCAGTTCGAAGGACAGACAAAGACCAAGCTGGGCAACACCGAGGCCAAGGCGTTCGTGCAGAAGGTCGTCGGCGATCAGCTCGGCGACTGGTTCGATCGCAATCCGAGCTCGGCCAAGAACATCATCCGCAAGGCGATCGACGCCTCGACGGCGCGGCTGGCAGCGCGCAAGGCGCGCGAGACGGCCCGCCGCAAGAGCGTGTTCGAGTCGGCGTCGATGCCCGACAAACTCAAGGACTGCACGAGCAAAGACCCCTCGATCAGCGAGATCTTTCTCGTCGAGGGCGACTCGGCCGGCGGCTCGGCGGTGCAGGGTCGCGACCCGCACTCGCAGGCGATTCTCTCGCTGCGCGGAAAGATCCTCAACGTCGAGCGCGCTCGACTCGACCGTGCCCTCGGTAACAACGAGATCCAGGCGATGATCCAGGCGTTCGGAACCGGCATCGGCGAAGACTTCGACCTCGACAAGGCCCGGTATCACAAGATCGTGCTGATGGCCGACGCCGATGTCGACGGCCAGCACATCACGACGCTGCTGCTGACGCTGCTGTTCCGCTACATGCGCGGGCTCATCGAGGCGGGCTTCGTCTACCTCGCCATGCCGCCGCTGTACCGGCTGAAGTGGTCGAACTCGCCACACGAGTACGTGTACTCCGATCCCGAGCGCGACGCTTTGCTCACCGATGGCCTGGCCAGTGGCAAGCGCATCCCCAAAGACAACGGCATTCAGCGCTACAAGGGTCTCGGCGAGATGAACCCGAAGGAATTGTGGGAGACCACGATGGACCCGAACACCCGCACACTGCGCCAGGTCACCATCGACGACGCCGCGGCAGCCGACGAGATCTTCTCGGTGCTGATGGGTGAAGATGTCGAGTCGCGCAGAACCTTCATCCAGCGGAACGCGAAAGACGTGCGCTTCCTCGACATCTAGCCTCACGCAGTCGAGACGGTCCGCACGCAGAAGACGAGAGAACACATGGCTGACGACGAACGCCCCACCGAAGCATCCGCGCACAATCACGGCAAGATCGACCAGGTCGACCTGCAGGTCGAGATGCAGCGCAGCTATCTCGACTATGCGATGAGCGTGATCGTCGGGCGTGCCCTGCCCGACGTGCGCGACGGCCTCAAGCCGGTGCACCGCCGCGTGATCTACGCGATGTACGACGGCGGCTACCGGCCCGACAAGTCGTTCTCGAAGTGCGCCCGCGTCGTCGGCGAAGTGATGGGCCAGTACCACCCGCACGGCGACTCGGCGATCTATGACACCCTGGTGCGCTTGGTGCAGCCCTGGTCGCTGCGCTATCCGCTCGCGCTCGGGCAGGGTAACTTCGGTTCGCCCGGAAACCAGGGGGCGGCCGCCCCGCGGTACACCGAGACGAAGATGGCCCCGCTCGCGCTCGAGATGGTGCGCGACATCGAAGAAGAAACCGTCGACTTCCAGGACAACTACGACGGGCAGACGCAAGAGCCCATCGTGCTGCCGGCGCGCTTTCCGAACCTGCTGGTGAACGGATCGGTGGGCATCGCTGTCGGCATGGCCACCAACATCCCGCCGCACAACCTGCGCGAGGTCGCCGCCGGTGCGCTGTGGGCACTGGATCACCCGGATGCCGCGCGCGAAGAGCTGCTCGAAGCGCTGATGCAGCGCATCCCCGGCCCCGATTTTCCGACCGCCGCGCAGATTCTCGGCACCCGCGGCATCCACGACGCCTATCGCACCGGGCGCGGCTCGATCACCATGCGTGCCGTGGTCAACGTCGAAGAGATCCAGGGCCGCACCTGCCTGGTGGTCACCGAACTTCCCTACCAGGTCAACCCCGACAACGTCGCCGTCAAGATCCGCGACCTGGCTCGTGACGGCAAGATCACCGGCATCGCCGACATCCGTGATGAGTCGAGCGATCGTACCGGCCAGCGTCTGGTGATCGTGCTGCGGCGGGATGCCGTGGCAAAGGTCGTGCTGAACAACCTGTACAAGCACACCCAGCTGCAGGAGAACTTCGGCGCGAACATGCTCGCGATCGTCGACGGAGTGCCGCGCACGCTTGCCCTCGACGGCTTCGTCACCCACTGGCTGACACACCAGATCGAAGTGATCGTGCGGCGCACGCAGTACCGTCTGCGCAAGGCCGAAGAGCGCATGCACATTCTGCGCGGGTATCTGAAGGCGCTCGACGCGCTCGACGAGGTCATCGCGCTCATCCGCCGGTCGCCCACCGTCGACGACGCGCGCCAGGGGCTGAAGGCGCTGCTTGAGATCGACGACGATCAGGCCGACGCGATTCTGGCGATGCAGCTGCGTCGCCTGGCGGCCCTGGAACGTCAGAAGATCGTCGACGAGGCCGCCGATCTCGAACTGCAGATCGCCGACTTCAACGACATTCTCGCCAGCCCGCCTCGCCAGCGGGCCATCATCCGCACAGAGCTCACCGAGATCGTCGACAAGTTCGGCGATGACCGCCGCACCCACATCCTTCCCGGCTTCGACGGCGACATGTCGATGGAAGACCTCATCCCCGAAGAAGAGATGGTGGTCACCGTCACCCGCGACGGCTACATCAAGCGCACGCGCAGCGACAACTACCGGTCGCAGCACCGCGGCGGCAAGGGTGTCAAGGGCGCCCAGCTGCGCGCCGACGACGTGGTCGAGCACTTCTTCGTCACCACGACGCATCACTGGCTGCTGTTCTTCACGACCAAGGGTCGGGTCTACCGCGCGAAGGCATACGAGGTCCCCGAAGCGGGACGGGATGCCAAGGGTCAGCACGTCGCGAACCTTCTGGCTCTGCAGCCAGAGGAAGAGATCGCCCAGATCCTCGACCTGCGCACCTATGACGCTTCTCAGTATCTGGTGCTGGCCACACGCCGCGGCCTGGTCAAGAAGACCCGCCTGGGCGAGTACGACACGAACCGTCAGGGCGGCATCATCGCCATTCGCCTGCGCGAAGAAGACGAGCTGGTCAGTGCCATGCTCGTCGACGAGGGCGATGACATCCTGCTGATCACTCGGCACGGCATGTCGTTGCGTTTCTCGGCGACCGATGAGGCGCTGCGACCGATGGGCAGGTCCACCGAGGGTGTGAAGGGCATGTCATTCCGTGGTGACGATTGCCTGCTGTCGGCATCGGTGGCCAGCGACGACGGCTACGTGTTCGTGGTCACCGACGGGGGGTACGCCAAGCGCACCGCCGTGGGCGAATACCGCGTGCAGGGCCGCGGTGGTCTGGGCATCAAGGTGGCCAAACTCAACGACGATCGCGGGGTGCTCGCGGGGGGTTTGATCGCCACCGAAGAAGACGAGATCCTTGTGGTTCTTGCCAGTGGCAAGGTGGTACGCTCTGCCGTGGCCGAGGTGCCTGCAAAGGGCCGAGACACCATGGGTGTCGTGTTCGCCCGCCCGGGTGACGACGACCGGATCATTGCGATCGCGCGAAACTCCGAGCGTGGACTGGGTGATGACGACGCCGTGGATGCCTCTGCCGATGCCGACGATGCCGGCGAAGCCGAGGCATCCCCCGAGATCCCCGAAGAGAGTACTGACGCATGAGCACGGTAGCCGACAAGCTGGCAAAGAAGTCTACGCACCGCACCAGCGCCAAGCAGGTGCGCCTGCGACTGGTCTATGTCGACTTCTGGTCGGCCGTGAAGCTGTCGTTCCTGGCGGCGGTGGTGATTGCGGTCGTGACGATCGTGGCGTTCTTTCTGATCTACATGGTGGTCTCGGCCACCGGCGTGATCGGGCAGGTCGACGACCTGTTCAAGAGCATCTCTGACGGGGGCATCACGCTGTCGTCGATCATCGGTCTGCCGCAGGTGATGGCGATGGCGGCGATCATCGCGATCCTCAACCTTGTGGTGGTCACGGTGATGGGGGCTGTGGTGGCCGGCATCTACAACCTGGCCGTCAAGATCACGGGCGGATTGCTGATCGGGTTCACCTCGAACTGATTCGTGAAATCCGGCGGATTCGGGTAATCTCTTTGAGGTTGACGTGTCTGTCGGCACGGGGGTATAGCTCAGGCGGTTAGAGCGCTTCACTGATAATGAAGAGGTCCCAGGTTCAAGTCCTGGTACCCCCACACTGCAAGATTTCGGGGCCTTAGCTCAGTTGGTAGAGCACCTGCTTTGCAAGCAGGGGGTCACCGGTTCGAACCCGGTAGGCTCCACAGTCACTTTCCCGCCGCGGGCGGCGCTCCATCCACCTCGGGCGCCGTTCGATTCGCAGGACATTTTGCGTCTGGGGCACCGACACGCCGCGCGGTACATGCTGATTTCTGCTGGCGTCCTGTCACGTGAACGGGGTCGCAGGGGATGCACACCGCACATCGAGCGCGCGGTTTTTTTCCAGCTGCGGCCGGCCCGCGCTCTTCCGCGCCGTGTCAGGCTGGAAGGGTCACGACCGAGAGGAGACATCCGTGTCTGTCGTCAAGATCAACGCGCTGCGCATTCCGGAGGGTGCCGGCATCGAGCTTGAGGCGCGGTTCGCCGCGCGCAAGCATGCGGTCGACTCCGCCCCGGGGTTTGAGGGCTTCCAGTTGCTGCGGCCCACTGCGGGCGAGATGCGGTACTTCGTCATCACGACGTGGGCATCTGAGGCTGACTTCCAGGCCTGGCGCAGCACCCGCACCCCGCACGCTCCGGCGGGCCCGGGCAGCCCGACATTGACGACGCAGTCCGACCTGCTCGAGTTCGAGGTCGTCGACCTCGCCGACTGACTCCCCGGTGCGGCAGTACCGTCACAACGTCTGGCCGGCCAGGAAGTGCCAGCCCAGCCACCACCAGATGACGATCACTGCAAGACGGATCGCCGGATCCGACATCAGCCGATCGAACATTGCGGTGGCGGATGCCTCGGCATAACGCCGTCCGATGAGCCAGCCGGCAACGGCGAGGGCAGCCGCACACGCGAGGAAGGCTGCGATGCTGATGACGATCATCGTCGTCCGCCCCGCCGCAGCAACCACACGCCACCGGCCAGCCACGCCGCCACGACGAGAATCTTGCCCGGCACCGTTCCCGCGAGCGGATCGAGAAGGTCGCTGAGTGCGAACCACGCGGCATCCGGCTGCACCAGACCCAGGATGAACTGGATCAGCTCCCACACGCACCCGAGCACGATGATCACCGCCCACGCAAGTGCCAGGCGACGGATGCCTGGCGAGAACGTCGTCGGCCGGTCAGGCCGTGTGACGGCGCGCCCGGATGCAGCCACGAGCGCCGCGATGGCTCCGATCGCGATGACCACCACCTGCATCAGCACTCCGTGCCGGGGCAGGAAGCACAGTATTGCTCCCAGCACCGCGGCGGCCGCCGATAGAGCCGGCAGCGGCATCCGGTGGCTCGACCCTCTGGCGGAAAGGTGCCCCGTCGCCGTCAGGGTGGCGACGGGCGCGGCACCGAAGAAGACCGCAGCATCGAACCACTGCAGCCGCACGATCTGCACGACCCCGATCGCCACCAGCACGAACAGCCAGCACGCGAAGGCCCAGCCCGGGCGGCGTGCTAACCGGTCGGTGGTGCGCAGGCCGTCGTCACGGCGGCGAGAGCGCTCGTGCGACGGCATGAGAAGTCCCTCCGGTCAGAACTCTACCCACGGCGCGAGCGGCAGGGTCGGTGGCGGGCTCTATCGTGGGATGCATGGACCTGCGTGTCGCCGCCTATGCGGTCATCGTCGATGACGGCGGCCACGTGCTGCTGTCGCATTGGATCCAGGGCCGGCGTCCGTCGTGGACGATGCCGGGCGGCGGCCTCGAAGACGGCGAAGACCCCGTGGACGCGGTCCGTCGCGAGATTCGCGAAGAGACCGGGTACAAGGCCCGCATCGGCGAGTTGCTCGGCATCCATTCCCGGGTGATTCCGGCTGGCCGTCGGGTGACGCACGAGTCGAGCCAGCCGCTGCACACCCTGCGCATCGTCTACCGCGCCGAGATCACGGGTGGCAAGCTGCGCAACGAGGTCGACGGCTCGACCGATCGGGCGGGGTGGTTTCCGCTCTCTGAGGTGCGGGGGCTGCAACGGGTGCGCCTCGTCGACATCGCGCTGAAGATGGGCGGGGTCTCGTACTGAGCGGGGGCGTTTCGACTCGCTGCGCTCGCTCAACGACCGGCAGGGGGCGCTCGCTCAACGACCGGCAGGGGGCGCTCGCTCAACGACCGGTCGGGGGCTTCAGGGACCGGCGGGTGGCTCCGGCAGGGGCTGGGAGATGTCGGCGACCGTGGCGCCGTAGGCGGCGATGAGCTCGTCGGCGTCGACGAAGAGACTGTAGCCGCGGGCACCGGCGCCCATCGCGATGCGCCTTCCGACGATGTCGGCGTCGGCGTACACCGGCCAGTCGTGGCTGCTACCGATCGGGGTGATCGTCCCACGCGCGTAGCCGGTCGCCTCGAGAGCAAGGTCGGGCTCGGGCATCCGCAGCCTGTTCACACCGACCACCGCCCGCAGCTTCGGCCACGAAATCGCACGATCGCCCGGGATCAGCGCGAACAGAAAGTCGCCGTCGTGGCGCTTGACCACCAGCGTCTTGACGATGTCGCCCGGAGTCACACCGAGAACCTGCGCCGCCCCGGTGAGACTGCCGGCATCGGGGCGCTCGCGCACCTCGATGGTCAGACCACGAGCGGATGCCGCGGCCCGAACGCGCGCGGTGGGGTCGGTGGGTCGTTTCGACTCGCTGCGCTCGCTCAACGACCGGGGGTTGCGCTCGCTCAACGGGGGCTGCGCTCGCTCAATGGGAGGGGCGTGTCACGCGTCGGGGGCGCGCAGCGGGTCGTCGGCAACCCACAGTTCGTCATCGGCGCGCAGCGTCTGCCACGCCGCGTAGATCACGCCGACGGCGGCCGCGACACCGAGGATGAGGGCGATGACGCCACCGGCGCTCATGCCCTTCTTCGGCGTCGCCGCCTGGGCTGCGGCGTTCACCTTCGCCGAGATCTTCTTCGACGCCTTCTTGCTGTTCTTCTGCGCCTTCTTGCCGAGCGCGTCGAAGTCGGGCAACGATAGGCCGCGGCCGGCGGCGAGCTTCGAGCGGGTGTCGTTTGCGGCATCCCACACCGACATCGCCGAGCCGACGACGGTGCCCGCTGCCGGCACGAGCTTCTCGTTGAAGACCTGCTGCGCCGTCTTGACGCCCTTCTCCACATAGGGGGCGGCGTACTTGTCGTAGTTCGCCTGCACCGTCGGGGCGATGTGCTCGCGGTTGTAGTGGCCCAGTTGCCGACCGGCTTCACGGGCGACGGATGCCGCCTCACCGACGAGCACCTGCTGTGACTCCCAGAGCTTGCCCGCCTGATCCTGAAGTCGGCGGAGTTCCTTCTTGCGCTTACGGCTGAGGCTCACGGGGTGCCCTCCCTGTCGATCGGGGTGTGTGCACCTTCATCTTGCCAGACCCGGCCGTGCATGGAAGGGGATGTACAGAACTTGGAAAGGTATCTCTGAAAGAATGACTCCATGCCTATTGCTACCGCTGTCGCCACCCTTCACACGAATCACGGCGACATCGTCGTCAATCTCTTCGGCGACCACGCCCCCCGCACCGTGCAGAACTTCATCGGCCTGGCTGACGGCTCGGGCCAGTGGACCGACCCGCGCACCGGCAAGCCCGGCGAGGGACCGCTGTACACCGACGTCATCTTCCACCGCATCATCCCCGGGTTCATGATCCAGGGCGGCGACCCGCTCGGGCAGGGTGTGGGAGGTCCCGGCTACAACTTCGACGACGAGATCCACCCTGAGCTCTCGTTCGGCTCGCCGTACCTGCTGGCCATGGCCAACGCCGGCCTGCGCCGCAACGCGATCACCGGCAAGGCCGAGGGCACGAACGGCTCGCAGTTCTTCATCACGACCGACCCGACCCCGTGGCTGACCGGCAAGCACACGATCTTCGGCGAGGTCGCCGACGACGCGTCGCGCGCTGTCGTCGACGAGATCGCCAAGGTCGCCACCGGTGCGCAAGACCGCCCGGTCGACGACGTCGTGATCTCATCGATCGACATCGCTCAGGCGTGAGGCGCGCTCGCGTCTGACACATGACGTCCGCCGACTTCTCGCGCAACCGCGACAACTTCTGCTACCGGCATCCCGATCGACAAAGCTTCGTGCTCTGTCAGCGGTGCCTGCGCACCATCTGCCCCGAGTGCCAGATCCAGGCGCCGGTGGGCGTGATCTGCCCGGAGTGCCTGCGTGACCAGAAGAAGGCGGCGTCTCCGGCGCAGCGCAAAGCCGAGCGGCGGTGGGGGCGCCGCTCGACCGCGGTGGCAGCGCCCCGCGATCAGCGGCCTCTGGCGACGTACTGGATCATCGGGATCACGGCGGCCGTCTACCTGGCGCAGATGATTCCGGGACTGCGGGTGGCGCAGTGGCTCGCATTCAACAGCGTGTTCCTGCTTCCGCAATCGGGCGTGTTCGAACCGTGGCGGCTGCTGACCGTGCTGCTCGTGCACTCGGGCTGGCTGCATCTGGGGCTGAACATGCTCGCGCTGTGGATGATCGGGCGCATTCTCGAGCCGCTTGTGGGTCGCACCCGCTTCGTCGTGATGTACCTGATCGCCGGCCTCGGCGGTTCGGTCGCGGTGGCATTGCTGGCCCCTGCGACATCGGTGGTCGGGGCATCCGGCGCGATCTTCGGGTTGTTCGGCGCGCTCCTGGTGATCGGGCGGCACATCGGCGCGAACGTGTCGAGCATCGCGATCATCATCGCCATCAACTTCGCGTTCCCGTTCGTGGTCGGGCTGCTGTCGGGCTCGATGGCCTCGATTCAGATCTCGTGGCAGGCGCACCTGGGCGGACTGATCGCCGGAGCCGCCGTCGGATTCATCTACGCACGCACCCGGGCGATACGACAGCGCGGGTGGCAGATCGGACTGCTCGTCGCGCTGACGATCGTGTTGCTGGCGCTGCTGGTCATCCCCGCGGTGTTCTACTTCGGGTGAGAGTTATCCACAGGTTCATCCCCAGCTGGGGATGAATCACAGCCGTGTAATTCGCCGCCGAGTCTGTCAGCGCCAGCGCGTGGTCATGAGGAAACCGACGAAGGCGATGCCGAACCCGATGACCAGGTTCCAGGCCTCGATGCCCGGGATCGGAAACTGCATGCCGCTGAGGTAGAAGACCAGCACCCAGACGAGCCCGATGACCATCAGCCCGATCATGATCGGCTTGAACCAGACCGGGTTGGGCGCGGAATCGCCTGCGCTGCGCTCGACGTCGGGTTCTTCGCCCTTGCCAGTTCGTGCCATACCCGCCATTCTACGGGGCGCCGGGCCTTCGCAGAGCATCCTCTCGTCGGCGACGTGACGGGCCCTTGCTGCGGTGTAACAGGATGTTACGCGCCCGCGACATCCCTCTCAGCAGCGGCATAAGCTCGGGAAGTATTCGTCCGCGGTCCGGTGAATCCATCGGCGGCTGTCGAGGGTCGCATCCGCGCACGTCTCCTCCCCCCACAGATCCCAGAAGGGTCGAATATGAAGTTGACGAAGAGACCGACGGCCGCCGCGGCGGCCCTGCTGGCGGGCGCGCTGCTCCTGGGCGGTTGCGCGGCGACGGCAGAGCCGGCACCGGATGCCACGCAGAACGACTTGAGCTCGATGAAGAACGAGTTCTACCAGGCGACCGACCCGGGCAAGAGCCCCGCGGGGGCGTCGGCGCGCACGGACTCGTTCGTGAGCACCATCAGCAAACCCGGCGGTGTCTTCCTGCCGGGCTTCTACGACAACGGCTGGGACGGCAACGCGGTCCAGCCGATCTTCGCGTCGCTCGTGGTCACCAACGACGCGGGTGAGGCCGAGCCCGACCTCGCCGAGAAGTGGGATGTCTCCGACGACGGCCTGACCTACACGTTCCACCTGCGCAAGGGGCTGACCTTCAGCGACGGTTCACCGCTGACGGCCGACGACGTCGCCTTCACCCTCACGCTGCTCAACGACCCGCAGTACGCGGGCGGCGTCGACTTCTCCGACATCGTGATCGCGGGCACCGACGACTACCGCAAGGGTTCGGCGACATCACTGTCGGGCATCACCGTCATCGATCCCACCACCATTCGCATCGTCACCGAGAAGGTCAACCCCCTCGCGCTGCGCACCCTCGGTGGCCCGGTGATCTCGAAGGCCTACTACGGCAAGGGTTATGCGAAGGGCAAGCTCGACTACCTCAAGGACCTCTACGGCAAGCCACTGGGCGCGGGACCGTACGCACTGGACAAGTACGTCGAGGGCCAAGAGATCGACTATGTCGCCAACGAGCACTACTACGCGGGCAAGCCCTCGATACAGCGGGTGATCTTCAAGGTGATCTCGTCCGACTCGGCCCTGCAGAACTTCGAGAACGGGGATATCGATCAGGGCGGCTTCGGCAGCGACCCCGCCACGCTGACGGAGTTGCAGAACCTCGGCTTCGCCAACATCGAAGCGCGGGTGGTGCCCGATTACGGCGCCATCTGGGTGAACAACAAGAAGCCGGCGCTCGCCGACACGAAGGTGCGACAGGCGCTGTACTACGGACTGGACCGTCAGCAGATCGTCGACGCGAAGTTCAAGGGCCTCGGTCAGGTCGCCGACGTGTTCGCCGCTCCCACGCAGTGGTCGTACACGAATGACGGCGTCACCCAGTACCCCTACGACCCCGACAAGGCCGGCGCCCTGCTCGACGAAGCAGGGTGGAAGAAGGGATCGGACGGCATTCGGGCGAAGGACGGCGAGAAGCTGAAGCTGTCGTACATCACCACAAAGCAGGATGACCCGGTGATCCCGATCGCGAAGCAGACCTACACCGACCTGGGCATCGACTTCGTGGCCGAGGTGCTCGACGCGAACACAGCCTTCGAGCGTCTCTACAGCGGCGACTACGATCTGGCCGGCTTCCGCAGCAACGGCCTGAGCGACCCCAATGACGCCGTTTCGGAGTTCGGCACCGATGACCCGAACATCAACGTCACCGGATACAAGAACGACGAGGTGACCAAGCTGATCAAGCAGGGTGTCTCGGTGTTCGACCACGACGCGCGACAGAAGATCTACACCGAGCTCTACCAGAAGCTCAGCGAGGATCCGCCGATCATCCTGCTCGACTACCGCAAGTCGCTGTCGGCGTGGAACGCGCGCATCGAGAATGGTGAACTCTTCACCACCGGAAACGATGATGCGGCCATCGCGCTGTCGAAGCTGAAGATCGCGGCAGACTAGCCTTGTCTCGGAGCCGCCGGCCTCGTGTCGGCGGCTCCGAACCGTGTTCTCCTGCCTGAGCCCCGGATCTCATGACCAGCTATATCATCAAGCGGCTCACCCTCATGGTGTTGCTTCTCTTCGGCGTCTCGATACTCGTCTTCTTCCTGTTCTCGCTGATGCCGGGCGATTACTACAGCTCGAACCGCACTCTCACGCCACAGCGCAAGGCCGAGCTGCGCGCCCTGAACGGCCTCGACCAGCCGGTGCTGGTGCAGTACTTCATCTGGCTCGCCAACATGCTGCGCGGGCAGTTCGGCTATTCGCTGGCCTACAACCGGCCGGTCGGCGACCTTCTCGGCCCGTACATCGCGCATTCGTTCTTGATCGCCTTCACCGCGTTCGTCTTCACCTGGGCGATAGCCATCGTCTCCGGGGTGATCGCTGCCACCAAGCAGTACTCCTGGTTCGATCGCCTTGTCACCGTGGGCCTCTTTGCGTCGCTGTCGGTGCCGTCCTTTTTCATCGGCCTGCTGATGATCAAGGTGTTCGCCGTCGACCTGCACTGGCTGCCGACAGGGAGCATGACCGACACCGCCAGCTCATCCACGGGGTTCGCGTACGTCTTTGAGATCGCCCGACATATGGTGCTGCCTGTCGCGATCCTGACATTCCTGGGGGCGGGCTCGCTGACCCGGTACTTCCGCACCGGGATGCTGGAGGTGCTGCGCGCCGACTTCATCCGCACCGCGCGGGCGAAGGGCCTGGCAGAACGCTCCGTCGTCTTCTCGCACGCGCTGCGCAATGCCCTGCTGCCGGCGATCACGCTGCTCGCCTTCGAGTTGCCGGGCCTGTTCGCCGGCGCGATCATCACCGAGCAGATCTTCAACTGGCCCGGTGTGGGGCGCTTGCAGCTCGAGTCGGTGCAGAACCGCGACTATGCGGTGCTGATGACGATCACGATGTTGCTGGCGTTCCTCACGGTGCTCGGCAGCTTTCTCGCCGACATCTGCTACGCGGTCGCCGATCCGCGCGTGCGTCTGGTGGAAGTGGGGAAGCGCGCATGAGTGGCAGCGGTGATGTGCTCGTCACAGGGGCGACCAACCCCCACCTCGGCCCGCCTGCGCCGTCCCGGATGCCGCGACTCGGGCGCCGTGGCCGGCGTCGCTCGCTGTGGGCCGAGTCCTTCGGCCGGCTGATCCGCATTCCGGCGGCGAGCGTCAGCATCGGACTGCTCGTCTTCATGCTGTTGTTCAGCTTCGTCGGGCCGCTGCTGATCGGATACACCGGCGACGAGATAAACCTGCGCATCGCCAATCACATCCCGACGATGGATCACTGGCTGGGCACCGACGCGTACGGTCGCGACGTCTTGACCCGCCTGATGTTCGCAGGGCGCATCTCGCTGACGATCGGCATCGCCTCAATGCTGCTCTCCCTCATCCTCGGTGCGGTTCTGGGCATCGTGGCCGGCTACTACGGTGGTCTCGTCGACGCCGTCATCATGCGCGCCGCCGATCTGCTGATGTCCATTCCCGGGCTGCCGCTTCTCATCGTCATGGCAGCCGTGCTCTCAGAGCTGAAGGTGCGGCCGGAGTCGCGCATCTACGTCGTGATGATCCTGCTCAGCGTGATCGGGTGGCCCTCGCTTGCCCGGCTGATCCGCGGGCAGGTGCTGTCGCTGCGCGAGGCGCCGTACATGCGCGCCGCCGAGGTGCTCGGTCTGAGTGCGGCCTCGCGCCAGTTCCGCCATCTGCTTCCCAACGTCATGCCGCTTCTGATCGTGGTGGCAACGCTCAGCACGGCATCGGGCATCCTCAGCGAGTCGGCACTGAGCTTTCTCGGTCTTGGCGTCGTTCCACCGAACGCCTCGTGGGGAAACATGATCAGCGCCGCCAATAACCTCATCGACTTTCAGCAGCACTGGTGGTTGTGGGTGCCACCGGGAGTGGCGCTGCTGATCACGGTCGCCGCCATCAACGTGCTCGGCGACCGTCTGCGTGACGTCTTCGACCCCAGGATGCGAAAGTGAGTGCCATGCCCTCCGCCCTACCCGCGGCATCCGGTCCCTCCCAGCCGCTCGTGCGCGTCGAGGACCTCACCGTGCGCTTTCCTTCTGGCGGCGGCCATCGTGTCGTGGTGGATGGCATCGGTTTCGAGATCGAAGCGGGCCAGGTCGTCAGCATCGTCGGCGAATCGGGTTCGGGTAAGAGTCTGACGGCGCTGTCGCTGCTGAAGCTCGTCGACGAACCGGGTGAGATCTCGGGTGGGCGGGTGCTCTTCGACGGCAACGACGTGCTCACCCTGCGCCGCACCGCGCTGCAGCGGGTGCGCGGCGGCGAGGTGGGAATGATCTTCCAGGAGCCGATGCGCTCCCTCAACCCCGTCTTCACGATCGGGCGGCAGCTGATCGAGACGATCCGCGCGCACGAATCCGTCTCACGTTCGCAGGCGTATGAGCGGTCGGTGGAGTGGCTCAAGCGAGTGGGGCTCCCCGACCCGGATCGCATCATGGGCTCGTATCCCCACGAGTTGTCGGGTGGGATGCTGCAGCGGGCCATGATCGCGGTCGCACTGTGCTGCGACCCGAAGCTGCTCATCGCCGATGAGCCGACGACCGCACTGGATGTCACCATCCAGGCGCAGATCATCGACCTCATCCTCGACCTGCGCGACGAGACGGGCATGGCGGTCTTGTTCATCACCCACGATCTGGGGGTGGTCGCCGAGGTCGCCGACGTCGTTCTGGTGATGTATGACGGTCAGATCATCGAGCGTGGTGATGTGTTCACGGTGTTCGAGCGGCCGCAGCATCCCTACACCGACGCCCTGCTGCGCGCGCGACCGATGCCAGGAGCGCGGTTGGACCGGCTGCCCATCATCTCGGACGAGGTGCGGCGCATGGCCTCCCGGCGGCCCGAGAGCGCGGGGGTGGACGCATGACGAATGCGACGGTGCGCAGCGGGGATCAGCCGGCCACCCGCAACGTGGACGAAGACTTCTTGGTCGAGGCCACCGACATCGTCAAGGTGTTCCACTCGCGCGGGGGCGGTCGCCGGGCCTCGAAAGACGAGGTGCGCGCCGTCGACGGGGTCAGCCTGAGCATTCGTGAGGGTGAGATGTTCGGGCTCGTCGGAGAGTCGGGCAGCGGAAAGACCACGTTCGGGCAGTCGATTCTGCGCATGCACGAGCCGACCTCGGGATCCGTGCGCTTTCGTGGCGAAGAGATCCTCGGTCTCTCGCGTGGGCAGCTGCGCCGGCTGCGGCCGCGCATGCAGTATGTGTTCCAAGACCCGTTCAGTGCGCTCAATCCTCGGTTGTCGATCGCGGCGGCCATCGGTGAGCCGATGCGCGCCCACGGTCTGGCCACGGGCAACGACGAGCGCGATCGTGTCATCGACGTGCTCGCGCAGTGCGGGATGGAGGCGGATGCCCTGGATCGTTATCCGCACGAGTTCTCCGGCGGACAGCGCCAGCGCATCGTGATCGCCCGCGCAATGGCGCTGCGGCCCGAGTTCGTCGTGGCCGACGAGCCCGTCTCGGCGCTGGATGTCTCGGTGCAGGGGCAGATCGTCAACCTGCTGTGTGATCTGCGCGACCAGCAGCACACATCGTTCCTGTTCATCTCCCATGATCTGAGCGTGGTCGAGCACATGTGCACCGCAGTGGCGATCATGTACCGGGGCGTCGTGGTGGAGCAGGGCACTCGTGACCAGATCTTCACAGACCCGCGGCATCCGTACACACAGGAGCTGCTCGCAGCGGTGCCCATCGCCGACCCGCGGGAGCGCGGACGACGGCGCGGGCGACGAGCCAGCCGCGAATGGGATGACAGGACGGCACCTCGTGCGGCGTTGCGCGACATCGGCGACGGGCACCTGCTGGCGCTGTAGCGTCGTCGGGCGGCGGTACAGCTAGGCGTGGCTAGACTCGCGGTGTGACCGATTCGCCGGATGCGGGGGAATCGCGGCGGGCGCGCCGCGGCCCGGCGCGTGCCACCCACCGAGGGGGCGCGACGTTCTTCAGCGTGCTCGGCGAGCTGTTCATCACGGTCGGGGTGCTCGCGCTGCTGTTCGTGGCGTGGCAGCTGTGGATCGGCGACTGGATCGGCGCGGCCGAGAAGAACGCCGCCGGGCAGAGCATCAGCGAGCAGTGGGCCGACGAGTTCGCGGCATCCGCGTCGCCGTCCCCGAGCCAGACTCCGGCAGCGACGCCGAGCTCATCGCCCACGACCACCCCCACGACGAAGCCGGTGGTTCTCGGTGAGCCGAAGGACGCCGAGGTGTTCGGGGTCATGTACATCCCCCGCTTCGGCAAGGACTACAAGGTCCCCATGGCCGGGGGTGTGAGTCGCCCGCGTACGCTCGACCCGATCGGCATCGGCCACTACCCCGACACTCCGATGCCGGGCGCGGTGGGAAACGTCGCGCTGGCCGCCCACCGCACGACGTTCGGCAAGCCCTTCAATCAGATAGCGAAGCTGCACGTGGGCGATGCCATCGTCATCGAGACGAAAGCCGGCTGGTACACCTACCGCTTCCGCAACCTCGAATACGTCAAGCCCGATGCGGTCGATGTGCTGCTGCCGGTGCCACAGGAAAAGGGGCTGAAGGCCGACGGGCAGTATCTGACGATGACCAGCTGCAGCCCGATGTACTACAAGAGCGAGCGGATCGTCGCCTACAGCGTGTTCGAATCGTTCACGCCTCGCGCCGACGGCCGGCCCGACGTGTTGGAAGGGGTGAAGTGATGTACGCGGCACTGTGGCGCATTCTGCCCGGACCCTGGTGGGTGCGCGTGGTAATCCTGGTCGTGGTGGCAGCGGTGATCTTGTACGGCCTGTTCTTCTACGTCTTTCCGTGGGTCAGCGCGATCATCGACCCGCAAGACGTGACTGTGCAGTGACCCCGCGCAGTGACACTGTGCAGTGACCCGGTCCAGTGACAGATCTTCTCATCGTCGACAATCACGACAGCTTCGTGCACATCCTCGTCGACTACCTGCGGGGCCTGGGTGCGCGCGTCACGCTCGTCGAGGCTGACGCGATCGATCCCGCCACCGCACTCGACGACCACGAGGCGGTGCTGATCTCGCCGGGACCGGGCGCACCCGGCGACGCCGGCGCATCCGTTCCGCTCGTGCACGTGGCCTTCGAACGAGGGATGCCGCTGCTCGGCGTGTGCCTGGGGCATCAGGCCATCGCCGAAGCGTTCGGCGGCACTGTCGGACCGGCGCCCGAGCTCATGCACGGGATGGTCTCGCAGATCGTCCACGATGGCACAGGACTGTTCGAGGGGATGCCGCAGCCGTTCGCCGCCGGCAGGTACCACTCCCTCGCCGTGACCGCGGTGCCCGATGTGCTCGAGGTCACCGCGCGCACCGACAGCGGTACCGTCATGGGCCTGCGGCATCGCACGGCGGCCATCGTCGGAGTACAGTTCCACCCCGAAAGCGTGCTGACCCAGCACGGCCGCCGACTGCTGTCGAATTGGCTCGCGCAGATCGGCTGAGCAACGGCCGATCGCTACTGGTCGCCGGTGTCGCCGCCGCTGTCGGTGTCGCCGCCGCTGTCGGTGTCGCCGCCGCCGCTGTCATCGCCGGAATCGGCACCTCCGGAGCACGAGACCAACACCACCTCGGAGTGGATCGGCACTTCACCGGGACCTGCCGACTGCGACTTCACGGCACGCGGATCGTTGGCGGGACAGCTCGGGTCGTCTTGCACCTTCACGGTCAGCTTCAGCTCCTTCAGAGCGTCTTGGGCGGCATCGAGCGTGTAGCCCTGCTGGGTGAAGTCGACGACGGTGACGGTGCCGGTGGCGATCACGAGATCGACCGACGACCCCTTCGAGACCTTCTCGTCGGCGTCGGGGGTCGCGGTGACGACGATGTCAGCTTCGGTGTCGGGCTCGTCTTCGCGGCGCACCTGACCGAGTTCGAGGCCAGCCTCGCTCAGCGCCTGCTCGGCCTGCGCCCGGGAGAGGCCGACGAGCGTGGGAACCGTGGTCATCTCGGGTCCGGTGGACACATACACCGAGACCTCTGACTCCTTGTCGACCGAGATTCCGGCGGCCGGATCAGTGCGGATGACCTCGCCATCATCGACGGTCTCGCTGGGCGTGTCGACACGTTTGGCCACAAGGTCTTTGTCTTCGAGGGCCTGGCTCGCATCGGCGTATGTCATGCCGGCGACGGTGGGGACGATGCGCGAATCGCTCGGCATGATGCTGGTCGGATGAATCGTGAGCACCCACACCAGCACCGAGATCAGCAGCACCGCGAGAACCGCCACGCCGGCCCAGATCCAGGCCGCGGGGGGCCCTGCCTGCGTGCGCTTCATTGTGGGATCGGTGCTCAGCTGGCGCAGTGCGCGGGCGGTCTCGGCCGCCTGACGCGGGTCGGGACCATACAGGGCGTGGGCGAGGGTGTCGACCTCGCGCCGTGAGGGGTCTTTGCCGCCGACGGCGGCGTCGAGCGCCTCGCGAAAGGCCGCAGCGTCGGGAAATCGCTGGAAGGCGTCTTTGGCCAGGGCCTGCAGCACGACGGCGTCAAGCGCGCGCGGCACGGTGTCGACGAGTTCCGACGGCGGAACCGGCGCCTCGCTGACGTGCTGATACGCGACGGCCACCGGGGTGTCGCCACGGAACGGCTGGCGTCCGGTGAGCAGTTCATAGAGCACGATGCCGGCGGAGTAGATGTCGGTGCGTGCGTCGACGACATCGCCCTTGGCCTGCTCAGGCGAGAAGTATGCCGCGGTGCCCAGGATCGTCGTGGTCTCGGCCACCGTCGACGAGGAGTCGGAGACGGCGCGGGCGATGCCGAAGTCCATCACCTTGACCTGGCCCGAGCCGGTGACCATGACGTTGCCGGGCTTGATGTCGCGGTGCACCACTCCGGCGCGGTGCGAGTATTCGAGCGCCTCGAGAATGCCGTCGACGTAACGCACCGCGTCGCTCAAGGGCACCGGCCCGGCCGCGATGATGTCTTTGAGCAGTCGCCCGTGCACGAGCTCCATGACGATGTACGGAATCGGATGCGCGGTGCCACGATCGTCGACCTCGGTGTCTTCACCGGCGTCGTACACGCGCACGATGGCGGGGCTGGACATGCGCGACGCAGCCTGCGCTTCGAGACGGAACCGTGTACGGAAGGCGTTGTCGCGACTCAGCTCCGCGTCGAGGATCTTGATCGCGACGGGACGGCCGAGGGTGAGGTCGTAGCCCCGGAAGACCGACGCCATGCCGCCGTGCCCGATGGGCTCGTCGACGCGGTAGCGCCCCGAAAGCACGCGCGCCTCTGCTGCCACATCACTCTCCACGATCGAACTCCTGCCAGCCTAACCGAACAGCGTGCGCGGTCAGTTGCCGTCGTCCTGCGCGTTGCCCCCGTCATCCTGCCCGGTGCCATCGCCCTGGCCCTGATCGTCGGCGGGCGGAGTGGGGGTGTCGGCGGGCGGGGTCACCACGGGTGCGGCGCCGATGGTGACCGACTTGGTGGATGCCGGTGAGGTGAGCTCACCGTTGCCGCCCGAGCACGTCGCGGTGTAGCTGATCTCAAGCGACTGTCCGGCCGTGCCGGTGACGTTCAACGAGAGCTCACCGGGGCTGGTGCCCGTTTCAAGCGTCGAGGTGTCGCCCGAGTTCGAGCCGTTGACGAACTGGCCGTTGGTGGCGGTGAAGGTGTAGCCGCTGAGGTTGCCGGTGCCCGAGGGGCACGTGAAATCGGGGATCGTCACGGTCGCCGTGCCGCCCTCGATCACCTGGCCGTTGTCGCCGGTGCCCGTGATCGAGGCCGCGCCGGGCTTCTGCTCGATCGTCGTCGGAGCGGTGTAGCAGGTGAGGGTGATGACCGCGGGAGGGGTGGCGTTCCCGGTCGGGTCGACCGACTGCACGGTGCCCTCTTGGTCGTCAGAGGTGGCGGGAGAGCCCGGCGTCTGGTTCGCCGTGAGGTCGTTCTCTTCCAGCAGCTTCGCCGCCGCATCGCACGTCATGCCCACCAGACTGAGTCCGTCGACGTTCACCGGGGTCGGTGACGGGCTCGACGGTGTCGTGGGTTCGGTGACCGCGGGGGTGGACGGACTGCCCGTCGCGTCGGCGTCGCCGCGGGGTCCGAAGATCGTCCAGAGCGTTCCGACCAGCACGATGATCAGCAGGGCGATCAGCGCGATGAGCGGCCACGTCCACGGGCTGCGCTTCTTGGTCTTCTTCTGCTCCTGTGCGCTGGGCTGGCCCGGCAGCAGCCCCGCCTCGGGCAGCAGCCGCGTCGCAGCGGAGGTGTCACCCGTGGCCGTGAGCAGCTGGGTCGCGGCATCCACTCCCGAACCGATGGCGGGAACCGCGGCGATGGCCGCAGCGATGTCGCCGCGGCGCAGCGCTGTCGCGGCGCGGGCGACGATAGCGGTCGAAGCCGGCCGGTCTTCGGGCTTTTTCGCGATCATCGACAGCACGAAGTTCTGCACCGGCTGGGCGACGGTGGCCGGCAGCGGCGGCGCCTGGTCATTGATCTGGGCCATCGCGATGGCCACCTGCGACTCACCGGTGAACGGGCGCTTGCCGGCCAGGCACTCGTACGCGACGATGCCCAGCGAGTAGATATCGGTGGCGGGGGATGCCGCGTGCCCCGACGCCTGCTCGGGTGAGAGGTACTGCACCGTGCCCATCACCTGGCCGGTCGCCGTCAGAGGCACCTGGTCGGCGATGCGGGCGATGCCGAAGTCGGTGATCTTCACCCGTCCATCGGGGGTGATCAGCAGGTTGCCGGGCTTGATGTCGCGGTGCACGAGGCCCGCGGCGTGCGCGGCCTGCAGCGCAGCCGCTGTCTGCGCGACGATGTCGAGGGTCTTGTCAGTCGACAGCGAGTTCTCGCGTTCGAGCACCGTGGACAGTGCCTCGCCGGGCACCAGCTCCATGACCAGGAACGCCGAGCCGTTCTCTTCGCCGTAGTCGAAGACGCTGGCTATGCCCTCGTGGTTGACCAGGGCCGCATGCCGGGCCTCGGCGCGAAAACGCTCGAGAAAGCCCGGGTCGCCCATGTACTCGTCTTTGAGGATCTTGATGGCCACGGTGCGGCCGATGACGTGGTCGGTCGCCTCCCACACCTCGCCCATGCCGCCGATCGCGATCCGCGAGTCGAGCTCGTAGCGGCCGCCGAAGGTCACACCCTGCGTCGGTCTCATTTACCCAGCACCGCCTCCATGACCTTTTTCGCGATGGGCGCCGCGATCGTGTTTCCACTCCCGGATTGCCCTTGACCCCCGCCATTCTCCACGACGACCGCCACTGCAACCTGGGGGTCGTCTGCGGGAGCGAAGCCGGTGAACCACAGGCTGAACGGGTCATCTTCCCCGTTCTGCGCGGTGCCGGTCTTGCCGCCCACCTCGACCCCGTCAATTCTTGCATTTGTCGCGATGCCCTCGCTGACATTGGCGACCATCATGTCGCGCAGCTCCTGGTTCAGGTTCTCGTCGAGAGACCGACCGAATTCGGTGTTGTCGAACTTCTGCTGCACCGTCAGGTCGGGGCCGACGACCTGGTCGACCATGCGCGGATTCATGACGATGCCACCGTTGGCGACGGCTGCGCTGACCATCGCCATCTGCAGCGGGGTGGCCCGCACATCACTCTGGCCGAATCCGCTGAGCGCCGTCTGGGCTTCATTCAGGCTGTCGGGATACACCGAGGGAGAGGATTTCAGCGGAAGCTCGAACGAGGAGTTGAAGCCGTACTTCTCGGCTTCGGCGCGGATGGCGTCGGCGCCGAGCTTGCTGGCCAGTTCGGCCATCGGGATGTTGCAGCTGAGCCGCAGCGCCGTTGCGATCGTGACTTCCTTACCCGAGCCACACGTACCGCCGGTGTCGTTCTGGATCTGTGTCGAGGTGCCCGGCAGGGTGTATCGCGCGACGTTCGGCAGCGTCGAGTCGGGCGTGAAGTCGCCCGAAGCCAGCGCGGCCGAGACGGTGACCAGCTTGAACGTCGATCCCGGCGGATTCATGTTGCCGCCGATCGCCCGATTGTCCAGCGGCTGGGTGGGGTCGTCGTTGAGTTTGTCGTAGGCCTTGTTGACAGCATCCGTGTCGTGCGAGGCCAGTGTGTTCGTGTCGAAGCTGGGGCTGGTGACCATCGCGAGGATGCGGCCGGTCTTCGGCTCGATCGCCACCACAGCACCCTGCAGATCGCCGAGGGCGTCATAGGCCGCTTTCTGCACCTTCGCGTCGAGCGAGAGCACGACATTCGACCCACGTGGCGGCTGACCGCTGACGATCCGCTCGATACGGTCGAGGAACTGCGAGTTGCTGGTTCCCGACAATGGCTGGTTCATCGCCTGTTCGAGGCCGGTCGATGATTGCAGCACCGGGTTGATGAAGCCGGTCACCGGTGCCCACATCTTCGCGTCGGTGTAGGTGCGCTGCCAGCTGTACAGGTCGTTGGTGGCGCTCGAGCTGGCGATCGCCGAGCCGCTGGCGATGATCGACCCGCGCTGCACGTCGAACGAGTCGTACAGCGTGCGGCGGTTGAGCGGGTTCGCGGCCAGGTCGTCGGCCTGAACGACCTGGATGACGCTGGTCGAGGCGAACAGCGCCAGGAACATGATCAACACGATGATCGAGAGGCGTCTGAGTTCCTTCGTCATGTCAGCCGATCACCACCATTCCGGTCGTTGAGCGGGCGAGGCGAGTCGAAACGACGTTCCGGGCACGTCATCCGATCACCACCCGCGGCCGCGAACGCACGGCATCAGAGATGCGCAGCAGAATCGCCACGATGAGCCAGTTCGCGACCAGTGACGACCCGCCCGCGGCCAAGAACGGCGTGGCCAGCCCGGTCAGCGGAATCAACCGCGTGACGCCGCCGACCATGATCACGACCTGCAGCGCCACGGTGAACGAGACACCCACCGCCAGCAGTTTGCCGAAGTCATCCTGCCCGTTCACACCGATGCGCAGACCCCGGGCCGTGAACACCATGTACAGCGCGAGAATCGCGAAAAGTCCGATGAGTCCGAGCTCTTCGCCCAGGCTGGGAAAGATGTAGTCGCTCTCGGCGACCGGCGTCAGCCATGGGCGGCCCTGGCCGAGCCCCGTGCCGAGCAGGCCGCCGTGCGCCATGCCGAAGATGCCGTCGACCAGCTGGGCACTGCCGCCGTACGACCAATACAGGTCGGGGTCGAAGGCGTTGAGCCAGTTGTCGAACCGGCCGTGCACGTAGGGCAGCACCCGCCAGGCCACGAACGCGCCACCGGCGGCCAGCACCACGCCGATGAGCACCCAGCTGGTCTTGCCGGTGGCCACGTACAGCATCGCGACGAACATGCCGAAGATGAGCAGTCCCGTGCCCAGGTCGTGCTGCATCACGATGATGCCGAGCGAGACCAGCCACAGCACGAGCAGCGGGCCGAGCTCGCGGGCGCGTGGCCAGGTGAAGCCGAGGAATCGCTTGCTGGTCGAGGTCAGACTGTCGCGGGTGCGCACGAGATAGCCCGCGAAGAAGATCGCCAGACAGATCTTGGCGATCTCACCCGGCTGGAAGGAGAAGATGCCCAGCGAGATCCACACGTCGGCTCCGGCATCCGTCCCCAGACCCGGCACCATCGGCAGCAGCAGCAGCACGACGCCGGCCAGCCCGAACAGATAGGTGTACCGGAACAGCACGCGGTAATTGCGCAGCAGCACGATCACCAGAATCGCCCCCACCAGGGCGATGCCCGCCCAGGCCAGCTGACGGTTCGAGTACGCGGCCCAGCCGTGCCGGCCCCAGTGCACGTCGAGGCGGTAGATCATCGCCAGGCCGATGCCGGTGAGCACGGTGGCGATCGGCACCACGAACGGGTCGGCGTCGCGGGCCACGATGCGCAGGGTGATGTGCAGCGCCAACGCCAGGGCGGTGAGCACGCCGAGGTAGATGAGGAACTTCGGGTCGACCTCACCGGCCGCACCCAATTGCACCAGCACGACCGCCGAGCCGTTGACCAGGAAGGCGAAGATCAGCAGCGCGAGTTCGCGATTGCGCTGCTTCTGTGGCACGCGGATCTTGCGCAGCGCGCGCAGCACAGCGGTGTCGGTGCTGCCGTCGTCAGACGGCGCCGCGGCCGGCTCGGGCCGGACCGGCGTGATTCCACCGGGAGGCGTACGCATCATTCGCTCCCTATGTTCTGACGCAGCTGGTCGACGATCGTGTGGGCATCGTCGAGGGAGTCGACGGGGATCTTCTGCTGCACGGTCTCGCGCTCGAACTCGGGCAGCACGGCCAGCGGCAAGCCGGTGTCTTCGTAGGGCGTCGACAGCGAGAACGGTCCGACGTTCTGCGGGATGCCGCGGAAGATGACCACGGTGGCGGTCTGTTCATCGGCACCGATGAAGTAGCGGGTCTGTGTCCACTGGTAAGCGCCGAACAGGGCGCCGGCGATGAGCGCGAGCACGAGCACGAGCCCCGCGATCCAGCCGATCCGCCGCCGCCGGGCGCGCCGGCGGTCTTCTTCGATCAGCTCTTCGAGATACTCGGCGGCCGGCTCGAAGTGCGTCGGCTCGTTGGCCGCCTGCCGGGCGGGGTGGAACCACGAGATGCGGCCGGTGCGGGCGGCCGGCACCTCGACGCCCTGGGGGTTGGATGCCGCACCCACGACCGTGGGCGTGCCCGAGACGAGTGGGTGCTGCCCGCCCACGTCGACGATCACAATCGTCACGTTGTCGGGAGCCCCGGCATCCAACGCCTGCTTCAACAGGATGTCGGCGGTGCGACCGGGAGCCATGCCCAGCGCCATCGTCTTGGCCGTGTGGGTATCGTCGACGACCCCAGACAGGCCGTCGGAGCACAGCAGCCACCTGTCGCCGGGGCGGGTCGGCATGACGAAGGTGTCGACCTCGGGATCGGCCTCCATGTCGGAGAGCACCCGCATGAGCACCGAGCGGCGCGGGTGGTAGCGGGCCTCTTCGGGAGTGATGCGGCCCGAGTCGACCAGGCGTTGCACGAAGGTGTGGTCGGTGGTGATCTGGGTCAGCGCGTCGTCGCGGTAGAGGTAGATGCGTGAGTCGCCGATGTGGGCAATCACGGCGTAGTCGTCGACCATGATGATCGCGCAGACCGTCGTGCCCAGCCCTGCCAGCTCGGGCTTGGTCTTGACGGTGTTTATCAGGTCGGTGGCTGCGGCGTGGATGGCGTCTTCGAGCGCCTTCTCGGCCTCGCCGGTGGTCGCGTAGACGCGGTCGAGGCCCTCCAGGCGCGCTATCGCGATGCTCGAGGCGACGTCGCCCCCGGCGTGCCCGCCCATGCCGTCGGCGACGACGAACAGATTGGCGCCGGAGTAGCCGGAGTCCTGGTTGTTCGCCCGCACCTTGCCGGTGTGCGAGAGCGCGGCGCTCGAGCCCGAGAAGACCATGTCGGCCGCGGCCTACTTCCGCAGCTCGAACGTCGTGGCGCCCACCTTGATGGGCGCGCCGACGGTCACCGGAGCGGGGGCCGACACGCGATGGCCGTCGTGCCAGGTGCCGTTGGTCGAGTCGAGATCCTGGATCATCCACTGCTCGCCCCACAGCACGAGGCGGGCGTGGTGGCTGGAGGTGTAGTCGTCACGGATGACGAGCCCCGACTCGCTCGAGCGCCCGATCGTCAGCGGCTCGGTCCCGAGGGGCAGCTCGAGGCCCGCCTTGGGGCCGCTCGTGATGACGATGCGCGAGACGGTCTGGGTCGTGGCGGCGCCGCCGCCGGCCGGTGCCGGGGCCTTCAGCGCCTGCACCGGCACGGTGGCATCGCCCGGTGCGGCTGCGGGTGCCGGTGCCGCGGGCACCGCCTGTGGTTCGGGCAGCTTGCGCACCTTGACACCGAACAGGTCGGCGCGCAGCGAATACACCACCGCGAACACGAAGAACCACATCAGCACGAGAAAGCCGATGCGCAGAAGAAGAAGGGTCAACTCGCTCACAGACGGCCCTCCCCCACGCCGAACTGCCGGGTTGCGGCATCCGTCGCCCGCGCAATCGGAGCCGCCTGTGGCACCACGCGGAACACGATGTCGGTGCGGCCGATGCGCACCGTCGATTCGGGTGGCAGGGGCGCTTCGGTGACCTTCTGGCCCTCGAGCAGCGTGCCGTTGGTCGAGCCGAGGTCGCGCACCATGGCGCGCTCGCCGTCCCAGAGGATCTCGACGTGCTTGCGGCTCGTGCCCGCGTCGGCGATCGTGATGTCGGCGTCGCTGCCGCGACCGATCACCGTGCGCCCCTTGCGCAGCGGGTGACGCTTTTCGGCGATGTCGACCACGCCGCGCCACGATACCGTGCCTTCGGCCGTGCGCGAATCCACGCGCAACGTGCCTGTGGATAACTCATCGTCGCGCTGCAGGGTCACCGAGACGGGGCCGGCGAACGAATAGTGCTGGGATGCCGCATGCGTGCGCACGATCTCGGTGAGTTCGCCGATCAGCGCCGGGCCGATGGCCGCCATGCGTTCGGAGTCGGCCGGCGCCAGGCGCACCGCGAGGGTGTTCGGCACGAGAATGCGGTCGCGCGAGACGACGGCGGCCTTCTTGTCGAGCTCGCTGCGCAGGGCAGAGGCGATCTCGACGGGTTGGATGCCGCTGCGAAAGGTCTTCGCGAACGCGCCGTTGACGGCACGCTCGAGTCCCCTCTCGAAGCTGTCAAGTAGTCCCACACGACTCCTCAGGCAGGCGGTCTGGTGGCTACATGGTAGTTGTCCCGGCTGGGGACAGTGTGGATTCGCCCGGTTCCGCCGGTGTAATCACCCTCTCGGCGGTGTCTTTGCGGCGCGTGTCACACATCGTGCGGGGCGCCGCGGGGGCATGCCGCCGCGCCTGTGACGCGCTCGCGGGAGGCGTCACAGAAGGGGTGGCTTCGGGGGCGCTGTGGCCGCCTTTTCTGTGACGCGCCGCGCCGGGGTGTCACAGGAGTGGTGGCTCTGATCGGGCTGTGGTCGCTTCTTCTGTGACACGGTGGCCGGGATGCTACGCCGGGATGCTATGCCGGGATGCCACGCCGGGCCGCCACGGGGTAGCCGCGCGCGGAGGGGCTGTCACCGCGCGCAGATGGGATGCCGCGGGGAGGCGAGCCCTGCGCGGCCGTGCGTGTCACAGAAGGTGCGACCTTGGTGGCGCCTTGGCCGCCTTTTCTGTGACGCGCCGCGCCGGGGTGTCACAGGAGTGGTGGCCCTGAGCGGACTGTGGTCGCCTTTTCTGTGACACGGTGGCCGGGGTCGCCGCGCGCGGAGGGGCTGTCACTGCGCGCGGAGGGGCTGTCACCGCGCGCGGATGGGATGCCGCGGGGAGGCGAAACTTGGACGGCAGCGCGTGTCACAGAAGGGGTGGCTTCGGGGGTGCGGTGGCCGCCTTTTCTGTGACGCGTCGACAGGGGATGCCGCGTCCTCCTCGGATTCGGACCGTGCGTGCCTCCGTGCTATCCTCGACAAGTTGAGTTCGGGGTTGTCCCCGACTCGCGCGAGTGGCGGAATTGGTAGACGCGCTGGCTTCAGGTGCCAGTGCCCGCAAGGGCGTGGGGGTTCAAGTCCCCCCTCGCGCACACAGCGAGAAACGGCCCCGAGAGGGGCCGTTCTTCTTTTCACGAGGGCGTGAAAGGTGTGGATGAATGGGTTACATCATCGTCGTGCTGGCGCAAACGGTCGTCTTGCCGGTGGTCAGCGGCGTCGTCGAACTGATCGCCGTTGGTGGGGACCCGATCCTCGTCTTCGGAAAATGGTGGGTCTTCTGGGGCGTGGGCACGCGTCTGCTCGTGGCCGGTGCTGTGCAGGCATCCGGGAAAGGGCTCACGGCTCAGGTCCTCGGTGTCGACGCGCCGGGTGTGCAGGAAGTCCAAGTGACACGCGAATTGGGGACGGCCAACATCGCGATGGGAGTGGCCGGGCTTTTCGCGCTCGTTCCCGGCTGGGCGGTGCCTGCCGGGGTTGCGGGCGGTGTGTTCTTACTCATCGCAGGCTGTTTGCACGTGGCGAAGAAGGGGAAGAACGCCCAGGAGGTCGTCGCGACCTTGACCGATCTGCTCGTGGGCGTGGTCGTGGTCGTGTTGACGGTCTACGTTCTCGTCAGTGCGATGACGGGCTGACACATCCACCGGCAAGAACGAGACAATCGTTCGCATGAGGGAGTACACCAGGCCGCACATCGAGCCGGTCGAGTTTCGAGACGATGACGGGACTGTCATCGACTACGGCAACCGGTGGGCGAGCCGCGGTGGAACCCCACCCGAAGACAGCTATTCCGTGGAAGAGCACCCCGAGCGCTTCGCTCCCCTGCACACCGTGGCGACGGCGCTCATCGACTATCTCGTCACGACCTACGACGTCGATGTCGAGGAGGGATATCACGTCACCACGAACCTGCTGCACCAGCCGGCCGCCGAGCAGACGGTGCGTGCCGTGCGCTTGACGCCGCGAGGCGATGCCTGCGCGCCGCTCGTGTTCGTCCTGACGGACTACCCGGCGCTGCGCCTGTACGCCGGAACGCTCTTCGAGGCGCGGTACCCCTCATGTGGCTGTAAGGCCTGCGATGAGCGCTGGCAAGAGGGTGCGGAAGAACTCGAATGGCAGACGTTCGCCATCGTGGGCGGCGGCTTCGCCGAAACGGTCAGCGAACCACGCCGTGCGAAGTGGAGCTATGACCGTGGGTACGGCTTCGTGAAGGGAATGGGACAGACCGTTTCTTATCGCCTGTGCGGCCTCGACGCAGAAACCGAGAACAGCGGCCAATTGCGCGCCGAGGATGTGCCCGCCGCACTGCTGGAAAGCGCCCGCTCCAGGCTCGAAGCCGTGGCCGCAGTCAGCCCCGACGGCAACTGGCAGCCGTGGCCGAGACTATACAACAATGTTGTATAGTCTCCTCGGAGGTGGTTCCATGAAGCTGACCAAGCATGCACATGCGTGCGTCGTTGTCGAAGATCGCGGCGTGCGCATCCTGATCGACCCCGGCACTTTCACACCGAACGCCCGTGATCTGCTCGCGCAGGCAGACGCCGTGCTGATCACCCATGACCATTTCGACCACTTCGACCTCGATGCCGTGCGCGACGCGCTGCAGACGCGACCACAGCTCACGGTGTTCGGCCCCTCAGCGGTGATTCAAGCTCTCACCGCGTCAGGAATCGAGGGTGCGCGGCTGCACCGCGTCGCGGATGGCGAACAACTCACGGTGGCCGGTATCGACGTGACGGTTGTGGGCGGCCCGCATGCCCTCATCCATGACGGAATCTCCGTTCCCGACAACGCCGGCTACCTGATCGCGGGCACGGTCTACCACCCCGGTGACGCCTACGCTGTCCCCGCAACCCAGGTCGACACGGTTCTCGTTCCAAGTAGCGGACCGTGGACGAAGGTGGGAGATGCCATCGACTTCGTGCGCGCCATCGCACCACGCCAGACGGTCCCCATCCACGAGGCAATGCTCAGCGAAATCGGAATCGGGTCGTTCGCACGGTTCCTGGGCCCCGACGGGCTCACCGGCGTTGAGCTGGTTCCGCTGGCGCCGGGTGCGTCAATCGAGATCTGATGGCGTCCCTCCCGGGCGAAGAGTCCTCGGCTAGCGCGCTCGCTGAGCAGCTGCGGCAGGCCGTCAGCTATTTCGTGCGCCGAACCCGCGCCCGCAGCGACGAACTCACCCGAAGCCGCGCAGAGGCTCTCGCGCAGCTTGACCGAGCCGGCGCCCAGACGATCACCCAACTTGCCACACATCTGGCGGTGCTCCATCAAGCCATGAGCAGAACTGTGCTCGAACTCGAGCATTCGGGCCTTGTCGCGCGGCAGGCGAGCCCGGCGGACTCGCGGGCATCCGTCATCCGAATCACCGACGCCGGCGCCCAGGCACTCGCACGTGACCGGGAGACAAGGCGCGACCTCATCGGCGACATGATCGCCGCGTGCCTCGATGACCAGGAGCGCGCGCTCTTGGAGCGCGTGCCCGGGCTATTGAAGAAACTCACGCCTTAGGCGCCGCCGTCGCTGGGCGGGGCCCCGTCGGGATGCTGCACAGCAGCGGCATCGGTGGCGAGGTCGTCGACTTCGCCACCCTCCCAGATCGAGCTCATCTCGAGGAACGTCCGCTGCATGATCCGCAGCATCGCCGCCTGAGCGTTCTCAGCATTGCCGCGCTGAATGGCGCTGGCCACATCGACGTGAAACTGCAGCGCCTCGATGTGTGGATGGGTGGGCATGAGCCCGTACTGCGTGCGCCCGGTGAGCACCTCTTCGACGAGCGTGTGCAACTTGGCGAACATCTCATTGCCCGAACTGGTCAGCACGAGGCGGTGAAACTCGATGTCGACCTCGAGAAAGCGGTCGCGGTCGCCCTCCTGCCCGGCCGCCCACAGCTTGCCGGCAAGGCCCATCAGTTCGCTTGCACCCGCCAGCGGGGCGCGAATGGCCGCGAGCCGAGCGGCCTCGGGCTCGATCGCGTTGCGCAATTCGGTGAGCGAGCGCAGCTGGGCGATACGACCGGGGGATGCCAGACGCCAGCGGATCAGCTGCGGGTCATACAGATTCCACTCCGACTGGGGCAGCACGTGCACCCCCACCCTTCGGCGCGCCGAGACCATGCCCATCGCCGCGAGCACACGGAGAGCCTCTCGCACGACGGAGCGGGACACCTCGTATCGCTGTTCGAGTTCGTCAATGCGCACGACTGATCCGGCGGCAAGCTCACCCGTGCACAGGGCGAGTCCGAGTTTGTCGAGCACGTGGGCGTGAAGCCCTTGAGGGTGCGCGGCGGCATCGTGACGCCCCGGCTCGACCTCATTGACGTTGTCGGTCACGAACAGATCATATCGTTCCGATCACGCAGTTGAATAAAGCAGATGTTATTTGCTAGGTTTCCGTAATTGGGGCGATGTAGCCGGAGTGCAACGGCGCCTCGCAGCAACAAGAGCACGCATCATCACACCAAGACAGAGGAAGTCGTAATGAAGCGATCGGTACTCCGACTCACCGGCCTGGCGACAGCAGCGCTGGTCATGGCAGGCGGCCTTGCCGCGTGCAGTTCGGGCGGCGGCTCAGGCGATTCGGACACGCTCCGCGTCACGCTCGTGAACCACGTGTGGACCGACATCATCAAGAAGAAGATCCCGGAGTTCGAGAAGCAGACCGGGATCAAGGTCGAGGTCGCGCAGTTCGGCGAAGACCAACTGTCCGACCAGTACAACGTCAAGCTCAACGCGGGAACCGATGACATCGACGTGATGATGTACCGCCCCCTGCAGGAGGGCAAGCTGTTCGCCAAGAACGGGTACATGGCCGATCTCACCGACAAGGTGGCCTCGAACGCCGATTGGAACTGGTCGGACTTCCAGGAGGGTCCGGTCAACTCGACGACGTACGACGGCAAGGTCGTCGGGGTGCCGATCATCACCGAGCAGGAAGTGCTCTATTACCGCAAGGATCTGCTCAAGGCGGCCGGGCTCGAAGTGCCCAAGACCATGGACGACCTGCTGGCGGCGGCTGAGAAGATCAAGAACGACAACCCCGGTGTCGCCGGCTTCGTCGCTCGCACGGGTAAGTCGGCGGCGGTCACGCAGTTCTCGAGCTTCCTGTACAGCTACGGCGGCGATTTCACCGACGCTGACGGCAACGCGAGCATCAACACCCCCGAGGCCAAGGCCGCGTACGCCACCTACGGAAAGCTCATCCACGACTTCGGCCCGGCCAACGTCAGCACCGACATGAGCTGGTCAGAGGCCATGGCGATCTTCACGCAGGGCGGCGCAGCCTTCTACACCGAGGCCGACAGTCTCTACAAGAACGCCACCGACCCCTCGAACTCGAAGGTCTCTGACACCGTCGGCTTCGCGCCGCTGCCCGCAGGTCCGGCCGGTTCGAAGGCGTACAACGTGCCGTCATGGGCCCTGGGCGTCAATGAGTCGTCGTCGCACCAGGACAACGCGTGGAAGTTCATCGAGTGGGCCACGAGCCAGGACATGACCCTCGAGATCCAGCAGGCAGGCGTGCCGGGAGCGCGCACGTCGGTGTGGGACGACCCGGATGGTATCTCCACCTACCCCACCGACCTTGCGGCGGCGATCGCCGCCAGCACGAAGACCGGTGTCGGTCATGACCGCCCGCTGGTCATCAAGGTGCCCGAGGCGCGTGAAATCGTCGGCGAGCCGATCGTGGTCGCGATCACTGGTGGTGACTCAGCGGCATCCGCCGACTCTGCCAACAAGGCGTTCCAGACGCTGTTGGACGACGAGAACAAGTAGCAACAGCACGTCACGTGCCCGCGACGGCCGGAGCGGCATCCCGAATGGATCGCTCCGGCCGCCGCCGGCCCCGCACAAGGAGGTGAAGGATGTCTGTGACGACCGGTCTGGCCGCATCGCGCCGCAAGACGTTCTCGGACTGGGCGAACCGCCATCGCAAATGGCTGTTCGCATCGCCGGCGATGATCATCGTCGGTCTGCTCATCGCCATCCCACTCGTCTGGACGATCTACCTGAGCCTCACGAACTCTGAGGGCTCGGTGCGCGCCGACCACGACTTCATCGGTCTGGGCAACTATGCGGCGGTGTTCGCCGACTTCGAGCGGTTCTGGCCGGCGGTCTGGCGCACGTTCATCTTCGCCGGCGGCGTGCTCATCGTCGAGCTCGTGCTCGGCATGGCGATCGCGCTGCTTCTCTGGCGCCCGTTCCGCGGTGAACGCTGGGTGCGTGTCGCGATCCTGCTGCCGCTGGTTGCCACCCCGGTCGCCGTCGGGATGATGTGGAAGCTCATCTTCGACCCGAACATCGGCTTCGCCAACCAACTGCTCGGCTTCTTCGGCATTCCCGCCCAACCCTGGCTGTCGGGCGAATACACCGCCTTGCCGACAGTGATGTTCATGGACATCTGGCAGTGGACGCCGATGGTGGTGCTCATTCTGCTGGCCGGGCTCACGTCGCTGTCAGAGGAGCCCGACGAGGCGGCACGCATCGACGGCGCGAACGCCTGGCAACGATTCTGGTACGTCACCTTGCCGCTGTTGCGGGCCACCGTCGTGGTCGCCGTGCTGCTGCGCAGCATCGACGCGCTCAAGACGTTCGACATCCTGTATGCGACAAAGGGCAAGGGCGGCGGCGCCTTCCACGAGGTCGAGACCCTGAACGTGTACGCATACGGGCTCAGCTTCGACTACAACGAGTACGGCGTCGCCTCTGCCGTGCTCATCATCTTCTTCCTGCTGATCATCGCCATCATGTGGCTGATCACGTTCCGGAGAAAGGAGAAGGCGTCGAAATGACCACGACACCCACTCTCGCCCCGAGCAGTCCCGTTTCTGCATCTGCCTCGGTGACCGCGCGCCGTCGCCGTCCGCTTCGCTCACGCGCCTACACGTGGTTCCGCGCGATAGCGCTGGTGGTCATCGTGCTCGTTTTCGTGCTGCCGTTGGCATGGATGCTGCTGTCGTCGTTCAAGACCAACGTCGACATCTACGACGCGGCCAAGACGCTTGTCTTCACGCCCACTCTCGAGAACTTCGCGAATGTGCTGGGCCGCGACAACTACTTCCAGTTCATCTTCAACAGCGCGTGGATCGCCTTCGCCTCGACAGCCCTGTCGCTCGTGGTGGGCGTGCCCGCGGCCTATGCGATGAGCAGATTCTCGATGGGCCGCTCGGCGGGCGTGGTGCTGCTGGCACGCATCATCCCCGGCGTCAGCCTGCTGGTGCCGTGGTACTTCATCTTCGCGAACCTACGCCTGGTGGGCGGATACAGCGTGCTGATCCTCTCGCACATGTTCGTCGCGCTGCCGTTGATCGTCTACATCATGATGTCGTTCTTCGACTCGCTGCCCGAAGACCTCGAGGAATCGGCGCAGGTCGACGGGCTCACCCCCATCGGGGCGTTCCTGAAGATCACGCTGCCGTTGTCGGTGCCGGGTATCGCGACTTCCGGCATCCTGTCGATCATCTTCTCGTGGAACAACTTCATGTTCGCGCTCGTGCTCTCGGGTGCGAACACGAAGACGCTCCCGGTGGCCATCTTCAACTTCGTGTCGTACGCGAGCATCGACTGGGGCGGGCTCATGGCCGCCGCCGTCGTGGTGACCGTGCCGATCATGGTCATCGCTCTGTTCACGCAGAAGTACATCGTCTCGGGCCTGACGGCCGGGGCGACGAAGGGCTGATCTCGCATGAGGATTGATCGTCTGGAGACGTTTCTGGTCGCCCCGCGCTGGCTGTTCGTGCGCATTGAGGCCGACTCCGGCCAGGTGGGTTGGGGCGAGGCATCCCTCGAAGGGCACTCCGACACGGTGCGCGCCGCACTCACGCAGTTCGCGGAGTATCTGATCGGCCGCGACCCTCTCACCATCGAGGATCACTGGCAGGTCCTGAGCAAGTCGGGGTTCTATCGCGGTGGACCCGTGCTCGCCAGCGCCGTCTCGGGCATCGATCAGGCGCTGTGGGATCTTGCCGGGCATCACCTCGGAGTGCCCGTGCACCAGCTGCTCGGCGGTGCGGTCCGCGATCGCATCCGCGCTTACGGCTGGGTGGGTGGCGACGACCCGTCCGAGATCGCCGATGCCATCCAGGCGCAGCTGGATGTCGGGCTGACTGCGGTCAAGATGAACGCGAGCGGGCGGATGAGCCGCAATGGATCGGTCGCGGAACTGGATGCCGTGGTGCGGCGGGTCGCGGCCGCCCGTGAGGTCCTCGGCCCGAACCGTGACATCGCCGTCGACTTCCACGGACGATTCACGCTGGCCACCGCCCGCCGGATAGCGCCGCTTCTCGAACCGTTCCATCCGTTCTTTCTCGAAGAACCGGTCGTGCCCGAGAACTCGCACGCGATCGGCGCCCTCGTCACCTCCACGACGATCCCGGTCGCCACGGGTGAGCGGCTGTACAGTCGGCAGGAGTTCCTGCCCGTTCTGCAGGCCGGCATCGCCGTCGCCCAGCCCGACCTCTCGCACGCGGGTGGCATCAGCGAGGTGCGGCGCATAGCGTCGCTGGCCGAGGTCTACGACGTGCAGCTGGCCCCGCACTGTCCCCTCGGTCCTCTGGCGCTGGCCGCCTGCCTGCAGGTCGGCTTCGCCACGCCGAACTACCTCATCCAAGAGCAGAGCATCGGCATTCACTACAACCAGGGCGCTGAAGTGCTCGACTACGTGCTCGACAAGGAGCCGCTCAAGTTCGTCGATGGCGCGATCGAGCGCCTCACCCGACCGGGGCTCGGCATCGAGATCGACGAAGCCGCGGTGCGTGCCGCCGATGCGAAGGGCCATGAGTGGCGCTCGCCGGTGTGGCGATACGACGATGGCTCGCTGGCCGAGTGGTGACGCCGCGCACCGCCTGCTGACCCCACCATTCCCTGAGTGAAGGAAACACCATGAAGATCGAACGCGCCGAGGTCATCGTCACCAGTCCCGACCGGAACTTCGTGACCCTCAAGCTCACGACCGACGACGGGCTGACCGGGCTGGGGGATGCGACCCTGAACGGGCGCGAGCAGGCGGTGGTCGCCTACCTGTCCGAGCACGTCGTGCCGCTGCTGATCGGCCGCGATGCGCACCGCATCGAAGACACCTGGCAGTTCCTCTACCGCTCGGCGTACTGGCGGCGGGGGCCGGTGACGATGGCGGCGATAGCGGCGGTCGATGTCGCCCTGTGGGACATCAAGGCGAAAGCGGCGGGCATGCCGCTGTATCAGCTGCTCGGTGGCGCATCGCGCACCGGCCTGCTGGCGTACGGGCACGCGTCGGGAAGGTCGCTGCCCGAGCTGTTCGACTCGATCCGCTCGTACCAGGAGCAGGGGTACAAGGCGATCCGGGTGCAGACCGGTGTACCCGGGCTGCGAGCGATCTACGGCATCGCCTCCAACGCCACGTCCGAGGGCAACAAGGGAGTGCGCTACGACTACGAGCCCGCGCAGCGCGGCGCGCGCCCCAGCGAAGAGGACTGGGACACCCGTGCATACCTGCGGCATGTGCCCACGGTCTTCGAGGCCGTGCGCAACGAATTCGGGCCAGAGGTCCCGCTGCTGCACGACGGGCACCACCGGATGACCCCGATCCAAGCGGCAAAGCTCGGCACGTCGCTCGAGCCCTACGATCTGTTCTGGCTCGAGGACTGCACTCCCGCCGAGAACCAGGAGGCCCTGCGCCTGGTCCGAGCGCATACGACCACGCCCCTGGCGATCGGCGAGATCTTCAACACGGTGTGGGATTACCAGCAGATCATCCGCGAGCAGCTCATCGACTACGTGCGCAGCGCCGTCACGCACACCGGCGGCATCACCCACCTGAAGAAGGTGCTCGAGTTCGCCGCGCAGTACCAGATCAAGTCGGGTATGCACGGGCCCACCGACATCTCGCCGGTCGGGATGGCTGCCGCGATGCACCTGGGATTGTCGATCCACAACTTCGGCATCCAGGAGTACATGAAGCACGGCGAGAAGACGAACCGGGTCTTCGAGCAGTCATTCACCTGGAACGACGGGATGCTGCACCCGGGTGACAAGCCCGGGATCGGTGTGGAACTCAACGTCGACGAGGCGGGCAAGTACCCGTACGAGCAGGCATACCTTCCTTACAACCGGCTCGCCGACGGCACAGTCCACGACTGGTGAACGCGCAGCACGCACCACTGATCGTCGTGTTCGGCGTGTCGGGTTCGGGAAAGACGACGGTCGGGACGGGCCTCGCGGATGAACTCGGCGTGCCGTTCATCGATGCCGATGCGCTGCATCCCGCATCGAACGTCGCCAAGATGGCGTCGGGCACACCTCTCGACGACGATGATCGCCGACCCTGGCTGGCCCGCGTCGGCGACGAGCTCGCCCGCGCAAGGCGCGCAGGTACCGGCCTGGTCATGGCATGTTCGGCGCTCAAACGCGACTATCGGGATCTGATCCGCGCTGCCGCGGGTGGGGTGACGTTCGTCCATCTCGACGGGGAACGCGAGGTTCTCGCACGCCGCACGCAGAAGCGCAGCGGCCACTTCATGCCGCCCAGTCTGCTCGACTCGCAGCTCGCCACACTCGAGCCCCTTCAGCCTGACGAGGCGGGGGTCGTGGTGGACATCTCGCCGTCGCCGGCCGAGGTCGTCACCCGGGCGCGGGCGCTCATCGCCGCCGACGTGGCGTAGGTGATGCGTTACTCCACAACCGGAACGAGCGCGTAGACGAGCTCTTCGGCCTCGCGGCCCAGTCCCGGTGCGAATTGCAGCGAGCGGGAGACTTCGGTGAAGCCCGCCCGCTCGAGCACCGCCACGGCGGCCACATTGTGCGCGGCCACCCGGGCGAAAAGCGGTCGCGCGGGCTCGTGCGAGATCAGCAGGCGCAGCGCTTCGGTGGCGACGCCTCTCCCCCACGCGTGCCGGGCTATCCACACCGTCACCTCGCGGTCGCCGGCCACGGTGAACGCCGCGGCTATTCCCGCGAAGCCGCCGCGCTCGGTCACCACGCGCAGCGAGACCTCGGGCGACCGGCGACGCGGGGCCAGCCACTCGTCGAACGACGCCCGGTCGGCAGCATCCGCCCGCGTGAACGCCGCCATTGCGACCGCCTCGGGGTCGCGCAGCATGTCGAACACGGTGTCGAGGTCGTCGTCGTCAAGGTCACGCAAGTCGATGTGCCCCATGGCGCAAAGCTACCCCGGCGGCGTCGTGAGTGGGAGGCCCTCAGCCCAGGCCGTGCTGCATGCGCAGGATGCGCTCGGCGCGGTCGCCGTCGCGCGCGGCCACCGCGTCGCGGAACACCCGATACATATCCGTGCGCTCGGCCTCTTCCATCACGTGCGGCGACCACCCGTAGAGGTTGCGGCGCAGACCGAACTCGCACTCCTCGAGGATGCTCTGCAGTTGGCGGTTGCCGGTCGCGTAGGTGACCAGAGTGAAGAATCGTGCGCTGACCCCCAAGATCTCGCGACGGTCATCGGTCAGGGATGCCGCGATCAGGTCGTCGACACCGGCGAGAAGTTCGTCGAGCTTGTCGTTCGAACAGCGCCCGACGGCCATGCGCACGGCGTTGCCCATCGTGTAGACGATGAACTCGTGCGTCGCGGTGAGCATCGATTCGTCGGGAATCGACACCCGGGTCCAGCGGTTCGCCGACACCTCCACGAGTCCGCAGCGTTCGAGGCGCTGCAGTGCCTCGCGAACCGGGGTGCGCGAGACGCCGAGTCGCTCGGCGAGCTCGGTATCGCGCAGTCTCTCGCCGGGAGCGAGACGTCCGTCGAGAATGGCTTCGCCGAGGACGGTGTACACCTCGTCGCCGAGGACGGCGCCGCGGGGGTCAAGCGGCGCGAAAGCAACATCGCTGGTCATGGGTGGCCCAAGTCTATGTTCGAGGGGGGTCCGATCGCCGGGGGACGACCGGGAATAACAGAGCACTGGGGAGTCGCAGAGGAATATATCAGTCTTCGCCGACCGATGGGAGCGTTCCCGTGGAGACGTTGGGCTTCACGACCCGAAGAAGTGGTCATTCTGGCTGGGCGGTCCGCGATATATCAGTAGAGTTGAGGGGTCACGTTCGCGTGACCTATCCGGGGGGATCCGTCGATGCCCGGGCGTTCGGGCGATCTGCCCAGCCCGGGCATCGTATGGGGCTGCGGCATCCGTTCTGCAACATTTGTGTCACCATCCGACATCAGACAACCGCGGCGCGCCCGCTTTCGTTAGCGTGGAGGAAATCCCGGCGCACGGTGTGCTGGGAACTGAAGAAGAACGGCAGTACATGAGCACCCAGGGCACCGTCAAGTGGTTCAACGCGGAGAAGGGCTTCGGATTCATCGCCCCCGATGAGGGAGGCGCCGACGTCTTCGCGCACTACAGCGCCATTCAGTCCAACGGCTTCAAGAGCCTTGAGGAGAACCAGCGGGTCGAGTTCGAGGTCGCCCAGGGCCCCAAGGGCCTGCAGGCTGAGAACATTCGCGCGCTGTAACAACACAGCACTGCGCGGCTCTCGCCGTCACCGACCCGATGTCATGCGGTCGTAGGCGGCGAGGGCCTGCGCATCTTCGGCATGCCGCATGGCACGCCGTGCCGCGTCGAGCGCCTCGACAGGGTCGGGCAGCTGGCGGGCCTTCGCGAGTTCGTCTTGCGCCGACGCGAGGCGAACGCGCGCATCGACGCCGCTTCGGGTGGCGGATGCCTCGGCCCGCGCCACCGCCGACTGTGCCGCGGCGATCGTGCCGGTGAGGGCCGAGTGCGCGCCTCGCAGCCGCTGCTGTGCGGTGCGTGCGTCGCCCAGTGCGAGGTCGAGCCGGTCGCGCAGACGTGCGATGCCGTCGACAGTCTCGGTCGGCCGCCGGGCGGCATCCCTTTGCAATGCGGCCAGGGACGACTCGGCGTCATGGATCGCCGTGCCCAGACGCGCGGCGGCGTCAGGCTCGAGATGCTCACGCACCGCCATCGCCTGGCGCACGGCCGACCGCGTCGCATCGAACTCGCCCGGCAGCGACTGCACCGCCTGCGTGATGAGGCCGTGCACTTCTTCAAGCCGTCGGGTCTCTGACTGGGCGGAACGAATGCGGCGCTCGGCCAGCGCGAGGTCAGAGAGCGCGCTGCGCGAGGGATCGCTCGCACTGGCGGCGGCCCGGTCGAGCAACTCGGCGGCTTCGTCGGCATGGGCGACAGCCGCCGTCGCCGAGGCTGCGGCATCCCTCCACTCCGCCTCGTCGTAGCGCTCGCGCAGTTCGGCCAGCAGCGCCCTCGGGTCGCCCATCTGCTCACGCACCGTCGCCAGCCGGCCGCGGGCCGAGGTGATCTGGTCGGCGGCAGAGGTGTTCTCCTGCATCCACTGCGCGTGCTCGGTGCGCGCATGGGCGATGGCAGCCATCGCCTCATCGACACGCGTCGAGATCAGGCGTGCGCGGCGCTGCACCTCGGCGGGAAGCAGCGAGTCGTCATCGGAGATCGTGCGGAACACCCCGAAAGCGTCATCGCGCACGTGCTGAGCGGTCATCCGCGAACGGCGCAGCGAAGCGGGGGCGCTTCCTCCATACAGCGCACCCGACAGTCCCACCTCAAGGTCGAGCTCGCCCACCGCGTCGTCGAGCTGCACGAGATCGACGCCCGCCTTCGTGCGCGCCTGGTCGGCTGCGGCGCGGGCACGCGGCGAACGCCGTGCGGCACGCACGGCCCAGCCGATGGCGACGACGACGATGCCGGCCACCACCACGACGACCAGCGCGGGCACGCCCCACCGCAGGATCTCGGCGAGCAGCTCGGCGGATGACATGTCAGTGGCCCGTGGGGGTGGACGCCGGGGTGGGTGTGGTGGTGGCGTTGGTGGCCGGAGTGGTAGCGGTGGCGTTGGTGGCCGGAGTGGCCGGAGTGGTGGTGGCGGCGTTGGTGGCCGGAGCGGGGGTGGTGGCGTTGGTGGCGGTGGTGGCCGACTCTAGTGGCTCGGCAAGCAGGAGCAGGTCGCGTAGCTGGTCGACCGTGTCGACGGCGGCCTGTGCGCCTTCGGACTCGTGCGGCCAGCTGAAGCCCCAGCGCACGAAGATCACCGGAACGCCCTGTTCGACCCCGCCGTCGACATCGTGATGGCGGTCGCCGATCAGCACGGGCCGGCTCGTGTCGACGCCTGCGGCCTCGAGGCGACGCAGCGCTTCGCCGACGATGTCGGCCTTGCGGCTGAGCGTCTTCTCGTCGGGGGTCGAACCTGCGATGGCGACCAGGTGGGTGTCGAGGTCGAAGTACTCCATGAGGGCGACGACCTGCACCTCGGGCTTCGAGCTGGCCGTCGCTTGCGGAACGCCGGCGGCGTCGAGGTCGATGATGAGCTCGCCGATTCCCGGAATGAGCCGGGCTCCCGCCGTATAGCCCTCGGCCTTGCCGACGGTGCGGTAGTAGGTGACGGCTTCGGCGGCCAGCTCGGCGGTGACCCCGAGGTTGGTCTGCATCGACTCGTACATCGGCGGACCGATCCAATGCACGAGCTCTTCGCGGGTGGGCGGCGGAAAGCCGAAATGCTCGAGCGTGATGGTCAGGCGGCGGAGAATGCCTTCCGATGCGTCGATGATCGTCCCGTCGACATCCCACAGGATGCAGGTGAACGGCGAGCGATGAGGCATGGTTCCAGCCTACGGGGTGCGGTGTGCGGCACTTCGTTGGCGTGGTGCGGTGGGCGTGGGGTACTGGGTGGCGGGACGAGGGCGGCGCTCCGGGTGTGCTGGGGCGGTGCTCCGGGCGGGCCGGGGTGGCGCTCCCCGCCGTTCTCCGATCAAAACTCAGCTCAGTTGTGCTGCCTGGGCGCGGAAGAGCCCGGTTCGGGGGTCTCACCGCACGGATGGGCTGAGTTTTGAACGCCGCTGAGCTCGCACGTCGACGTGTGCGCCGGTGGCGCTCCGGGTGTGCCGGGGCGGCGCTCCCGGCCGTTCTCCGATCAAAACTCAGCTCAGTGGTGCTGCCTGGGCGCGGAAGAGCCCGGTTCGGGGGTCTCACCGCACGGATGGGCTGAGTTTTGAACGCCGCTGGTGGGCGTCCGGTGTGCTGTCGGGCGTGCCGGATGAGATCCGGATCAGACCCGCATCAGACCCGGATCAGAACAGGCGCGGTGCGCCCGATTCGATGCCCTTCATCTCGTCGTAGTCGAGAGTCACGCACCGGATGCCGCGGTCGGTGGCCAGCACCTTGGCCTGCGGCTTGATCTCCTGCGCGGCGAATACTCCGGTCACCGGCGTCAGGTGCGGATCGCGATCGAGCAGCTCGAGGTAGCGAGTGAGCTGCTCGACCCCGTCGATGTCGCCGCGACGCTTGACCTCGACAGCGACCGTGCCGCCGGCTGGGTTGCGCAGCAGCAGGTCGACCGGGCCGATCGCCGTCGGAAACTCTCGCCGCACGAGTTGCAGCCCGTCGCCTATCACCTCGACCTGCTCGGCGAGCAGTCGCTGCAGGTCGGCTTCGACGCCGTCCTTCTGCAGCCCGGGGTCGATGCCCAGCTCATGCGCGGAGTCGTGCAGAACCTCGAAGATCTGCACCACGAGCTCGTCGCCGCTCTTGCGGTGTGTGACACGCCATTGCTCCAGGACTCCGGCGGACGCGGCATCCTCTTCTGGCTCTTCGACCACCAGGGTGCAGGGCGGGCTCATCCAGTTCAGCGGCTTGTACGAGCCGCCGTCGGAGTGCACGAGCAGACTGCCGTCGCCCTTGTGCACGAGCAGCCGCGTGGCTTCGGGCAGATGGGCGTTGAGCCGACCGTGGTAGTCGACGGCGCAGCGGGCGATCACGAGACGCACCCGACGAGCCTACCCGCTCGACTACCGGGTGCCCCGGACGGGCCTGACCGTGAGGGTGGAACGCGCGCGAGAGTGCGAGGATCGAGGGGTGCCAGAACAGGGAGAGGATGCCGCGCGGCGGCGCTCGACGCTGACCGTGGCCGCCCTCAGCCTGGGCACGACGCTGAACCCGTTGAACTCGTCGATGATCGCGGTGGCACTGCTCTCGCTGCAGCACGACTTCGCGCTGACGACCCCGCAGGTTACCTGGGTGATCACCCTCTTCTACATCGCCTCGATCGTCGGCCAGCCCTTGATGGGTCGGGTGATCGATGCGTTCGGTGCTCGCCGCGTCTTCGTGGCGGGCATGGTCGTGGTCATCGTGGCCGGCGTCATCGCGCCGCTGGGCGGATTCGCGCTGGTTCTTCTCTCGCGGGGGATCTTGGCGCTGGGCACCTCGGTCGCCTTCCCTGCGGCGGTGGCGCTGGTGGGTCCGCTGGCCCGGGCCGGCGGGATGAGTCCGCCGCGCCTTCTCGCGCGCATTCAGATAGCGAACACGACCGCGGCGGCGCTCGGCCCGGTCGTCGGCGGACTCCTCATCGCCGTCGCCGGGTGGCCGGCCATCTTCCTGATCAACGTGCCGCTGGGCATCGCTGCACTGGTGAGCGTATGGGTGCTGGCTCCGCGTGACACGCGGCGCGAAGCGGTGACCGGCTCGGCCGTGCTGCGGGTGCTCGACCCGGCGGGAGTCATCTCGTTCGCCATCGCGGCGGTGGCGTTGACGATCGCGCTGCTCGGGGCCGGCGGCGAGGCGACGTGGGCGGTCGTCGCAGCCGGGGTCGTCGCGCTCGGGCTGTTCGTCTGGCGCGAGCTGCGCGCTCGTTCGCCGTTCATCGACGTGCGGATGCTGGCCGCCAACCGCGCCCTCACCTTGTCGTATCTCGGGTTCACCGTGTTCAGCGCGCTGTACTACCTCGCCTTCTTCGGACTGCCGCAGTTTCTCGAGGCGCACGCCGGGTACTCCACCGCCATCGTCGGGCTGCTCATGCTGCCCTTGTCGGGCATGACGATCGCCATCGCTCCGCTCGTTGCCCGCGCCATCGACAAACGCGGACTCGTGCCGGTGCTGGTGACGATGGCGGGCACGCTGCTGGTGGCGGCGGGGATGCTGGGAATCGGCGTCGTCACGACCGCACCCGTGTGGATGCTGCTCATGGCGGCCGTCATGGGCATTCCCTACTGCATGGGCTCCCTCGTGATGACCGAGGCGGTGCGGCGCACGGCTCCGCCCGATGCGGTGGGAGTGGCATCCGGGCTGCTGCAATCCACGCGCTACCTCGGTGCCATCGTCGCGACGGTGGTGCTAGGGCGCATGCTGGCCGGCGGGGTGGATGCCGCAGCCTGGGGTGGCGTCGTCATCGCGGCCGTGGCGACCGGTGTCGTGCACGTGGCGATAGCGCTGTTTCAGGCATCCGCCCTGCGGCGCGCGTAGCGCCCCGCCGGGCGTGCCCGGTGGTGCTGCCCGGATAGCGGCAAATTCCATATGGAACCTCCCAAACCACATGAAACTGCCGACAAATTGATGTGGTGTGGGAAATTCCATATGGAATTTCCCACCGCGTCAGTCGGCCCGGGTTGATGGCGTCGCGTGCCCCGCCCCCACCGTCGACCCCGCGATCGGGCGCGCGGCGCCCGAAGCGAAGCCCGACAGCACAATGAGCCCGACGATGATGTACAGCGTGTTCAGCAGTCCGATGTGGTCGCTGATGAAGCCCAGCGCGGGCGGGCCCGCCAAGAACGCGACATAGCCGATTGTCGCGGCCGCACTGACCCGCGCGGCCGCCTTGGCCGGGTCGTCGGCCGCCGCCGACATACCGAGCGGAAAGCCCAGCGACGCGCCCAGCCCCCACAACGCTGCCCCCGCGAACACCAGCGGAAGGTTCGGCGCGAGGATGAACAGCAGCAGGCCGGCACCAGCCAGAACGGCCAGGATACGCAGGGTCGTGACGCGTCCAAGCCGGTCGACGAGCGGCCCACCGAGAATGCGCGCCGCGGTCATGCACACCGAGAAGGTCGCCAGCACCGCGGCACCCATCGCCTCGGGGGCGTCGTGGCCGTCCACAACGCCCAGGGCGAGCCAATCGTTCGCGCCGCCCTCGGCGAACGCCATACCGAGCATGATCAGACCGAGCGCATAGGTGCGCGGCTCGCGCCACGCCGACAGCGCCACGTGCAGGCGCTCACGCCACCCGTCGCGCTCTTCGGTGGGCGAGGCATCCATCGCCGCTTCACGCGCGGGCACGTTCACGATGCTGATCACGCCGATGATCACGATGATCACCGACATGATGGGCAGGTGGATGCCGGGGGCCAGACCGACGGCGATGGCGAGCGTGCCCAGCCCGGCCCCGATCACGGTGCCGAAGCTGAAGAACGCATGGAACAGCGGCAGGATCGTCTTCTTCAGCTGCTTCTCGATCGCCGCCGCTTCGACGTTCATGATCACGTCGAGGCATCCATTGCCGTAGCCCCACAGCACGAGTCCGATCGTCACCACCGGCCACGACACGAACACGTCGGTGCCGATGCCGATGGTGGTCACGCCCACGGCGAAGACCACCATGAGCGTGAGCATCGACCGCCGCGCACCGAAGCGGGCGAGGATCACCGAGCTGGTCGACAGGCCGAGAATCGAAGCGACTCCCCCGATGAAAAGCATCAGCCCGACGTCGGTGCGGGTGATGCCGAGAGTGTCGCGGATCGCCGGCACCCGCGCCGACCACGTCGCGATGCTCAGCCCGCTGGCGAGGAAGATCGCGAAGATCGCATTGCGCCAGCGCACGAGCTGCGAGCGGGTGAGCACCGGATCCATCGAGCCAGTGTATCGAATCGATTCGAGCCGTGCATCATCGGGCCGGGTACGATCAAGGCGTGAGCACGCGTAGAGCCACCATCTCTGATGTCGCCCGGGCCGCCGGGGTGGCGGCCTCGACCGCGTCGGTCGTGTTCAGCGGCAAGACGCCCGTCTCAGACGCCACGCGCCAGCGGGTGCTCGACGCCGCAGCCGAACTCGATTACACCGGCCCCGACCCGCGAGCGGCATCGCTGCGGCGCGGGCGCAGCGGCATCGTCGGCGTGGTCTTCGAGGGGGCGCTGCGCACGGTCTTTCTCGACCCGGTGACCCGCATCATGATGGATGGGGTCGCCGACGGCGTCGCGTCACTGGGCGCCGGCCTGCTGCTGCTGCGCGACGACGATCGAGAGCCCACGCTCGTCTCGGCTCCGCTCGATGCGGCGGTGCTCGTGGGCTGCAATGCCGGGCTGCGCGAATCGATGGCGATCCTGCGCTCGCGCGGGATTCCGGTCGTGGTGATCGAGGGGGATGCCGGACCCGACGTGCCGCAGATCGACCTGGACAACCGCGACGCCCAGCGCGAGATGGCGCAGCACGTGCGCACGCTCGGCCACGAACGCGTCGTGGCCGTCACCCTGCCGTGCGATGCCTCGCGGCGTCGCGGCTGGATTCCCGTCGATCAGCAGTTCACCGTCGACGTCACCCGCGACCGGCTCGCGGGATTCCGCGACGTGTTCCCGGATGCCGGTGCCCTGGCCGCCGCCGGAAGCTCGATCGACGAGGGGCTCATCGCCGGGCGGGTGCTCTTTGCCGACCCGGCCGGTCGCCCGACCGCCGTCATCGCGCAGAGCGACATGCTCGCGGCGGGCGTGATCCGCGCTGCTGAAGAGGCCGGGCTGCGGGTTGCGCACGACGTGACCGTGACCGGGTTCGACGGCGTGAGCGTGGATGGCCTGGCCCCGTACGAGCTGACGACGATGGCTCAGCCGGCTGCCGACAAGGGCCGTGCGGCCGGGCAGGCGGTCGCCGCGATGCTTGAGGGGCGGGATGCGGCATCCTTCCGCTTCACCTGCACGTTCCGCGCCGGCAACACCGCCGCTGCGCCGTCGGCCTGACCCGGCATCCCGCCTCGCCTCCCGACGGGAAATTCCATATGGAATTTCCCAGACGACATCAAATTTCCGGAAAATTGATGTGGTCTGGTGAAGTCCATATGGAATTGCCGGAGCGGGGCGGAAAGTAGGATGGAGGCAGACCCCCGACCAGCGAGGAGGCCGCAGTGTGCTGATCCTGCTGGCGGCGTTCGCCCTGGTTCCGCTGCTGCTGCCGTGGGCCGTGCGCCTCTTCGGCGCGCGGGCGTTCTACGTCGCCGCGGTGCTGCCCGCCGCTGCGTTCGTGCATGCGGCGCTGCAGGCGCCGGCCGTGCTCGGTGGTGATATTCCGTTCGAGACATACGCCTGGATCCCCAGCCTGCACATCAACCTGTCGATGCGCATGGACACCCTCGGCTGGGTGCTCACGCTCATCGTCACCGGCGTGGGCGCTCTCGTGCTGCTGTACTGCCGCTGGTATTTCGAGGGCCACCTCGAGGGCGTGGCGCAGTTCGCCGCGGTGCTGCTCGGGTTCGCCGGCGCGATGTACGGACTGGTCCTGACCGACGACATGGTCGTGCTGGTGATGCTGTGGGAGGTCACCAGCGTTCTCAGCTATCTGCTCATCGGCTTCTACCACCGCCGCGGCGCGAGCCGCAGATCGGCGCTGCAAGCGCTGCTGGTCACGACGATCGGTGGCCTGGTCATGCTCATCGGCGTCGTGCTGCTGGTCATCCAGGCGGGCACGACGAGTCTGTCGGGCATCATTGCCGATGCCCCGACCGGGCCTGTCGTCGACGCCGCAATAGTGCTCATTCTCGTAGGGGCGCTGAGCAAATCTGCGATCTTCCCGTTCCACTTCTGGCTGCCCGGCGCGATGGCGGCGCCGACACCGGTCAGTGCCTATCTGCATGCCGCAGCCATGGTGAAGGCGGGCATCTACCTCATCGCGCGGCTGGCGCCGGCGTTCGCCCTCGTCGGGCCGTGGCGGCCCATTCTGCTCGGGCTCGGCGCGTTCACGATGCTGCTGGGCGGCATCCAGGCGCTGCGCGAGACCGACCTCAAGCGGATCCTCGCCTACGGCACGGTCAGCCAGCTCGGTTTTCTCACCGTCGTGCTCGGCTACGGCACGCGGGATGCCGCGCTCGCCGGGCTCGCGCTGCTGGTCAGCCACGCGCTGTTCAAGTCGTGCCTGTTCCTGATCGTCGGTGTCATCGACCGGCAGCTGTCGACCCGCGACATCCGCGAGATCTCGGGCCTGGGCCGTCAGGCGCCGATCTTGGCCACCGCATCGATCATCGCCGTGTGCTCGATGGCCGGGGTCATCCCGGCCATCGGCTTCGTCGCGAAAGAGAGCGTGTTGGGGGCGATTCTGGTTCCCGCCGATGGCTGGGACATCGTCGCTCTGGTCGGCGTCATCGCAGGATCGGTCTTGACGGCCGCCTACGGCATCCGGTTCGTCTGGGGTGCGTTCTGGCGCAAGACGACACCGGCCGGTGAAGATATGCCGAGAACGGAATGGCCGGTTCCGCGGGCGGGCTTCGCTCTGCCGCCGGTGGTGCTGGCGGCGCTCTCGCTGCTCGCGGGCTTCGCCGCGCCGTGGCTGGATTCCGCCTTGGCGGGCTACGCCGACACCGTGCCCGGTGGGGGGCACGAGCACCTCGCACTCTGGCACGGGTTCACTCCGGCGCTCTGGGTGTCGTTGGCCACGCTGGTCGGCGGGGCGCTCGTGTTCGCCGGCGCCCGGGCCATCGGCTGGGAGGAACGTCGGCGCGTGCTGCCGTTCACCGCCGCCGAGGCGTACAACGCGACGCTGCGCGGCATCGCACGGCTCTCGGTCGCGGTGACCCGGGTCACCCAGCGCGGATCGCTGCCGATCTACGTCGGCACCATCTTCGTCGTGTTCGTCGCCGCCGAGGGCACCGCGCTGCTGGCGAGCCCGAGCTGGCGCACGCAGCTGGATGCCTGGCAATCACCCATGCAGGTGTTCGTCGCCCCGCTCATGATCATCGCCGGACTGGTCGCCGTGCGCGCGCGCAAGCGTTACACCGGCGTCGTGTTGGTCTCGGTGACGGGCCTGGGCATGATCCTGCTGTTCGCCACGAGCGGTGCCCCCGATCTGGCACTGACCCAGGTGCTCGTCGAAACCGTGACAATGGTCGCCTTCGCCCTCGTGCTCCGCCGCATCCCCGCGCGGATGGGCGCGCACAACGCGTCGGTGTGGCCGGTGGCACGCGCTGTTCTGGGCGCCGCGGTGGGCCTTGTCATGGCGGCCGTTGCGGTGGTGGCCACGGGCGCGCGCGAGAAGGCGCCGATCTCCGACACCTTCCCCGAACTGGCCTACCGGCTCGGCCACGGCAAGAACGTCGTCAACGTCGCCCTGGTCGACCTGCGCGGCTGGGACACCATGGGCGAGCTGTCGGTGCTGATCCTGGCGGCCACGGGTGTGGCATCGCTCGTCTTCGTCACCCACCGCGCCGATCTGCTGTCGTCGCTGTCGGCGCTGCCCGAGGGCGTGCGCGGCGCGCGGCGCCCGCTGGTGGAGACCGCCGACGGCCTGCGGCGGGAGTCGTCGGGCGCGGCGGGCAAGCGCGCCTGGCTCGTCGGCGGCGGACGGGTGCGGCCGGCCGAGCGCTCCATCATGCTCGAGGTGATCGTACGAATTCTCTTCCACACGATCATGATCGCGTCGATCTATCTGCTGTTCGCCGGGCACAACCTGCCCGGCGGTGGATTCGCCGGAGGCCTGGTGGCCGGCATGGCGCTGGTCATGCGCTACATCGCGGGCGGTCGCTACGAGCTGGGCGCTGCGGCACCCGCCGACGCCGGGCGCCTGCTGGGCGCGGGCATGATCTTGGCCGTCATCGCCGCGCTGGTGCCACTCATCTTCGGCGCCGCGCCACTGACCAGCGCCGTCTTCGAGGCCGACATCCCCGTGCTCGGGCACATCGAGTTCGTCACGTCGACGATCTTCGACATCGGCGTATACCTGGTGGTCATCGGTCTCGTGCTCGACGTGCTGCGCAGCCTGGGCGCCGAGGTCGACCGGCAGCTGACCGCGCAGCAGGATGCGCCCGCCGAAGGGGTGGCGCCATGACGGCCAGCGGCATCCTCATCGTCATCATGGCGGTTCTGTTCGCGTGCGGCGTCTACGCGATGCTCGAGCGCAGCCTGACCCGGGTGCTGATCGGGTTTCTGCTGCTGGGCAATGCGGCCAACCTGCTGCTGCTGATCGTCATGGGCGAACCGGGGCTGCCGGCGTTCTTCGGCGAGGCAGACAAAGACGACATGAGCGACCCGCTGCCGCAGGCGCTGACCCTCACCGCCATCGTCATCACGTTCGCCGTGTCGGCGTTTCTGCTCGCGCTGATCTATCGCTCCTGGCAGCTCGGCCAGGCCGACACGGTCACCGACGACGAAGACGACGTCGCCCTGCGCGGCCCCGACCACGTCGCCGATGAAGACGCGCTCGACGACGAGGTCGAAGTCGAAGACGCCGACGACGAGATCTCGTCGGACTTCGTCGATGTCACCACTTCGCCGATCACCGTGCTGCATCATGCCGACAATCCCGCGATCGACGACGACGCTCCCACCGACCAGAGCGACGCTCCCACCAACCGAAGCGACGCTCCCACCAACCGAAGCGACGCTCCCACCGACCAGAGTGACGCCCCCCACGACAAAGGCGACGACGCATGAACGCGCTGATCCCGCTGCTGGTCACGCTGCCGCTGCTGGGCGCCGCCGTGGCGCTAGTGGCCGGCCGCCACCGCCGGCTGCAGATAGCGGCATCCGTTGTCACCCTCTCGGCGGTCGTGGTGATCGCAGCTGTGCTGTTGCTGGCGGTGGATGCCTCGGGTTCGCCGGTCGCGGTCTCGGTGGGCGGCTGGCCCATTCCGTTCGGCATCGTGTTGTACGTCGACCGGCTCTCGGCTCTGCTGGTGGGCGTCTCGGCGGTCGTGCTGCTGGCGGTGCTGCTGTTCTCGGTGGGTCAGGGCTACGCCGACGGCGACGATGACACGCCCGTCACGATCTTCCATCCGACCTACCTCATCCTCGCGGCGGGCATCTTCAACGCCTTCATCGCCGGCGACCTTTTCAACCTGTACGTCGGGTTCGAGATCCTGCTGGTGGCTTCGTATGTGCTGATCACCCTCGGCGGCACCGAATCGCGCATCCGCACCGGGGTCGTCTACATCGTCGTCTCGCTGGTGTCGTCGATTCTGTTCCTTGCGGCCATCGCGATGATCTATGCGGCCGTCGGCACCGTGAACATGGCCCAGATCGCCGAGCGGATGGCCGAGCTGCCGGCATCCACTCAACTCGTGCTGCACCTGATGCTGCTCATCGCCTTCGCGATAAAGGCAGCGGTGTTTCCGCTCTCGTTCTGGCTGCCCGACTCGTACCCCACTGCGCCGGCCCCGGTCACCGCGGTGTTCGCGGGTCTTTTGACCAAGGTCGGCGTGTACGCGATGATCCGCACCGAGACGCAGCTGTTCCCGTCGAGCAACGTGAACACGCTGCTGCTGATCGTGGGCCTCGCCACGATGGTGATCGGCATTCTCGGCGCGCTCGCACAGGCCGAGCTCAAGCGCATCCTCTCGTTCACGCTGGTCAGCCATATCGGCTACATGGTCTTCGGCCTGGCCATCGCCACCCCCGCCGGATTCGGCGCCGTGGCGTATTACATCGTGCATCACATCGTGGTGCAGACCACGCTGTTCCTCGCGGTCGGACTCATCGAGCGTCGCGCCGGGTCGACGTCGATCCTGCGCGTGAAGGGACTCATGCGCGCAGCGCCGGTGCTGGCCGTGTTGTTCTTCATTCCGGCGATAAACCTCGGCGGGCTGCCACCGTTCTCGGGCTTCATCGGCAAGTACGCGCTCTTCGATGCGGCCGCGCGGGTGGGCACGCCGTTGATGATGGTGCTCATCGTCGGCGGCATCGTCACCTCGCTGCTGACGCTGTATGCACTCATGCGCGCCTGGAACCTTTCGTTCTGGCGCGAGAACGACGAGCCCGACGAGGCCGAGATCGAGACGCTCGACCGGGTCGCATACCTGAAGGGCGCCCCGGCGGCCGCCGAGCAGAGCGAGCGCCGGGCCATTCCCCGCATCATGACGGCGGCCACGGCGGGCATGGTCGCGGTGACCCTGGCTCTGACGGTGTTCGCCGGGCCCCTCTACGATCTGTGCACGCGCATCGGCGACGGCATCGCTCACCCGGTGCACGTCACGCAGCTCGACGAGGAGGCGACAGAATGAATGCTCTGAAGTCGCTCTGGCGTCAGCTGCCATTCTTCGTGTGGCTGATCGCCCTGTGGATGCTGCTGTGGGGCCAGTTCACGGTGCTGGCCGCCGTCACCGGCCTGATCGTGGCGTTGTTCGTGACCCGGGTCTTCCGGCTGCCGCCGGTCGAGCTGTCGGGCCGGATCAACCTCTGGTGGGGGCTTGTCTACATCGTCGAGTTCCTCGCCAACGTCGTGATCGGCTCGCTCACGGTCGCCTGGCAGGCCGTCGACTGGCGCCACCAGCCGAGCTCGGCGATCATCGCGGTACAACTGCGCACCGACGACGACCTCATCATGACGCACGTCGGGGTCACGGCATCCCTCATTCCCGGTTCGCTGGTCGTGCACACCGACCGCGATCAGCGCATCATCTACCTGCACTTCATCGGCGTGCATTCGCTCGATGACGTTGAGAAGCAGCGCCGCGGGGTGCTGCACTGGGAGGAGCGCATCGTGCGGGCGGTCGGTTCTCGCGCCCAGCTCGACGCGCTGCGCCGGGATGCCGGAGGTGAGAGATGACCGTCATGGTGTGGATCATCTACCTGGTCTTCGCCGCTGCGGCCCTGCTGGCGCTGTGGCGCATCGTGCGGGGTCCGTCGATCCTCGACCGGGCGGTGGCCGCCGACGTGCTGCTGACCGAGGTGCTGTGCATTCTCGGCGCCGACATGGTGATCAATCACCACACCAAGACGCTGCCGGTGCTGCTGATCATCGCGGCGATCGGCGTGTTCGGCTCGATCGCGATAGCCCGGTTCGTGGCGCGGAAAGGCGGACAGTGATGGATGCCGCACTGGACGTGGTCTCGGTGGTGCTGGTGCTCATCGGCGCCCTGCTGTGCCTGACCGCGGCGATCGGCGTCGCCCGCTTCACCGACGTGCCCACCCGGCTGCACGCGGCGACCAAGCCGCAGGTGCTCGGCCTCATGCTCATCTGCCTGGCCATCGCCCTTGCGCTGCGGTCGTGGCCGGTGACGGCGTTCCTGGTGCCGGTCGTGCTCATTCAGCTGGCGACCGCGCCGCTGTCGGCGCACATGGTCGGGCGGCAGGCGTACCGCAACGGCCGCATCGACCGGCCGTCGATGGTGGTCGATGAGCTCGCCGATCGCGCTGCCGGTGACGAGGTGGGCGACCCGACGACGACGCCGACCTCGCCGACCCCGACCATCGCGCCGGCGTCGGACGAGCCCTCGCCCGATGAGAGTGCGCCCGACGGGCGCGGGAACGGGTGAGACCCGCATCCACGTCCGTCAGGCGCACTCTCAGCGAAGCATCCCGGTGCCGTGCGGTCGGAGTGCGACGGCTCAGTACCAGCCGGTGGACTGGGAGTGGCTCCACGCGCCGCACGGCGTGCCATAGCGGCTCTTGATGTAGCTCAGACCCCAGTTGATCTGCACGGTCGCGCTGCTCTGCCAGCCGGCGCCCATCTTCGATCCGGGAAGGGCCTGCGGAATGCCGTAGGCGCCCGACGGGTTGGCGGCGTTCACGCGCCAGCCCGACTCGCGATTCCACAGCGAGTTCAGGCACGAGAACTGGTCGGAGCCCCAGCCGTACTTGCTGGCCATCGCGCTGCGCGCATACGCACGCGCCGCCGACGGGGAGTTACCGCCGGCCGCCGAAACGCTGCCGGTCGAGGCGGCGACGGCGCCGCCGCCGCTCGACGACGACTGCGTGGCCTTCTTGGCCGCGGCCTCCTGCCGCGCCTTTTCGGCGGCAGCTGCGGCGGCCTTCTTCGCAGCCGCCTTCTTCGCGGCGGCCTTGCGGGCCTGCTCCTTGTCGTACTTGACGACCTTGGCCGCGACGGTCGCGGTGGTGTTGCGCAGTTCGGCGGTCAGAGCCTCGACCTGCGCGGGAGAAGCGGCTGTGGAGTCTTGGATGTCGGCGATCTGTGTCGTCAGTGACGCCGTGCTCACCTTGCCGTGCGCGAGGTTCGCGGTGCCGCGCGCGATGTTCGCGTAATACGCGGCATTCTGGTCGACCGGGCGGGGCCCGGTCTCGACGTGGGCCGGGGTGTCATCTCGCGGCGGTGCGCCGGCCGCGCTGGCCGGAACGGCCACGACCGCAAGAGCGGCCACCGCTGAGATCGTGAGGAAAAGGGACTTCTTCGGGTGGGTCAGGGTGCGAAGGCGCACGGGGCTCCGATGTTCGTACTGTCCCGCCGTGCGTGGCGCGACCCCTTGCGGGGCGCGGGCTACAAGTGACATCTTCAGCGGGATGCCACCTGGGCGGGCTGGTCGTCTCGGCTGGCCGTGTGCTCTGCGACACGGGTGTCGCGCGGCACTATCCGGCGTTGTGTCAGAGGTGCTGGGCCTTCGGCCATGCGGCCGAACCGAGACATCCACCGTCTCGATCGGGTGCCGGGGCGGGGACCGGTCAACCGTAGGTGCCGTTTCTGGGCGGTTCCTCCGAGAACGCTGGTAACGAATCAATAACGGGATGCCGCGGCGCGGCATCGGCTCGACGTCGGCAGGCAGCATCCCGGCCCGGCTACCGAACGCATAACGATGCGTTTGCGGGGGCTGCGGCATCCGCATACTCGAAGACATGGGGCGAGGACTCACCGGGCCGGCGGCCAGTGCCGTACTGGCACTGGGCCTGCTCACCGGGTGCTCCGGAGCGCCGTTCGGCACGGCGGGTCAGTGCGTGGACTGGGTGGCCTTCGACACACCCGCTGACGCTCTGGAAGATGCGTCGTCGGCGGTGGTCGGCACTGTCGGGGAGAAGGTCGGCGAGGCGAACCTCTTCGGGTACACCGTGAACGCCTGGAGCGTGCAGGTCGACCACTGGGCGAAGGGCTCGGGCGAGGGGAGCATCCGTGTGCTGTCCGCACCTGAGACCTGCAGCGCGGGATCGCCGTATCCCGGTGGCGACCCGTTCGGTGCGGCATCCGGCCTGCAGCTGATCCTGCTGCACGAGGAGAACGGCGCACCGCGCACCATCACGCCATGGCAGGGCATCGTGCCGGCGCCGGGCGGGGTCGTGCCCGAGGCGTGGCCGCCCGGAACGATGGGCAGCCCGCCGGCGACGCCGGGGGAGTGATTCGCGCGGCGATTGGTCGTTTCGTCTCGCTGCGCTCGCTCAACGACCGGGCAGGGCTCGCTCAACGACCGGGCGCGGCTTGCTCAGCGACCGCGCGCGGTCCGCTCAACGACCGGGCGCGGTCCGCTCAACGACCGGGCGCGGCTCGCTCAGTCGGCGGGCGCCAGCACCAGGGTGTGCGTCGCGGCAGCCTTGACCGCCTTCGGCGAGAACGCCCACGGCAGCGCTTGAACGTGCTGCCACGCCTCGGCCTGGTCGTCGTAGTTCGGGTGGAAGGCGTGACCGCTTTCGCCGGTGAGGTTGGTCCACGTCGACGCGTCGAAGTTCGACAGGTCGACCACCATGCGCATCGACGGCACGGTCGACACGTCGAAGCCATCGCCGATCGCCCAGCCCGTGGCATCCACCACACTCGACCCACCGCCCACGGCGAGCGGACCCCGGTTGAAAAGCCACTCGATCGGCGCGATGCCGCTCGAGCCGAACGTTGCGCTGGTCAGCGTGAGCTTGTGGATGCCGCCCCAGGTCCACTGCTCGGGATTCGAGCCCTCGAGCTCGGCCAGGCGGTGGTATGCGTCGGTCGCGGCCTTGACGAGCATCTGCTGCTGGCTGGTCACTGAGATCTGGTCGTTGGTCCACCAGCTCGAGTCGGGGTCGTCGAGCAGATTGTCGGCGACGAGGAACAGCCGGCTCTGGCTGCCAGTGGGCGCCGGATGCTCGCGGCGGGTGAAGAGGTCCTGGGCCAGCTCGTCCCACACCACGTTCGCGTAGGCTGCCGCGGCCGAATCGACGGCGTTCTGGCCGTCCCACAGGTCGAACAGGTCGAGGGCCGACTGCACCTGCGTGTCGTCGACGGTGATGTCCTTGTACGCGGTGATGAGCTTCTTGCCGATCCAGAAGTCGGTGTCGGACTGAATGTCGCGCATGTCCTGCACCGTGAGCTTGTGGTCGGCCGAGGCTCGCTGGATGAGGTCGGTGATGCGCGCGGCGCGCCAGCCGTAGTCCCAGTCGTTGGTGAGGAAGTACGGATAGTCGTCGCCCGTGATCGCGTTGTTGGCCGTGACGATGTACCCGTCGTCGGGGTTGTACAACACCGGCAGCTTCGCGAACGGAATGAAGCCCTTCCAGTCGTAATCCGAGTCCCAGCCCGGCTGTGGCATCGACCCGTCGCCGGCACCGCGAATCGGCAGCTTGCCGGGTGCCTGGTATCCGATGTTGCCGTTGACGTCGGCGTAGATGAGGTTCTGCGCCGGCACGTCGAACTGCTCGGCCGCGGCGCGGAATCCGGCGAAGTCCTGCGCCTGGTCGAGAGTGAAGATGGCCTCGGCGGTCGTTCCCGGAGTCAGTGCCGTCCACTTCAGCGCGACGGCGGTATCGCCGTCGGGCATGCTGCTCGGCTCGGTGACCTTGCCATCCGATCCGGTGACCGGATGCTGCGCGATGGCGGCATCGTCGTCGTTGACGCTGGAGATGATCGGGCCGTTGTTGGTCGACCGGATCTCGAGGTCGACGTCTTTTCCGCCGGCGACCTTGATGGTCTCGTGCGAGATCTTCAGGGGCACGAGCTTGCCGTCTCGCCAGTAGTCATCGCCCTGGACGCGCTCGAGGTACAGGTCGGTCACGTCGGTGGTCAGGTTGGTGAACCCCCACGCGATGCTCGTGTTGTGGCCGATGACCACGCCCGGAACGCCGGAGAAGCCGAAACCGGCGACGTCGAACGGGCAGGCCGCCGACACCTTCGCGCACCGCAGACCGATCTGATGCCAGATGCTGGGCATGGCGGCGCCCAAGTGCGGATCGTTGCTCAGCAGCGGCATCCCACTCTCGGTCAGATCACCCGATACCACCCAGGAGTTCGAGCCTACGCCCTCGCCGACCTGCCCGATGAGCGCGCTGGCAGCCTCGACGACATTGTCGACCTGCTGCCACTGCAGCGATGCCGGGGCGGTCGAGCCCGCCTCGACGTCGGGGGTCTTCGCGTCCGGGGCATCCGTGGACAGCTCCGGCACGATGACCGGGTTCTGATCGAACGGGTAGGCGGGGTAGAGGTCGGCGATCTGCTCCTGCGTGTAGCCGGCGCCAGCCAGCAGAGCGCGGTCGGTCTCGTCGCCGAGGTTCGCGCGCAGATCCCAGGCCATCGCCTTCAGCCACGCGAGCGAGTCGGCGATCGTCCACTTCTCGATCGTGTAGTCGGGGTTCTGCAGCCCCAGCACGGCGTACTCCAGCGAGACTGCGGCGCCGTGGTGGTCGGAGAGATAGGCGTTCACCCCGTCGGCGTAGGCCTGATAGTAGGCCTTCGCGTCATCCGAGAGCAGGTCGACCTCTTGCTCGGCGACCTTGCGCCAGCCCAGCGTGCGCAAGAACGTGTCGGTGGGCAGCTGCGAGGCTCCGAACAGCTCTGAGAGCCGGCCGCTGGTCACGTGCCGGCGAAAGTCCATCTCCCAGAAGCGATCCTGCGCGTGCACGTAGCCCTGCGCGAAGAAGAGGTCGTGGGAATCGTCGGCGGTGATGGTCGGGATGCCGCGATCATCGCGCTGCACCGTGACCTTGTCGTTGAGCCCCGAGGTCGTGATGGTGCCCTCGAGCGTCGGGAACGAGCGCTGGATCGTGAAGACGACGAACCCTGCGGCGACGACGGCGATCACGACGAGTCCGGCGAGGACGCTGAACGCGGTGATGCCGATCTTTCGGCCGAGGGGCATCTTGGCCTTGGTACGGGTGGCGGGTGCGGGGCGGGCTGCTGACACGGCTGGACTCTTCGTCGTCGAGGTCTACGGAAGCGCCCACCGTTCGGGTACGCGGGCGTCCTGGCATCGTATCGCCCGGGCACGGGGAACCCCGAACCCTGTTCGGAATCCGCGTGGCGGCGCCGCCTACCCGATCAGGCTCGGCTGCAGGTCGCGCAGCGTGCGGCGGTGCGTCATGCGCGTGACGCCCAGCGCCGCTACCGCGAGCGAACCCACCAGCCACAGCGCGAGCACCCCCAGATCGGCACCGGCACGGGCGAGGTCGCCGCCGTACATCAGCTGCCGCATCGCGTCGACGACATAGCCCATCGGCAGCACGTGGTGCAGGGCCGCCAGCGGCGCCGGCAGTGTCTGCCAGGGGAACGTGCCCCCGGCAGTCACCAGCTGCAGCACCATGATCACCAGACCCAGGAACTGTCCGACCGAGCCCAGCCACACGTTCAGCGCCAGAATGATCGCCGTGTAGGTGAACGATGCCGCGACCATGACGCCGAGCGTGCCCCACGGGTTCGCAAAGCCGAATCCGAGCGCGAGCGCCAGCACGCCGAACAGCCCGATCATCTGCACCCCACCCAGCACGGCCGGGGTCAGCCATCCGGCGATGGTCACCCTGATCGGCTTGCGCAGCGCGGTGACCGCGCGCTTGGAGATCGGCTTGACGATAAGGAACAGCGCATAGATGCCGATCCATCCGGCCAGCGCCGCGAAGAACGGCGCCAGGCCTGCGCCGTAGTCCTCGGCCGAGGCCACCTTGCCCGACTCGATCTCGACGGGGTCGGCGATGGTCTTGGCCTGCGCGGTGCGCAGCTGTGTCGTGGATGCCGGGATCTGGTCGACTCCGTCGCTCAGGCCGTCGCGCAGCTGTGCCGCACCGTCGGTGAGGGTGCCCAAGCCTTTCTGCAACGCTGTCGCGCCATCGCGCAGCTGTGTCGACCCGGTCACCGCCGCGTCGGTGCCGTCGGCGACCTGGTCGGCGCCCGACGACAGCGTGGCCGCGCCCGAGGTCAGGTCGGCGGCACCGTCGGCGACCTGCGCCGCGCCCGCCGACACCTGATCGGCGCCCGAGGCGAGCTGATCGATCTTGCCGACGGCATCCTGCACCTTCGCATCGCCGTCGCGCAGCTTGTCGGCAACCGGATCCAGCTTTGCCAGGACCGCGTCGATCTGGCTCTGGTCGAGTCCCTGCTCGGTCAGCAGGTCGGCGATGTCGCTGCGCGCGTCGGGCAGCGCGTCGGTGACGGTCTGCACGGCGCTGCCCGCGGCATCCGCGTACTCGGCGATCTGCCGTGTGCCGTCGGCCACCTGCGCCGCACCGTCGGCGACATGCGTTGCGCCTGTCGAGAGGGTGGCCGCGCCGTCTGTCAGCTGGGAGGCCCCGTCGGCGACCTGGTGTGCGCCGGTGGAGAGCTTCTGCGCGCCGGCCGAGAGCTGCGCTGCGCCGTCACGCAGTTCGCCGGCGCCGTCGTGCGCAGACTGCGCTCCGTCGGTCAGCTGCGCCGCGCCGTCGGCAGCGGTGACGAGGCTGCCGCGGATGTCGGAAAGTGCCGTGAGCATGCGGCCGGCCGCTTCGCGCCCGACCAGCTGTGCGACCGACGCGCGGATCTTCTCCACGGCCTGGTCGCCGATCGTCGAGGCGAGGTAGTTGTTGGCGTCGTTCGTCTCGAGTTCGATCGTGGCCTGCCGGGGCTGGTCGGTGGAGACGCTGGTGAGGGCGTCGGAGAAGTCCTTCGGGATCGTGACGGTGAAGTCGACCTCGCCATGGTGCAGGGCGTCGGCTGCTTCGTCGGTCGTCATGCGCTGCCAGTCAAACGCCTTGCCCTCGATCAACTCGTCGGCGATCTGGTCGCCGTAGTTCACCTCGCCCTGGCCTTCGTCGGCGACGACGAGCGCGACGGGAACCTCGCTGAACTGCCCGTAGGGGTCCTGGTTTGCCCACAGGTAGAGCCCCCCGTACAGGATCGGCACCGCCAGCAGCGCGATCAGGGCGAGGATGCCCATCTTCGTGGAGGTCAGCCGCCGCAGTTCGGCGGTGATCATCGCGGGGATCTTCACCGCTCGTCCTCCTCGGGCTCGGGGCGGGGTCAGCATCGGGTGCGGCCTCGCCCGGCGCGGCCTCGCCCTCTGCGGCCTCGCCCGGCGCGGCCTCGCCCTCCTCCCGGTCGGTTCCATATGGAATTTGCGAAACCACATCAATTTCGCGGCGGTTTGATGTGGTTTCGGCAATTCCATATGGAATATCCGCACGTGCATCGGCACCGGCATCCGCATCCGCATCCGCGTCGGCGTCGGCGTCGGCATCTGCATCGGCAGGCGTGCCGGCACCGGCACCGGCATCAGCCGCGGCCTCGGCCGGCGGGGCGGATGCCGGCTCGGGGGAAGGTTCCGGCTGGACGCCGGGGGCGGGGGATGCCGCGGTTTCGCCGGATGCCGCATCCATCCCGTGTAGCACCATGGCCGAGGCCCGCCCGGCGATCACGAGCATGGCGTACCCGCGGGCGGCGAAGTCCTCGACGATGCTCCACCACTCCCGCGGGTCGCCGCCGTGTCGGTCGGGCGAGACCAGCACGATCGCCTCGACGCGGGGGCGCAGCGCTGTCAGCTCGAGCAGCAACGACACCCGCTCGCGCGGTCCGACGGCCGAGATCGGCATCCGTCCCATCCCGCCGAAGCCGTTGTCGTCGAGCCAGCGTCGGGCCGCGATCAGGTTCGATGGGCGCCCGGCGAACATCAGTTCTTCTTCGACGAGGCCGTACACCGTGACATCCGGCGCCGGATCGCACACCTCGGGCGCATCGACCAGAGCCGTGCGCGTGCGGATCGACCGCGCATCGGCGGCGCCGTCGAGCAGCACGGTGCCAGTGTCAGGCTTCATCCGCCCCGATGCGATGAGTCCGAGCACGGCGGGGCGCTGTTCGGTCTCGGCCTCGACGAGCACCGCCGTGCCGCTCTGAAACGCCGTCGTCGTCGCGTCGAGCGCCCGCGCGCGGGCCGGCCCCTTCGCGACATCCCGCAGTTCGATCTTCATGCCTTCTCCCCCTCGATGATCAGATCATCGATCTGCTGCCATCCCAGGCCCGCCGCGCTGAGCACGGCGCGTTCGGCGAGATGGTGGCCGCGGGTCTGTGCCGGATCCAGATGAGTGATCACGCTGCGCGCGGCCTCTTCGACCAGCCGCACAGTGACGGCGGGCGGGATGTCGCGGCGCAGCACGTCGCGCTCGAAGCCGCGCTCGCAGATCTCCAGCAGCCGCACGCGCACCGGGGCGAGAGCTTGCGCCGTGAGGCGCGCGAGCTTGTCGTTCAGAGCCACCGCGACCGCCGCGTGCACGTGCTGCGCCTCGCCCCACAGCCCGCGGGCCAGGTGTGCAAGCGCGCTGCGCGGATCGTCATCGGTCACCGACTGTGCGATCGCGTTGAAGCGTTCGGCGCCTTCGGCGATCACGGCGGTGATGAGGGCCCCCCGGTCCTCAAAGTGGCCGTAGAAAGCGCGACGTGACAGCCCGGCGGCCTTCGCGATCGTGTCGATGGACGCGTGTGGGTCGTCAGCCAGAACGGTGACGGCCGCAACGAGGATGCCGGCCCTGTTCTGGGCGGCGTCCTTTCGACGCGGCGGATGCGGTGTGCTCACTCCATAAGAATAGAACTTGCACATCGGTGTGCACAATTAACCTGCACAATGCTGTGCAAAGTCTCAGCCGATTGCCGCGCCGCCGCGGCGGCACCTGTTCGGTTCGCAGGATGGTTGGCGTGTCCCGGGCCGGTGGCCCGGCGTGTCGCCGGTCGGTGCGCAGATGTTCCTGCGAACCGAACACGCCGGGGTGGATGCCGGAGCCGGGGTGGATGCCGGAGAGCGAGGGATGCCGCGCGCCGCGCGCCGCGCGCGCGCCGCGGCATCCCGCACCGTCAGTCGGTGCCGGAGTCGAACGCGGCGCCCTCGCCGGCCTCATCGAAAGCGGCGGCAGCCTGCTGCGTCTCGGCGCCGGCCTCGGAGATCTCGTCGGCAGCACCCTGCTCGAGCCGGCCGACCAGCTCGCGGGTCGCCCCGCCGATCAGGCCCAGGCCGGCATACTGCTCAAGCCGGCCGCGCGAGTCGGCGATGTCGAGATTGCGCATCGTGAGCTGCCCGATGCGGTCGACCGGGCCGAAGGCGGCGTCACCGACGCGCTCCATCGAGAGCTTCTCGGGCTGGTACGAGGCGTGGGCGGCGACAGTGTCGAGGATCGTGTAGTCTTCGCCGCGGCGCAGACGCAGGGTCACCACACCGGTGACGACCGAGCCCACCCACTTCTGGATCGACTCGCGCAGCATGAGTGCCTGCGGCTCGAGCCAGCGTCCCTCATACATCAGCCGGCCCAGCCGCCGACCCTGCTCGTGGTAAGTGGCCAGCGTGTCTTCGTTGAGAATCGCGTTCACCAGGCGCTCGTACGCGATGAACAGCAGCGCCATGCCCGGAGCCTCGTAGATGCCACGCGATTTGGCCTCGATGATGCGGTTCTCGATCTGGTCGCTCATGCCCAGACCGTGGCGTCCGCCGATGCGGTTCGCCTCGAGCACGAGCTCGACCGGGTCGTCGAACGAGACGCCGTTCAGTGCGACCGGGCGTCCGGCTTCGAAGGCGACGGTGACGTCTTCGGTCTCGATCTGCACCGACGGATCCCAGAATCGCACACCCATGATCGGCTCGACGGTCTCGAGCGACACATCGAGGTGCTCGAGGGTCTTGGCCTCGTGCGTCGCACCCCAGATGTTGGCGTCGGTCGAGTACGCCTTCTCAGCCGAGTCGCGGTACGGAAAGCCGTGCTCGACGAGCCACTGGCTCATCTCCGCGCGCCCGCCCAGTTCGCCGACGAAGTCGGGGTCGAGCCACGGCTTGTAGATGCGCAGCGCCGGGTTGGCCAGCAGCCCGTAGCGGTAGAAGCGCTCGATGTCGTTGCCCTTGTAGGTCGAGCCGTCGCCCCAGATGTCGACGCCGTCTTCCTTCATGGCGCGCACGAGCAGCGTGCCGGTCACGGCGCGGCCGATCGGCGTCGTGTTGAAATAGGTGCGCCCGCCGCTGCGAATGTGGAAAGCGCCGCACGCCAGCGCCCCGAACCCCTCTTCGACCAGCGCGCGTTTGCAGTCGACCAGACGCGAGACCTCGGCGCCGTACTGCGCGGCTCGGCCCGGGATCGCCTCGATGTCGGTCTCGTCGGGCTGGCCGAGGTCGCCCGTGTACGTGCACGGGATCGCGCCCTTGTCGCGCATCCACGCGACGGCGACCGAGGTGTCAAGCCCCCCGGAGAAGGCGATGCCGACGCGCTCGCCGACGGGGAGAGACTGCAGGACCTTCGACATGGGTTCCAGTCTATCCAGGGGCGGGATGCCGCTTCAGCCGCGTGACCGGCCGGGCACCGGCATCCACCACCCGGGGGCAAGCACCCGCATACCGTACCGCCCGCTTGTTAGCATCGAGCCACCGCGCCCCCGCGCGGCATCCGCCACCGGAACGGAACCGACGATGACCGAAAACCCCGAAAGTATCCGTCCCGCCGGCGCCGACGGTGCGGCCGGCGGTCACAAGGCCGGCGGTCACAAGGCGCGCGGTATCGCCGAGATCGTGATCGGCGCTATCTATCTCGTGATCGGTCTGCTGTTTCTGCCCGCGGTCGCACCCAGCATCGATACGGCCTTCTTCGGCACTCTTGCGGTGGTCGGCGTGGTCGCGATCGCCGACGGCATCGGCACCGTGCGAGCGGCGGGCGCCGGATGGCGCAGGGCGCACGGGTTGCTCATCGCGCTGGGCATCGTCATCGCGGTGGCCGGCTCGCTGGTCGTCTTCTTCGGGAACATCCCCGAGCGGGCGGGCGTGGGGTTCGCGCTCGGCCTGATGCTGTGGGTGCTCGGCGCGATTCCACTGCTGATCGGCCTGCGCACGTGGCGCGAGCTGCGCCTGCGTCGGTAGGCCGGACGCGGGACCGAACGTTGGCGTCGCTCAGGCCGCTGAAGTGCCCAGTTCGTCGCGCAACTGCGTCAATCCTTCGGGCTCCACGTCGAAGCCCACGGGAGTGCCGGGATTGACGACCAACCCGTCGGTCGCCGGCATCGTCGACAGCAGCTGCTCGCCGGAGAACGTGACGAGATACGGGGCGATCTCGTTTACCGCTTCGGCGGCGGCGGGCGAGGTGAACACCGCCAGCATGCGGTCGGCGCCCTTCTGGTAGTAGACCGGGCGCATCCCCGAGCGGTCTGCACCGGGATCGGCGCCACTGGGCACGTAGACCGTCGACGCGGCGAACACCCACATCACACTCTGCATCGTGAGCGCGCCCGTCGTCGCACGGCGCAAGGCGCGTTCCACCAGCGGCATATCACTCGCCATCGAAAAGACTCCCTAGCTGTTCTCGGGCCCGGATCGGGGTGATCGGATGCATGGATCTGGCATCTGAGGTCCACCAGGTCCCGCAGACCTCACACCGATAGAAGAGCGCATTACCCGCGGTCGCAGCGACGAAGTGCGGCTCAGGCCCGCCGGTGTAGATGCCGTTGCGGCAGCGTTCGCATCCCAGTTCACTCACGGAAACGTCCTCATGACGACCCACGAGCCGTCGACGAGCTTTGTCAGGACGGAGCCTGAGCGCATAGGGTCTCCCCGGGAACAAGCGTCTCACGTGTCGGATTGATCAGATATGCGTCGGCGCCTGTATTCACGGCGGTGTGCCCGTAGATGGGATCTCGGCTCGTGGGATCGGCATAGAAGTGGGCCCAGCCGTCGGCGTCGGCGACCGTCGGCCTGCGCAGGGTGGTGGGGTCGACGGGGAAGTGGATGGCGTACAGATCTCCGCCATTCAGGTACGCGTTCTGGGCCATCGGTGCCATGCCGGTCTGGCGTGCTGCGTCAGCGGGCGTGTGGATACGGGCTGCGTCTTCGGTTGGCATGGCCCACACACTGGAGTCGGGAGCCCCCAGGTGCGCGTTGGGCGTGTCGTAGAACTGCAGCACTTGATCGCCGAAGATCGAGCTGTGGTAGCCGGAGGCCCCCATGTCGTGAAAGTCGACGTCAGTGAGCGGATCGCCGACTCGCGGTGAGTGTGCCGAGGGGGCGTGCGTGCCCGACCCGCCGTGCAGGAGTTTGCCGAATAGTTCGCTGGCTTTGTCGAGGAGGGGTTTGAGTTCGTCGAGCAGGCCGCGCAGGGATTTGAGGGATTCGAGGAGTCGGGTGATGAATTTGCCGACTTTGCTGACCCAGGAGGCGACCCGGGTGCTGACTTGTTCGATGATCCAGGGGGTGGCAAGACCGAGGGTGAAGACGGCTTCGGAGGCCCAGGAGATCGCGGAGCCGACCAGTTGGGAGAGCACGTCGCGGACCAGGTCGTGGACGGCTTGGACGATCATGGAGGCGATGTTCAGCCCGGTGGAGAATGCCCCGGCCCAGGTGCCGGCTGCGGTCAGGTGTTTCGCGGTGTCTTGTTGGAACCGCCGGTAGGCGTCGATGGCTTGTCCGGCGAGGTCGTCCACGTCGCCGAGCACGCGGTGCAGTTCGGTGCCGGCCGCTTCCATCTGGGTGTGGATGTTGGCCCAGGTCTGCGCGAACGCCTGCACTTCGGCGGCGTTGCCGGTCAGGTCGTTGAACCAGCCTTTGAGGGGTTCGACGTGGTCGATCAGCCAGCCCAGGCCCGCGGCGATCAGAGAGCCGAGCGGGTCGGAGACGGCCGCTGCGGTGTCGAGAAGTCCGGAGAAGGCGGCCATCCCTCCCGAGACCCAGTCGCCGGAGTTCACCGCCTGGACCAGTTGTTCCCCGTCTTCGACCAGCAGGGTGCCCGCGAACGGGGAGGTGTGATCGACCGCGGCGGCCACCAGCGGGTTGCCGGTCATTGACCCAGCGCGCTCTCGATCATGAGCCCAGAATACGACCCCCCGCCGTCCGCGCATCAAGCTGAACGTCACGTCTTGAGAGCCCGCCGCGCCCGCCCGATAGGATGGGGTGTAACCCGTCCTCTACCTACCGGGGGTCTCTCATGCCGGGAATCGTCATCGTCGGAGTGCAATGGGGAGACGAGGGGAAGGGCAAGGCCACCGACCTTCTCGCCGATCGCACGGACTGGGTCGTGAAGTTCAACGGCGGCAACAACGCCGGGCACACGGTCGTGGTGGGCGATGAGAAATACGCGCTGCACCTGCTGCCTTCCGGCATCCTGACCCCCGGCGTCACGCCGGTGATCGGCAACGGCGTCGTGATCGACCTCGAGGTCCTGTTCAGCGAGCTCGAGGCACTGTCGGCGCGGGGCGTCGACGTGTCGAAGCTGAAGGTCAGCGCCAACGCGCACATCATCACGCAGTACCATCGCACGCTCGACAAGGTGACCGAGCGGTTCCTCGGCAAGCGGCAGATCGGAACCACCGGGCGCGGCATCGGCCCCTCCTACGCCGACAAGATCAACCGCGTCGGCATCCGCGTGCAAGACCTCTTCGACGAAGGCATTCTGCGCCAGAAGATCGAGGGCGCGCTCGACCAGAAGAACCACCTGCTCGTGAAGGTCTTCAATCGCCGGGCGATCAGTTGCGACGAGGTGCTCGAAGACTTGTTGTCGTACGCCGACCGGCTGCGTCCCATGGTCGACGACACCGCTCTGCTGCTCGACAAGGCTCTCGACGCGGGCGATGTCGTCGTCTTCGAGGGCGGCCAGGCGACCATGCTCGACATCGACCATGGCACCTACCCGTTCGTCACCTCGTCGTCGGCGACCGCCGGGGGAGCGGCGACCGGCTCCGGCGTCGGCCCGGGTCGGCTCGACCGGATCGTCGGGATCGTCAAGGCGTACACGACCCGGGTCGGGGCGGGCCCCTTCCCGACCGAGCTGTTCGACGAGTCGGGTGACTGGCTGCGCTCGCGCGGCTTCGAGTTCGGCACGACCACCGGGCGTCCGCGCCGGGTGGGCTGGTACGACGCGCCCGTCACCCGCTATGCCACGCGCATCAACGGCATCACCGATCTGGTCATGACCAAGCTCGACATCCTCACCGGGCTCGAGCAGATTCCGGTGTGCGTCGCCTACGACGTCGGCGGGCAGCGTTTTGACGAGGTGCCGGTCAACCAGACCGACTTCCACCATGCGACGCCGATCTACGAGTACTTCCCCGGCTGGAGCGAAGACATCTCTCGCGCCCGCGAGTTCTCAGACCTGCCGCAGACCGCGCAGGACTACGTGCTCGCGCTCGAGAAGATGAGCGGCACCCGCATCTCGGTCATCGGAGTGGGCGCCGCCCGCGACGCGGTCATCGTGCGCCACGATCTCGTCTGACACAGGTCGCTGAGCCAGGGCCGCCCGCCCGAAACGAAGCGCCGGAACAAGGAACACGAATGCGCTTTCTCACCGGCGGCTACACCGCCGACATGCACGGCTCGGCCACCGGTATCGGCGTGCTGGTGGCCGGTGCCGCCGACGATGCGCTCGCCGGTGGGCCGCTGGCCTTCACCGGGGATGCCGCAGCCACCGGCGGATCGCCGTCGTGGATCGCCGCGCACCCCACACGGGACGTGGTGTACGCGGCCCTGGAGGCAAACGGCGCCGTGCAGGCGTTCGCGCGCACGGGCGAGGCATCCTTCGTCCGTCTCGGCGAGCCGGTGGCCGCGGGTGAATTGACCTGCCACGTCGCCGTCGCGCCCGACGGCGGTTCGTTGATCGCCGCGTGCTGGGGCGACGGGCGCGTGGTGCGGATGAGTCTGGATGCCGCGGGCCGGCCGTCATCGCCGGTGATCGCGCCGCCGGCGGCCGATCCCTATGCCGAGCCCGACCTGCGCTCGCTGGGGGCCGGGGGCTGGGGTCGCTGGGTGAGCGGGAGGTGGGTTCGCTGGGGGAGCGCGATGTGCGTTCGCTGGGTGGTCGGGAGGACGAGGGCGAGGATGCCGCGGCCGAGCGCGTTTCGCGCACCCACCAGACGGCGTTCCTACCAGGCGGTCTGGTGGCCACCACCGACATGGGGCTCGATATCGTGCGGTTCTGGCGCGACGCCGCCGATGGCCTGCGGCCCGTCGGCCAGGTCGTACTGCCCCGCGGTTGCGGACCCCGGCACATGCGCTGGCATGTCAGCGGGCACCTGTACGTGGTCACAGAGCTCTCGCGCGAGGTCTTCGTGCTCGCACCCGAGGCGTCCGGCGCGTGGCGGGTCGTCGGCGGCACGCCCCTGGCCCCGGGCCTGCTCGACGATGACACGGCGGCCGAGCTTGCGGCATCCCGCGACGGAGAGTTCCTCTATGCCGGCGTGCGCGGCTCGAACACCATCGTGACGCTGCGGGTGCGCGGCGACGGCTCGCAGCTGCAGCCGGTGGCGCTGGGCGAGTCGGGCGTGAACTGGCCCCGGCATCACGTCGTCGTGCGCGACACGCTGTTGGTGGGCGGGCAGCTCTCCGACGAGGTCGCATCGCTGTCGCTCGACCAGCGCACGGGCGTGCCCGGTCGGGTGCGGTACCGCACCGCCGTGCCGTCGCCGACGTGCCTGCTGCCCGCGCGCTGAGCGGCTGGCGGGCACTCGCGCGTCGCGCTACCGTTTCCCGCGTTCGCGCACGTCATTCGCGGTAGCGAAAGCGGAAGACGGTAGCGCGAGCCGAGCGCGGGCATCCGCGCGGCCAATTCGCACCTGTCCGCCGCACACCGCCTGCCGCCCCGACCGCTACCGCGGGCGAAAGGCCGAAAGCAGGCCTTCGGAGATCTCCGCCGGCGTGGATGCCGTGGCAACGCCGCCGTCGAAGAGGCGTGCCGGCGCGCGACCAGTGCCCAACTCGGCGCGCGAGGCGGGAGCGAGCCAGTACAAGCGCAGCGCGAGCACGAGCAGCAGCGGGTCCAGATCCAGAGTGAGCGGCGCGACGTCGACACGACGACGACGCGATCTGGCGACGAAGGATGTCGCGCCGGGTGCGACATCCACTCGCGCGACCATCAGGCCTCCGCTGCCCTGCGCGTAGGTGACCAGGGCGATGTCGTTCCAGTCGAGCCGTGCGTCACCGTGCGCCGTCACCGCGCGCATGCGCTGTGGTGTCAACACCAGGCGCGGGCGATGCCGCAGCCTGAACGCGAGGGACACCGCTCCGGCGAGACAGGCCACGGCGACGATGAGCAGCACGATCCGCCAGCCGTCCGTGGTGGCGACCGCCCCCGCGGCAAGCAGAGCCGTGACGGCCGCCAGCATCACGAGCTGCCACGCCGGCACCCGGCGATTGCCGAGGATCACGACATCAGCAGTCACCGTGTCGACCGGGATGCGGCCGGGACGATACAGCACGAGCACGAACAACAGCCCCACGAGCGCCCACCACATCACGGCGACGAGCGCGAGCACGACCAGCACCGGGGTGCGGACTCCGCCCGACACGGCGACGCCGACCGCCAGCACCGTCGCCCCGATTGTCAAGGCGACGTTGACGACCCAGAGCGCCCACCACAACCCGCGACCGAGCATCGCCTCGGCCGCCCCCGCCGGCATCACGCGAGTCTTCTCCGAGCTCATGACCGCCTCATCCGAAGATCGAGTGCCAGGCGCCCGAGGCCAGGTCGCCGGTGGCTTCGCCGGTGCTGGACACCTCGTCCCACCCCGCCTTGACCGTGTCGACGAACCCGGCGCTGGCATCCTCGAAGAGATGATCGATCGCCCCGGACGTGAACAGGCCGACGACTCCGCCGCGGAGCCGAACGCGTCGGCCGCGGCGCCCGACCAGCCGGCCAACGTCGTCCGCCGGCAGCGACCCGCGGACGGTGTCTGGTTGACCCACCGCCCCATCGTCGCACAACGCCGGGGCTACACCTTCGAGTCTTGTCGCGGAATCACGACCTGCTTGATGATCAGCAGAATCGACGCGGTCACCGGAATCGCGACGAGCGCCCCGAGGAGGCCGAGCAGCGTGCCGCCGACGAGTGCCCCGATGACCACCAGCGAACCGGGCACCGAGACCGCCTTGTTCATCACCCGCGGGGTGAGCACGTACGCCTCGATCTGCATATAGATGATGTACACGATTGCGAACACGAGCGCGCCCAGCGGGCTGGCGAACAGCGCGACCGTCGAGCCGATCACCCAGAACAGCACCGAGCCGACCAGAGGAATGAGCGTGATCACGAAGGCGACGACCGCCAGCAGCAGGGGGAACGGCAACCCCAGGACCAGGTAGAGGATGAACGCGACGATCGCGTTGAAGAACGCCAGCACGACCATGCCGCCGAGGTAGCTGCCGATCGAGGTCGTGATCTGTTCGGTGATCGAGCTGACCTTCGGACGGTTGCGTGCCGGGGCCAGCGACGTGAATGCCACCTTCATCGCCGGCAGCGACGCGAGGAAGTACAGGCTGAGCACGAGGATGATGATCAGTCCAGAGATGGTCGTGCCGATGGTCACGCCCACCTGCACGACCCCGCCGCCGATCGCCGCGATGTTGGCCGGGTCGGAGAGGAACTTCTGGATCTGGCCGACGAGGTCGCCGACCTGGTCGCCGAAGTTGTTCTGCAGCCACGCGTACACGCTCGACGACTGGAAGTCCGACACGAGCTGGGGCACGTTCTTCACGAACGCGGTGATCTGATCGATCACCGTCGGGATGATCAGCCACAGAATGCCCACGAGCACGAGCGCGAACACCGTGTAGACGATCACGATGCCCCAGGGGCGCGCGACGCTGTGGCGCTCCAGCATCCGGACCAGCGGGTCGAGGCCCAGTGCTGCGAACATCGCGAAGACGACGTAGATGATCACCGTGGAGAGGTTCGAGACGGCCAGCCCCAGAACGATGGCGATGAGCGCGCCCGCGGTGACGAAGAAGCCGACTGCGAACGGGTGGTTCAGGCTCGCCCAAAAGGTGCGCGAGGGCAGCGCCTCGCCCGATTGCACGGCGACGGTGTCTGTCGCCGGGCCCGTGGCAGGGGCCATGACGGGTTCGCCAGGGCTGAGTGGGCCCGGCCCAGCCGCGGCATCCGATTCTCCGATCGCCGCGCTCTCGTCGGGAGTGTGCGCCGTTGCGTCTGTCATGCCCCACACTCTAAGCGCGTGGGGCGTCATCGAACGCAGGCTCACACGAAGAGGGCGATAGTGTCGAAGCGCACGTGCCCGCGGACGGAGAAGCCATGACCGACGCCGAAGACCCCAACACCACGCTGCGTCGCTTTCGGCACAGCATCGACAACATCGATGCTGCGCTCATCTATCTGCTCGCCGAGCGGTTCAAATGCACCAAGCAGGTCGGACGACTCAAGGCTGAACATCGGATGCCGCCCTCCGACCCCGCCCGCGAAGAGCAACAGGTCGCGCGCCTGCGGCGGCTGGCCGAAGAAGCCGACCTCGACCCCGAGTTCGCGCAGAAGTGGTTCGCCTTCGTCGTCGCCGAGGTCATCCGCCACCACGAGGCCGCCGCCGACGACCTCTAGGTTGCGACCTGTCCTCGCGTTGCGCGAGTTGTCCTCGCGTTGCGCGACCTGTCCTCGTGTTGCGCGACTTGTCCTCGCGTTGCGCGAGTTGTCCTCGGGTTGCGCGAGTTGTCCTCGGGTTGCGTGAGTTGTCCTCGGGTTGCGTGAGTTGTCCTCGGGTTGCGCGACCTGTCCCCGGGTTGCGCGACTTGTCCTGGGGGCAACTCGGGCAACAACGGGGCAACTCGGGCAACTGGGGGACAACTCGGGCAACTGGGGGACAACTCGGCGGGGGCGGCGGCGGCCGGCGCCGTCGCGGGCGGCGGCGGCCGGCGCCGTCGCGGGCGGCGGTGGGGAGGGAGGGGCGGGGTCAGGGCACCAGGCGGCGCAGCATCCCGAACGCGGTGGCGGCCAGCACGGCCATCACGCCCAGCAGAAGGAGCGAGAGCGGAACGACTCCCGCGCCGGCGATCCACCCGAAGACGGCCACCCATGCGTTCAGCCGGCCGACGATCCACAGCCCGACCACGAGCACGGCGCCGATCCCGACGAGGATGATCGTCAGGCCGATCCCGCCGAACCGCTTGAACACCGTCGCACCCCAGAATCCCGCGGTGAAGGTGAACATCGCCGCCGCGAACACCGAGAGCGCAGCGCCCAGGGGGCCGGCGGTCCATGTCCAGTCGGTGTAGAACATCCACCCGTTCAGTCCCCAGCCGTTCGTGGCCTCCTCGAGCATGCCGCCGAGCGTGAAGATGACAGCCAGCAGCGCAGCACTCATCGCCGCGGTCAGATACGTGCCGAAGAAGAACTCGCGGCGGGTCACGCTCATGGCCTGCGAGAACGGGAACGTCAGTGTTAGCGACTGCAGACCCACGGCGAACAGGTACCAGATCAGCGCCTGCGCGCCACCCGAGTACTTCGGACCGCCGTAGGGGATCATCAGCCAGATCGCCATCGAGAACACGAACACGCCGCCGAGGATCAGCAGGGGGATCCATCCGAACGTCATGCGGTTGATCAACTGCATGCGCACCACATTGAAGATGCGGCCGCGCGCAACGGCCGGTGTGATGGTGGTCATCGCAGTACTCCTTCCTCGCGGCGCGTTTCGGCCGCGTGCTGCGTCATTCGCACGATCAGCTGCTGGAGCGAGACCGGGGTGGCGTCGAGACCGGATGCCGCGAGTCGGCGACGGTCGCCGTCGTCAAGCGGGCCCAACACAGTGACCGAGGTGACACGACCGAGTGACTCACGGTGGATCACCTCACGGCCGGCGACGAAGTCCTCGACGGCCGCGGCCTCGCCGACGATCGTCGCGGCGCGCCCGCGCACCTCGTCGGTGGTCTCGTCCATCACGATGCGGCCCTGGTCGATCACCAGTACCCGCTCGATGAGGTTCGCGACTTCGTCGATGAGGTGGCTGGAGAGCACTATCGTCCGCGGGTATTCGGCATAATCGGCGAGCAGGCGATCGTAGAAGATCTGCCGGGCCACGGCATCCAACCCCAGATACGGCTCGTCGAAGAACGTGATCTCAGCACGCGATGCGACTCCGATGATCACCCCCACGGCCGACAGCTGTCCGCGTGAGAGCTTCTTGATGCGGCGGTTCATGGGCAGTTGAAACTCGGCGACGAGCTGGTCGCACAGCTCTTGGTTCCAGTTCGGAAAGAACAGGCGTGCCGTGGCGAAAGCGTGCGGCGGCTTCGCGTCGTCGGGGTAGCGCTGACTCTCACGCACGAAGCACATGCGCGGCAGCACGCGGGCGTTCTCGTATGGGTGCTCGCCGAACACGCGCACATCGCCCGTCGTGGCGAAATTCTGCGCGGTCAGGATCGACATGACGGTGGTCTTGCCGGCGCCGTTGCGGCCCAGCAGCCCATAGATGACGTCCTTCTCGACGGTGAAGCCGACGTCGTCGACGGCGACGGTGTCGCCGTATCGCTTGGTGAGGTGTTCCACCTCGATGACGCTGGTCACAGCGTTCTCCCTCCGGTGGTGGTGGTGTGGGCGGCGGCGCGTTCACGGATGAGCGCCCGCAAGTCATCGGCGTCGAGCCCGATCTTGGCCGCTTCGGCCAGCAGCGGGTCGACATAGCGATCGGCGAACGCCGTGCGCCGCTCGTCGAGCAGCAGCCGGCGCGCGCCCGGGGCGACGAACATGCCGATTCCGCGGCGCTTGTACAACACGCCCTTGTCGACGAGCATGTTCACTCCCTTCGCGGCAGTGGCGGGGTTGATGCGATGGAACGCGGCGAGTTCATTCGTCGACGGAGCCTGGGCCTCTTCGGCCAGGCCGCCGTCGATGATGGCGTCTTCGACACTCTCCGCGATCTGCAAGAAGAGTGCCCTGCCGTCCTCGATCACATCGTCCCCTTGGTTTCTGGGTTACTTACTCAACTAATTAACCACTGGACCGGGCAGATGTCAAGAGTGGATGCTGCGCCGGAATGGCGTGCGCGAAGCGGAGCAGAAAGATCCCGAACCGTGCTCGGGTTGCAGGCTTCTAATACTTTGCGTAACGTTGATAGAAGGGCCTTGTGCCCTGACGACCAGTCCGCGGCCGTGTCGTCTGCCCTGAGGGCGTTCTGATGCGGGCGTATGGTCGGCGGTCTGTGCGATGGACCCGATGTGCATCGCGGACGTGCTCTGCCGCGCGGCATCCAACGGTGAATGCTGAGCAGGGCACCGATGATCGTCACCCGGGCGTAACCGATGCAGCTGCCGCATGCGGCGGCTGCCGAGGCCAAGCAAAGTGACCATCCCACCAGCAGTCGAGGCCAAGGGCCTCTATAAAGTGTTCGGGCGCAACCCGAAAGACGTTGTTCGCCGTCTTCAGGCCGGTCAGACCCGCACCCAGGTCGCCGATGCCGGAACGGCCGCCGTCATCGACGCCAGCTTCACCGTGCAGCCCGGCGAGATCTTCGTGATCATGGGCCTGTCGGGCTCGGGCAAGTCGACGATCATCCGCATGCTCAACGGCCTGCTGCAGCCCACCGCCGGCGAGGTGCTCGTGCAGGGCGCCAACGTCACAACGGCCAGCCCGTCCGAACTGCGCGACATCCGTCGCCGTTCGATGTCGATGGTCTTCCAGCATTTCGCGCTACTGCCGCACCGCACCGTGCTCGACAACGCCGCTTACGGCCTGGAGATCCAGGGCGTGGGCAAGGTCGAGCGTCGCGAGCGGGCGCGAGAGATCCTGAGCAAGGTGGGACTGGGCGACCGGGTGGATGCCATGCCCGATGAGCTGTCGGGTGGCATGAAGCAGCGGGTCGGCCTGGCGCGCGGGCTCGCCGCGGGAACCGACATCCTGCTGATGGATGAGGCCTTCTCTGCCCTCGACCCGCTCATCCGCCGTGAGCTGCAGGAGCAGCTGGTCGAACTGCAGCAAGAGCTCGGCCGCACCATCATCTTCATCACCCACGATCTGAACGAGGCCATGTTCCTCGGCGATCGCATCGCCGTCATGCGCGACGGTCGCATCGTGCAGACCGGCACCCCCGAAGAGATCCTCACCGATCCGGCCAACGACTATGTGGCCCAGTTCGTGCAGGATGTCGATCGCGCACGCGTGCTCACAGCGAGCGGCGTCATGGAGCGCCCGCTGGCGGTGCCGGTCTCGGCCGGCATTCGCGCCGCCCTGCGCGTCATGCGCGAAGAGCAGGTGGGTGAGGTCTTCGTCGTCGAGAACCGCAAGCTCGTCGGCGTGGTCACCGACCGCGCCGTGATCCACGCGGTCAAGGCCGGCACCACCGACCTGCGCACCATCGCCGACCGCAGCGTCCGCGGCGTCGGACCCGACGACCTGCTCACCGACATCGTCGAGCGGGCCGTCGGCAGCCCCGTGCCGCTGCCCGTCGTGGGCGAGAACGGGCGCCTGCTCGGTGTCATCCCGCGCATCACGCTGCTGGCGGCCCTCGGCAACGTGCCGGCCACGACGCAGTCGATGCCGATCATCCCGGCCACCGCGCTCGAGCTGGCCGCCGAGATCCATCAGCTCGCCCCCGGCGCGTTCGCCCGCGCGAGCGCGGCCGCCAACGGGGACAGCGCCGGCGAAGGCGTGGCCACGATGGAAGGCGGTGAGCACTGATGGAGATCTTCCGGATTCCCCTCGGCGACTGGGTCGAGACGTTCGTCGACTGGGTCATCGACGTGCTCGGCGGCTTCTTCGACGTCATCTCGATGATCTTCGGCGGCTTGTACGACGGTGTGGAGTGGCTGTTCCTGACGCCCCCGTTCTGGCTGGTGATCATCGTGATCGCCGCGATCGCGTGGCTGGCCAAGGGCTGGAAACTGGCGGTCGGAGCGATCATCGGGCTGCTGCTGATCGGCACCGTCGATCAGTGGGACAACGCCATGCAGACCATCGCGCTGACCCTCGTGGCCGTGATCATCGCGGTCGTCATCGCGATTCCGATCGGCATCTGGGCGGCGCGCTCGAAGACCGTGTCGACCATCGTGCGGCCGATCCTCGACTTCTTGCAGACGATGCCGGCGTTCGTCTACTTGATCCCCGCGATCTTCCTGTTCGGGGTGGGCGTGGTGCCCGGCATGGTCGCCACAATCTTGTTCGCCATCGCCCCGGGCGTGCGGTTGACCGAGCTGGGCATCCGCGGCGTCGACCAGGAGGTCGTCGAGGCCGGCAACGCGTTCGGCGCCGCCCCGGGTCGCATCCTGCGCCAGATTCAGCTGCCGCTGGCCATGCCCTCGATCATGGCCGGCGTCAACCAGGTCATCATGCTCGCCCTGTCGATGGCGGTCATCGCCAGCATGGTCGGCGGACCAGGCCTGGGCAAGGACATCATCCAGGCGCTCAGCCGCACCGACATCGCGCTCGGGTTCGAGGCAGGCCTTGCCGTGGTCATCATCGCGATGATCCTCGACCGCATCACGAGTGGGTTCGGAGATGCGCAGCGGTCGCGCACGCGCCGGGACGCGGCATCCGTCGACGAAACCGTCGTCGTGATCGACGCCGGCGACCTCGCCGATGGCCCCGCGAACGCCGCAGGCGGCGGCTACCGTCGTCCGGTCAGCGGCTGACATCCCTCTTCGGCGCCCTCATGGCGCCGGCATGCCCGCGGGGCATTCCTGCGGGCCTCCCCAACACCCGTGACACAGCAACACGGGAGGAAAGGAATCACATGAAGAAGCGCACACTGCTCGGCGCCCTCGCCATGGGCGTGGCTGCGAGCGTCGCTCTGGTCGGCTGCGCGAGCGGCACCGGTGGCGACGCCGGCGACGCCGGCGGCGACACTCAGAGCAAGGACATCACGGTCGGCGTGTTCAACGGCTGGCCCGAGGGCGAGGCCGCCTCGTACCTGTGGCAGCAGGTCTTGCAGAAGCAGGGCTACAACGTCGACCTCGAGTACGCCGACGCCGGCCCCGTTTTCGCGGGCTTGGCCAAGGGTGACTACGACGTGGCTTTCGACGGCTGGCTGCCCACCACGCACGCCAGCTATTTCGACAAGTACGGCGATGACCTGGTCGACCTGGGCTCGTGGAACGACGACGCCAAGCTCACCCTCGCGGTCAACGCCGACGCTCCCATCGACTCGATCGAGGATCTCGCCGCGCACGCCGACGAGTTCGACAATCGCATCGTGGGCATCGAGCCCGGCGCGGGCCTGACCGAGGCGGTCGAGAAGAAGACCATTCCGCAGTACGGCCTCGACGACATGGACTTCATCACGTCATCGACGCCGGCCATGCTGGCCGAGCTGAAGAAGGCACTCGACGCCGACGAGAACATCGTCGTGACCCTGTGGCGCCCGCACTGGGCCTACGACGCGTTCGACATCAAGGATCTCAAGGACCCCAAGGGCACCCTGGGAGACGCCGAGTCGATCCACACGATCACGCGTACGGGTTTCTCCGACGACTTCTCTGAGGTCAACACGTGGTTCAAGGCGTTCCGCATGGACTCCGACCTACTGTTCTCGCTTGAGAACGCCATGTTCCGCGAGGAGCACAAGCAGAGCGAGTATGAGGGCATCGTCGCGCAGTGGATGGCCGACAACCAGGACTACGTCGACTCCCTGACCTCCTGACCCTCCCGGTCGTTGACGAAGGGCCGGTGCCCCGTGCGGGTGCCGGCCCTTCGGCATGCCTCGGCGACGGACATCTGCGCGTGCGCACCGGAATCACCCGGCACCGAGTCGCCGAAGGCTGACTCACTCGCCGAGCAGGTGCGTCCAAGCGCCGGCGAGGATGTCGAGTTCCGTTCCCGTCTCCAGGGGCCACGGATGCCGGATCCAGCGGAGGTTCGCGCTGTTGAGCAGCTCCATCGCGAGGTAGCCGCGGAATCGGCGGGTGTCAGGGTCGAAGCGGCCTGCCTGGGCCAGGCCCTCGGTGATGTCGTCGATGACCTCACCGAACCATGCCTCGTTCAGCTCGCGGATCTCGGGGTCGACGGCCGACGCCTCGGCGACGACGATGATGTACGGGCGGATCGCCGGCCACCGGGTCGATTGCGCACCGATCCAGCCGCGAATGGCTGCGAAGGTGCCCAGCCGGGTGGCCTCGACCAACGGCCGTGCCGTGGATCTGTGCTCCAGCCCGTCGTCCTGGCGTTCGAGGTTGCGGTTGAGCTCTTCGAACAGTGCCCGCATGAGTTCGGTCTTGTTCGCGAAATGCGCGTAGAAGGTGACCCGAGTGGTCCCGACCGACGTCGCGATGTCGTCGATCGTGGTTGCGACATAGCCATGCTCCTGGAAGAGGTTGAGCGCGTGCTCGAGGATCGCGCGACGCGTGTGCTCCTTCTGCCGTACCCGCAGGTTTGCTGCCATGTGACCACCTTAGTGAGCTATCGCAACGTAAGTTGGCTTGACAATACGTAAGGTAAGGGTCATCGTGTAAAGGCGCTCCGTCCACGGAGCGCCTCGCACGCGGCAAGGGACGAGGGAGTTCCCCCATGACATTGACCAAGACCACCACGATCGTCGCGACCCGAGGATCGGTGACGGCGACATTCGCCGCCGCCTATATCTCGGTGGCCCTTGCTCAGATCACCAACGCCCTGCCCGGGGCTCTGAACGGCACGTTCGCCGCGGAGTTCCAGACCTCGGGCGCCGGCCTCACCTGGATCTCGGCGATCTTCTCGCTCGGGATCGTCGTGTTCGAGCTCACCTTCGGTCTGCTCGGCGATCTGTTCGGGCGAAAGAAGCTGCTCGTGGCGGGCTCGATGCTGGTCCTCGTGGGTGCGGTCATCGCCGCTCTCGCCGGCACCACCGGCGTCATGATCTTGGCCCAGGCGATCGGCGGCGTCGGCGCCGGCATCCTGTTCCCGATCGGCCTGTCGATGGTCGTGGCCCTCACGCCCGATCACCGCCGACGTGCGAGGATCATCGCCACCTGGGCGGGATTCCTCTCGCTCGGCGCAGTCATCTCACCGGTGTTGGCCGGTCTCACGGCGCACCTTTTCACGACGGCGGACTTCAGCGGATGGCGCGTCGCGTACTGGACGGCGGCCGGTGTCGCCGTCATCCTCGTCATCATCGCCGCGAACTCGCGTGACTCGTCCGCCCCCGAGGGGCGCCGACTCGACCTGCCCGGTCAGATCACGCTCGCCGTCGGTCTCATCGCCGTGCTCTACGCCACCGTGCAGGCCGTGGATTCGGGGTTCACAGCGGTCGACGTGGTGGCCGGCTACGTGATCGGTGCGATCCTTCTCGTCGCGTTCGTGATCATCGAGGCGAAATCGCCCGCGCCGATGCTGCACCTCTCGCTGTTCAAGAACTCGGCGTATGCGATCAGCGGCATCGTGGCCGTGACCGGGATGTTCGCCTTCCTCGCGATCTGCTTCTCGACGAGCGTCGCTGTCGGTGGTCTCGCGCAGGCCGAGACGTGGAAGATCGGCGTGCTCTTCGTCTTCATCCAGGGACCGGCCTTCCTGCTGATCCCCGTCGTCGGTTGGCTGATCCACACGGTGTCGCCCCGCTGGGTGCTCAGCGTCGGATTCGCGTTGATGGCGATCTCGGGCATCTGGCTGTCCACGTACACGCTGGGCGTACCCGAGTCGGTCGGCGGGCCGTCGTGGACGACGTTCATTCCGCCGTTGCTGTGCCTGGGCATCGGCTTCGCCCTCACCGTCGGCTCGATCACCGCCGTTGCCATCAACACCGTCGATCCGGGATACGTCGGCATGGCATCCGCCACCACCAACCTGCTGCGCGACCTCGGTTTCGCACTGGGCCCGGTCGTCGGATCGGCGATAGCGTTCTCCATCGGCGCCGCCTTGTTCGGAACTCCGGTGCTCTCGGTTCTGAACGGCCTTGGGCTTCCGCCCGACGCGGTCGCAGGGCTCGCCCATGTGCCGCCGCTTGCGTGGCTGTCGGGCTGGGACGGCGTCATCGGCCAGTTCAGCGGGCAGGCGCTGGCCGGGGGTGCGCCGCCGGCGACCGTCGACGGACTCGTCGCCTCGCTTCAGGGAGCGCGCGCCCAGCTGAGCGGCGCCGCCGGCACCTCGCTCGGCTCTGGATTCCAGACGGTGTACCTGGTCGCCGGCATCTCTGCGGCCGTCTCCGCCGTTCTCACTCTGTTCATCTCGCGCAACCCGAACACGCACTGATCGAGAGCATTGCCTGTCCACCTCGTTCAGTCACTTGACAATGTGTAAAGCGAGTGGCAGGATCGAGCCATCCCTCCGGCGCGGTATCCCGCCACCGAGAGAGGACTCGATGGAGAGGAATCCTGTGAGTGCAAGGGTGAACACCGTTCTCGGACCGATCCAGGCTGACAGCCTGGGCGTCGTCGCCGTCCACGAGGCGCTGCTGTCGGTCGTGCCGGGCGCACAGTATGCGTACGACATCACGATCGACCGTGCGGAGATCTTCGAGATCCTGAAGAAGAAGCTCGACGCGTTCTCGCGCGCCGGCGGCGGCACGGTCGTCGACCACACGGGCATGTTCCACGGGCGTGACCTGCGGCTCTACGAGGCGCTCTCGCGCGCCACCGGGGTGCACATCGTCGCTTCCACGGGACTCGGGCCCGAAGAGAACCTCGGCGGCTACTTCCTCACACCGCAGACAAACCCGCCGACACCCTGGCCGGCCGACCGATTCGCCGAGCTGTTCGCCGCCGAGGTCACCGAGGGCATGGTCGTCCCGCGCGTCCAGCGCCGGGCGGCGGCGGGTCTTATCGTGACCGCACTCAGTGCGACCGGCATGACGCCCACCGACGAGAGCCTGATCCGGGGTGCGGCGCGTGCCGCCGTCCAGACCGGCGCTGCGCTGTCGTTCCGTGCACCCGCCGACCCCCGCGCGGCTCTGGAGATCGCCCTCGAAGAGCAGCTGGAGGCCGGCCGCATCGTGGTGGCGGGTGTGGATGCCGCTGCCGCAGCCGCCGCCGGCACTGCGCGTGCGCTCGCCGAGCGCGGTGCCTACGTCGCCATCGACCACGTCGGATCGGCGGGCGGTTCGGACGACATCGACGACGACGCCCGTGCGGCACTGGTCGCCGAGCTGGTCGGCCTCGGGCTGGGCCGACGCATCGTGCTCTCTGCCGACGCCGTCGGCGTCGCGAAGGGACACCCCGACGTCGATGTCGACTACGACGTGGTCCTGACCGGTTTCGTTCCGCGCTTGAAGGCGCAGGGTCTTGCCGCTGACGAGATCCGCGGCATCCTTGTCGACAACCCGCGTGACCTGCTCGCCGTGAAGGAGGCCTGAGATGACCCGCGTGAACACTGTTCTGGGACCGATTGCCGTCGAAGAGCTCGGCTTCACATCCATTCATGAGCACATCGGTTACGGGATGCCCGGAAGCGAACTGGACACTCGCTGGTGGAAGGACCCCGAGGTCCGCTACAGCGAGACCGTGCCGAAGCTGCGCGCGTACCGCGAGAACGGCGGGAACACCTACGTCGACGCGACCGGCATCTGCAACGGCCGCGACGTCGACTACTACAAGTCCCTCTCGGACAAGACCGGCGTCAACATCATCGCCTGCACCGGGTTCGTCGGCGGCGACACGGCACTCAAGCACTTCGCGGATGCCGCCGTCGAGTACCTCGCCGAGCAGTTCATCCACGAGCTCACAGTGGGCATCGGACGCACCGGAGGCAAGGCCGGCATCATCAAGGTCGGCGTCAGCCGCGGCTTCAAGATGACGCCGCTCGACCTGAAGATCTACCGCGCCGCCGCCCGCGCCGCCCTCGCCACGGGTGTGCCGATCATCACCCACCTGGCGATCGACTCGCAGCCGGCGATCGACATCTTCCACGAAGAGGGGCTGCCGCTGAGCCGTGTGCTCTTCGGTCACGCGGACGACGGCGTGAGCCAAGGCAAGGTCGATGAAGAAGGCATTCTCTCTGCGGGAGGACGGATAGGGTTCGACACCTTCGGCTACGACCTCGAGTTGCCCGACCCGCCGTTCTGGGGGAGGCATCGCGACGAGCGGTTCCAGCACCTCATGCGCTTCCTGCGCGCGGGGCGGGTGGACCAGGTGCTGGTCGCGGCGGATGCCAACTGCAGCCCGCTGGGCTGGCCGGGGGTGAAGGGGCACACGATCAACTACCTCTTCGAGCAGCTGATCCCCGATCTGAGACAAGACGGCATCGACGAGGCGACCATTCACCGGTTGTTCGTCACCAACCCCGCCGATTTCTTCACCCCGAGCAAGGAGAAGTGACATGGAACTGAACGGCATCACCGTCGCTGTCATCGGAGCCGGCTATGCCGGGGCATCCACCGCCAAGGCACTGAGCCTGCTCGGTGCAGACGTCACGGTGTACGAGCAGGCGCAGCAGGCCGGAGAGGTCGGCGCCGGCATCGGCCTGCGGCCCTCCTCGATGGGAGCGTTCCGTGAATGGGGCATCGACGCGGCGATCGAGGCTGTCAGCTCGCCGAGCTGGGGCCTGCAGATCCTCACCCCGCAGAACGAACTCATTCACCGTGAGGAGTGGCCCGAGAAGGACGACTTCGGCACCACCACGCACTTCATCCACCGCCGTGACTTCATCGACGCGCTGCTGAGCGTGCTGCCGGCGGGCATGGTGAAGTTCGGATACCGGATGACGGGGATCGTCGACCACGGCGACACCGCCACGGTCAGCTTTGAGAACGGCGAGTCCGTCACGGCCGACCTCGTCATCGGAGCGGACGGCATCAGCTCGCGGGTACGCCGTGCTCTGTTCAGCGACAAGCCGCCGGTGTTCGCACACGAGCACGCGTATCGTGCCGTGTTCGACCTCGACCTGATCCCGGGCGTCTACGACGACGACAACGACTTCCACATCTACTTCGATGCCCCGACGAACCGTCACCTGTACCTTGTTCCTCTCAAGCACCGAGGTCAGGTCTCGTTCGACATCACCGTGCCCTCCGATGACGCCACCTGGTCGCCGACGGTCACCCGGGAGCAGATCGTCGCCTCGCTGCAGGGGTTCGACCCGAGGTTCGAGGCGATCACCGCATCGATCGACCTGACGACGGTCAACTGCCGCTCGGCGCACGACATCGACCCCGTTGATTCCTGGCACACACGATCGGTCGCCCTGGTCGGTGACGCCGCGCACGCGATGCTGCATCACCAGGGGCAGGGCGCGAATTCTGCGGTCATCGATGCGAAGGGCATCGCCGATGCGCTACGGGATGCCGACTCGATCGCTGCGGGCCTCGCGCTCTACCAGGAGCGGCGCAAACCGATCACCGACGAATACCAGCGCATCTCGCGTGCGGGATGGGATGCCGACGGGCTCGACGACGGCTTTCCCGGACAGCACGGCACGACGGCGCCCAAGGCCGCGGCAACGGCGGAGGTCTGACCTGTGCCGCTGCATCCCGAGATCGCCCGCTTCGTCGCCACGCTCCCGCACGAGGATCCGGACCCGCTCGATCCGGTAGCCATGCGTGCCGACGAAGAGGCGCACGTGCCGCCGATCCAGGAGCGCCACCCGGTGCGGCACGTCACGGACCTGATCGCGCCCACCCTGGCAGGCGAGGTTCCGGTGCGGATCTACAACGACACGGATGCGGACGTCGGTGGCGTGATCGTTTACTTTCACGGCGGAGCGTTCTTCCTGGGCAGCCTGAACACACACGATCACGTCGCGCGCCAGCTGGCCACGGCGAGTGGGCTGCGGGTGATCTCGGTCGGGTACCGGCTGGCTCCCGAGCACGCGTTCCCGGCGGCGCTGGATGACAGCGTCGGCGTCGTGGAGTGGATCATCGAGCAGGGCGCCGCGGTGGGCTGGGACGGCGGAACGCTTGCGGTCGTCGGCGACAGCGCCGGAGGCACCATCGCGACGGTGGTGGCCGCGCTGCTGCACGACCGGGGCGTGGACGCCATCACACATCAGGTGCTGTTCTACCCGTCGCTCGACCTCGACCTCGACCCGCAGCGCTACCCGTCCATGGTCGAGAACGCGACCGGCTACGGGCTGGAGACCGCCGGGCTCGCGCCGTTCAATGCGATCTACCTGGGCAGCGGGGCCGACCCGCTCGACCCGCGCGTCTCGCCGATCAAGCGCGACGATCTGTCCGGTCTGCCGCCGGCGATCATCATGACCGGCGAGTTCGACCCCATGCGCGACGAGGGCGAGCTGTACGCCCGCCGGCTGCAGGATGCCGGCGTCCCCACGACGCTGCACCGCTACGAGGGTGCCGGCCACGGGTTCGTGCAGCATTTCTCCTGGATCCCCGAGTATGCCGCCACCTTCGCCGAAGCCGGCGCCTTTCTGCGGGAGTCACGATGACCGACATCCATCCGCTCGTCGCTCCGTGGGGCCGGTTCGGCCTGCGCAGCTTCTACATCGACGCGCCGCAGCCCGCCATCATCGACACCGGCGTCACCGAGTCGCCGGAGGGAATGCGGGCCGGTCTGGAGGCGATCGGACGTCGCATCGAAGATGTGCGCTGGATTCTGCTGACCCATGGACACATCGACCACGTCGGCGGCGCCTTCGGGCTCTGGGAGCGGACCGGACGCAAGGCCGAGGTCGTCATCCATCGTGCCGATGTGCCTTTCCTGCGCTCTCGGGAGGCCCACGTCGCCGAGTGGCGCGCCGGACGCGGGCGCTGGCTGACCGATCCAGAGGGCGAAGCGAAAGAAGAGGCGCTGCTGCGTGCGGCCATCGGAGGCGAGATGGAGCCGACGACAGTGCTTGACGGCGGTGAGGTGCTCGATCTCGGTGCGGGAGTGCGGGTGGCGACCCACTCGATTCCCGGCCACACGCCCGGCGCGATCGCGTACGTCGTGGAGGACAGTGGCGACGTGTTCGTCGGGGATGCCGTGCAGTCGTACGGCGCAGCCAGCGGATTCCCCGGCTACGAAGACCCCGACCGTTATCGCACCAGCCTGGAGCTCTTGCGCGACCGGGTGCGCCCCGAGCGTCTCTACCTCGGGCATCCGTATCGTCGCGCCGACGGATCGCCGTTCCCCGAGGTGCTCGACGCCGCCGACGCCCTCGAGGCGATCCAGGGCAGCATCGACAACGAGGCCCGCATCCGAGCCGTCGCCCTGGCCCACCTGGCCGAAGGCCTGCATGAGACGGCGTCACCGTATTCACCGTTCCAGTCGGTCGCCGATGAGCTGGGCTACACAGGGGATCCGACCCTCGAACCCGCACCTTTCTTCACGACCATGAACGCGTATGTCGAGCACTTCGGTGCCGCCGCCGACCAAGGAGCCCGCTCATGACCGATATCCGTACCGTCACCACCGGTGCCCAGACCATCAGCGTGCGCAAGGATCTGGAGATTCCGATGCGCGACGGAGTGACCCTCGTCGCCGACGTGTACCACGCACCCGATGAGAAGCCCCGGCCGGCGCTTGTCGCACTGAGCCCCTACGGCAAAGAGCTGCAGGCGCTCGCGCTGACGATGCCGCCGCAGCAGCGGCCGAGCCCGATGTGGGACGGCTGCATCGAGGCCGGTGACATCGCGCGGGTGGTCGGCGAAGGCTACGCGCATGTGATCGGCGACCTGCGCGGGTCGGGCGGATCGGGCGGCGAACACATCGGCAACTACAACGCCGGCGGAGTCTCGCTCGGACAAGACGCCTACGACGTCATCGAATGGGTCGCCGCCCAGCCGTGGTGCGACGGCAACGTCGGAATGATCGGCATCTCGTACTACGGGTCGATGCAGGTGCTCGCCGCCGCGGAGCGCCCGCCGCACCTGAAGGCGATCTTCGTCTCGGGCGGCCACTACGACTTCTACGAGACCACCTACCACGGCGGGGTGATGTGGTTCATGCCCCGCGCGGCACGCGAGGGCCGCGGCGGCGATTCGGGGTGGGCATTCACCGACCGGATCAAGAGCCGGATGCTGCAGAACCTGCCGGCCGCAGAAGTCGAGGCCCGGGTCGCCGAGCGACTGGCCGACCCCGACGTGCAGGCCTGGCCGAACCTCGTGCACACCCTGCACTATCCCGTGCATCACGAGGCGTGGTTCGACATCATCACGAACGATCTCGACGGCGAGTGGTACGAGGAGCGCAACCCGATCACCGTGGCGCCGAACATCGATGTTCCGGTATGGCTGCAGATCGACCAGGGACGCGGCTGGACGATGGACGGCACCATCGAACTGTTCCAATCACTGCGCTCGGCGCACAAGCGACTGTCCATCGGGTCATACCCGCCCATGCAGTCGCGGCCCTGGATCGAAGAGCACGACAAGATGTTCCGCTGGTACGACAAGTGGCTCAAGGGCATCGACAACGGCGTGGACGCCGAGCCCGCCGTCGAGGTGTTCGTCGAGGGATCGCGTCAGGTGGTCACCGCGGCGCAGTGGCCGCCCAAGCCGGTCGAATACCGGGAGCTGTACCTGCGGCCGCGGCGCAAACTGTCGTTCGAGCCCGAGGTCTTCGGGCCCGAGGCAGCCGCGCCCGACGGCTTCTTCCAGGCGCCGCTGACGGTGACCGACAAGGTCGAGATCCTCTCCTGGGCGACCGAGGTGTTCACCGAGCCCGTCGAGCTGATCGGGACCGGCGCCTTCCACCTGTTCGCGGCGATCGACCAGGACGACACGAACTTCATCCTGCGACTGTGGGATGCCGCTCCGAACGGCACGCGGCAGCTGCTGACGACGGCGTACTTGAAGGCGTCGCAGCGCGAGCTCGATCTCGAGCGGTCGAAGCCGGGGGAGCCGGTCCACCCGCATACGCGCAAGGTGCCGGTGACCCCGGGCGAGATCGAGGAGTATGTGCTGCGGGTCTACCCGTTCGCTGCCACGATCCTGCCCGGTCACCGCGTGGTCGCCGAGCTGTCGTGCGACGAGCCGCTGACCGACGAGCACAACTCGCTGCTGCCGCCCGACGCCTTCCACCTGCCGGTGGGCCGCCCGGTCACGCACACGATCTACCGCGACGCGCAGCATCCCTCCCGACTCGTTCTTCCCTTCACCGTGTGACACATGCTCGCAGACACCGCCTGGCGCGGAGGGCGCAGCGCGGCTCGGGCCGTGCGCTCGCGCGTGGGTGCGCGAGACTTCGGATCAGCGCTGCGCGGCTGGGGGCGGTTCGCCGAGGCTGATGGGCCTCGCCGCGCCGCAGCAAGAGCGGCTCGCGAAGACGGTGAAGGTCGAGGAGGTCGAGCTCTGATCGACGGGTCACGGCAAGATGGACCGGTGAGCGTCTTCATCGCCGGCCCCGCGTCGTGGAATCGCATCGTCCTGCTGGATCGGCTGCCTGAGCCCGTGCCGCACATGCAGTTCGCACTCGACGAGCGCGAGACGATCGGCGGCACCTCAGCGGGCAAGGCGCTGGGCCTGGCCGGCTTCGGCCGCGATCCGGTGCTGTATGCGCTGCTGGGCGGCGACGTCGAGGGCCGCCGGGTCGCCGATGCGCTTCGCACGGCCGGCGTCACGCTCATCGCCGGGCTGGCGCCGGCCACCGAGCGGCACCTCAATCTCATGACTGCGGCGGGGGAGCGGGTGTCGCTGTATCTGTCGGCTCCTGGCGAGGCCGACGACGAGTCATGTGCCGCAACTGCGGCATCCCTCACCGACGCCCTGCAGGCAGCCGAGGCCATTGTGCTCGACCTCTCGCCCGAAGCGCGGCGCCTCATCCCGCGAGCGCGGGCGACGGGCCGCCCTATCTGGACCGACGTGCACGACTACGACGGCATCGCCACCTTCCAGCGTCCCTTCATCGCGGCCGCCGACGCGGTGTTCATGAACGCCGACGGCATCGGCGACCCGATCCGATTCCTGCACGCGGTGATCGACCAGGGAGCCTCGCTCGCCGTCTGTACGCTCGGCGCCGATGGGGCGGTGGGGGTGGATGCCGCGGGCCGGGAACATCGCGTGCCGGCGGCACCGGTCGAGGTGGTCGACACCAACGGTGCCGGCGACGCGTTCATGGCCGGTGTCCTCGATGCCACCCTCGCCGGTGCCGACCTGCCCGAAGCCCTCGCTGCGGGTGCCCGGCATGCGGCATCCGTTCTGTCCACCCCCCACCTGCACCCGCGGCTGAACGACGTGCTGGACTGACCAGCCCCGCTCGTCGGGCGTCAGGCGTCGGGAGCCGAGGTGTCGCGGCGGGGAGCAGGCCAGGTCGCCGGGGCGGGTGACGCGGTCGGATGCACGATGGGCTCGGGCGTCGCCCCGGCCGGCAGCTGCAAAGCGACCTTCTTCTCGAGCACCTCGATGGCATCGTCTGAGATCGAGATGAGCCCATCGAGCTCTTCGCGCACGCGTTTGTAGGCGAGTTGCCGTTCGGCGGGCGTGGCAGCCTGGTCGACGGCGACGGTGAGCAGCTGCTTGGCCGTGTCGAGGCGCTTGCGCTCGAGTTCGCTGAACGTCGAGTCCTTCAGTCGCCGCGCCTCACGCTCGGCCACGTCGAAGGCGACCTCGAAGTCGGTGACGGCGTTGCGGTACTCGTCGAGCTGCTCTTTGCTCAACTTCACCTTGGGTGAGGCAGGGCGCAGCCGATCGGCCACCTTCTTCGCACGCAGGAACGCGGCGGTCAGCGGTTGGCGGCCGTCGCTCATCGCCGGAAAGGCGATCAGCTTCGCGACATCGAGCTCATAGTCGAGCCAGCGCTTGGTGGCTGCGTCATGCGCGTCGAGCAGCTTCTGAAGCTGCTGCTCGTGCGACTCCTGCGCGGGGGTGGATGCTGCTGCCACCACCTTCTGTCGCCCGCGATTGCGCGCCTCGGCCTGCGCCGCCTTGAGCTCGGCCTTCACCCGGATCGTTTCGAGCTTGCGCTCGTGGCGTCCCTTGGCATCACGCTGCCACGTGCGCACGGCACCACCGGCCACCCCCATGAGCGGAAAGACGAGCCACCAGAAGTGGCCGGCGAAGTCCCAAAAGTGGTCCACTCTGTCATCGTAGGCCCCGCGTGCGGGGGCACGACGAGACTGTCAGCCGAACAGCAGGGCGAAGACGGTCGCGCCCCCCGCGACCAGAATGAGCGCGACGATGACGACCCACGCGGTGATCTTGATGTGCCGCTGTCGCCGCTCGTTGAGCGAGCCGTACTCGTCGTCGTCCGCCATGACCACAAGTCTATGGCGTGGCGCGCCCGGTGCGTGAGGTGGCAGAAGCAGGCGGGCTACTCGGTCACGGTCGGGCCGAAGGCGGCCGGAAGGGTAGCGGCCGTGGTCGCACGCAGCTCGGTGACCGGCACCGTGAACAGGCCCTGCACCTCGAGGGCGGCCTCGTGGCCGGCCTGGTCGGTGACGCCGATGCGCAGCACGGGGTAGCCGCGCCCCTCGCACAGTCCGCGGAACTTGACGTCCTCTTCGCGTGGCACCGTCACGATGACGCGGCCCGTCGATTCCGAGAAGAGGGCGGATGCGGCATCCACCCCATCGCGGTCGATGATCTCATCGAGCCAGACCCGTGCGCCCATGCCGAACCGCAGCACGCCGTCGGTCAGGCTCTGGGCGAGCCCGCCCTCGCTCAGATCGTGGGCACTGGAGATGAGGTTCTCTTCGTTGGCCGCGCGCAGCAGTTCGGCCAGGCGCTGCTCGGCACCCAGGTCGACGGCCGGCGGGCGCCCGCCGAGATGGCCGTGCACGGTCGCGGCCCACGCTGAACCCGAGAGCTCTGTCGCGGTCACGCCGAGCAGGTAGATGTTCTCGCCCTCGTCTTGCCAGCCGCTGGGCACGCGGTGGGCGACGTCGTCGATGATGCCCATCACGCCCACCACCGGAGTCGGGTGGATCGGGGTGTCTCCGGTCTGGTTATAGAAGCTGACGTTGCCTCCGGTGACGGGAATGCCCAGTTCGAGGCATCCGTCGGCCAGCCCATCGACGGCCTGCGAGAACTGCCACATGACCTCGGGGTTCTCGGGGCTGCCGAAGTTCAGGCAGTCGGTGACGGCGGCCGGCACCGCACCGGTCACGGCGACGTTGCGGTACGCCTCGGCCAGGGCCAGCTTGGCGCCCTGGTAGGGGTCGAGCTGGCAGTAGCGTCCGTTCGCGTCGGTGGCGATGGCGAAGCCCAGCCCCGAGTTCTCGTCGACGCGGATCATGCCGGCGTCATCGGGGAACGACAGCGCCGTGTTGCCCATCACGTAGTAGTCGTACTGGTTGGTGATCCACGACGTGTCGGCCTGGTTGGGGCCGGAGACCAGGCGCACGAACTGGTCGCGCAGCGTGGCGGGGTCGTCTGTGCGCGCAAGGGCGGCGGCCGGGTCTTGCTGCAGAGCGTCGATCCAACTCGGGTACGCGACCGGCCGCTCATACACCGGGCCGTCGACGGCGACGGTGGAGGGATCGACATCGACGATCTGCTCGCCGTGCCAGAAGATCTTCAGCCGCCCGTCACCGGTGACTTCGCCCAGAACGCTGGTTTCGACATCCCACTTGTCGGTCACCTCGAGAAAAGCGTCGAGCTTGTCGGGCGTGACGATCGCCATCATGCGCTCTTGGCTCTCGCTCATCAGGATCTCTTCGGGCGTGAGCGTGGGGTCGCGCAGCAGCACGTTCTCAAGATCCACGCGCATGCCCGAGCCGCCATTGGCGGCCAGCTCGCTGGTCGCGCACGAGATGCCGGCGGCACCGAGGTCTTGGATCGCCTCGACCAGCTCGCCCTTGTACAGCTCGAGGCAGCACTCGATGAGCACCTTCTCGGCGAACGGGTCGCCCACCTGCACGGCTGGGCGCTTGGTCGGGCCGCCGTCGGCGAAGGTGTCGGAGGCGAGAATGGATGCTCCGCCGATGCCGTCACCGCCGGTGCGGGCGCCGAACAGCACGACCTTGTTGCCGGTGCCCGACGCGTTGGCCAGCTTGAGGTCTTCGTGGCGCAGCACGCCCACCGCGAGCGCGTTCACGAGCGGGTTGCCCTGGTACACCGGGTCGAACACGGTCTCGCCGCCGATGTTGGGTAGGCCCAGGCAGTTGCCGTAGAACGAGATGCCGGCGGTCACGCCATGCACGACGCGGGCCGTGTCGGGGTGGTCGATGGCGCCGAATCGCAGCTGGTCCATGACCGCGACCGGGCGCGCACCCATCGAGATGATGTCGCGCACGATGCCGCCCACGCCCGTGGCCGCGCCCTGGAAGGGTTCGACGTAGCTGGGGTGGTTGTGGCTCTCGACCTTGAAGGTGACCGCCCAGCCCTGGCCGATGTCGACGACGCCGGCGTTCTGCCCCATGCCCACCATGAGGTTCTTCTTCATCTCGGGCGTGACCTTCTGGCCGAACCGCTTGAGGTAGATCTTGGAGCTCTTGTACGAGCAGTGCTCGCTCCACATGACGGAGTACATCGCCAGCTCGCCGCTGGTGGGGCGCCGGCCCAGGATCTGCTTGATCTGCTCGTACTCGTCGGGCTTGAGCCCCAGGGCGGCGTAAGGCTGCTCCTTGTCGGGCGTCGCGACGGCATTCTCAACGGTGTCTGCCACGGGGACAGAGGTGGGGGTGGGCATGCGGCTGAGCTCCAGAGATCGCGGGCGCCGGACGGTATCGATTCTAGTTGCTCGGCCTGGGCGCCCCCTTCGCCGAGGTCGCACCTGTTCTCGCCGAGTTCGCACGTGATCGGCCGCGGGCCGATCAGCGCAGCGTCTGCGTGAGCGAGCCGGCGCCGTCCGCGAAGCGCACTCGGCCCAGGGACCCGTTGACGACCGGCAGGTACGGCTGCACATGACCGCACTCGACGTCGCCGATGATGGGCACGCCCAGTGAGCCGAGCGCATCGACGACCGCCGCGTGCTGAGTCATCGACGGCGCATCCGGGGCAGCGGTCCTGCCGACGAGCACGGCGCTGGCCTGGTCGAAGAATCCGGCCAGGCGCATGCCGTGCAGGCGGGAACAGATGGTCAGGGCGTCCTCGTCGGCGGCCTCGATGTAGACGATGAGCCCTTCGGGCGCGTGGTCGCGGGCGAACGTCGCCGTGTCGCAGAACGGGGTTCCCACGGCGTTGGCGAGCGTGTCGATGCAACCGCCGATCAGCCGTCCTGTCACGTCGATCTGGCCGGTGCTGCCGTCGAGGCGGGTCCAGCTGCCCGCGGCATCCAGGGTCATCGACGACACGTCGGGGTCCGTCACATAGTCATCCCACCCCTCGGCCCGAAATCGCCCTGGCGAGATCTGGGTGAACGAACTCCCCGTGTCGCGCGTCACGATGTCGAGCCAGCCCAGAAGACCGTCGGGAACGAGGTACGGGGTGTCCATGAGGTTGTTGCCGTGCAGCGTGGCGATGCCGGTTCGCAGCGTGATCGGCGTGAGAAGCGTCGAGATGTCGGAGAACCCGATGAACCAGGTCGGCGCGGCGGCGGTGATGGCTTGCCAGTCGAGAAGCGGCAGCAGGTCGATCGCGGTCATGCCGCCCCACGGCGGAATCACCGCTCTGATCGCCGGATCGGTGAGGAACGTGTTGAGTTCGCTTGCGCGCTGGGCGGCCGGCGCGCTGGCATGGGTGGCGCCGTCCATGCAGTCGCCGATCACGACCCGGTAGCCGCGCTGTTCGATCACGCCGACAGCGACGTCGAGCCGCGCCCGCTCGTCGGCGGTGACGCCGCTGGAGGGCGAGGTGACAGCGACGGTTTCGCCGCGGACGAGCGGCGCTGGGTAGCGGATGGGCATGCCCCATCCTTGCAGGCAGGGGGTGGATGCCGCGGCGCCGGCGCACGGGTACCGTTTGCAGCGGTTCTACGGTAGGAATTGCAGAGGTTCTGGGGTAGGAGTTGCAGAGGTTCCAGGGTGCCGTTTGCAGAGCCTTGCTGACGGGTTCGTCATCGAGAGTGGATCGCCGACGTTCCTATGGCGGCGCGAAAGCCGGGTCCCGTCCGACGGGGCGGGAGTTCCGGCTTCTACTTCCCAACCGTCATCGGCGGCTGGGGACGCCATTCTGCGAACCATGGCGACCTACGGGGATGAGACGCGCGACGATCTTCTTCGCCGATAGGGTGGCTGTGCATCCGTTTGGAGTCGGAGAGCTTTAGGTGTGAAGGGCCAGCAAGGCCGATGCGTGCACGTAACCGCGGGGGCGCATGGGAGTGAGGGGGAGAATGGCGCGTGATCTTCGATGCCGTATGGCGGTTGTGCCGGGGTAGTCGCATCCTGATCGACTTGCCGTTTTGCAGATGAGGTGCTCGTGAGCAACAACCCGGTCGCATCGTCGCGCTATGCCCTGTCGTTCACGACCGGAGGCCTCCTGGAACGTGAGGCGGCGGTGTTGGCACCCGTATACACGGAACATCGCGACTGGGCGAAGGTGCGTGACGTCGCTGTCAACGGGAACCTTCTTCAGGCGCGAACACACAGTACGGGTGTGCGTCGTGTGCGAGAAACAGTCAACCGGATGTCGGTGCTGTCCGACCCTGAGATTGAACTCTTCGCCGAGGTCACCGCCTCCGAGCGCGGTCACCTCATGTGGGTTGCCGCGTGCCGTCGCTACGATTTCATCGGGGACTTCGCCGAGGAAGTCCTCCGCGAGCGCTTCCTCACCCTGGCCAGCACGGTCTCCTACGAGGAATACGACTCGTTCTATCGGGCCAAGAGCATGTGGCATGACGAACTCGACACTGTCTCGGTGGCCACCTACAAGAAGCTGAGGCAGGTGCTCTTCAAGATGATGGTCGAGGCCGGGCTGCTGACTGCCGAGGGCGCAATCGAACCCACGCTGGTCTCCGCGCGGGTTGCCGAGTGCCTTGCCGAGCGCACGCCGAGTGACATCCGCTTCTTTCCGACGAGGGTGATCTGATGCCTCTGCACTCGCGGGCCACGCTGGCACAGCAAGAGGAGCACCTGTTCACGGTGCTCAGCAGTGAGCGCTTCCTGAAGATGGAGGGCCTCGGCAACGAGGTCGCTCACTTCATCTACGACTACGACCCGGGGTGGGCGCTCGACGTCGCCCGGGCCAAGAAGCGCATCAAGACGAAGCTCGACACCGAGCTGGGCATCAAAGTCCTCGAGATCAACCTCTACGATCTGTGCGTCGACCTGCTCAAGCGCCGCGGTGTCTGGGAGCGCGTCCTCGCCGCGGAGCCGACGATGGACAAACCCGACTTCCTCAAGATGCTCCAGAACATGCTCGACCCTCAGCTGCATCTCGCCCCGGCCATCAAGGAGCGCATTGCGGAAGAGCCGTTCCAGATCCTCTTCCTCACCGGTGTGGGTGAGGTTTTCCCGTTCGTCCGCTCGCACACGGTGCTGAACAACCTGCAGACGGTCGTCTCGAACAAGCCCATGCTGATGTTCTTCCCCGGTCGGTACGAAGTATCGGCCACCCAGGGCTCATCCCTGGTTCTGTTCGGCCAGCTCAAAGACGACTCCTTCTACCGCGCCAAGCGCATCCTCGACCAGGAAGCATGACCCGATGAAACTCAATGAGATCTTCCTCAAAGATGTCACCCGCTCCATCGAGGGTGTCGTCAAGGCCGACGACGCCGACCACCTGGGCATCGAGGTCGAAGAATACGTCTTCACGAACGACGCCGCGAAGGGCGTCGCGCCGCTGCTGGTGGAGTACACCAACTACACGAACGCCAACGGCGTGTGGGTCTCGGGCTTCTTCGGTTCCGGAAAGTCGCACCTGCTCAAGATGCTGGCGCATCTGCTCGGTGACGTCGAGGGTCAGTCGTTCTCACGGGAACGGGTGAGTGAGAGCTTTCTCGGTAAGACTGACGACGATGCGATGCTCGTTGCTTCACTGAAGAAGGCCGCTGCTATCCCGGCGAAGAGCCTGCTTTTCAACATCGACCAGAAGGCAACCCTGATCGCCAAGGACCAGACCGACGCTCTGCTTAAGGTCTTCGTCAAGGTCTTCGACGAGAGCCGCGGCTACTTCGGCAACGATGGCGCCGTCGCCCGCTTCGAGGAGGACCTCGACAAGCGCGGCCAGTATGACGCGTTCAAGGCGGCATTCGCCGCACATGCCGGAATCGACTGGTCACAGGGGCGCGAGCAGACGGCGCTTGAGGGCCACAACATCGACAAGGCGTTCGCCGAGGTCAACGGCGAGGCGAACCCGGGGATCATCGCGCAATATCAGAAGTCCTACGCGCTCTCGATCGAAGACTTCGCCACGTCGGTGAAGGCGTGGCTGGACAGGCAGGAGCCGGGGTTCCGGCTCAACTTCTTCGTCGATGAGGTCGGGCAGTTCATCGCCGACGACGTGAAGCTCATGCTCAACCTGCAGACGATCGCCGAGTCCCTCAACACGAAGTGCAAGGGACAGTCGTGGGTCTTCGTCACTTCTCAGGAGGATATGGACAAGGTCGTCGGCGATCGCACGAAGCAGCAGGGCAACGACTTCTCCAAGATCCAGGCTCGGTTCCGCGTCAAGGTGAAGCTCACCAGTCAGGACGTCGAAGAAGTCATCAGCAAAAGACTGCTGGAGAAGAACGATGCGGGCGCTGCCGCCCTCGTATCGATCCACTCTCAGGAGGCAGCGAACTTCCCGACCATCTTCAACTTCGTCGACGGCGCGAAGACCTACCGCAACTATGTCGATGAGGCGCACTTCATCAACATGTACCCGTTCGTCACGTACCAGATCCCGATGTTCCAGGCTGCGATCGAGACGCTGTCCGATCGCAACATGTTCGAGGGCAAGAACAGCTCTGTCGGCGAGCGTTCGATGCTCGGTGTCGTACAGGAGGTCGCCAAGCGCATCGGAGCCGAACAGGTTGGCTATCTCGCGACCTTCGACCAGATGTTCGCGGGCATCAGTGCCGCGCTGAAGTCGTCGGCCCAGAGCGCGATCCTCCAGGCCGAGAAACACCTGCCCGACCCAGCATCGGACATCACGATCCTCGCCAACCGGCTGCTTAAGGCGCTGTTCCTGGTCAAATACGTCGACACCTTCAAAGCCACTCCGCGCAACCTCACCGTGCTCGTCTACGACCGCTTCGGGCTCGACCTCACCGGACTTGGTGCGCAGGTGCAGGAGGCCCTCAACCTGCTGGAATCCCAGTCGTATGTCCAGCGGAACGGCAATCTCTACCTGTATCTCACCAATGAGGAACAGGAGATCGAGAAGGAGATCAAGGCGTTCGACATCGACTCGAGCGATGTCTCGAGCAAGCTCTTCCGCTATCTCTCGTCCGACGTGCTCAAGACCAACAAGATCAAGTATGCGAAGAACGGGCAGGACTTCTCGTTCGGTTACAAGCTCGACGATGTCGTGCAGGGAAACCAGCGTGAACTGACCATCCACTTCATCACGCCCGAGACGAGCTACAGTGACTCTGAGATCTTGGCGCAGAGCATGGGCCGGGATGAGTTGCGGGTCTTCCTCGGCCGCGACAAGCGACTGCTTGCAGACTTGCGCCTGCTCCTGAAGACCGAGAAGTACATCAAGCAGCGCACCAATTCCGGTGCGACGCCGTCGATGCAACGAATCCTGCAGTCCAAGCAGTCGCTCAATGCCGATCGGGAGAAGGAGTTCATCGAGCGACTACGCCAGGCCGTCGGCAAGGCGCAGCTGATCATCAACGCTGCGGAGATTCCCTCCGGTGCACAGGATGCTGTGACCCGGGTCTCAGATGGATTCCAGGAACTCATCAGCCGGACCTACACGAACCTCGGATTGCTCGGCGGGAAGGTGTATTCCGAACGCGACGTCGCCGGTGCGGTTCGCAACGACCCGGCGCTGTTCAGTTCCTCAAGCCTGAGCATGCTCGCCTCTCCCGCGACGGAGATGGAGTCGTGGATCATCACGCAGAAGACTGTCGGCGAGCAGTTGACGATCAAGAAGATCGTCGATCGCTTCGAGGCTAAGCCATACGGGTGGGATCTCGGGTCCATCGAAGTCGTGCTGGGATGGCTCGTCGGCAATGGCAGGGTGGTGCTGAGCGTCAGCTCGAATCCAGTTGTCCGCACGGAGACGATCGACCTCATCCGGAACACGGGGAAGCACCCGTATGTCGTCGTCGCGCCGCAGAAGACTTATGATCCGGCGAAGGTCGCCGCCTTCAAGAGGTTCTGCACAGAGTTCTTCGATGAGGGCGCCGTTCCGAGCGACTCCGCCGAGCTCGCCCGGTTCGGCAAGGACCGGCTCGCGTCGAGGCGTGAGGAGCTCAACACCCTCGTGAACACCAGCCGGTATCCGTTCGTCGGTCAACTCAAGAGTGCTGTCGCTTTGCTTGACGAGGTCGTCGGTAAGCCGGTCAACTGGTATCTCAGCGATTTCGACACTGCTGACGAGCTGCTGGAGGTGAAGGAGGATCTGATCGACCCGATCCGGTCCTTCCTCAATGGCCAGCAGGCGAAGATCTTCGACGAGGCGCAGGCTCTCCTGAACGCCAATGTGGGGAACCTCAACTATCTTCCTGCCGGCTGCGCCGATGTCGTCATGGGGCTGCTCGTGGACGCCAATGCGTTCCGCAGCAACAAGATGAATCAGCTCAAGGTCGCGGCTGACGCTCTGCGTGGGCGTATCGACGAGGTCGTCGCCGACAAGCGCGGCAGTGTCACTGAAGCGATTCAGGGACGTAAAGCGGAGATCCTCGAGAGCGCCTACTATGCGAGGGCCACTGCTGAGGCGCAGGAGGGTGTTGCCCGACGAATCGATCTGATCCTTGCGAGGATCGCAGGCGAGGGGCAGATCGCCCTCATTCTCCAGACGGGATCGACATTCGAGCAGGATGAGTATCCGGAACTTCTCAACAGGTTGGTTGAGTCGCCGCCGCCTGGCCCAGTCACTCCAGTCGTCGTGCCGAAGCCGATGGTGTCGGTCAAGACGATCACCGTACCCGGTGCATCGGGCGTCCTTGAGTCCGAGGACGACGTCGATGCCTACCTTGCCAAGTATCGCGCCGCACTCGTGGCAACCCTCGACGCAGGAAAGCGAATCACGCTCTGATGGATACCGCTCCGCTCAAGTCCTTCGCCACGTCGGCGCGCACGGAACTCATCCGCGAGGTGGGCGCGCGCATCACAGCGGTACTCGCGCCGGGGTCGCCCGAGCGCGTCGAACAGCCACGTGCCGTCAACGCACTGGAGCAGGCCATCGCCGCCGCCGGCGGAGGCGTCGAGGGCAAGGCACATGTGATCGACAAGGTCGCCTACACGTGGTTCAACCGCATCGTCGGCCTGCGCTTCATGGATGCCAACGGCTACACCGGCATCGGCATCGTCTCGCCTGCAGCCGATCAGGTCGGCCAGCCCGAAGTCCTCGCAGCCGCTAAGCGCGGGCAGGTCGACGGCGACGTGGTCAAGGGTGCTACCGCGGCGACCGTCACGGGTCTGCTCAATGGCACGCGTGTGTCGCGTCCGGGCGTCGATGCTCAAGCCGAGGCGTACGCGCTCCTCCTGGCGGACTACTGCCGCTACTGGAATCGCGCCATGCCCTTCCTGTTCGAGCGTGAGGGTGACTACACCGAGCTGCTGATCCCCGCCAATCTGCTCGCCGAGGACTCTGTACTGAGCCGTTCTGTCACGGTGCTCACCGAGGATGTGTGCCGGGACGTCGAGGTCATCGGCTGGCTCTACCAGTTCTACATCTCGGAGCGGAAGGACGAGGTCTTCGCAGGGTTCAAGAAGAACAAGAAGGCGGGTGCCGATGAGATCCCCGCCGCCACTCAGCTCTTCACTCCGCACTGGATCGTCCGGTACCTGGTGGAAAACTCGCTCGGACGGCTGTGGATGCTCAACCATCCCGAGTCCCGTCTCGTCGACCGGATGGACTACTACATCGCGCCCGTCGATGAAGAGGCGGACTTCCTCAAGATCACCGCACCCGAAGAACTCACAGTGATCGACCCGGCCTGCGGATCGGGGCACATGCTGACCTACGCCTTCGATCTGCTCTATGCGATCTACGAAGAGGAGGGGTACACGCCCTCGCAGATTCCGGGTCTGATCCTTGCGAACAACATCTTCGGCACCGAGATCGACCTCCGTGCGGGGTCGCTGGCCGCATTCGCTCTGACGATGAAAGCCACCGCGAAGCGCAAGCTCTTCCTGAAGAACCCAATCGCGCCGAACATCTGCGTATTGGAGCCGATCTCGTTCAATGCCGAGGAGCTGCGCTATCTCGTCACGGACGACGGCGACCGGCACGCGGAGGAGGCGTTCTGGAACGAGTTCGCCCACGCTGACACGTTTGGTGCGCTCATCCAGCCTGACGCGGCGCTGACCGTGCGGCTTGGCGAACACCTCGCAACCCTTGAAGCCGGGGGCGACATCTTCCGGGCTGACACACTCCGCTGGGCCCAGCGCGTCGTCGAGCAAGCCACGTACCTTGCGAGCAGCTATGGGGTGGTGGTTGCGAACCCGCCCTACATGGGCAGCAAGCAGATGAATGCTCTGCTTTCACAGTTCATGAAGGACGAGTACCTGGAGGTAAAGCAGGATCTCTACGGGGCCTTCGTGCTCCGCGGCATCGAACTCACCGACCGACACGGGCTGCTCGCCATCGTCATTGGTGACACTTGGATGTCCATCAAGTCATTCGAGGCCTTGCGGCTCCGTCTGCTGGACGGCCACGCCTTTGACTCGTTCGTCCACATGCGCGACGTGTCCAACCACCCAGATATCTTCGGCGCCAACGCCGCCTTCGTGCTGTCGATGTCTGGCAAACGCAGCAGACACGCACCGTTCATCCGACTGACGCCCCTCGGGCAGGAACGTAAGGAAGAAAATCTTCGTGTCGCTCTGGCGGAGCGAACCAGAGAATCGGGCTTCCATCGGGCATCCGGCGAAGACTTCGCCGCGATCCCCGGCTCGCCGATCGTTTACTGGCTCAGTGAAAAGATGCGCGCCATCTTCACTGCTGGTGATCTACTCGGATCGGTAGCCTCCCTGGCCGTCGGCTTGCAGACGGGGGACAACAACCGGTTTCTGCGTCAGTGGTGGGAAGTCTCTCGCGCGCGCTCCGCCTTCGGTTGCACGTCACGTGAAGAGGCCGCCGCCAGCGGCGCCCGCTGGTACCCGTACAACAAGGGCGGCGAGTTCCGGAAGTGGTACGGGAACCAGGAGTACGTCGTCAACTGGGAGAACGACGGTGCGGAGATCCGAGCATTCGGAACTGAGGATGGCAGGCGCCCGAGGTCGAGGGCACAGAACACCGAGTCATACTTTTCACCGTCAGTGTCGTGGTCGGACATTTCGTCTGGGGAAGCGGCGTTTCGTCGCTTCCCGGCCGGGTTCATCCATGACGTCAAGGGGATGTCCGCGTTCGGTGACGCCAGCCTTCTGGACGGCGTAGCTGTCCTGATGAACTCCAGCTTTACTCGCGCCATCCTCAGAGCCATCGCACCAACCGTGAACTTCCAGATCGGTGACGTGGGAAGGGTCCCGGTTGACCATCTTGCGGAGCTTCCATCGAATGCCGCGAGTCTAGTAGCAACGGCGCAGATGGATTGGGACGACTCCGAGACCTCGTGGGAGTTCGCTCGGAACCCACTCGTCGAACTATCGGAATGCGGAAAGGGCCACGCTTGGTGTCTCCGAGATCCGTATGTCAGCTGAGCGCGACCAGCGGGTTACGTTCGAAGCTCCACGACGTCTCCGAGAGGTCCCAATCTGCTCGCGAGGTCTCAACCAAGTTATCGACCCCGCAGCGAGAGAGGTCCCTGACACCTGGAGCAACCGGCACGAGGCCGACGTACCCAATATGGAAGTGAAGAGTGGGCGCCACTACTTTCATGACCTCCATCACAAACATGGAATTCAGGAGCGATGTGATCTGGTCCAGCATCGCCGGATCTCCGAACCCCGAGTGACCGGTCGAGTCATGGATGAAGCCCTGGGGATAGCGGCGGAAGGCGGCCTCGCCCGACGAAATGTCCGACCACGACACTGACGGTGAAAAGTAGGTTCCGGGATTGCGGATGACCGATCGGGGCTTGAAACCGAAGATCTCCGCACCGTCGTTCTCCCAGTTGACGACGTACTCCTGGTTCCCATACCACTTCCGGAACTCGCCGCCCTTGTTGTACGGGTACCAGCGGGCGCCGCTGGCGGCGGCCTCTTCACGTGACGTGCAACCGAAGGCGGAGCGCGCGCGAGAGACTTCCCACCACTGACGCAGAAACCGGTTGTTGTCAGCCGTAGCGAGTCCTTGTCGGAGGTTCGCCACTTCGCTCAGCGGCTTCCCTGCCGCGAAGGATCCGCGCATCTTTTCACTGAGCCAGTAAACGATCGGCGAGCCAGGGATCGCCGCGAGGTCAGCCTGCGCCACCTCGAAGCGGTTGTATGTGGCGTCGCGGAAAAGCTTCTCGATCGTGGCGACTGACCGGACGTCAACGTGCTGCTCGAACAGGCGCCGGTAGACACCGGTCGTATTCGGCCCAGGGCGGACGTTGTCGATGACGAAGGCGACGGAGCCGAAGTCCGACCCGAAGACGCCCCGCCCGAGGTGCACCATCGAGGCGATCCGCTGGGTCCGAAGAAGGTCGTGGCGCAGATCCTCGAACGACTTGAGTGACATCCATGACGGTAGATCGATCATGGCCCAGGACCCCCGTCGGCGCGTGAGCTCCTGCCCGCGCACCATAAATGCAGTCATAAGGTCGGCCTTGCCGCTCGGGTACTCATCCTTCATGAACTGTGTTGCCGACAGCCGGCTTCTCCAACTGCCATGGAGCTGTTCGGGGCGCAGCGCCGTTGCCAACGTCCTCGGCGGTGGACCGACGGATGGCTACCCTAATGGCTACCCTCCGGGCGACCATGGAGGATGTCACAGTCGAAGCAGCGCAGCAAAGGGACAGGCTCGGTCTACCGGAACTCGCGGGGGCAGTGGGTGGCGGCCATCGAGGCAGGCTGGACCGCTCAGGGAACCAGGCATCGGCTCACGCTCAAGGCTCGGACTCAGTCGGAAGTTCTTGCCCGGCTGTCTGCGGCGCAACGACGCATCGCGACGGAGGGCCCGGCGGGGGCATGCGCCAGCGTCACGATGAAGCGCTGGGTTGACGAGTGGCTCGCCCAGCGCCAGCACATCGTGCGCCCGGGCACGTTCGTCTCGGACCGCTCGGCCGTCCGTCGGTGGATAGTCCCGGCAATCGGGCACCTGCGTCTCGATTCCTTGACGCCGTCCGACATCCGTAGAGTCGCCGCGTCGCAAGAAGGAGCCGGGCTCGCACTCGCGACGATGCAGCGTACTCACGCGGTGTTGGGGAAGATCCTCGCGGACGCGGTCGCCGATGGATATCAGGTCGCCCAACGCGCGCGGGAGACGGCCAGTCCGGGACTGGGCCCTTCGCTGAGGCAGTCGCTCGGCGTGGCTGATGCGATGAAGATCCTCGCGGTTGCCGCCGACCGACCCGATGCCTCGCGGTGGGTGGCAGCGCTCGTCGAGGGCCTCCGCCCGGCCGAGGCGCTCGGCCTGACTTGGGACATGGTCGACCTCGACGGTGCAACCATGACGCTCGCCTGGCAGCTCAAGTCGCTCCCTTATGTCGAACACCGGAATCCCCGCAGCGGCTTCCGCGTCCCGCGCGGCTTCGAATCCCGCAACCTGCAGGGCGCTTACCACCTGGTACGGCCGAAGACCCGGGCTGGCAGCCGCGTCGTCCCACTCGTGCCGTGGCTCGTCGACGCGCTGACGGTGTGGCGCGGGCACGCGGTCTCGCCCTACGGGCTGGTGTGGCCTCGGGACGATGGCTCACCGCGATCGGCGGAGTTCGACCGGAGACAGTGGTACGAGATCGCCGAGCAGGCGAAGGTCCTCGTGACGCTGCCCGACGGTCGAACGCGGCTCCCACTGCTGTACGAAGCGCGCCATACCGCCGCCACGCTGCTGCTCGCCAACGGGATCGACGAGACCACGATCAAGGCGATCCTCGGCCATTCCTCCGTGCTGAGCACGCAGTCCTACCTGCACACCGATAAGACGCGAACCCGTGCGGCGCTCGCGACATCCGCTCGGACACTGGGGCTGGGCGGGTAGCCTGGAGAAACGCACATCGGCTACCCCCATGGCTACCCTTCCGTGCTCCGGCCGTGGGCCCACGGTGAAACCGGCGCTCGGCGATCCCTCGTGAGGAATCCTCTTGAAGACGCTTGAACAGACAGTCGCGCGGCACCGCGACGAGTGGAAGTCGCGGTCACTCGAACAGCAGCGGCTGGAGATCGAGAACAATGAGGCAGTCGCGAAGCTCTACGGACTCGAAGATGAGGTCCCTTCCTACGTTCCGCTGGAACGCGTGTCGCTGACGAACAACTCCGCGTTCCGCTGGCCGAGCAAGACGCCACAGGAGAGGGACGCACTGTTCGCACAGTCCGCGATCATCGATCTCATCTCGTACGCCGGCGGCTGTATGTTCGGGCGCTACAGCCTGGATGAGCCGGGGTTGATTCTCGCCGACCAGGGATCCACTCTCGACGACTATCTCGCTCGGATCCCGAACCCAACGTTCCTGCCCGACAAGGACAACGTCATCCCGATCGTCGATGGCGATGACTGGTTTGAAGATGACATCGTGGATCGGTTCCGGGTCTTCCTCCGCACGGTGTTCGGCGAGCAGCACTTAGAGGAGAACCTGCGGTTCGTGACCGCATCGCTTGGCGTGAAGAGACTGCGCGACTATTTCGTGAAGTCCTTCTACAAGGATCATGTACAGCGTTACAAGAAGCGCCCGATCTACTGGCTGTTCTCCAGCCCCAAGGGCTCGTTCAACGCCCTGATCTACATGCACCGCTACACGCCCTCGACCGTCTCGACGGTGCTCACCTACCTGCGTGAGTACGTGACCAAGCTGGAATCGGCCCTTCAGCAGGCCGAGCGCTCAGGCAATGCGAAGGAGGCGGATCGGCTGCGCAAGATCCTCGTCGAGTTGAACGAATACGAATACGCCACCCTCTTCCCGAAGGCATCGGAGAACGTCGTGATCGACCTCGACGATGGCGTCAGGGCCAACTATCCGAAGTTCGGCGCAGCGCTCAAGAAGATCCCGGGCCTGGAGGCATCCCAGTGACAGGGGCGAGTTCGTGATGGCCGATCTCCTCGCCTTGGATGCGGCAGGACGGGCGACTGCTCCCGAGGGGAAGACGCGCGAGTACAAGCGGGATCTATCCTCGCCGGCGAAGCCGCTGCGCACCATCGTCGCCTTCGCGAACTCCGCTGGCGGGCAATTGGTCATTGGCGTCGCCGATGACGGCACAGTCAGCGGGGTGGCCGATCCGCTCGCCGAGGAGGAGCGACTCTCCAGCCTGATCGCGGACAGCATCGAACCCCAGCTCGTTCCTGCCATCGACCTCGTCACCGTCGACGGTGCGACCGTACTCGTCGTCGAGGTTCCCTTGAGCACGCGGCGGCCACACTACATGAAGGCGCAGGGGATCGACGGTGGGGTGTACGTACGCCTCGGGTCGACGACCCGCCGAGCGGATCCCGCGCTGGTCGCCGAACTGGAGCGGACTGCGCGGGGCGTCGCGTTTGAAGATCTCCCTGAGCTGCGGGCATCGCTCGCAGACCTCGACCTCGCCCTTCTCAGTGACCTCCGCGGGCGCAGGACCACGCCGACAGACCTCGTCGCGTTAGGTCTGGCAGTCGCTGAGGGGGAGACAGCCGTTCCTACCAATGCCGGAGTCCTCGCCGCATGCCCTGATCCGACACGGTTTATCCCCTCTGCCTGGGTGCAGTGTGGCCGACTCCGCGGTCCGCAGGGCATTGACATCTTCGATCAGCTCGAGATCCATGAGCCGCTGCCGCAAGCGGCCGGCGAGGTGATGGCCTTCCTGACCAAGCATGCGTACAAGACAGGAGTGTTCGGTCAGGCGCGGCGCAACGATGTCTACTCGATCCCGCTGAAAGCGATACGAGAGGTGGTCGTCAACGCACTCGTCCACGCGAGTTACGCGGAGCGTGGCACTCCGATCCGCGTCGGCTTCTACGACAGCCGGATCGTCATCGAGAGCCCCGGCGGACTCGTGTCGGGTATGACGGTGGGGATGATGCGGGGGGTGTCGCGACTCCGCAACCCGTCCTTGGCACGCATCTTCCGAGACGCCGGGCTCATCGAGCAGTGGGGAAGCGGACTTAACCGCGTCTACGACGAGATTGCCGCGGCAGGTCTTCCCGAACCGGACATCGAGGAGATCGTAGACCGGGTCCGCGTCACCATCTACATCGACGATCATTCGATGCGCCCGCAATCGAACGAGGGAGATACCTACACGCGTAGCAAAGATCGTAGGCATGTTGGTAGGTATGATGTGGGGATGTTGAGTGCAGCGGTCGACGGCCCCGTACACCGCGATGTCCTGCTCGAAGCCGTCGGACTCAAGCCGTTGTCGCAGAACTACACGAGGCACGTTGTGCCGCTCCTAGAAGCGGGGTTGTTAGTGATGACGGTTCCCGACAAGCCACGCAGCAAGGCGCAGCGGTATCGGATCACTCCCGCTGGGTGGGATTTTCTGGAGGGCTCGAAGTGACCGATTTGACCTCCGTCCGGGATGCGATTCAGAGCCGGATCGCTTCCCAACGGGTCGTGTTCTGGCACGATCCCGCCGGCGAGTACGCTGCCGAACTCGACGCACTCGATCTTGGCGCGATCGATGTCATCCGTGTCGAGGACAACGAGTTCGGCGTGAAGAACACGATCCTCGCCGACTCGGTCGGCACGTACCTTGTCTACCGTTCCGGTGACATCCCCCGGGAGACGGCGAATTGGCTGCTCGATCTCGAGCTTGCGTATGGCGTATTCGTGGCTGACAAGATCTCGATGATCCAGCAGGAACTCGGCCTGAACGATCCGGAACTGCTGTCGGTGATCGAGCAGCACCAGAAGTTCTTCGCCGCGAATAGCCGCAAGCGGGCTCTCGAGAAGCTCTTGGATCGCGGAGACGATGCCGCCCGCCTTCGCGCCAAGATGTGCCAGGTGCTCGTCAAATCGTCGGGCAACAAGCTGACCGACATCGTGCGTGAGCTCCTGGTCGAGAACGCCGCAGGGAGGAAAGCAAAGTTCGACGATCTCGTCACTTTCGGCCTTGACGAGTTCTTCTGGGAGGGCCTCGCGAACATCTACAAGTACCAGAGCACGTCACCGACCATCGACGACTTCGTCCTGTGGATGTTCGGCCGTGCCATGGAGGACTTCGCGTCGTCGGCGCCGGACGAGTACCGGAATATCCGCAGTGATTTCAATGGCCTGCGATACGACGTCCGTACCCAGGGGGTCATGACCAAGCTGGCCGCACGCGCCGCCGAAGCGCTCGACGTGAAGTCCAAAATCGAGGACCGCGACTTCCGTGACCTGGCCGGCGTCACGATCTTCGAGGACGTCGACCGCAAGGTGATCAGAGACCTGGCGGCGTCCGTCTCGATGCAGTCGGTGACACCCCGAGACGTCGCCGACATCGTTCGGCGGCGCCAGCACAGCCTGTGGCGCGCCAAGTATGCCAAGCTCTACGAAGCCATTCAGAGTGGTTCGGACTTGCTCGCAGCGATCGGCGCTCTGCCATCGGCTATCGGTTCGGTGGCCGCCGGTCTGGACAAGTACCAGTCCGATTGGTTCCGCATCGACCAGCACTACCGTCGATTCACCTACGCCCACCAGACCGCCGACTTCCAGAGTCCGCTCGAAAAACTCAGGGCCGAGGTCGACAAACAATACGCCAACAGATACCTCTACGACTTCGGCGGGCTCTGGCAGCAGGCTCTTGAGCCCCTAAGCGAATGGAAGTCGGCCGCCCTCGCGCCACAGGCAAGTTTCTTCAGCGACCACGTTGCGCCCATCGTCAAAGACGGGCGTACCAAAGCGGTGGTGATCATCTCTGACGGCATGCGTTACGAGATCGCCGAGGAACTCACATCGATCATCCGCGGTGAGGACCGATTCGCAGCGTCGCTGTCTGCCGTTCTCGGCTCGCTGCCGAGTTATACCCAGCTCGGAATGGCGTCGCTCCTACCGCAGTCGAGCCTCGAGTTGGACCCCGAGGGCCTGCCGGTGTTCGCGGACGGGAAACCCACGAACGGAACCGCAAACCGGGACAAGATCCTGGAGGCGGTCAAGGGGTGCGCCATCACCGCGGCCGAAGTCTTGTCCATGCCGGCGAGCGAGCTTCGCGAGCTGTACACGCGGCATCAGATCTTCTACGTCTACCACGACCGGATCGACGCTGCAGGTGACAAGGCGCCAACGGAGAGGACCGTTTTCGAGGCCGCCGAGGAGACCCTTCGAGAGCTTGCTCTGCTTGTGAAGAAGTGGACGAATGCCAACGCTACGAACATCCTGATCACCGCAGACCACGGGTTCCTCTATCAAGACATTCCGCTGGAGGAGTCGTACTACATCTCGGAGTCTCCTCGAGGTGAAGCGGTCACCAAGGTCAACCGCCGGTATGCACTCGGGCGATCGCTGAAGCCATCGCCCTCCTTCATGACATTCACCTCGCCCCAGGTGGGGCTGGCGGGCGACATCGACATTCAGATCCCCAAGTCGATTCACCGCATCCGCCAGCCCGGTGCGGGCACCCGGTACGTCCACGGCGGTGCATCGTTGCAGGAGATCGTCGTCCCTGTCATCACGGTCAACAAGAAGCGCAAGAGCGACATCCGTTCGGTCGCTGTCGACCTCATGCCCGAGACTGACAAGATCACCACCGGGCAGCTTGCGGTCAAGCTGCTCCAGCGAGAGCCCATCACCGACAAGATCCAGCCGCGCCAGGTGCGGCTGGGCCTTTACGCGGGAGAGGCCCTCATCTCCGACCAGCCCGTCCTGACATTCGACAGCGCGGCCGAAGACCAGCGCGATCGATATCAGACAGCCGTCTTGTACTTGACCCAGGACGCCGACGAACATAACAATCATCCCGTCGAACTGCGGCTGGAAGAGCCGATCCCGAATACGACGCAGTGGAAGTCATTCTCGAAGGCGAACTACACGATCAGGCGGTCGTTCACCTCGGACTTCGACTTCTAGGAGAGCCATGACCAACCTTGAAGACGCTCTCGGCGACATCGACGTACTCGCCGCGGAGGAGACGGATGCCGCACCGGTGAAGTCCACGCTCGATGACAAGATCAACGAGCATTTCGCTGGCGCCGTCGTACGCAAGGATCTCGTCAAAGCGGTCCGCGGTAACGCGGTGGTGCCCTCGTACGTCCTGGAGTATCTGCTGGGTCAGTATGCGGCCTCGGACGACGAAGCGACGATCCAGGCCGGGATCGACAGCGTTCGTCAAATCCTCGCGACGCACTACGTCAACCGTAACGAGCACATGTTCGTGAAGTCGGAGATTCGTCGCAAGGGTCGCCACCGGGTGATCGACAAGGTCACGGTCACCCTCAACGAGAAGAACGACGTCCACGAAGCGGAGTTCGAGAATCTCCAGGTCAAGGGCGTCATCATCGACGATGTCACCGTCAAGCAGAATCCCAAGCTCCTCATCGGCGGAGTCTGGTGCATCTGCGACATCGAATACTTCCACTCCGATGACCAGCGGGTGGTGCCCTGGATCCTCGGCAGTCTCAAGCCCATCCAGATCGCGGGCGTCGACATCGACCACTACCACGCGGCCCGCGAGGAGTTCACGACCGAGGAGTGGATCGACCTGCTGATGCAGTCGATCGGCCTCAACCCCGAGCAGTTCACCGACCGTGGCAAGCTGATCGCGCTGACCCGGCTGATCCCGTTCGTCGAGCGCAACTACAACGTCGTCGAACTCGGGCCGAAGGGCACTGGCAAGTCGCACACATTCAGCGAGTTCTCGCCGAACGGGATCCTCATCTCCGGTGGCGAAGTCACCGTCGCCAAGTTGTTCGTCAACAACGCCAGCGGACGTATCGGTCTGGTCGGCTACTGGGATTGCGTCGCGTTCGATGAGTTCGCCGCGAACCGGCGCACTGATCAGAACCTCGTCAACGTGATGAAGAACTACCTCGCGAACAAGTCGTTCTCGCGAGGAACCAGTATCTATGGCGCCGAGGCGTCGATGGCCTTCATCGGCAACACGACGCACACCGTGCCCTACATGCTCAAGAACTCAGACCTATTCGATGAACTCCCCGATGCCTATCGGGATCCGGCCTGGCTCGACCGCATCCATCACTACATCCCGGGCTGGGAGGTCGAGCCGATCCGCTCAGAAATGTTCTCGACCGGGTACGGGTTCGTCGTCGATTACCTCGCCGAGATCCTTCGCGCCAAGCGGTCAGAGGACTTCTCCGACAAATACAAGGGCTTCTTCTCACTCGACAGCTCGATCTCGACGCGCGATCAGGACGGCATCCGAAAGACGTTCTCCGGACTGATGAAGCTCGTACATCCGACGGGTAAGGCCACCGAGGACGAGCTTCGCGCGCTGCTGGAGTTCGCGATCGAGGGTCGCAAACGCGTCAAGGACGCGATCCTGCGGATCGACGCCACCATGCGCGACACTCCCGTCCGCTTCCGGTACGCCGACAAGGCAGGCACATGGCATGACATCGCGACCTTGGAAGAGAGTCAGTACCCACAGCTGTACCGGCGGGACTGGTATGCGCCGTCTCCCGGCGACGGCGATTCGGGCGACGGCGAAGCCGTAGCCGCCCAGGTGCCGTCAGACCCGACGGCGACCGTGGATGGCACCGCATCCGATGGCACCGCATCCGCAGCAGTGGTCGTAACATCGCCGCCAACTGACGCTCCCTTGTCCGAAGGACACCGGGACTTCTCCGCCGGCCAGAAGGGCGTCTCCTACGACAGGATCCTCCTTCCCTACCTTCGTGGCGCATCCAAGATCACCATCACAGATCCTTATATCCGCATGCCCCACCAGGGACGCAACCTTGCGGACTTGCTCAGTCTCCTTGCGGCCGCCAAGGATGACGCTGACGAGATCGACGTTGTGCTCGTTACCACAGAGGAGCCGAAGACCGAGTTCAAGCATGGCCAGCTGCTGATGCTCAAGTCGATTAAGGATGCATCCGACGCTGCAGGAGTCCGCTTGGCAGTGCGACTCGACGACACGATCCATGATCGCCGAATCGAGACAGACCACGGCTGGCGCATTGACCTCGGCAAAGGTCTCGACATCTGGCAGAAGCCGAGCGACAACCCCTTCGACTTCGGGCGGAGCCACCAGGAGTTCCGCCTCATTGGCTCGGCGTTCAGCATCCACTATGTGAAGCTCCCCTTCGCGGGCTCCCTGAGCGACTGAAGGACGCCTCGGGATCCTGAGCGGAGATTCCTCAAACTGACGAGGTCCCGCGTGAACGCGTGTGCGTCATCGCGCCCATCGACAGCGCAAAATGCGGTCAGACCAGCCGCACCGGCGCCCCGTACTCGGCCACACGGGCGTCGTTCGTGAGAAGTGTCACGCCCTCGACGCGGGATTGGGAGACGAGCATGCGGTCGAACGGGTCGCGGTGCACGGCGGGCAGGTCGCTGACTGCGGCGACGTGTGCACCCGAGATCGGCAACTTGACGTACCCGCTCTCAATGAGGCCACGGCGCAGCACACGCGCATCGGCGTTGAAATCGTCGCGTCCGAGTGACGCCTTGATCGCGACCTCCCAGATGCTCGCCGCGCTGAACAGTAGCTGGTTCTGCTGGTCTTCGATCGAGACCCGCGCGTCGTCGGGCAGCCGCTATGGCGCGTAGGCAGCCCACAGCACGAGATGGGTGTCGAGCAGCAGGATCACCGCATACCCTCGAACAGGTCGGCCACGGCATCGCGGCTCATCTCATTGAAGTCGTCGGGAACGCTCGCCTGCCCGGCGAGGAATCCCAGTCGTGAAGAGCGCCCCGTCGCATCAGCGCGGGTGAGCTTGGCGACGGTGTGCCCCGACTTCGCGATGAGCACCGTCTCACCGGCCGAGGCCGCGGCGACCAGACGCGAGAAGTGCGTCTTGGCCTCGTGGATGTTGACGGGATCAGACATAGATCTATGTCTAGCGGACTTAGTCCAGTTCTCGAGCATCCACGACCAGGCCATCGGGCAGGAGCGCCGTGTGCACTCCTCCCGCCCCTTTCCGCAGCCCGGCGTTCCATGGCATGCTGAACACGGCCAGAGAGGACGTCGCCCATGCTCGATCTCGGGTATCCCCGCGACCTGGTGATGACGGGCGCGATCTTCGGCCTCGCCGCCTTCATCTGGGCCGGATGGGCGCAAGAGAACCCGCCCACCCACGTGGTGTGGCGCGTCGTGCTCGCGGTCCTCTCGGCAGCCGGCCTGGCCTTGGCGGCGCTGAGCGTTCCGCTCGCGATCAAGAACTGGCGCACGCCGTCGGCGATCGACCCGCACTCTGCGGGATTCGTCTTCTATGTCATCGTGTTCTGGGTCGAGGTGGCGGTCGCCATCGTCTTGGCGATCATCGCGACGCGTGCGGGCCGGTCAGACCTTATAGCGCCGCTGATCCTCGCGATCGTCGGCATCCATTTCTTCGCACTCGCCGTCGTGTTCGGTCAGCCGGTGCTGCACCTGGCCGGGGCGCTGATCACCGCGATAGCCATCATCGCGGCCTTTCTGCCGCGCGAGGTCGCCGCGCCGAGTTTCTGGTGCGGCCTGTTCGCGGCCCCGATCTTTCTGGCGATTGGAGCCTGGTGCCTCATCGCCGGCCGTAGTGCACTGACGGGACCCGCTGCGTGAGCGCACCCGAGGCACACACCGCGCCCGACCGCAGTCGTGGCCTGCTCAGCTGGGTTCTCGTCGCTCTCGGCGCCGCTGGCGTGCTCGTCGTGGCCTGGGCGTGCCTGACCGAGTGGGGCGGCGTCGTTCACGGGCATCCGGCCTATCTCATCTGGCTGGCGGTCACGGCTGCCGCATCCATCGTCACGTCCCTCATCGGCTGGCGCGGACGGCGACACAGCCTCTTGCGCGCGATCGTGGGCATCGTCGCCATCGCGCTGGGGATCGGATGGCTCGCCGCCACCGCCTGGTTGCGCCCGCACACTGCGCTCGAACCCGCATTGACCGCGATGCGATCGGATGACACTGCCACCGTCACTGAGTCGCCCACCGAGATCGTGCTGACACCGGCCGGTGTTGCCGACGGCACCGGCGTCTTCTTCCAGCCCGGCGCGCTCGTCGACGGCCGCGCATACGCTGCGGTGCTGCGGCCGATCGCCGAGGCCGGGCACATCGTCGTCATCGCCAAGCCGCCTCTCGGCATCGCGTTCCTGGCGTTGGGGGCCCTCGACGACGCACGCACGCGGTTCAGCGACGTCACCGGCTGGATCGTCGCCGGCCACTCGCTCGGCGGCACGGTCGCGGCCATCGAGGCGGATGAGCGGGATGCCGCCGCCACGGCGCCGGCGGTGGGGCTGATGTTTTTCGCGTCTTATCCCGCGAGTGACCTCAGCGAGTCGCTGACCGCGCGAGTGCTATCGCTCTCGGGGTCAGCCGACGGCCTTTCGACACCCGAGAAGATCGAGGCGTCGCGCGCGAATCTGCCCGCCGATGCCGAGTTCGTGCAGGTCGACGGCGCCTCGCACGCCCAGTTCGGCGCATACGGGCTTCAGGCGGGCGACGGCACTCCGACGATCACCGACGAGGAAGCCCGAACCCAGATCTCGTCGGAAGCGCTGCTCTTCGTGCAGGAAGTGGCGGGCTGAGCGCTTCCGCCGAGGCAGCCTGTGTGGCGCGCGAGCTCAGGCCGTGGCCGCGCTGCGGCGCGGCAGCACCCACCCCGCCCGGGGAAAGTGGCAGGTGTACCCGTTCGGGTACGTGATGAGGTAGTCCTGGTGCTCGGGCTCGGCCTCCCAGAACGGGCCGGCCGGCTCGATCGTGGTGACCGCCTTGCCCGGCCACAGTCCCGACGCGTCGACGTCGGCGATGGTGTCGCGCGCCACCTGCTCTTGCTCGGGCGTGAGCGGGAAGATCGCCGAACGGTAGCTCGTGCCGATGTCGTTGCCCTGCCGGTTGAGCGTCGACGGGTCGTGGATCTGGAAGAAGAAGGCCAGGATGTCGCGGTACGTCGTCTTCGTCGGGTCGAACACGATTTCCACGGCCTCGGCGTGGCCCGGGTGGCTGCGGTAGGTGGCGTGGTCGTTCTGACCGCCCGTGTAGCCGACCCGGGTGTCGAGCACACCGGGCTGACGGCGGATGAGGTCTTCCATTCCCCAGAAGCAACCGCCGGCAAGAACGGCCGTCTCGGTTCCGGGCTCGCGGCGGATCTCTCCGGTGTCGTGGATGCCGCTGGTCATGGTGCATGCTCCTTTTCTGGCGCTGGGCCGGTCGTCTTCATGGACAACACCGCCGACAGCCATTTTGGTCCCGATTCATGGGCGTCGGCTCCGGCGCGGTGCGGCCGCGCCGACGAAGACGACCGTGGCGATCGCGAGAGCGGGTCCCAGAGCCTCCAGAAGCGATGAGCCCGTCGGCGTCTCGTGCGCGGCAGCTGCCAACGACGAGAACCACGTGAACCCGATCCCGCTGGTCACCAGGGCGCCCGCTCCCAGCCCGAGCCCGCCGCGCACACGGGGGATGTCGTCACCGACGGCGAGCACGATGAATGTGATCAAGACACCTCCGACCAGGGCGGGGAGCAATGCCGACCAGAACGACTGCTGCAGCGGCATCCACCCCTCCGCCTCCCCGAAGACACCCCACTGCGTCGGCACGGTGCCGGGCAGATCCTGCGCGGTGAGGCGGTTGATGACGACCGCCACGGGTGCGACCCACGTTGCCGCGGCAGAGACGAGCAACCCCGCGGGCGTCTGCCGGACGATGCGCCAGGGTGCGGATGTCACGGGGTCCGGCTCTCTCGCATCGCGGCAGCGATGCGCCGTTCGAGGTCGTCGAGGACTCCGATTATCGCACTCGTTATCAAGGTTTATGCCGCCTAAACCTTAATAACGGGTCCACTATTCGGGGTTACGCACGCGCCAGCGCGTCTTCGAGGGCCACCCAGGCGAGCATCGCGCACTTCACGCGTGCGGTGAACTTCGAGACCCCCGACAGGGCTGCGGCATCCCCGAATCTCTCTTCGTCGAGCACAGTCTCGCCCCGGGAACGCATCGCCTCGCGGAACGAGGCGATGAGAGTGGATGCCTCGGCCCGCGGCATCCCCTCGGCATCATCGACGAGCACGGCGAGCATCGAGGCAGAGGCCTGCGAGATGGAGCATCCCGACCCCTCCCACGTGACGTCGCGGATGACGTCGCCCTCGACGCGCACGCGCAGCGTGATCTCGTCGCCGCACACCGGATTGCGCTGATGCGAGGTGGCCGTCGAACCCTCTTCGGCAGCGAGTCCGAAGCCGTGCGGGTGCTTCGAATGGTCGAGGATGAGCTCTTGATACAACGACTCGAGCCCGTTCATCGGCCGACCCCGAAGAACGCGCGCACGCCCGAGAGCGCATCGAGGAAGGCGTCGATCTCTGCTTCTGTGGTGAAGACCGACGCGCTCGCGCGCACGGTCGCTGTCACCCCGAACCGGCGATGCAGCGGCTGTGCGCAGTGGTGTCCGACCCGCACCGCGATGCCGCGCGCGTCAAGCACCTGACCGACGTCGTGCGCGTGCACGCCGTCCACGTCGAACGCGCACAGCGCGACCCGATCTGCGTCGGCGTCGCCGAGCAGTCGCACACCGGCGATGCCGCGGATGCCCTCGCGCAGTCGCCGTTCGAGCACGCGCTCGTGCTCGTGCACGGCCGGCATGCCCAGGGCGTCGAGATAGCGCACGGCGGCAGCCCAGCCGATGGCCTGCGACACCGGCTGCGTGCCGGCCTCGAACTTCTGCGGGGCGGGCAGAAACTCCGCCCGCTCGAGGGTGACGGTGGTGACCATCGATCCGCCGGTGGCAACCGGAGGCAGCGCCTCGAGAACGTCGCGGCGTCCGTACAGCGCACCGATGCCGTACGGCCCGAGCATCTTGTGCGCCGAGAATGCGGCCAGATCCACGCCGAGGGCGGGCAGATCCAACGGCAGGTGCGGGGCCGATTGGCAGGCGTCGAGCACGGTGAGCGCACCGACCCGCTGGGCGAGAGCGACGAGTTCGGCGACCGGGTTGATGATGCCGAGCACGTTCGAGACGTGTGAGAACGTGACGATCTTGGTGCGCTCGCCGATGATCTCGGCGGCGGCATCCAGGTCGAGGGTGCCGTCATCGTGCACGGGGATGTGCCGCAGAACGGCACCCGTGCGCGCGGCCAGTTCTTGCCAGGGGATGAGGTTCGCGTGGTGCTCGGCTTCGGTGACGACGATCTCGTCGCCGAGTGAGAGGCGAACCGCGGATGCCGCGCCGCGGCCGAGGCTCGCGTTGCCGACCGCATAGGCGACGAGGTTGAGAGCGCATGTCGCCCCCGACGTCCACACGATGCTGTCGGGGTCTGCGCCGACGAATGCGGCGACGGCGGCGCGGGCATCCTCGAACCGCTCGGTCGCCTCGGCGGCCAGCGTGTGCGCGCCGCGGTGCACGGCGGCGTTCTCGTGCTCGAGGAAAGACCGCTCGGCATCGAGGACGACACGCGGCTTCTGGCTGGTCGCGGCCGAATCGAGGTACACGAGCGGTTCGCCGTTCACCGACTCGGAGAGAATCGGAAAGTCGGCTCGAACGGCGGTCACGTCGAAGGTGCCGGCAGCAGTTGTCACGCCTTCCAGGCTACGCCGCGTGCGATGGCCGGGCTCTGGCATCCCGCCATCGAATGCATTACGTGTAACTTTCACGTATTGCGCGTAACGTAGTGGTATGAGCAACCGTGTCACCGAGTATCGAGCGCGGATGAAGCAGCGCGGTTATAAGGAAGTCCGGTATTGGGTTCCCGATCTTGCGAGTCCCGAGTTCGGCCGTCGCATCCGGGAGGAGGCGGCTGCGCTCAACGCCGCCGATGAACGGGAGCATACGGCCGCCCTGCTCGACGAGTTCCAGAGCGATGTGATGGGTGAACGGTGACGATCGAGCCTCGGCGCGGTGAGCTCTGGACCGTCGCCGGTGGCGCGGGCAACCCCACGAGCAAGCCGCGCCCGGTGTTGATCATCACGAGCGATGTGTTCTCGGAGCTGGACTACGTCACAGTTCTGCTCGTGACGACCGACTCGACCGAAGCGTTCACGCGCATCCCGCTTGCGGCGAACAGGCAGACGGGTCTTGCCGAACCGTCGATGATCCAGGCGGACAAGATCGTCACCGTGCATCGCCGAAACCTTCGCCAACGCTGCGGGTACGTCACACCCACGGTGCTGGCGAAGGTGCGTGAGACCGTCAGCGCGTACCTCGGATTCGGCGGATAGCGCCCGGCGGATCCGACCGTCGGCCAGGCTCCGGCATCCGGCCTGTGGATAACTCTCGAGGCCCGATCGCGATTTCGGCCAGCATGGATCCATGTTCACGGACGCGGATGAGGCGATCGCTCGGGTCGAAGACGACGTGCGTCGGGCGCAGGGGCGGGCGCAGCGGATGTCACGACTCCAGGAAGCGGCGGCGGCAGCGCGTGGCGTGGGCCGTGGGCGCGAAGTGGTCGTGCAGGTCGATCAGACCGGCGAACTTGTCGACCTACGGATCGCCGATGCCGCCCTCAGCCGCGGCGGCGCCGGTGTCGCTCGACTGGTTCTGGAGTCGATGCGGATGGCCCGCACAGACCTGCGGCGAAACCTGTTGGCGGCGGCATCCGAGATTCTCGGTGACGACGACCCGGTGCTGGGCGGGCTGCGCGCACAGCTCGAGGCGGATGCGACCGCGCGATGACGGTCGCGTGGGACTTCGACGTGCTGCGTGAGCAGGCGCGCAGAGTCGACCAGATCGGCGATGACGTCGGCGAAGCGGCAGCGGCCGCGCGGTCATTGCACCTCTCGGGTGGGGCCTTCGGGGTGCTGTGCTCCTTTCTGGTGCCGCCGGGTGTGGCGGTCACGTCGGCGGCGGCAGAGATGATCGACGCGTCCGAAGCGCTGATGCAGCGCACCGGAACCCAGCTGCGAGGGCTCGCGGAGGACGGCGAGGAGTTCGAGCGGCTCGTCGTTGCCGGTGTGAAGACGCTGGATGGCGAGCTGGAATGAGTGGCTCCCTCGTCGCCGCACCGGTCGAGGCCTCCTCGCCTTTCTCGGGTGCGTTCCTGATCGAAGACGGGCAGGCGTTGGCGGATGCCGTGCAGTCGGGCAACTGGCTCGAGGGTGGCGTGGCTGCGTTCTCGGGCGTGATCGACAGCGCCGCGGCGGTGATCGACCCGATCGGCACGTTGATCGCGAACGGGCTGGGCTGGGTGCTCGATCACGTCGACCCGTTGAGGGGGTGGCTGGACGACTTCACCGGGAACGCCGGCGAAGTCGAGGCCTTCGCCCAAACGTGGGAGAACATCGCCGGGCGCATGCATGAGTCGGGCGATGCACTGTCGCGCCGCACCGATGATGTCGCTGACATGTCGGGCGTGGCGATCGATGCGTATCTGAGCTATGCGGCCGACGCTTCTCGGCATCTTTCCGCGGTGGGCGACTGGGCGGCGGCGATCGGCGCGGGTATGCGGGTGGCGTCGCAGGTGGTGCAGATCGTCCATGATCTGGTGCGGGATGCTGTCTCGCAGATCGTGGGGACGGCAATCTCTGTCGCCGCCGAGACAGCGTTGACGCTGGGGATCGCCGCGCCGTTCACCATCGGGCAGATCAGCACTCGGGTCGCGTCGCTCTCGGCAACCGTAGGGCGCGCCATCACGCGGCTGCAGCGCGGATTGAAGGAGCTGATCCGGCTCATCGGCGAGCTGAAGGGTCTGTTCGCGCGGGGCAGTGGCCTGATCAGCCGGATGCTGCGCGGTGGTGGAGGCTCGTTGCCCGCTGGGTGGGGTAAGAATCAACGAGGCGTCCTGCCGAGTGGCACCGTGTTCAAGCCGGGCGAAATCCGTTTCTCGCAGAAGACGGTCTCGTATCGCAAGGAACGCGACGGAGTCGTCTACACGTACGATGACATCCTTACGAGCATGCGAAAGCGTGGGTGGCAGGGCGAAGCGATCGACGTCGTGAAGATGAGCGACGGCGGCGTGACGAGCCTCGATAACACGCGGCTGCTCGCAGCCAACGAACTGGGAACGGATGTGTATGCCAACGTGCATGATCTCGACGAGGCCTTGAACGCCGCCGAAGTGGACCGGTTCGAGTCACTGCAGCATGGAACGCCTTCAACCTGGGGCGGTGCCGTCGACATACGTGTAGCGAAACAAGGGACGAAGTGGGCGGGAGCGAACCCGAGCGGCTCGTTCGAGTTGCCTCGCGTGACGGGGAGGGGCTGATGGCGGGGTTCCACGTAATGCCGATAGGCGAGCGAATCGCAGAATTTCAGGCAGTGATGCCGTCTGGCTTTCGTGCACCCGCGCGGTTTCTCGTGCTCTTGCGCGAGCCTGCGTTGGTCGATATTTACCCATGGCGTTGGCTCTATCCGTATCGAGGCCATGAAGGCTCGTGGTCGAAGACAATCAGGGCGCAGTATCCCTCGCGGGCACTCGTGCCCTTTGCAAAACACGATCTCAATGACGACGTCTTCTGCTTCGACGGGACCGACACGACGGGCAACCCACGCGTGTACATCGTGCACACATTCGCGTCACCCGGCTGGGAAGACCGCGGCTACTGGGATGACTTCGATGTGTTCATGGAGGCAGCAGAAGAAGAACACGCCGAGTGGTTGCGCGAAGAAGCGAAAGACGAGTGACGACGATGAAGCCACCGCCAGAGCGCTCCGCGATGAGCGAGAGACTGAAAACATTCACCGCCCTATGCCCTCCGGGCCTTACTCTGCCGGCGAGCTTCGATGCAATCCTTCGACAAGAAGAACCGCCCGACATCGAACCATGGGAGTGGCTCTTCGAATATCACGAGTGGCTGCAGTTCTGGGTGCAGACCATCAAAGAGCAGTACCCGGCGCGGCCTCCCTTGATTCCATTCGCCAAGAACGGCGGCAGCGACGACGTCTTCTGCTTCGACGGTACCGACACGGCAGGCAACCCGCGGGTGTATATCGTGCACACCTTCGCAAGCCCCGGTTGGGAGAACCGCGGCTATTGGGATGACTTCGACGACTTCATGGAAGAGGCCGAAGAGGTGAACGCCGAGTGGGTGCGAGACGAAGAAGAGTACAGGCAGCAGCAAGCGAAGGACGAAGCCGATGACCAATGACGTGACGCTGAGCAAGACGATGTCGCACGCGCTCCGCCATGCTCCCGAAGAGTACGGACTGCTGTTGGATGCCGCTGGCTGGGCGGACCTCGAGAAGGTTCGCGAGGCCGTCGCGAAAGCCCTGCACACGCCGATCACGATCGATGACATCGAGCGGGTCGTCGCCGAATCGCCGAAGCGTCGTTTCGAGTCCGACGGCGTCTCTATCCGCGCCGCCTACGGCCACTCGATCGACGGACGCATCGAGCATCCCGTCGCAACGGAGGCTCCCGCACAGCTGTTCCATGCGACGGCACCGAGCGTGTTGCCCGCCATCCGCACCGAGGGCTTGCGGGCGATGGGACGGCAGTACGTGCACCTTGCCGTCGACCGCGACGTGGCTCTCCGGGTCGGGAAGCGCAAGGCCTCCAACCCTGTCCTGCTCACGATCGAGGCCGCGAGGTTCCGTGCCGACGGGCATCCCCTCTTCGCGGCGGGACCGTACATCTTTCTCGCCGATGGCGTGGCGCCCGAGTACCTTTCTGAGGAGCCGGGCGCGGCAACCTCATACGGGTAGCGCGCGACGGAGCCGCGGCATCCCGCCTCTCATTCGTCGCCGAGAACAATGCCTTTCAGCTCGCGCAGGGACTGGATGCGGTGGGTCGCCCGCGAGAAATCCTGTGTCTTCGTGAACTCGTTGTGCACGACGGCGCAGTCGATCCCCGCGGCGACCGCAGAACTCAGACCCCGTGACGAGTCTTCGACGACGAGCGTCTCGGCCGCCGTCGCGCCGAAACGCCGCAGCCCGGCCAGATAGGGCTCGGCGTCGGGCTTGGCGCGCTCGTAGTTCTCGCGGGTGAGGACGAACTCCATGAACGGCACGATCTGACGCTTCTCGTGGATGAGGTCGAAGTCCGTGCGCTTCGACGTCGTGACGATGGCCATGCGCGCGTGCTCTGCAAGCTCGGCAAGCGTCTCGATGACGCCGGGGATCTCGATGTCTTCGGTCCGCAGGTATTCCTGGTAGTAGTCATTGCGACGGCGGCGCAACCGATCCAGGGTCTCGTCATCGACTCCGGCGGCTCGCGCGCGGTGCCACGTGCCCAGACCCAGGCTCATGTCGTGCAGGTACGAGTCCAGATCAACCGACACGCCCACCTCAGCAAGGGCGCGCTGACCCGCGCGAAAGTACCAGGGCTCGGTATCGACGAGGACCCCGTCGTGGTCGAGGAGAACGAACTTCTTCACTCGTCGAGTATTCCAGCCGGTCACTCGGCCCGCAGATTCGCGTCTACTCTGCTGGCTCCCACATGGCCCGCGGGTCTTTAGGGGACCTCCCGGTCCACTGGACCAGCCCTTCAGCTCGAAGCGCGTTGAGTTGCTTGACGAGTGTGGGACGGCTGAGGCCTGTCAGTTCCAGCAGGTCACCGGTTCCCAACGGCTGGTGGGTCGCCCGGAGGGCGCTGAGCGTATCGGACGCTCCTCGAGGGAGCCGCTGCAGAACGTCCTCAGGGAGGCGCGACTGGGCCGAGAGTGTGAGCGTGACGGACCCGGTGCCTTGTCTGTACGCCGGGTCAGTGAGGCCTCGATCGCGCATCTCCTCGAACATGCGGCGAATGCCCTCACCCAGCTCCCGCGTGATCCGGAGGTCTGTGCACACTCGCGCTATGCGCGGATTCCTCGCATAGCGGCTGATGTCGAGTGGCCGTGTCGGATCGGCCAGACCGGGGAACCGCCCGGGGCTAGTGATCTCGATGCGGTCCGGGAAGATCTCCACACGCACGTGGTCGCCAGCCAGACTGTAGGAGCGGTGGACGACAGCATTGACGAGCCCCTCCATCCACGCGTCGGGAGGGACGACGGGCTCATCTACGAAGGTGCCACCCAACAGTCGAGTTCGCCGAGGCTGCCAGGCATCGATCAGCGAACGTGCGCGACCGATTGCCGTCGGGATGGGACCTTCGACGCGCTCATCGAAACCAGCCTCAACATTGAGATTCGCCCCCGATCCCCGGCTTGTGCTGCGATATCGAACGACACGGATGACAGCGTGAGGGAAGCCCTCGGTGGGGTTCGGCGCGAACAGAAGATACCCGGCCGCGGTGACATCGCCCGTCGATGCCAGCAGCCCGCGGTTGCGCAGGAGTTGGGTGTTCGTGCCGCTGAAGCCGGCATTCAGGCGATAGTTCCTCAGAAGAGTGGGGTCCAGGTCTGCAGGCGTCATATTGGAGACGGGGGATCCGTCGAACTGCGCCACCCCGCGGTCGAAGTGCAGTTCCTGTCGTTGGGCGAACCCAAGCTTCCGCGATTCGTCGCCGACGCGAAGGTAGCAATCCCCGTTCGTCATCTCGTGGACGGCTTCACCGGGCTGCACGTGTGCGATCAGCAGATTGTCCAGCTCTTGCAAATCGTTGATGCAACCGACGGTGCTGAAATGCGTGCGCACCGGGGGCGAAGTGTGGTCCATGGAGGCCTGGCGCAGCGCGTTCACCGACTTGGCGTGATTCCGAGTCCCCTCGACAGCGCCGTTGCTGAGACCGATGATCACCGTGCCGCCCTCCGCATTCCCCATTGCGCACAGGGTCTTCGCGAGGTCCTTAGGGGCGATGCGCACAGATTTGCGCTCGAACCACTGGTCCTCAGGAAGCGCGAGCAGTTGCGCCGCGCGTTGACGGATATCGGCGTTGAGTGCGCGATCGACCTCGTTGGTTGACATGAAGCTACTCTAAACTCTTTAGAGTAGCTTCATGTGATCGACGCGCAGTGTCTCGTCGCAGCCACGCGCGGGGCGCCGTGTGCTGTTCGCGACCGCCACGGAATGGGGCACCCGCGTTCGCTGCCGAGGACGAAGCCGATGACCAATGACGTGACGCTGAGCAAGACGATGTCGCACGCGCTCCGCCATGCTCCCGAAGAGTACGGACTGCTGTTGGATGCCGCTGGCTGGGCGGACCTCGAGAAGGTTCGCGAGGCCGTCGCGAAAGCCCTGCACACGCCGATCACGATCGATGACATCGAGCGGGTCGTCGCCGAATCGCCGAAGCGTCGTTTCGAGTACGACGGCGTCTCTATCCGCGCCGCCTACGGCCACTCGATCGACGGACGCATCGAGCATCCCGTCGCAACGGAGGCTCCCGCACAGCTGTTCCATGCGACCCCACTCGGTGGATCGAGGGAGCTGAGAAGCCGAACTCCGAAACGCTCGTGCGACTGAATGTCACTCAATGGAGTCCACTGCGCACTCGCCGCATGGCGCTGAGGCGGACCCTGCTCACGGGGCCCGCCTCAGTCATGTGGTCAGCGGAGTGCGGAGAAGAACTCTCTGAGGTCCTCCGTCAGCGCCAGGGGTACCTCCATTGCTGCGAAGTGACCGCCCTCGTCATGCTCCGACCAGTACACGATGTTGCTGTTCTCCCGATCAGCGAACGCCCGGATCGTGCGGAAGTCGTTCGCGAAGACGGAGACGCCCGTCGGCGCATCATTCACAACGGCGGGAGCGCTGGGGTCGGTGACTCTGGCGTCTTCGTAGTACTGACGGGCGGCTGATCCAGCCGAATTACTGAACCAGTACAGTGCGACGTTCCCGAGCACCTGGTCGCGGCTGAGAAGGTTGCCGTCACCGAACCCGACGATCAGCTCGTTCCACGCGAGGAGTCCGGCTGGCGAGTCGGACAGGGCGTGAGCCACAGTCTGCGGCCGGGTGGACTGCATCGCAGAGAAACCCGCACGCGCCTGGAAGTTGGCGAGCGTGGCGAGCGACTCATGGTCCTTCTGGCTGAGCTTCTCGAACTCTGCGGGGTCGCCGGACGGGAAGGAGAACAATTGCAGCACGTGCGTGCCGACCAGACCGATCGGGTTCAGCAGTCCGAACTCGCGACCGATGAGCGATCCGCCGTCACCGCCGTGTGCCCCGTAGCGCTCGTATCCGAGCCGCTTCATCAGTGTGTCCCAGGTCGCGGCGATCCGGGCCGATGACCACCCTCCTTCGATGAGCGGAGAGCTGAAGCCATAGCCGGGAACCGAGGGGATGACGACATCGAACGCGTCCTCTGCCCGACCGCCATGCGCCACTGGATCCGTGAGCGGTCCGATCATGTCCATGAACTCGAGGAACGATCCCGGCCAGCCATGCGTGAGCACGATGGGGAGCGCGTTCTTCTCCTGGGAGCGCACGTGGATGAAGTGGATCTGCTGCCCGTCGATCTCTGTGAGGAAGTGGGGGACGGCGTTGATCTTCTCTTCGAGTGCGCGCCAGTCGAACTCGGTGCGCCAGTACTCGACGAGCTCAGCAACCCACGATGTGGGAACGCCGTATGCCCAATCGTCGCCCGGCGCGGAGGGAGCGAAGCGGGTGCGGAGGAGCCGGTCGTTGAGATCGTCGATCTCAACCTGCGGGATCGCCACCGTGAACGGACGAACGGACTCGTCGTGCGTCGAGGTCTCGCGGGAACGGACGGTTGTGGTCTGCGGCGTGAACGCTGTCGTGTGTGTCATGTGACGAGGCTATTTCGGCAATAGGAACACCTGCTTCCGCTTGTGCTGGCATCCTGAATGAATGTTGGAAACGTCCGCGCGGCTCTTCCGCCTCCTCTCGCTCCTGCAGTCCAAGCCGCACTGGCCTGGCGCCGAGCTGGCTCAGCGGCTCAACGTGTCGACACGCACTGTTCGCAACGACATCGAGTGCCTCCGCCGGCTCGGATACCCGGTCGATGCCCGCCATGGTTCCGCCGGTGGCTACCGGCTCAGCGCCGGGGCGAACATGCCGCCGTTGCTCTTCGACGATGACGAGGCGGTGGCCACGACCATCGCACTGGCCACAGTCGGGACGAGTCAGATGGCCGGCATGGGCGAGAGCGCTCAACGCGCCCTCGCGAAGTTGGAACAGGTCATCCCGAGCCACGTGCGCGCCAAAGTCGCCGCTCTCCGCACGGCGACACAGGTTCCGGTGCCGTCGACTCGCGGAGCCGACCCTGCGATCGTCGACGCGGAGACGCTGACCGCTGTCGCCATGGCGATCCAGGAGCATGAGTGGCTGCGATTCGACTATGTGCGCTTCTCTGCCAACGGCTCCGCCGAGGAGCCCGCGAGTCGTCGGGTCGAGCCATATCGCCTGGTCAGCTGGCGTGGTCGCTGGTATCTGGTGGCATTCGATCTCGAGCGCGACGATTGGCGCACCTTCCGCCTCGATCGCATGCAGCCACGCGCTCGCACCTTCCGCCCATTCCCACCTCGCGAACTGCCGGCTGATGCGTCGACTCTTGTGCTGAGAGGAGTCGCCGGCGCCGGATGGCGTGTGCACGCCAGGATCGTCGTGCACGCGCCGGCTAAGGAGGTCTTGTCGCGCATTGATCCGACAGTCGGCGTTGTGGAGGTCCTCGATGAGCACACCTCGGCATTGGCGACAGGTGCGGACGGTTACGAGACGATCGCCGTCTACATCGGGATGCTGGGCCTGGACTTCACGGTGAAGGATCCGCCCGAACTCGTCGCGCACATCGATCTGCTCGCAGGGCGCTATCGTGCCGCTGTCGAGGCGGCGACGCGGTGAGTGTCACGATCACCGCGACGCACTCTGCGAACTCGTCCGTCGAGTGAGTCGTTGCGACACCACCAACCCCTTGACGCGGCATCCTGCTTCGCCTAATCTACAACCAAATGGTTGTACAAAATGAACTCAGCGACGACGACGTCGACCGGATCTTCCGGGCCCTCGCCGATGCGACCAGGCGCGACATCCTGCGGCGCACCGTCACCGACGAACAGTCGGTGTCGGCACTGGCCGCCGACTATGACATGTCGTTCGCCGCCGTGCAGAAGCACGTCGCCGTTCTCGAAGCGGCGCACTTGATCGTCAAGCGCGCCGAAGGCAGGGAGCGGCTCGTGCGGGCCGATCCCGCCGTCATCGCCCGCGCCCAGCACCTGCTGGAGCGCTACCAAGACCTGTGGCGCGGCCGCATCGACCGGCTCGACGCGCTGCTGGCCGAAGACCGAGAAAGCACCTGACAAGAGGAATGATCATGCCCGTCACCGATATCTCTGCTGACGCCGACACGCTGACGATGAACATCGTCGCCGACTTCGACGCCCCGCTCGATCGCGTGTGGAAGGTGTTCACCGACCCACGCCAGCTCGAACGCTTCTGGGGCCCTCCTGGCTGGCCGGCCACCTTCACTCGGTTCGACTTCGCCCCTGGTGGCCTCGCTCAGTACTACATGACCAGTCCCCAGGGCGAGGTCTCGCGCGGTCGCTGGGAGTTCCTGAGCATCGATGAGCCACGCTCGTTCGAAGTGCTCGACGGATTCGCCGATGCCGACGGCGACCTCACCGGCGACATCGATCCGATGCGCATGGTGTTCGCGTTCGAAGAGACCCCGACCGGCACGCGGCTGAATGGCAAGACCTACTTCACGTCGGCCGATTCGCTCGAACAGGCTGTGCAGATGGGCATGGTCGAGGGCACGCGTCTGGCGATGGGTCAGCTCGACGCCGTGCTGCAAGATCTGCGTGCCTACGCCGCGGTCAAGGGCACCCAGATCGAGGTGCTCGACGACCAGCACGTGCGCATCACGCGGCTCATCGACGGCCCGCGCGAGCTCGTCTGGCGCGCGCATCACGAGCCCGAGCTGATGAAGCGCTGGCTGCTGGGCCCCGACGGCTGGCGGATGACGGTGTGCGAGATCGATCCGGCACCCGGCGGCGCCTACCGCTACGCCTGGGAACCCGAGGACGGCATCGAGGGGCAGGCGTTCGGGTTCGACGGGGTGACCCTTGTCGCCGAGGCCCCGCGGCGCGCGGTGACCACCGAGCACATGACCGGCACGGATTACCCGACCACGATCAACGATCTGCAGCTGTACGAAGAAGACGGCGCGACGCTGCTCACCCTGCTGGTGGAGTACCCGGATGCCGCAACCCGCGACGCGGTGCTGGCGACAGGCATGGTCGACGGTATGGAGACCAGCTACGCACGCCTCGAGCGCGAGCTGATCGCGAGCTGAGGGGCGTCAAATCGTGAGTGGGATGCCGCTGACCGCGGCATCTCGCCGACGGTGGCATCACGCTCACGAAAGGAGGAGATCTCACCAAACGAGTACAGGATGGGGCCGTTGTCTCCTCCTTTGGTGAGATCTCCTCCGCTGGTGAGATCTCCGCCCGGCCCTCAGCATCCCCTCGTCCAGGCCCGATATCCTGTCCTCTCGTGAGCGCGTTGATGCAGAAGACGCGAGCCCCTCGGCTCGAGATTCGCGCGCACCTCTCACACGTCTGGCAGGCCGCCCACCGTGGTCTCGCCGAGAGCATCTGGAGCATCGTGCTCATCCAGGCGTTCAGCGCCGGTGTCGCGGTGCCGGCGATCGGGTTTCTGTTCGGCCTCGCGCTCTCGCACGCCGGTCTGACCAACGTGACCGATCACAACATCGGCACGCTCCTGGCCGACCCGGTCGCCGATCTCATCCTGGCCGTCGTGCTCATCGTCATGCTCGCCGCCGTGCTGCTGCAGTTGGCCGCCTTGTTCGCGATCTCGGCGCGGCAGCATCGCGGGCGGGTGCTGAGCGTGCGCGGCATGGTCCGCGACGCGGCGCGCAACCTGCGGGTCGTGTGGCATCCGCAGGTGCTCATCTTGTCGGTCTATCTGCTCGTGCTGGCGCCGGTCACGGGGCTGGGGTTGTTCTCCGCGGTCACGCAGGGCATCGCGGTCCCGCCCTTCGTGACCCGTGAATACCTGAAGTCGCCGCTGGGCAGCGCCATCTACCTCGCCGCGGCGCTGGCGCTGGTCTTCGTCAACGCGCGGCTCATCTACACCGTCCCGGTCATGTTCCTGCGCCGGATGCCTCCGCTTGCCGCCATGCGCGAGAGCCTGCGGATGACTGCCCGGTGGCGGGTGCTTCGCGTCGTGGTGATGATCGGCGTGCCCGCCGGGCTCGCGTGGGCCCTGTCATCCGGGCTCGCCGAGCTCGTCGTGGGATTCACCCGTCTCGAGCTCGACACGGCCGCGGTGAGCGTGGCGACGGGGATCGTGAAGACCATCGGTCTCGTCCTCATCGCCTGGGCGACGGTCACCGCGATCAACATGTTCGTCGCCGACACTCTCGGCGCCCCGGCCGCCGCGCACCCCGAACGTGCTCGCCTCGCGCGTGTACCCTCTCCCACCCGACGGCGCTGGGTGTCGCTGGCCGCCGTCGCAGTTGTGTTCACGGTCGCGACATCCACCTCTGTCTCGGCAGCGTTGGCAAGCCCCGCCCAGCCCAGCGACACCATCGTCATCGGCCACCGCGGGTTCTCGGGCGGAGGTGTAGAGAACACCCTGAGCGCGCTCGACGCGGCCGCGGCAGCGCAGGCAGACGCGGTGGAAATGGACGTGCAGCAGACGAAGGACGGGGTCTGGGTCGCCTCGCACGACACGAACCTGCTGATGGTCGCCGGGCGCAACCAGAACATCTACGACATGACCGCCGCCGAGGTCACCTCGACGCGCGTGCGCGAGGGCGGTTTCGAAGACACCATCCCGACGATGCAGCAGTATGTGCGCCGCGCCGTCGAACTCGGGATGCCGCTGCTGATCGAGCTCAAGGTGACCGGGCACGAGCATCCCGACTTCGTCGAAGACTTCCTCGCGGTGCTCGACGGGCTCGGGGTCACCGATGATGAGACGTACCACTCGCTCGACCCGGACGTGGTCGTCGAGCTGAAGCGGCTGCGGCCGCAGTTGCGGGTCGGGCTCACGATCGCTGTCAGTCGCGGAGGCGTGCCGGCCAGCCCGTGTGACTTCTACGTCATCGAGCAGGCCTCGTTCACGACCGACTTCCTGACCGAGGCGCATCGCCAGGGCAAGGCCGTGTACGTGTGGACGGTGAACGACGACGACGGTTTGCGCCGCTTTCTGCGGTCACGGGTCGACGGCATCGTGACAGATCACCCCGACCGCGCGCTGCAGTTCCGGTCGGAGTTGGCCGGCACCGACGCTGTCGCCTTCACGGTCGAAGACGCCCTGGGCCGGCTCGTGCCCTGAACCAGGCTCGATCAGATCTCGTCGTCGCGGGATGCCGCGGCCTGCGCGGCCTCGATGTCGGCCAGGCGCAGCGGCTTGGTCTCATCGCCGCGTGATCGCTGGTCGGCATCGGTCTTGGCGCGGGGCGTACGGGCAGGTTTGGGGAACGCCTCGCCGTCGCGTTCGATCGTCTGGATGCGGGTGCGCGGCAGGCCCTCGGGGTTCTCTTTCTGCAGCCAGAGCAGCATCTCTTCGCGCACCGTGCGCGACAGATCGAACATCGAGAAGGCGTCGGCAGCGCTGATCAGCGCCCGCACCTGCACGTACCCGCCGACGGTGTCGGTGACCCGCAGTGACGAGGCGGCGCCGTCCCACAGCCCGCTCTCGGCGAGGATGCGGTCGAGCTTCGTGCGCATGCGCGGGATGTCGACTCCCCAGTCGAGGTCGAAGAAGACAGTGCCCAGCACGGCCGTCGACTCCCGCGTCCAGTTCTCGTAGGGCTGCTGCGTGAAATAGGTCGAGGGCAGCACCAACCGGCGCTCATCCCAGACCCGCACGACGACGTAGGTGAGGGTGATCTCTTCGATGTAGCCCCATTCGGCGTTGACCACCACGATGTCTTCGAGCCGGATGGCACCGCTGAAGGCCAGCTGCATCCCGGCGAACACGTTGCTCAGCGTCGACTGGGCGGCAAGGCCGGCAACCACCGACAAGAAGCCGGCCGAAGCGAGAAGCGTCGTGCCGATCGCGCCGATGCCGGGGATCGTCAGCAATGCGGCGCCGACGCCGATGATGACCGTTCCGGCGCCGATGAGCCGCCGCACGACCGCGACCTGGGTGCGTGCTCGCCGTGCCTGCCAGCCGTCAGAGCCGTCGGTCGCATACCGCGCGAGCCCGAGGTCGGCGGCGAAGACCAGTGCCGAGCCGATAGCCCAGGTGATCGACAGCACCAGCAGCACGACGAACACGTGCCGGAACACCTCGGCGGCATCGCCCCGATAGGGCAGCGTCAGACGCAGGGAGACCCACGCGAGGATGACCGAGGTCACCACGACGAACGGCACGCGCGTGCGCCGTTTGAGCAGGATGACCCAGGGGCGATCGCGTCCGACGGTGGCGAGAACCCAGGTGAACAGGTAGGCGACCGCGACCACGATCGCCGCGGCGATCACGAGCGCGATCACAGCGTTGACGGCGACGGGCAGGTTCCAGAACGTGACCATGGCCTTCCACACTAGGCGGGTCATCCGGTCCGGCTCAACGGATGCCGTGCGCACGGGCGGCATATCGGCACTGGATAGGCTCGACGAGTGTCGGATCATGCAGCGGCCAGCGACTGACCGACGCCCGCGCGGTGCGGGCGGGGGCGGCATCCCGAGTTTGAGTCAGTCGGCCGCGGGACGCGCCGTCGTGCCGCGCACTATCAGCTCGAACGGCAGCGGCGTCGGCTCGGGTGCCGACCCGCCGCGCAGCGCCGTGAGCATCGCGGTCGCTGCGCGCGCGCCCTGGCGCAGGGGGAATTGGTCGACGGTGGTCAGCCGGAAGAACTCGCCGAGCTCGTGCCCGTCGACGCCGACGATCGACAGGTCGGTCGGCACGCTGTAGCCCATCTCGCGAGCCGCCAGTAGCGCGCCGATCGCCATCTCATCCGATGCCGCGAAGATAGCGGTCGGCTGCTCGCCGGGGCGGCCCAGCAGCTGCTTGGCCGCCCGGAACCCGCCCTCGATCGTGAAGTCGGCGGGCTCGAACAGCGTCGAGTTCACGTCGATGCCGGCCTCTGCCAGGGCAAGCTCGAAGCCCTGACGGCGCTGGGTGGGAATGTGGAAGTCGAGATCGAACTCGCCGCTCGCGCCGATGTGTGCGATCTTGCGGTGCCCCAGGGCCAGCAGGTGCTGTGTCGCCAGATGCGCGACGCCGACGTTGTCGACCGTGAGCGTGCTCAGCTGGGGGTTCGGGCCCCCGATGGCGATCACCGGAATGCCCAAGGCGAGCAGCCCCTCGGTCTCGTCGTCGTCGAGCTCCAGTGAGACGGCGATCACCCCGTCGACGCGGCCGCGTCGCAGCAGCGTGTCGAACACGTTGCGACGCAGCTCACGGTCTTCGGCGAGGCTGTACAGCGTCGTGTCGAAACCCTGACGCATCAGCTCGGTCGCCGTGCCCGAAAGCACGGTGCTGAAGAACCAGCGTTCGAGGAACGGCACCAGCAGCCCGATGTTGCGGTTGCGCCCCGAGGCCAGGCTCGACGCCGATGCCGAGACCACGTAGCCCAGCGATGCGGCGGCAGCGCGCACGCGCTCTTTCGAGGTGTCGGAGACGTGTCCGCGCCCGCTGAGTGCGCGCGAGACCGTCGCGGTGGACACGCCGGCCAGCCGCGCGACCTCGTCGATGCTCACCATGGCGCGTCCTTCCCTTCGTCGTCAGTCCGCCTCGACCCACACGGTGGTGTCGACCGGGATCAGTCCGCCCTGCAGCGGGCCGCTCGAGACGATCACGCGGCCGGCCGGCACAGGCACGGGGTCGGCACCGAGATTCGCGATCACGACGACATTCCCGTTGCGGAATGAGACGGTGTCGGCGCCGGCGCCGTCGATCCATTCCAGCGTGCCGGTGCCCAGGCTGCGCGCGCGGCGTTGGGCGAGCAGCGTCGTGTAGAGCGACAGTGTGGATGCCGCATCCGCCGCTTCCACGTCGCGCGCCAGCTGCTTCCACTCGGCCGGCTGGGGCAGCCATGAGTTGCCGGAATCGTTGAAGCCGTACGCCGGGGCGTCGGCGACCCAGGGCAGCGGCACCCGGCAGCCGTCTCGGCCGTAGCGCTCGTGGTTCGTGCGGAACCAGGTCGGGTCTTGACGCGCATCGTCGGGGATGTCGATGACCTCAGGCAGACCGAGCTCTTCGCCCTGGTAGAGATACGCCGAGCCGGGCAGTGCGAGCATGAGCGTCGTGGCGGCGCGAGCGCGGCGCAGGCCGAGCACCGGGTCGGGCTTGCCGGGCGAGTTCGGGCCGATCCCGTCGCCCTGCGGACTGTCGGCGGTCAGCGCCAGGCGCGACGCATGGCGGATCACGTCGTGGTTCGAGAGCACCCACGTGCTGGGTGCGCCCACGGCGTGGTATTCGTGCAGCGACTCGACGATGACCTCACGCAGCTTCGCGGCATCCCATTCGGTCATCAGGTACCCGAAGTTGAACGCCTGGTTCATCTCGTCGGGGCGCACCCACTTCGCTATTTCGGCGACGGTCGGCATCCATGCCTCGGCACACAGGGCACGATCGCCGTCGTACTCGGCGAGAACCTTATGCCAGTCGCGGTATATGTCGTGCACCTCGGGCTGGCCCCAGTACGGCACATCGGTCTCGTCACCGCCCATCGAACCCGCGTCGGCGGCGGGGGTGTAGTCGGGCAGACCCTTCTTCTTCATCAGCCCGTGCGCGACATCCACGCGGAAGCCGTCGACGCCCCGGTCGAGCCAGAACCGCAGAATGCGGCGGAACTCGGCCTGCACCTCGGGGTTGGTCCAGTCGAAGTCGGGCTGCGACGAGTCGAACAGGTGCAGGTACCACTGACCGGGAGTGCCGTCGGGCTCGGTGACGCGGGTCCACGCCGGACCGCCGAACACCGACTGCCAGTTGTTCGGCGGCAACTCGCCGTGCTCGCCCTTTCCCTCCCGGAACAGGTAGCGGGCGCGCTCGGGGCTGCCGGGGGAGGCCGCCAGCGCCTGCTGGAACCAGACGTGCTGGTCGGAGGAGTGGTTGGGCACGAGGTCGACGATGAGCCGGATGCCGTGGGCATGTGCCTCGCCGAGCATCGCATCGAAGTCGGCCAGCGTGCCGAAGAGCGGGTCGACGTCGCAGTAATCGGCGACGTCGTATCCGGCATCCTTCTGCGGGCTCGTCATGAAGGGGCTGAGCCACACCGCATCGACGCCGAGGGCGGAAAGCTCGGCCAGATGCGCGGTGATCCCGGGCAGATCGCCGATGCCGTCGCCGTTGCTGTCGGCGAACGAGCGGGGATAGATCTGGTAGATGACGGCGGAGCGCCACCACTCCGCTCCGCGGGCGGAGGGCAGGGAGTACACGGCGTCGGGCGCGGTCGAAGTCATGGCCCCCATGCTAGTGCAAGCGCTTACATGGATGTGGGGAGACGCCGGGAACACCTCGGCGGCCGCTCAGGGCCTCAGCGTAGGGTTGTCGGGTGCCAGACGACAGACTCATCCGGGCCGAGGGCCTGATCCGCAGCATCCCCGACTATCCCGAGCCCGGGGTGCTCTTCCGCGACATCACGCCGCTTCTGGCCGACGCCGATGCGTTGCGGGCGACCATCGACGCCATGATCGAGCCGTTCGCGGGCACGTTCGACGTCGTCGCGGGCATCGAGGCGCGGGGGTTCTTGTTGGCCGGTGCCGTGGCGATAGCCGCCGGTGTCGGGCTGGTGCCGATCCGCAAAGCCGGCAAGCTGCCCCGGCCCGCGGCATCCGTCGACTACGCCCTTGAATACGGCACGGCCACGATCGAGGCGCACGACGACATCCGGCCGGGTATGCGTCTGCTGCTGGTCGACGATGTGCTGGCCACCGGTGGCACGCTGCAGGCCGCGCACGCCCTCGTGGCCGAGCTGGGCGGCACCGTTGTGGGAACCTCGGTGCTCATGGAGCTCGACGCGCTCGGCGGCCGGGCCGTGGTCGGCGACGTGCACACCGTCTTCGGCGCCTAGCGGCAATTCCATATGGAATTTCCCGCCCCACATCAAACTGCCGCAAAATTGATGTGGCCTGGGAAAATCCATATGGAATTTCCCGGGGGTGGGGCGGGTCAGGATGCCGGGAGCACCACGTTCAGCGGCGGCTCGCCGGCGCGCATCCGATCGATCTGCGTGCGGATCAGCCGCGCGATGCGCGGGCGCATGGCGGTGGACGCCCCACCCACGTGCGGCGCTATCAGCACACCGGGCAGCGACCAGAGCGGGTGATCGGCCGGCAGCGGCTCGGGGTCGGTGACATCCAGCGCCGCACGCACCCGGCCGCGCCGAGCATGCTCGACCAGCGCGTCGGTGTCGATGAGCGGCCCGCGCCCGACATTGACCAGCAGCGCCCCGTCGGGCAGCAGCGACAGCGCCGCGTCGTCGATGATGTGCCGGGTGGCATCCCCACCGGGAAGACTCAGCACGACGATCTCGGCCGTCGGCAGCAGCGCGGCCAGCTCATCGACGCCGTGCACACGCACACCGTCTTCGTCGCGCGCACGGTGCGCGACCACCGTGAGATCGACCTCGAACGGCTTCAGCCGCACGGCGACCGCCTTGCCCACTCCGCCGTAGCCGAGAAGCAGCACACGCCGGTCGGCCAGACTCGCCGCGAACACCGGAGACCACTCGGCCCGATCCTGCGCCCGCACGAAATCGGGCAGATGGCGCTGCGCGGCCAGCGTCAAGGCGAGCGCCAGCTCGGCAGTCGAGGTCTCGTGCACGCTCGCGGCGTTCGCGAAGGTGTGCCCGGGCGGCAGCACCTCGGCGATCCCGTCGTACCCGATCGACTGACTCTGCACGAGCCGAGTGCGCACGCCCGCCAGCCGGGGGTAGACCGCTCCCGCGTTCATGTACGGCGGAACGACGATGTCGATGCGCTCACGGGGGATGCGGCATCCATCGCCCAATCGATGACCTCGACATCGGCGGGCAGCGGCTGAAGATCGGCGGCGAGCTGTGCGGTGGGAACGGAGACGACGAGACCTGCCATGCCCCTCACGCTACCGCCGGCTCACAGCTGCTTGACCACTGTCAGCAGGAACGCCGAATCGTCGACGGCCTCCACCGCGTGCCGCCCGGGCGGGACCATCAGCAGATCGCCGGGCAGTCCCTCCCACACGACATCGCCCGCACGCAGCCGGATGTGTCCGCTGATCACGTGCACTGTGGCTTCGCCGGGGTTGTTGTGCTCTTCGAGATCGCGCCCGGCCAGCAGCCCGATGACGGTCTGCCGCAGGGCGTGCTCATGGCCGCCGTACACGGTCTTGGCGCTGCGCCCGCTGGGCGCATCGGCGGCGAGCTTGAGTTCGTGTCGCGCCTGCGCGACGAGTGAGATCTTCTGCGACACAGGTCACCTCCGCTGCGCACAGTCAAGCACTTTTCGCGACGCGCTGGTGCTCGGGATGCCGCGGCTCAGGCGGCGACAGCGGCCACTGCGGCGATCGCCGAGACGAAGAAACCCAGGCCGTCGATGCCCGAGCGCATCGCGGCAGCGGTGTCAGGGCCGAAGCCGGGTTCGACGGCGTGCTCAGGGTGCGGCATGAGTCCGACGACGTTTCCGTGCTCGTTGGTCACCCCGGCGATGTCGTTGAGCGAGCCGTTGGGGTTCACCCCGAGGTAGCGGAAGGCCACCTGTCCTTCGCCCTCGATCCGCCGGAGCGTCTCGGCGTCGGCGATGTAGCCGCCCTCGCCGTTCTTGAGCGGAATGACGATCTCCTGCTCCGCCTCGAATGCGTTCGTCCAGGCGGTGTCGGTGTTCTCGACGCGCAGCTTCTGGTCACGGCGCACGAACTGCTGGTTCGCATTGCGGATGAGTCCGCCGGGCAGCAGGTGCGCCTCGACGAGCATCTGGAAGCCGTTGCAGATGCCCAGCACCGGCATTCCGCTCGCTGCGGCATCCTTCACTTCTGCCATGATCGGCGAGAGCGCCGCGATCGCTCCCGAACGCAGGTAATCGCCGTAGCTGAAGCCGCCCGGCAACACGAGGGCGTCGACACCGGCGAGGTCGTGTGAGCCGTGCCAGAGCGCGATCGGTTCGGCGCCGGCGATGCGGATGGCGCGCTGGGCGTCGCCGTCGTCGAGCGAACCGGGAAACGTGATGACCCCGACGCGCACCGTCATTCCACGACCTCGATGCCGACGACGTCTTCGATCACGGCGTTCGAGAGCACCTCGTCGGCGATCTTGCGCGCTTCGGCCAGCACGGCTTCGTCGACCTCGCCGTCGACGGTGAGCTCGAACCGCTTGCCGATGCGCACGGCGCTGAACGCGCTGTCACCGATGCGGGCGAGGGCGCCTGCGACGGCCTTCCCCTGCGGATCGAGCAGTTCGGCCTTGGGCATGACGTCGACGACGATGGTGGGCATGAGGGCTCCGGATGTCGCGGAAAAAGGGTGCCTGTCCAGTCTACGGTGCCGCGCACCCGCCGCTCGCGAAGCAATCCCAGGCGGCCGTCGGCCCCGAATCGTCGTGACCAAACTGTGACAAAAGTCGTGGGAGCGCTCCCTTGACGCTCATGGGAGCGTTCCCATACAGTAGGTCGCACGTGAGTGGGAGCGCTCCCAAAAGGACGGCTGTTTTCAGATCGCGCTCCCGCCCGCCCGCTCGCATGACCCGATAACCCGCACACCACAAAGGAGTGACACCGTGAAATCACGTGCACTGCGACGCGCCCTCATCGTGACGGCCGCCGCATCCACCGTCGCCATCGCGCTCGCCGGCTGTTCCGGCAGCGACGACAAGGGCGCCTCCGGCGACTCAAACGAGAAGATCACGCTCACCGTGACCACGTTCGGTTCGATGGGCCTGGACTCGCTCTATAAGAAGTACGAGGCAGACCACCCGAACATCACGATCAAGCCCACCAACATCGACACCGGCGGCAACGCGCTGACCGACTGGCAGACCAAGCAGGCCGCCGGTTCGGGTCTGCCCGATGTGCAGGCTGTCGAAGAGGGCTGGCTGAGCAAGGTCATGCAGGTCAGCGACTCGTTCACCGACCTGCGCGACTACGGCGCCGACGACATCAAGGACCGCTGGGTCTCTTGGAAGGTCGACCAGGCCACCGACAAGGACGGCCGCATCATCGGCTACGGCACCGACATCGGCCCCGAGGGTCTGTGTTACAACAGAAAGCTGTTCGCCGCAGCCGACCTGCCCACTGACCGCGACGAGGTCGCCAAGCTGTTCGGCGGCGACGACGCGACCTGGGAGGACTACTTCAAGATCGGCAAGCAGTATCACGAGAAGACCGGCAAGGCCTGGTATGACCAGTCCGGCTTCGTCTGGAACTCGATGGTCAACCAGCTGCCCGAGGGCTACTACAAGGCAGACGGCACGCTGAACGTCAAGGACAACGCCGACCTGAAGGCGCGCTGGGCACTGCTCGCGCAGGGTGCAGCCGACGGCCTGTCGAGCAACCAGACGCAGTGGGACTGGGGTGGGGGCAAGGCCTTTATCGATGGATCGTTCGCGACCTTCGTGTGCCCCGCGTGGATGCTCGCAAACGTCAAGGGACCGACCGAGGCTGCCGGCGGTGACGCCAGCACCGGGTGGGACTTCGCCGACGTCTTCCCGGGTGGCCCGGCCAACTGGGGCGGTTCGTTCCTGACCGTGCCGACCACCTCGAAGCACCCGAAGGAGGCCGCAGCGCTGGCCGAGTACCTCACCAGCGCTCCGTCACTGGTGACCGCCTTCCAGGCTGCCGGTGCATTCCCGAGCGTCATCGAGGCACAGACCGACCCCGGCGTGACCGGTGAGAGCGAACTGACGAAGTTCTTCAATGACGCCCCGATCGGCAAGATCCTGGCCCGACGCGCCGACGGCGTGAAGGCGCAGTTCAAGGGCCCGGATGACTCGGTCATCCAGGAGCAGGTGTTCGGTCCGAGCATCCAGCAGCTCGACTCTGGCGACGCCGACGGGCAGCAGGCGTGGGACAACGCCATGAAGCTGCTCGACCAGCTGGTCGTCAACAACTAGCGGACCCCCGCACACCGCCGGCGGCCTCTCGCCCCGAGGGGCCGCCGGCACCCTCTCGTCAGGCACACTCATGACTTCCACGATTTCCTCGCCGCCACGCCGCCCGCAGGCCCCGCCCCGAGATGCGGCATCCACCTCGCGGATCACCTTCCGTCAGCGCCTCAATCGCTGGGACGTGCGCTACTCGCCGTACTTCTACGTCGCCCCGTTCTTTCTGCTGTTCGGCGTCGTCGGCCTGTTCCCCCTGCTGTACACATTCGTCGTCTCGCTGAACGACTGGAACCTGCTCACCGGCCCCGGTGACTGGGTGGGGTTGAAGAACTTCACCACCGAGCTGACCGACCCGCTGTTCTGGAACTCGGTGTTCAACACCTTCAGCATCTTCTTCCTCTCGGCGATCCCGCAGTTGATCGCGGCCACGGTCATCGCCGCCGTGCTCGACCAGAACCTGCGCGCGAAGACGTTCTGGCGCATCTCGGTGATCCTGCCCTATGTGGTCACCCCGGTCGCGGTCACCCTCATCTTCAGCAACATGTTCAGTGAGAAGTACGGCCTCATCAACAATCTGCTCGACGCTTTCCACCTGCCGGGGGTGATGTGGAAGACCGACACGCTGCCCAGCCACCTCGCCATCGCGACCATGGTCAACTGGCGCTGGACCGGGTACAACGCACTCATCCTGCTGGCTGCCATGCAGGCGGTGCCGCGTGATCTTCACGAGTCCGCAGCCATCGACGGCGCGGGCGCGGTACGCAGGTTCTTCTCGGTCACCATCCCCAGCATCAAGCCGACGTTCATCTTCGTCGTGATCACCGCCACGATCGGCGGGCTGCAGATCTTCACCGAACCGAAGCTCTTCAACGCCGCCAGTGCCATCCCCGGTGGTCCACAGCGGCAATATCAGACGACGGTGCTGTATCTGTGGGACCTCGCCTTCAACCGTCAGAACTTCGGCAAGGCCGCCGCCGTCGCCTGGATCCTCTTCCTGATCATCGTGCTCATCGGCCTCGTCAACTTCCTCATCACCCGCAGCATCTCCGGCGCTGAGGCCAAGGCGATATCGCGTCGCAAACAGCGCAAGCTCGCCCGGGTGCGTGCTGCAGAAGCCGCAGCGGTGGATGCTTCGCCCGCCGTGGCCGCCGGCACCGAAAGGGGCATCGAATGACCGCCCAGACTCTCACCGCCGCGCCCGCGCGCGCCAGCCGGCACCGTCGCGGCGGTTTCGGCATCGAACGCCGCCCGGGGTGGTTCAGCTATACCCTCGTCGCTGTCTTCTTCATCGCGGGCGCCTACCCGTTGTACTGGTCGTTCATCGTCGGGTCGCGCGACAACTCGGCCATGACCCAGACGTGGCCGCCGCTGCTGCCGGGCGGGCAGTTCTGGACGAACGTCGGCGAAGTGTTCGACACCATCGATTTCTGGAAGGCCCTCGGCAACTCGATCATCGTGGCCGGTGTCATCACGGCGTCGGTCATCTTGTTCTCCACGCTGGCCGGGTACGCGTTCGCGAAGCTGCGGTTCCGGGGTCGGGAGGGCCTGATGGTCTTCGTCATCGCGACGCTGGCCGTGCCCACACAGCTGGGCATCATCCCGATGTTCATGGTGATGAAGCAGTTCGGCTGGACCGGCACGCTGGGGGCTGTCATCATCCCCACCTTGGTGACGGCTTTCGGCGTGTTCTTCATGCGGCAGTACCTGGTCGATGTGATTCCCGATGAGCTCATCGAGGCCGCTCGCATCGACGGCGCCAGCATGATCCGCACGTTCTGGCATGTGGGTGTGCCCGCGGCACGCCCCGCCATGGGGATCCTGGGCCTCTTCACCTTCATGACCGCATGGACCGACTTTCTGTGGCCCCTGCTCGTCGTGCCGCAGAACCCGACCCTGCAGGTCGCCCTCAGCCAGTTGCAGAGTGCGCGCTATGTGGACTACTCCATCGTGCTCGCCGGTGCGATCCTGGCGACCCTGCCGCTGATCGTCGTCCTGATCGTGGCCGGAAAGCAGCTGGTCAGCGGCATCATGGCCGGCGCTGTGAAAGGCTGAGTGGTGACGACTCCCCGTCTGACCATCCCCAGAGAGGACTCCGTCCGCATGACCACGAGCAACCGCCCCTTTCCGCCGGACTTTCTGTTCGGCGCCGCGACGGCCGCCTTCCAGATCGAGGGCGCCACGCACGAGGACGGCCGCCGGGACTCGATCTGGGATGCCTTCTGCCGCGAGCCCGGCGCCGTGTTCGGCGGTGACAACGGCGATGTCGCGTGCGATCACTACCACCGGTACCGCGACGACGTCGCCCTGATGAAGCGCCTCGGCCTGCAGACGTATCGGTTCTCGGTGTCGTGGGCGCGCGTGCGGCCCGACGGCGGCGCACGCAACGCGAAGGGCATCGACTTCTACAAGCGCCTGGTCGACGAGCTGCGGGCCGCCGACATCCTGCCCTGGCTGACGCTCTACCACTGGGACCTACCCCAGGCGCTGCAGGAGCGTGGCGGCTGGACGGTGCGCGAGACGGCCGAGCGGTTCACTGAATACGCTCTCGACGTGCACGATGCGCTGGGCGACCGGGTGAACGTGTGGACGACGCTGAACGAGCCGTGGTGCGCCTCGTTCCTCAGCTACACCGGCGGCGAGCACGCCCCCGGCCACACCAGCATCGAGGAGGGGCTGCTCGCCTCGCACCACCTGCTGCTGGCCCACGGCTCCACAGTGCAGGCGTTGCGTGCGCGGGATGCCTCGCTCGATCTGGGCATCACGCTGAACCACACCGTGGCCGACCCGGCCGATCCGGGCAACCCCGGCGACGTCGATGCCGCGCGCCGCGTCGACGGGCAGTTCAACCGGTGGTTCCTCGACCCCATCCACCGCGCGAGCTACCCGGCCGACATCGTCGAAGACATCCGGGCCGTGGATGCCGCGGCCGTGGCATCCTTCGAAGCAGCGATCCTCGACGGCGACCTGGCCACCATTGCGCAGCCGATCGACACCCAGGGCGTGAACTACTATCACGGCGACCTCGTCTCGGGCACGGCGCCCGAGCATCCGCCGGTGTCGGGCGGGCCGGCCACGACGCGGCCCGGACGCAGCCCGTATCCGTCGCATGCCGGCATCCATGCCGTCGAGCGCGGCCTGCCGCGCACCAGCCAGAACTGGGAGGTGCAGCCCGAGGGGCTGACCCGCCTGCTGCGTCGGTTGTCAGACGAGTACACGCGGGCGAAGGGCGTCAGGCTTGTCGTCACCGAGAACGGCGCGGCGTTCGACGACGTCGTGGCCGCTGACGGCGTGCACGACCAGGAGCGCGTCGCCTACGTGCAGGCGCATCTGGGCGCGGTGCTGGACGCCGTGGATGCCGGCGTCGACGTGGGCGGATACTTCTACTGGTCGCTGATGGACAACTTCGAGTGGGCCTGGGGGTACGACAAGCGGTTCGGTATCGTGCGCGTCGACTACGACACCCAGGAGCGCACCCCGAAAGACAGCGCCCTCGAATACGCACGCATCATCGCGGGGCGCACCCTCGGTGCGACCGAACCCGCGGTGGCCCGGTAGCATCCCGCATGTGACCCATGCCATGAACGAGGCGATGCGACAGGCGGTGACGATCGAAGAGGTCGCCGCCGCTGCCGGTGTCTCGCGCTCGACGGTGTCGCGCGTGGTCAACGGCTCGACGGCTGTGAGCCCGTCGGCGCTCGAGGCCGTGCAGCGCGCCATCGCCGACCTGAAGTACGTGCCCAACCGGGCGGCCCGATCCCTCGCGAGCAGGCAGACGCTCGCGATCGGGCTGGTCGTTCCCGAAGACACCACGCGGTTCTTCGGCGACCCGTTCTTCGCCTCGATCGTCTCGGGCATCAACGAGCGTCTGGTGCGCAGTGACTACGTGCTGAACCTCTTCATCGCCAGCGATGATCCGGGTCACAAGATGACCAGTTACATGCGGGGCGGCAACGTCGACGGGGCCATCATCGTGTCGCACCACACCAGCGACACGTTCGTCGACCGCATCGCGGCGACCATGCCGGTGGTCTACGGCGGCCGTCCGGTGCGCGAGCGTGAGGGCGATCACTACGTCGACGTCGACAACATCGCCGCCGGGCGCGATGCCACCAGCTATCTGATCTCGCGAGGGCACCGCCGCATCGCCACCATCACCGGCCCGACGACGATGGCTGCGGCCGTCGATCGCCTGGAGGGGTATCGCCGGGCGCTGCAGGCGGCGGGCCTGCCCGAGGGCGCCAGCGAAGACGGCGCGTTCTCGTCGGACGGCGGCGCCGACGCCATGCGCCGGATCCTTGCCGCGGGCGAGCGGCCCGACGCCATCTTCGTCGCCAGCGACCTGATGGCACGCGGCGCGATGACCGTGCTCGCCGAAGCCGGGCTGCGTGTGCCCGACGACGTCGCCATCGTGGGCTTCGACGACTCGCCGGTGGCGATCTCGGTCTCGCCCCAGCTGACGACGATGCGCCAGCCATCGTTCGAGCAGGGGCAGACGATGGCCGGGTTGCTGCTGGACATTCTGGCCGGCAAGAACCCCCCGCACGGCACGATCTTGACCGCCGACCTCGTGGTGCGCGCCTCTGCCTGACCCGCCGCCGCGTCCGCCTGCCGGGGTGGGGGGTAAATTCCATATGGAATTTACGAGACCACATCAATTTGGCGTTGGATTGATGTGGTCTTGGAAAATTGGTGTCGGCTCGTGGGGCAGATGCCGCCGACGGCCCGCTCAACGGCGCGCGCTCAGTCCGAACAGCCAGGCACCGGCGGCGAGCACGCACGCCAGCGCTATCAGCCCGCCCAGGTGCGCGGCGGTCGTGCCGATCACGCCGGTGACCGGTGATCCGAGCGCACCGCCGAAGAACTGGAAGGCACCGGTGAGGGCGGATGCCGCGCCGCTGGCGACCGCGGTGGCTTGACCCCAGCTGTGCGCGGCCGGCAGAACGAACCCCGCGCCCGCGGCGAAGAGCGCCGACAACGTCCAGATCAGCCCCTCGGGGGCATTCAGCCCGGCGCCGACCAGAAGACCGGCGCCACTCAGACCACTGATGGCCAGCCCGATACCCAGCGGCAGTGCGGCGTGCCTGCGGCGCACGACCGCGCGAAAGACCAGCGTGGCCACGAGCATGGCGGCGGCGTTCGTGGCGAACACCCCTGCGAAGACGGCGGGGGAGTGCCCATACTCGCGCTCGACGATGAACGCCGCCGTGGCGATGTAGGCATAGAAGCCGAGCGAGAAGAGGCCGATCGCCAGCGCTGCGCCGAGCAGTTGGCGGTTGCGCAGCGCGCTTGCCAGCGCGCGTGCGGCGCTGGTGCGTACCGTGCTCATGCGCCCGGTGCCCGGCGGCGCAGCATCCGCGGGCACAGCACCCGGCGGCGCAGCATCCGTACGCACCGCGACGCCCATCGTCTCGGGAACCCACAGGGCGAAAGCCGTGGCTGTCAGTGCACCGAGCAGAGCGAGGGCCAGAAAATCGGCGCGCCAGCCGAACAGCTGCGCGATGCCCGCCCCGATCGTGGGGGCTATCACCGGCGCGATGCCGGTGACCACCGACAGCATCCCGATCCGTGATCCGGTGAGGTGGTCGTCCGACGAGATGTCGCGCACGATGCTGCGGGCCACCACGATCCCCGCCGCGCCGCAGAGTCCGACCGCGACGCGCACGGCCAGCAGCACGGCGGCCGTCGGTGCGAAGGCACTGGCGGCAGAGGCGAGCGTCCAGCCGATCGCACCGATGAGCACGACCGGTCGCCGGCCGAAGCGGTCGCTGAGCGGGCCCCACAGCAACTGCCCCACGGCGATGCCCAGCAAGCACGTCGTGACGCTGCCTTCGGCCAGCCATGCGCCGCCGCCCAGATCCGCCTGGATGCGTGGCAGCGACGGCGTGTAGATGTCCACCGACAACGGGGCTGCGGCGGTCAGCAGCGCCAGGATCACCAGGGTGCGGATCGTGCGCGCACGGGTGCCGGCGACGACCGAGATCGTGTCGTCACCGGGCACGCGTCGGCTCCCGCTGCGGCCGGTTCGCGGCGCAGCCGCGTTCAAAACTCAGCCACACCGAGCCGTCGGGGCGCCCACGGCGTGGTTTTCGGCCGCCCGGGGGCAGAAAGAACTGACTTCTGATCACCCGGCGCCCGTCACAGAGGCGAATCGGGAAGCACCGCGACGAGGTCGCACTGAATGAGCGCCCCCCGGTCGAGCTGTGCAGCCATCGTGTGGCGTGCGGGGCGGGACGCGGCATCCGGGAACATCGCCAGCCACTGGGCGTTGAGCGCCTCGCGGTCGCGGTAGTCGACGAGCCAGAACGTCATCTTCACGATGTCGTCGACCGAACCGCCGGCGGCTCTCAGCAGTGCGCGCACGTGATGAAAGGCGTTCGCGCACTGCTCGGCCAGTGAGGTGGGCATCTCCCGCGTCTGCGGGTCGCGCCCGGTGAGCGCCCCGCTGAACAGGAACGGCCCGATGCGGCTGCCCGCCGGGATCGGGTTCTCGTGTGAGAACCCGCCGATGTGGATGCTCTGTCGTCGCGGCATACGGCTATCCTTGCGCGGGCGCGCCCTCTGCGACCACTCGGTTCTCGATGGCCCCCAAGCCTTCGATCTGACCGCGCACGAGGTCGCCGGGAACGAGGAACCGTCCCGTGGGCGCCCCGATCCCCGCCGGCGTGCCGGTGGCCAGGATGTCGCCGGGCATGAGCGTGAACACCTGGGTGAGATACGCGATCTGCTCGTAGATGTCGTAGATCATGTCCGAGGTGGCGAAGTCCTGACGCACGTCGCCGTTGACCGTCAGCTGCATGTGCAGGTTCAGCGGGTCGTCGATCTCGTCGTCGGTGGTCAGCCAGGGCCCGATCGGTCCGTGCGTGTCGAACGACTTGCCCAGCGTGAAGGTGGGCGAGCGCTTGTGCAGCCAGTCGCGCACCGACACATCGTTGGCCACGAGATAACCGGCGATCACCGATCGGGCGTCCTCGACTGCAACGTGCCGGCAGCGCTGACCGATCACCACCGCCAGTTCGATCTCATAGTCGAGCTGGTCCGAGATGTCGGGTTTGACGATGTCGTCGAAGGGTCCGACGATGCACGACACCTGCTTGTTGAACCACATCTGGCTGGTCGGCGTGGGGATGCCGGCCTGCCGTGCCTCTTCGGCGTGTTCCTTGTAGTTCATACCGATGCCGAGGTATTTCTGCGGGTCATCGATGGGCGCGTGCAGGTGCACGTCGGCCAGGGCGTGACGGGGGCCGGATGCCGCGGCCAGCGCTTCGCGCAGCTCGGGCAGCCGCGGCAGAAGGGCGCGCAACGAGGTACCGACTCCCGGCACCTCGGAGAGGTCGATGACGTCGTCGCCGTCGACGCGCGCGATGCGCACGTCATCGGACGCGGCGGTGCTGAAACGTGCGAGCTTCATCGGGAATCCTCCTCGTTCGCGGCATCCTGCTCACTGGGCAGCTTGCCCCACACCTCGTCGCCGTGCGGAGTCATCTGAAAGCTCACATATCGCCACGCGCCGTCGGCCCCGCGATGCAGCACCTGGGTGACCGGTCCGCTCAGGGTGCGCTCGCCGCCACCGGGGGCGCGCATGCGGTTTGTCAGCTCGCCGGTGACGACGGCGATATCCCCGGCGACCCGCATGTTCAGCTCGCCGCGCCACATGTCCAGGTAGGCGCGGCGGGCGGCGACATGCTCGAGCAGGTGGGCTTTGTCGTGCACCAGGCCCGGGGCGTGGATGTGCACGAGTGAGTCGTCGAAGAGGTCGTCGAGGGCGGCGATGTCGCCGTCGATGAGTGCCTGGCGGCGGCGTGCTTCGACCTCGAGAAGCTCAGCGCGCGTCGCCTGGTCAGCCGGATGGATGCCGCTCACCGCGCCGACCCGGTCAGCGCGTCGTCGGTGCGGAACCCGGTGGGCTCGTCCTGCGCGAATCCGATGCGCTTCTGTCCGACCATCGCGTGGTACGTGCTGAAGATGGCGTTGGCCTCTTCGAGCGGCAGCACCTTCTCGATGTCGTCGAAGCGCTGGCCGCCGGTGCGCTCTTCGACCATGCGACGGATCACCTCGTAGCCCTCGCCGCGGTGCGACATGACGATGGCGTTGACCATCTGCAGCCGCTCCGACTCGAACGCCGTCAGAGCCTGAAGCGGGTCGTCGATGCTCGCGAGCTTGGCCGCCAGTGCGGCCCCGTCGACGATGGACTGGCAGGCGCCGTTTCCACCGCGCGGATACATCGCGTGCGCGGCGTCGCCGATGAGCACGACCCGGCCGTCGGTCCAGCTGGTCAGCGGGTCGTGCCGGATGAGCGGGAACAGGTACACCTCGCGGGCGTTGCGCAGCATCTGCTGCACATCCAGGAACGGGATGGCGCACTGATCGTAATAGTGCATGACCTCGTCGATCGACCCGAGCTGGTTCCAGTCTTCGATCGACTCGTCGCGGGTGGCCTCGACGACCCAGTTCACGAGCGTCTTGCCCGATCCTTCGAAGTCGTCGGCGATCGGGTAGACGATCATGCTCGAGATGTCGGGCGCGCCGATGTGCAGAATCGTGTGGCCGTCGCGGAAGGGCTCCATCAGGGTGGTGCCGCGCCACATCGTGATGCCCGAATAGACCGGATCGGCACTCTCGGGGTGCATCTGCCGGCGCACGACCGACTTGATGCCGTCGGCGGCGATGAGGATGTCGGCGGTGGCCTGTTCGGTGCGACCGTCGGCGTGCTGCAGGTGCAGGGTGACCGCGTTGTCGTCTTGTTCGTAGCGCAGCAGTCGGGCGCCCTGGACAACGGCGTCGGCGCCGAGCCGTTCGAGCACGGTGCGGTACAGCAGCATCTGCAGGATGCCGCGGTGCACGAAGCGCTGTTCGTATTCGTATCCTGCGGCGGTGCCGCAGAGTTCGGCGTAGATCTCCTGGCCGTACTTGTTGTAGAAGATCGACTCGCGCGCCTCCACCGAGATCGCCCGGAACTGGTCGAGCAGACCGAGCTGATCGAACTCCTCGGCGGCATAGGTCTTGATGTCCAGGCCGACACCGAGGGGCTTGAGCTCGGTGACCGTCTCATAGATGCGGGGGCGGAAGCCCTTCTGATGCAGGCGCAGGGCTGCGGCCAGGCCCGCGGGGCCGGCTCCGATGATGGCGATGTCGAGCATGGTGTTCCTGTTCTGTTCTGGTCGGGGATGTCAGTAGACGCTCGGGCGTGCCCGGGCGGCTCTGCGCTCGGTGCTCATCAGGTCGTTCATCTGTGGTCCTCGCGGTTCGTCGGCGGCGACCCGCTGCGGTCGGTGCCACCCTTCGGCCCGATGACGGCTGCGTCACCGACCCGGAGGAAGTGTGGTGCGAGCGTAAGGCAGATCGCACACGATTTCAAGCGCGATAGCTTCCCTGCACTCCGGGGTGGATCGTGGGAAGGTCCACTATACGGTGCAGGGTTTATGCCATTGATCTGGGAGTTTACCTTCAGCTTTGCGAATGATGGCTGAGAGGGGTTACCTTGGACTCACGAAGTTGCATAGGATTTCGCACACGATCTTCGATGACCGCACTGATGCGGTGCCCGTACCCGACGTTGGGGGAAGAGCTCGATGACCAATACCCGTACTCCGGAAACCGGGACGCCCGCGCCCGACACCTATACCGGTCTCGTTCTGCAGGAGCACAGGACGGCCGGTGAACGCGTTCGCCATGCGCTGGGCTGGACGTCGGCCCGTTTCTCGGTGATCGGCGTCTGGATCCTTTTCGTGATCCTCTACGCCGTGCTCGTGCCCGACACTTTCCTCACCTCGGGTGCGTTCCGTACGATCTTCGGCAGTCAGCAGTCGCTCGTCTTTCTCACCGCATCACTGCTGTGCACGATCATCGTCGGTGAGTTCGTCGACATGTCGGTGGCTTCCAACTTCGGACTCGCGGCGACACTGGTCACGGTGCTCAACGTCAATCACGGCGTCAACGTGTGGGCAGCGGCGGTGATAGCCGTCGTCGCGACCACCGTCGTGGGCATCATCAACGGCCTCTTGATCGTCAAGGTCGGGGTGAACACCATCGTGGTCACCCTCGGTATGGGCACGTTCCTGCTCGGGATCGGGTTGTGGCTGAGCAATCTGATGCCGATCAGCGGGCTGCCCTCGTCGTTCTCGCAGATAGCGCTGTTCGAGATTCTCGGCCTGCCGCTGAGTTTCTACCTGGGGCTGATCCTCATGCTCGGCTTCGCGTACGTGTTGGCGTTCACGCCGCTCGGCCGCAACATGCGCTTCGTCGGCGAGAACCGAGAGGTCAGCCGGCTCGCGGGTGTGCGCGTCACGCGGGTGCGCATCGGCGCGTTCGTCTTCGCGGGTGTGATCGCCGGCGTCGGCGGCGTGATCGCCGCAGCGGGAACGGGCGGGTTCGACCCGGCAAGCTCGCAGGCCTACCTGCTGCCGATGTTCGCGGCGACCTTCCTCGGCACTGCTGTGCTGTTCCCCGGCCGGTTCAACCCGATCGGCACGCTCATTGCCATCTACTTCCTTGCCACCGGCGTTCTCGGCCTGCAGCTGCTGGGCGCGACCTCGTGGGTCTCGAGCGTCTTCTACGGCGGCGTGCTGGTCATCGCCGTCACCCTGTCCACGATCCTCAACAAGAAATCGCGTTGAGGGCAGCGTGTTTCCCATCACCACGAAGGAGTGACCGATGATATCCACCACCCGCGTGCACCTCATGCGTGCCCTGACCGCCGGCGCGGCCGTGGCCGCCGTCGCACTGAGCCTTGCCGCGTGCAGCGCCACCGACGACAAGGCGGCGAGCACCCCGAGCACGTCGGCTGAGAGCCCGGCGCTGGCGGCCCTGGCCGACCTGCAGAAGCCGTTGGATGCCTACCCGGTTCCCACCGAACCGATCGAGGGCGTCGACGCCGACAAGGGCGGCACCCTCTACTACATTCCGATCACGCAGCAGTCGCCCGAGTTCGCCGTCGACCAGGCCGGCGTCGAGGCGGCGGCAGCCGCCGTCGGAATGTCGGTGCAGGTGTGCGACGGCAAGGGCACCCCGACCGAGGTCAGCGCGTGCATCGACCACGCGACCAACGCGAAGGCCGCCGGCATCATCCTCGATGCGGTGCCGTACGACATCGCCGCCAACTCGATCGCCGCCGCACAGAAGGCGGGCATCCCGGTCGTGATCGGCAACCAGCTCGCCGATGACCGCCACCCGTCGACCCCGACGTTCACCTACACGGCCGTCAGCGGTTCGGCGCAGCAGGAGGCTCTGGCGCGCTGGGTGATCGCCGACTCCGACGGCAAGGCCAACGTGCTGATGAACGTGACCACCGACGGTCAGTCGCAGATCCAGTACGCCGCGGACGGCAAGAAGGTCTTCGCCGATGAGTGCAGCGGTTGCACCGTCGCCACCAACGAGGTGTCGTCGGCCAACTTCTCGCAGGTTCCCAGCTCGACCAGTTCCGCGCTGCTGAAGAACTCCGACACCGATTACCTCATCGTCGAGTTCGCCCAGTTCCTGCAGGCGACGCAGTCGGGCGTGCAGAACGCCGGTGCCAGCGGCCGGATCACTCTCGCCGCCGGTTCTGCGTCGCTGAACGACATCAAGGCCGTCGCGTCGGGCTCGGTCGGTGCAGCCACCGCGCAGGCCTCGGCCTTCGTCGGGTGGATGTACGTCGACGCGACCCTGCGGCTGATCGCCGGTCAGAGTGTTCCCGAGTACACGATCCCGATCCGGCTGTTCACGAAGGACACCATGGGCGACGTGCAGCTGACCGAGGCGGCGCAGGAGTCGGGCGAGTGGTTCGGCCCCACCACCTTCACCGACGAGTTCAAGAAGCTGTGGGGCGTGGCGTGACCGAAAGCACGAGCGCAGACAGGCGGGGAGCGGACACCCCCCGCCTGGACGTGCACAACCTCTGGATGACGTTCGCGAACAACAGAGTGCTGCGCGATGTCGCCATCGAGGTGCGACCCGGTGAGATCCACGGCCTGGTCGGGCAGAACGGGTCGGGCAAGTCGACGCTCGCGAAGGTGCTGACCGGGCTGTATCACCCCGATCCGGGCACGCGGGTGAGCGTGGACGGAACTGAGCTGAAGCTGCCCGTGCAGCCGCGCGAGGCGCGTGAGCGCGGCGTCGCGGTCGTGCACCAGAGCCTGGGGCTGTTCGACGACGACACCGTCCTCGAGAATCTTCGGATCGGGCGCCACCGTGCCAGTCGGGTGCTGCGCCGGATCGACTGGAAGCATGAGCGCGCCCAAGCCCGGGCCGTGTTCGAACGGCTGGGCCGCGACATCCCCCTCGATGCCCGCGTGGGCACGCTGCGCGAAGAGCAGCGCGCTACCGTCGCCATCGCCCGCGCACTGCAGGATGCCACGCCCGGTCGAGGTCTGATCATCTTCGACGAGTCGACGCGCGCACTGGGCCGGCCGTCGTTGGAGCACTTCTTCCGCATTCTCGACGACATCGTGCAGACGGGAACGTCGGTGCTGCTGATCACGCACCGTCTCGAGGAGATCATCGACGCCGCCGATCGCGTCACCGTGCTGCGCGACGGCCGGATCGTCGAGATGGGCCGCTCGGTCGAGGGCCTCGATGAGGCCGCGCTGGCCGAGTTGATGCTCGGCACCACGCTCACACACGAGGTGCGTGGACATGCCTCGACAATGGATGCCGCAGCCCGGCCGATCACGGTCGCGGGCCTGCATGGCGGCGAGGTCGCCGACGCGTCGCTTCAGGTGCGCCCGGGTGAGGTGCTCGGGCTGACCGGTATCGCCGGGTCGGGCTATGACGACGTGCCCTATCTGCTCAGCGGCGTCACTCCGCCGGCCGCCGGCTCTCTGACTTTGTCTGGAGGCGAGTTGGGTCTGCACAGCCTGACCCCGGGCGATGCCATCGCGGCCGGTGTCGTGCTGGTGCCCGAGGGGCGCGAGCATGCTGGCCTGGCGATGGGCATGTCGGTGCAAGAGAACACGGTGTTCCCGCAGACAAGTCGCGCCCGCGCTGCGCTCAAGCCGTTCGCCCGGAGTGAGGAACGCGCCCAGGTGGCCGACTGGATAGATCGGCTCGACGTGCGCCCGCCCGATCCCAGCGCGATCGTGGGTACGCTCAGCGGCGGCAATCAGCAGAAGGTGCTGCTGGCCAAATGGCTGGCGATGGACCCTGAGCTGCTGCTGCTGCACGAGCCGACCCAAGCTGTTGACGTCGGGGCGCGGCAGACCATCGTCGCTGCGGTCCGGGCGGCTGCGGCATCCGGACGCGCCGTCATCGTCGCCGGCGGCGACGAGAACGAGCTGTCGCTGCTGTGCGACCGCGTCGTCGTCTTCGAAGACGGCAGGGTCAGTCGCGAGCTGACCGAGGATCTGACGCCCGAGAACATCGTGCGGGCCATCTACACCCAACAGGGACGCAGCCGCCTGCGCGCGCGGTCCACTGACCCCTCGATGAACGAAGAAGAAAAGAAGGAACAATCACTATGACCGTCGTCGATATCTGCATCCACCACCTGCCGGAAGACCTCTTCACCAACCAGAAGATGCTCAACGGCTTCCTCAACTCCGCGCCGCGCGGCTTCGGCGAGATCGTGCGCGTCGAGAAGATGGACAACGGCAAACATCACCTGGTGCTGGAAAAGCCCGCCGGGCACGACAACCTCGACTACGTCGAGGGCGACTACTCGGTCGAGGCCAAGCTCGCCGTCATGGACGACGCGGGAGTCGACTACGGCATCATGCGCGTGCCGGTGTGGCAGGAGTGGCTCGATCTGGAGACCTGCAAGGCCGTCAACGACAACGCGGCCGAGTACTGCAAGCGCTCGGGCGGCCGACTTTTCTTCACCGCCGCGGTGCCGCCGTGGGGCGGCAAGGAGAACATCGACGAGCTCAAGCGCTGCATCGACCTCGGTGCCGTGGGAGTGCAGCTGGCCTGCCACTACGGCCAGCTCTATCTCGACGACCCGGTGTTCGAGCCCTACTTCCGCGAGATCGAGAAGCTGAACATCCCGGTCATCGCGCACCACACTCCGCTGCCGGTGGAATGGCAGTCGGTCGTCGACTACAAGAATCTGCGCCGTGAGTACGGGCGCGTCATCGACCAGGGCATCGCCGTGGGCCGCGAGCTGTTCAGCGGCATGTTCGACCGGATGCCGAACCTGCGCATGATCCACACCATGATGGGCGGAAACTGGTTCGCCAGCACCGAGTTGCTGACGCCGCACGCGTCTCCGAAGAAGGAGTCGCTGCAGCGCCTCGATTCCACCAGCGGCGAGAAGATCAAGAGCTACCTCGAGAACAACATCTTCTACGACATGACCCACCCGCACTCGTGGGGCAAGACCCAGGTCGAGGCGGCGCTGAAGATCAACGGCGCCGATCACTTCATGTTCGGCTCGTCGTTCCCGGTGTTCTACGGCTGGATGAGCCAGGGCGTGGACTTCCTCACCAACGAGGTCGAGATCAGTGACGCCGACCGCGAGGCGGTGCTCTCGGGCAACGCGAAGCGTCTTTTCAACCTGCCCATCTGAAAGACACGCGGATGACGGAACTCACCGACCACGACATCGACGGATCGTTCTCGACCGCGCGCATCAATGTACGCTCCGACGACATCCTGCTCACTTCAGACAGCTACCGCGAGTTCATCTACGACCACGACGACCCCGCGATAGCGAAGTTCCGTGGGCTTGACTACGAAGCGTTCGCCGACGAGAAGAAGAGGCCTTCGTTCGTGCAGGACCTGCTCGCCTCGTGGCAAGCGCTGTACGACGAGCCGTTCGTGGGCATCACCACCGATGGAACCCTCGTGCCGGGGCTGTATCCGCTACCCAAGCGCACCGAGCCGAACGACGAGCGGATGGTCACCGCGGCCTACCACTTCCTCGCGACGCTCGACGCGCCGCAGCGGGCCGCGGTGAACCATGCGATCGACGCCCCCGAGTGGCGGGCGTGGAGCAACCCCGAGTTCGTCATCCATCGGGTGGGCGTGCGTCTGGAGGAGTTGTCGAGGGATGCCGCAGACGCGGCGCTGAGCCTGGTCGCGGCATCCCTCAGCCCCGCCGGCTACGAGCGCGTGCGCGAGGCGATGTCGCTGAACGGCTACCTCGGCGAGCTGACCGATCTCACGCCGCTCATGAACGAGCGCAGCTACTGGTTCTCGCTGTTCGGCACGCCGTCGACCACCGAGCCGTGGGGCTGGCAGCTGTTCGGGCACCACGTCGCCGTGAACTGCATCGTGGTCGGCGGGCGGCAGGTGATAGCCCCGGTGTTCCTCGGCGCCGAACCCGCGCTCTCCGACGGCGCGCACCCTCCGCTGTTCGCCGACCGTGAAGCCCAGGCGATCCGGCTCGGCGAGTCGTTCACCGATGCGCAGCGGGCGAAGGCCGTCGTGTACCGATCGGTGCTCGACCCCGCGATGCCCGAGGGGCGGGTGCACCCCGCCGACGAGCGCCACGTGGCCGGCGCCTTCCGCGACAACCGCGTCGTGCCGTACGAGGGCATCTGCGTGCGGGAGTTCGACGATGCTCAGCGGCGGTTGCTGCGTGAGATCGTCGACGACTTCCTGCTGCTGCTGCCCGACCACCAGCGCGCACTGACGATGCAGCTGGTGGGCGCGCACCTCGGCGACACCTGGGTCAGCTGGTACGGCGCAACCGACGGGTCACAGCCGTTCTATCTGCGCATACAGAGCCCGGTGATCATCGCCGAGATGGACCACCATGCCGGCGTCTGGCTGAGCAACAGGCTGCCGGCTCGCTTCCACGTGCACACCACGCTGCGGCTGCCCAACGGCAACGACTACGGCCGGGCCTACCTTGCGCAGTGGCGCGCACAGCGGAACGAGTGAGGCTCGCTCGCACGTCCCCACATTCCTTGCCGATGCAGTCAAGAAAGAGAGATCACATGACCATCACGCATCGCGCCGCACGGCGCACTCGGGTGCTGACAGCACTCGCGGTGGGGGCGGCTCTGACCGCGACCCTCGCCGCGTGCAGCTCCGATTCCGACGACGGCGGTTCCGCGTCGGCTCCCTCGGGTGAGACGAGCGCGGACTCTGCGCTCGCGCAGGAGATCACCACGCTCGAGCAGCCACTGGATGCCTTCCCGGTACCCACCGACAAGGTCGACGGCGTCGCCGATCTGGCCGGGGGCACCATCTACTACGTGCCGATCACCTCGCGCGCGCCGCAGTTCGCCATCACGCAGGCAGAGATCACCGTGGCCGCCAAGGCCGCGGGGCTGAAGGTGCAGGCGTGTGACGGAAAGGGCACGCCCACCGACATCTCGGCATGCATCACCCAGGCCACGCATGCGAAGGCCGTCGGCATCGTGCTCGACGGTCTTGCGTACGACATGGCGGCCAACGCGATCGAGGGCGCGCAGAAGGCGGGTGTGCCGGTGGTGATCTCGAACCAGATGACCGATGAGCGGCATCCGGCCACCGAGACGTTCTCAAATGTCGGCACCGCCGGTTCCCCGCAGATGATCGCGCTGGCCAAGTGGATCATGTTCGATTCGGGCGGCAAGGCGAATGTGCTCATCAACGAGGCCACCGACGGCGCATCTCAGATCGCGTACGTCGAGGCCGCTGTCGACGAGTTCACGAAGGACTGCCCCGACTGCACCGTCACCGTCAACAAGGTCTCGTCGGCCAGCTTCGATCAGATTCCCTCGTCGACGAGTTCGGCGCTGCTGAAGAACCCCGACATCGACTACGTCATCTCGGAGTTCGCCGAGTTCCTGCAGCCGACGGCACAGGGTGTGCAGCAGGCAAGCGCCAAGGTGACGATGACCACCGCCGCATCTGCGCTGAGCACGCTGAAGGAGCTCAAGGGCGGCGCCACTCTGCAGGCGGCCACCGCGCAGGCCGCCGGTTACCAAGGATGGGTCGACGTCGACGCGATCCTGCGTCTGCACGCCGGTCAGGACGTGCCGGAGTACGAGGTGCCCACACGTCTGTTCACGCCGGACACGCTCGACGGTGTCGAGCTGACCTCGGACGCGGAGCAGACGGGGGCGTGGTTCGGTCCGGCGACATACACCGACGACTTCACCGCTCTGTGGGGCGTCAACTAGCGAATGCGCGAGCGGGGGCCGAGGGCGAGTGCTGCCCTCGGCCCCCGCTGCTGTGCGGGGTGGCTTGTGCGCCCGGTGGTCGAGATTCCGCGCTCGCGGCGCTGCCGGTGCGGAATCGCGACCACCTCGTCGCGGATCGCGCGTGACTGCTGGCGTGATGTTGCCAATCAATATATGCTCATATATATGTTGACATATTTATGTGTCGACATGTGACCACGACAACGAAGTAGGTGGAGATATGAGCACGAGCACGGCTCTCATCGTCGGCGGCGGGATCGGCGGGCTTTCGGCCGCGATAGCGCTCAGCGACGCGGGTTGCGAGGTCACGGTCGTCGAGCGACACGCTGACGTCCATTCCTCGGTGTACGGCGTCGGAATCATCCAGCCGGTCAACGCCCTGCGGGCGCTGGCGGCGATCGGATGTGCCGACGCGTGCATCGAGGCCGGCTACCCCGCCGAGGGATGGGGCAAGATGTACGACGTCGACGGCGTCTTCCTGCACGCGATGCCGGGGGCCGTGATCGAGGGCTCGGGTCTGCCGCCGCTGAACGGTGTGACCCGGCCGAAGCTGCACGAGATTCTCACTGAGCGCGCCCACGATGCCGGGGTCGACATCCGGTACGGAACTTCGTTCACCACGTTGGAGCAAGACGATGATGCTGTGACGGTCACGCTCACCGATGGCCAGGTCGCGCGCGTCGACCTGGTCGTGGGTGCGGACGGTGTGCGCTCGCAGGTGCGCCGGGAGGTCTTCGGATCGCAGCTGCAGCCGCGCTACATCGGCCAGTCCGCCTACCGCGTGAACGTGCCGCTGGACCCGGAGATCGATCGCATCATCCTGCAGGCGGGCCCCGAAGGCATGGCCGGGTTCGTGCCGATCGGCAAAGACCTGGCCTACTTCTTCTACAACGCTCAGATGGAGCGCCCGCCGCATGAGGACCGGCGAGATCTCGTCGCCGAGCTGCGGGAGCACCTGCGCCCGTTCGCCGGGCTCACCGCTCGTGCGCGCGACGAATGGATCGACGGGTCGAGCGAGATCGTGCTTCGCCCCGAGGAGTCACTCATCCTGCCTGGACCGTGGCACCGTGGACGGGTGGTCCTGCTCGGGGATGCTGTGCACGCCATCACCCCGCATCTTGGCCAGGGTGCGGCACAGGCCATCGAAGACGCCGTCGTGCTGGCCGAAGAGGTGAGCAGGCAGGGTGCGACGGATGCCGCGTTCCAGGCGTACCTGCATCGGCGCTTCGAGCGCTGCGAGCTGATCGTGCAGACCTCGCTGAACATCGGCGAATGGGAGATGGGTCGGCTCGAGGGGTTCGACAACGTCGCGGCGACCAACCACGTCCTCGAGGTGATGGCGCGCCCCCTGTGAGTCGGTGCCCGGCCGTGCGATAGCATGGCGCGGCCGGGCGGGCGGAAGGACGGGCATGAGTACTGACGGGCTGGCGGTGACGCTCCGGGAGCTCGCCTGGGTCATCCACAAGCGCATCCCCGAACGGGCAGGTGTCGGCCCTCTGCCGACGACGGAGGTCGCCCTCCTCAAGCAGGTCATCGATGGGCCGGGGCAGACGGTCGGCGAGCTGTCGGCCGCCCTCGGGCTGCGGCAGCCGAACACCTCTGCCGCACTGCGCGTGCTGACCTCGCGCGGTCTCGTCGTGCGATCGGCGGATGCCGCGGATCGACGCACCAGCCGTATCCACCCGACCGAGGAGGGGCGTCGCGAGCACGAGGCGATAGCGGCCGCATGGGCCGCGTCGGTCGATGACGCGCTGGACACACTGCCCGAGTCCGACCGCTCGGCTTTGACGAATGCCGCAGGAGCCCTCTCAGCGCTCGCGCGCGCTATGCACGCGGCAGAGTGAGCCTTTCACTCAGCGTCCGTCGCGCTCCGCGTCGTATTTGAGCACGGCATCCACCGTCTTGATCTCGTGCCGGCGCGCGGCGGTCTCGATCATCTCGGCGTCGGCGCCGCCCTCGATCAGGTCGATGAGCGACTCGTGCTCGGTGATCGAGGCGAGGGCGCGCCCGGGCGCGTACCAGAACGCTGAGCGGCGGATGACCTCGGCGCGCGCCCACTCCGAGATGACCATGTCGTTGAGGCGGGCGTCTTCGCACCGCGAACACAGCAGCTCGTGGAACTCGCGATTGAGCTGCCCGAACCGGCCGGTGTCGAAGTTGGCCAGGGCGTCGCCCATCTCGGTGTTCAGGGTGCGGGCGTGCGCGATGTCGTCGGAGGTGAGGTTCTGGGCCGACAGCGAGGTGGCGAAGCCTTCCAGGCGGGCCAGCAGCAGCATGGTGTGCTTCCAGGCGTCGGTGTCGAATGTCTTGACCATGGCGCCGACATTCGGGATGATCTCGACCCAGCCCTCGGCCTCAAGGCGTCGCAACGACTCGCGCCAGGGCACGGAGCTGATGTTGAACTCGCGGCCGAGCTGGTCGATCACCAGGCGCCGACCGGGGCCGAACGTGCCGTCCATGATGCGCTCTTTGAGGGTCAGGTAGGCCTGTTCTGCCTTGCTCGCAACCGCCACACGCACTCTCCGCCGAGTCGATATTTCGTACACATCATCGTACAGGATCTGCTGCGCGGGCCGACGACAGGCACGCGAGCAAGCGATCGATGACGGGATACTGCGCCGCGCCGGGGCGCACGAGCACGAGAGAGCGCAGCGGACGGGGCGCGGGGTGCAGCGGGCGGGTGACCAGGTCGAAGCGCCCCAGACTCGCGCCGTCGGGGTCGGGCAGGATGCCCCAGGCGGTTCCTGCCTCGATGAACGGGATGCTGGTCTGGATCGTTTCTGCGGTGCGCACGGCGCCGGGGGTCACGTGGCACGCGCGAAGCGCGTCTTCGACAGCCTCGGGCAGGCTGGGCACCGCGGCCGTGCGCTGCGGCAGCACGAGAGTGTGGCCCTCGAACGCCTGCAGTGGCAGCGGGTCGGGCGTATCGGTCTCGGTGGGCGGCAGCGCCGCCACGAGGGGAATGTCACCGCCGTCGACGATGTCGAACTGCCCCCGGTGTCGCTTCGCGAACCGTGGGCCATCGTCGACCATGATCATCGCGACGTCGACCGTTCGCCGGGCGAGCATGTCGATCGCCGTCCACGGCGGCGGGTCGGTCAGGCGCACCTCGACATCGGGTGCGGCCTTGGCGAAGGCCCGCAGCAGCCGGGGGAGCCGGTGCCACAGCAGCGTGGGCACGACGGCGAGCGAAACGCGACCGGTGGTTCCCGCGCCGAAGCGTCCGAGCGTCTCGACGATGTCGTCTGCGGTTGAGAGCAGGCCGGCTGCGGCATCCAGCAGATAACGCCCCGCACTGGTGGGCTCGACCCCGCGCGGCGAGCGCACGAGCAGGGCGACGCCCACGGACGCCTCGAGCTTGCCGATAGCGACGCTCAGCGAGGGCTGCGCCAGGTGCAGGGCCTGCGCTGCGGCCGAGAATGAGCCCGCTTCGACCACGGCGGTGAAGTACCGCAGGTGCCGCAGTTCCATGGTGTCGATGATAGCTCTGCTCTCGATATAGCGAATGACTATTGCTTCGAGAGGTGATTCGGGGATTCCGCCACGACGCCGGCTCGCCGACGATGGAAACACCGACCCGAAGGAGAAGGCGATGCTGCCCACCTGGAACCAGAATCCCCCGTTCACCCTCACCCGTGCCAGCCACGTGCGCCTGGCCGTGACCGACCTGAGCGCCAGCCGCGACTTCTATCGCGACACGGTGGGGCTCGTGGTCACCGAAGAGGCCGATGACGTCGTCTACCTGCGTGGACTCGAGGAATCGGCGCACCACAGCCTCGTGCTCGAGCGCGCCGAGACTGCGCAGGCCCTGCAGATCGGGCTGCGGGTGCGCACCGACGACGACATCGTCGCCGCAGAGAAGCACTTCGCCGCGCACGGCATCGAGCACGAGCGCGTCGAGCTGCCGCACCAGGGACCGACCCTGCGCTTTCGCGACCCCGTGGGCACGCACATGGAGCTGACCAGCAGCATGTCGCTCGTCGAGCGCAAGATGCAGAACTTCGATGAGTTCGTCGCCGGTGCCCCGCAGCGCATCGACCACTACCAGTGCGTGACCTACGACGTGCAGGCGGCCACCGACTTCTGGACGGGCCTGGGCATGCGCATGAGCGAGTACACCGCCAAGGACGACACCGACGAGCTGTGGGGCACGTGGATGGAGGTCAAGGGCAACACCCACGATCTCGTCTTCACGAACGGGCGCGGGCCGCGCCTGCACCACTTCGCCTACACGGTGCCCGATGTCTCGTCGCTGATGCGGGCGGCGGATGTCGCCGGTGCGACCGGCTTCGGTGAGGAGATCGACCGGGGACCGGGCCGCCACGGCATCAGCAACGCCGTGTTCCTGTATCTGCGCGACCCCGACCAGCATCGCATCGAACTGTTCACCACGCACTACCAGTTCATCGACCTCGAAGAGCAGCCGATCCGCTGGGACATCAGCAACCGCCGCCGCGCGCAGCTGTGGGGCATGCCCGCCTCACGCCGGTGGTTCTTCGAGGCCAGCGAGTTCCCGGGCGAGAACGTGCGTGAGCCGCTGCTGACGGCCACCCCCGACACGCTCGAGGACTTCCTCGGCGTGCACTGAGCCCGGTGGCCCGGGGCCCGGTGCCCGGCTCCCGGCGCCCAGCGCTCGGTGTTCGACGCCCGGCGCCCGGTGTTCGCGGTGCCCGGCTCCCGGCTCCCGGCGCCCGGCGCCCGGCGCCCGGTGTTCGCAGCAGCGCTGCGGCGCGGGTACGGGCGGCCGAAGCGTTCAGAACTCAGCCTCTTCGTGCCGGATACGTGCCGTTCGCGGCCGTGTCGGTGCCGTGCTCGACGAATGGGCTGAGTTCTGAACGCCGGCGCGGGTCGCCCGGTCGGGTCGCGCCCGCCCCGCCGGCTACTCCGGGTCGCCGCCGAGCTGGCCGACGGCCGGGATCGGACCACCGTCGTCGGCGCCGGTCTTGCGCACGCGGGCGATGGCGTTGCCGCCGTGGTAGATGATCAGGGCCGCCGCGGCGCCGAGCACGATGCCGGTGAGCTGGAAGTCGCCCCAGCCCATCGTGAAGTTCGCGATTGCGATCACCAGAGCCACCGCTCCCGTGTACTGGTTGACCGGACGTGAGAAGTCGACGCGGTTGTCGACCCAGATCTTGATGCCGATGATGCCGATGAGGCCGTACAGAGCGGTGGTGGCCCCGCCCAGCACACCATCGGGGATGGTGTGGAAGATCTCGCCGATCTTCGGAGACAGCGCGAGGACGATCGCCACGATGCCGGCGACCCAGTACGCGGCCGTCGGATGCCGCTTCCAGAACCTTACCTGGGAACGGCCTGTGAGCACCGGATCTCGTCGCATCGGAGCCGACCCCCTTCCCGCGGGTCTAGCGTCGAAGGTGAATCCTGAAGGGAGCTCCATGAGCGAGTCCGAAATCCTCGATGTCCGTGAACTGATCCCGGCGCAGCGCCATGTGATCATCTTCGAGAAGTACAACGCCCTCGAACCCGGGCACAGCTACATCCTCGTCAACGATCACGACCCGAAGCCGCTCTACTATCAGTTCGCCGCCGAGCACGAGGGCCAGTTCACCTGGCAGTACCTCGAAGAGGGCCCGACGACCTGGCGCGTCGAGATCGGACGCCCCGAGGCCGCTTGACGAAGGCCCCCGCCGCGCGGGTGGTCTGCGCGCGGCGGGGGTGTCTGGGGCGAGGGGGCGTTTCGACTCGCTTCGCTCGCTCAACGAGCGGGGGGCGTTTCGATTTGCCTGCGGCTCGCTCGAGCGACCGAGGTCAGCGGATGATCACCCGTTCGAACCGGGCGGCGTCCACCACACCCAGGTCGACCGGGCGCGCGGGACCGTCGACCCGCGGCATCCCCTCTCTCGTGCCGGTCGTGCGAAAGCGCTGCAGCGCCCACGTGCCCACCCCCGCGTCGGCCAGCCGGTCGGCGAGCGTGCAGAGCCCGGCCTCGTCGATCGCATCGGAGTGCACGGTCGTGCGCACCTCGTACGAGAGCGACCCGGCGCGGCGCGCATGCTCGTGCAGCACGAGCTCGAGCGCGCGCCATGCCCGGTCGGCTCCGCCGCCGCGCCCCACCACGTGGTCGTAGCCGTCGTCGGTCGCCTTGATGTCGAGCCCGACCCAGTCCAGGCGCGGCAACAGCTTCTCGAGCCGGCGCGGGTACGCACCCGAGGTGTGCAGCCCGACGCCGAACCCGAGCGCGCGCACCTCGTCGACGGCCGGTTCCAGCGCCGCGTGCAGCGTCGGCTCACCGCCCGAGAAGACGACGCCGTCCAGCATCCCGCGTCGTCTGCGCAGGAACGTGAGCACGTCGCTCCAGGCGAGTTGCCCGGGCGCCCGCGGATCGATCAGCGCCGGGTTGTGGCAGTAGAAGCAGTCCCACGGGCAGCCCTGCAGGAACACGGTGGCCACCAGGTGCTCGGGCCAGTCCACCGACGAGAGGCGGGTCAGTCCCGCCACCCGCAGCGTCATGACGCTCCGGCCAGCGCCGCTTCGGGCGCGGCGACCTCTTGGGAGAAGTACCGCCGCTCGGCGGCCTCGCCCTTCTTGCCGATGTTGAACGACGAGATCGGGCGGAAGTAGCCCATCACCCGCGTCCACACCTCGCAGCCGGCGCCGCACTCGGGGCACTGCTCGTGGTGCCCCGACACGTAGCCGTGCGCGGGGCAGATCGAGAACGTCGGGGTCACCGTGATGTACGGCAGGCGGAAGCGCTCGAGCGACCGGCGCACGAGGTTCTTGCACGCTGTGGCCGAGACGAGAGCCTCGCCCATGTACAGGTGCAGCACCGTGCCGCCGGTGTACGCGGCCTGCAGCTGCTCTTGCTGCTCGAGTGCCTCGAACGGGTCGTCGGTCCACCCCACCGGCAGCTGCGAGCTGTTGGTGTAGTACGGGTTCGCGTCGGTGCCGGCGTGGATGATGCCGGGGTATCGCGCGATGTCTTCCTTCGCGAACCGGTAGGTCGCCCCCTCGGCGGGGCTGGCCTCGAGGTTGTACATGTTGCCGGTTTCGGTCTGGAAGGCGACCATCCGCTCGCGCACGTGGTCGAGCAGGCGCAGCACCAGCGCGCGGCCGCGCTCGGTGGTGATGTCGTCGGTGTCGCCGGTGACATTGCGCACGTACTCGTTGAGCCCGTTGACCCCGATCGTCGAGAAGTGGTTCTGCAGACTGCCCAGGTAGCGCTTGGTGTAGGGGAACAGCCCGCCGGCGATGTGCCCGTCGATGACGGCCCGCTTGGTCTCCAGGCTGTCGCGGGCGATCTCGAGCAGCTCGTCGAGGCGCCGGATGACGGCATCCTCGTCTCCCGCATGCACGAAACCGAGTCGGGCGCAGTTGACGGTGACCACTCCCAGCGACCCGGTCTGCTCGGCCGAGCCGAACAGTCCGTTGCCGCGCTTGAGAAGCTCGGTGACATCCAGCTGCAGGCGGCAGCACATCGACCGGATCATGTGCGGGTCGAGATCGGAGTTCACGAAGTTCTGGAAGTACGGCAGGCCGTACTTCGCGGTCATGGCGAACAGCGCCTCGACGTTGGGGCCGTCCCAGTCGAAGTCGCGGGTGATGTTGTAAGTGGGTATCGGGAACGTGAATGCCCGGCCCGCGGCATCCCCCTGGCTCATCACCTCGATGAATGCGCGGTTTATCACTCCCATCTCGGCGGTGAGATCACCGTAGGTGAACTGCTGCACGACGCCGCCGATGAGGGGATGCTGCGCCGCGAGGTCATCGGGCACGGTCCAGTCGAAGGTCAGGTTGGTGAACGGCGTCTGCGTGCCCCAGCGCGAGGGGACGTTGAGGTTGTACACGAACTCCTGCAGCGCCTGCACGACCTGCTCGTAGCTGAGGGAGTCGAGCCGCACGAGCGGCGCGAGGTAGGTGTCGAACGAGCTGAACGCCTGGGCACCGGCCCACTCGTTCTGCAGGGTGCCCAGGAAGTTGACCATCTGCCCGAGGGCGCTGGTCAGGTGCTTCGGCGGCGCCGAGGCGATCTTGCCCGGCGCGCCGTTGAAGCCTTCTTCGAGAAGCATCCGCAGCGACCAGCCGGCGCAGTAGCCGGCGAAGACATCGAGGTCGTGGATGTGGATGTCGCCGGCGCGGTGGGCTTCGCCGGCCTCGGGGGCATAGACCTCGTTCAGCCAGTAGTTGGCGATGAGCTTGCCCGAGGCGTTCAGGATCAGACCGCCCAGCGAGTACCCCTGGTTGGCGTTGGCGTTCACCCGCCAGTCGGAGCGGTCGAGGTACTCCTCGACGGTGCTGGCGACGCTGACGGCGTCGGATGTGTGCATGGTGACTCCCCGTGTTGTGTGTCGATGCGTTCTTTCGACCACCGGAACGCAGGATCACTATATGTGGGGGTCAACGTAGAATGCACCACTATATGTGGTGGCGCACAAAGGGTGTGATGGCGAACTCCGGTGCAATTGCCGAGGGGTGCAGACACGCTTGTCGATGCGGGACGATCGGGATGCTGCGGTGTATAAGCGGTCGGTGCGCGTGTTGCAGGTCAGCAGTCGAGGCATCCCGATTCGGTCGTCACGAATGGCCCCTTCCGTCGTGAGGAGGGGCCATATGCGACGACTGACGGGTCGGAGGGCGGGTCAGGACATGAGGCGTGCGATCAGCTCGCGGTATCGGGCAGCGGTGCGCTCGACGATCTCTGCGGGCAGGGTCGGGGGCTCGCTCTGCTGGGCCTCCCCACGTCCACTCGACGCATCGCTGGCGCGCTGCGCCGAGCCTCCGGGCGCGTGGCCCTCCCCACGCCCACTCGACGCATCGCTGGCGCGCTGCGCCGAGCCTCCGGGCGCGTGGGCCCAGTGGGCCGAAAGCCAGTCGCGCACGATCTGCTTGTCGAAGCTTGCCATGCGCTCGGCCGGCGTTGAGCCGGTGCGCCAGGCTTCGGCATCCCAATACCGCGACGAGTCCGCCGTCAGCACCTCGTCGGCAAGCGTCACCGTGCCATCCGGCGCGATGCCGAACTCGAACTTCGTGTCGGCGAGAATGAGCCCGTGTTCTTCGGCCGTGGCGGCGGCGCGGTCATAGATGTCGAGCGAGAGCGCCCGCACCTTCTCGGCGTGCGCCGCGCCGAGCAGCTCGACCGCGCGGTCGAAAGAGATGTTCTCATCGTGCTCACCGAGCGGCGCCTTGTACGCCGGAGTGAAGATAGGCGCGGGCAGCCGGTCGCCGTTGTGCAGCCCGTCGGGCAGATGGATGCCGCACACGGTCTGGCTCGCCTGATACTCGGCCCAGCCCGAGCCGGTGAGGTAGCCGCGCACGACGCACTCCACCGGCAGCATGTCGAGCTTGCGCACGACCATTGCGCGTCCGGCCACTGCCTCGGGCGGCGTGGCGCCGTCGATGAGGTGATTGGGAATCGGCGTTCCGCCGTCGCCGCCGGCCAGGCGATCGAACCACCACAGGCTCAGCGTCGTCAGCAGCTCGCCCTTGCCGGGAATCGGCGGCTCAAGCATGTAATCGAACGAACTCACGCGGTCGCTGGCGACCACCAGCATCCGGTCGCCTCCGTCGTCGGGGCGTACAGATCGCGCACCTTTCCGGAGTAGATGTGCGTCCAGCCGGGGAGGGTGTCGGGAGTGCTCACCTGCCCATCCTCCCATCCGTCGCGGCGTCTCGCCTGCGACCCATGCGGTGCCGGCAGCGCGATCTCGGGTTGTGCCGTCCCGTTGTGTCGCATCGCTTGGGTGAACCGGCTCAGTGGGACGGCGTTGCGGTGGCGCCCGGCGTCCGCCGCTGCGCCGCGCCGCCGGGCGTGTTGCGGTACGCCGTCCCGTTGTGTCGCTTCGTCTGCGTGATGCGGCTGTTTGGGACGGTGTTGCGTCGGGAGACGAAAGGGCGGGCCCGTATTGTCGCTTCGGCTGGCTGAAGCGGCAGTTTGGGACGGCGTTGCGGTGGGGTTGGGCGGCTGAGGGATGCCGGGGTGCGTCGCGCGCCGCGCTGCGCCGCCGGGCGCGCCGCGCTGTGCCGCCGGGCGCGTTGCGGTACGCCGTCCCGTTGTGTCGCATCGTCTGCGTGATGCGGCAGTTCGGGACGGTGTCGCGTCGGGGAGGCGAAAGGGCGGGCCCATATTGTCGCTTCGGCTGGCTGAAGCGGCAGTTTGGGACGGGGTTGCGGTGGGGTTGGGCGGCTGAGGGATGCCGGGGTGCGTGGCGCGCCGCGCTGTGCCGCCGGGCGCGTTGCGCTGTGCCGCCGGGCGCGTCGCGCTGTGCCGCCGCGCGCGCCGCGCTGTGCCGTCCCACTGTGTCGCATCGTCTGCGTGATGCGGCAGTTTGGGACGGTGTCGCGTCGGGGAGACGGAAGGGCGGGCCCTTATTGTCGCTTCGGCTGGCTGAACCGGCAGTTTGGGACGGCGTTGCGGTGGCGCCCGGCGTCCGCCACCGCGCCGGGGGTGTATAGTCCATCTGGACTAATCGATATGGAGTGATGATGAAGGATGCCGCACTCACGCCGCTGGGCGTGATGGTGCTCGCGCTGCTGCGCGAGGGCGACATGCATCCGTACGAGATGATGCGGCTGCTGCGGCACCGTCGTGAGGACCGCATGGTCAGGATCACGAACGGCACGTTCTATCACACGGTCGCCCGGCTCGAACGGGACGGGCTCATCGCTGAGGTGGGCGTCGACCGTGAGGGCAACCGGCCCGAGCGCACCACCTACACGCTCACCGACGCCGGGCCCGCCGCACTGGAGGAGTGGGTGCGATCGCACCTGGCCGGGGACGGCGCGCAGAACTTTCGCGTTGCGCTAGCCGAGGCGCACAACCTCGACCGCTCCGAGGTCATCGCCGAAATCTCCACGAGAAAAAGTGCGCTCGCTGCGGAATACGCATTGATGCAGAACGGGTTGCAGTCTGCACGCACACGCGGCGTCTCTGATCAGTACATCGTCGAACTCGACCGTCACTGCGCGCTGTTGCGCGCCGACCTTGATTGGACCGATTCCCTCCTCGCGCGTCTGGAGCGCGAGGACTATCCGTGGGGGCATGAAGACCTCACCCCCGAAAACCTCGCCGCCCGTGAGGCCATGCGAAAGGCAGCACAGAAGTGACAGACACCAGTTCCGCGGCACCGACTGCGGCATCCACCACCTCGCACGGCCACCAGCCGCGCAGCCCGTGGCCGGCCCTGTGGGCCTTGGTCATCGGCTTCTTCATGATCCTGGTCGACACGACGATCGTCTCGGTGGCCAACCCGGCGATCAAAGCGGCGCTCGACCCGAACACCAACAATCTCGACAACGTCGTCTGGGTCACCAGCGCCTATCTGCTCGCGTACGCGGTGCCCCTGCTGATCACCGGACGCCTCGGCGACCGGTTCGGCCCCAAGAACGTGTATCTGGTGGGCCTCGCGATCTTCACCCTCGCCTCGCTCGGCTGCGGCCTGTCGACGACCCTCACCACGCTGATCGCCTTCCGCGCCGTGCAGGGCCTGGGCGCCGCGCTGCTGACGCCGCAGACGATGGCGGTGATCACCCGCACCTTCCCGCCGAACCAGCGGGGTGCGGCGATGGGCCTGTGGGGTGCCACCTCGGGCGTCGCCATGCTCGTCGGCCCGCTGGCCGGAGGCCTTCTCGTCGACGGCCTCGGCTGGGAATGGATCTTCTTCATCAACCTGCCAGTCGGTGTCGTCGGCTTCGTGCTGGCCATGATCCTCGTGCCCAAGCTGCCCACGCATCCGCACCGCTTCGACATCGTGGGTGTCTTCCTCTCGGCTGCGGCGATGTTCTTCATCGTGTTCGGTCTGCAAGAGGGTGAGAAGTACGACTGGGGCAAGATCTGGGGCCCCATCACCGTCTGGGAGCTCATCGCCGTCGGCGTCGTGCTGCTGGGCGTTTTCATCTGGCAGCAGGCCAAGACCCGCAGCGAGGCGCTTGTGCCGCTGGGCCTTTTCCGCGACCGCAACTTCTCGGTGTCGAACCTGGGGATCGCGGTGGTCGGGTTCACCGTGACGAGCATGACGCTGCCGCTGATGTTCTTCATCCAGCTGGCCCGTGGGCTGACCCCCACACAGTCGGCACTGCTGATGATCCCCATGGCGGTGCTGGCCGGTGCGCTCTCGCCCTTCGCGGGTCGGCTGCTGGACCGCATCGACTCGCGCCTGCTTCTCGTGCCCGGCGTCGCGCTGTTCGCCGGAGCGCTGTTCTGGTACGCCGCGCTGATGAACATGGACACCCCGATCTGGATGTTCCTGCTGCCTTCGGCGGTCATGGGCATCGGCAGCGCGGGGGTGTGGGGCCCGCTGGCGACGACGGCCACCCGCAGTCTCGAACCGCGTCAGGCCGGGGCCGGCTCAGGCATCTACAACACGACGCGCACGATCGGATCGGTGCTCGGCTCGGCCGCCATCGCCGCGTTCATGCAGGGTCGGCTCGAGGCGAACCTGCCGGGCGCTGCGGATCAGGCCGGTGGGTTCGGCGGGAGCGACCAGCTGCCGGCCGTCATCGCCGGACCGTTCGGTCAGGCCATGGCGCAGGCCATGCTTCTGCCGGCGATCATCATGGCTGTGGGCGTGGTCGTCGTGCTGTTCATGAAGGACCCGCGAGCGACGACAGCGGCGGAGTGGCAGCACCACTGACAGGTCTGACCGACGGCCGGGTGGCCGTTCAGTCGGGGTCGGCGGGGTCGATTGGGGCGTGGTGATCCCACGCCTCGACACCCTGCCGCCAGTAACCGCTGACCGTGTACTGCTCACGCGGCAGCGCCAGGGTGTGGCGCAGGTGCCGGCGCAGCGGCACGAGAGTGGATGCCTCACCGGCAGCGAACACGTAGCTTGAGGCATCCACCCCCACGGCCGTCAGCGCGGCGATGAGGTCATCGCCGGCGGCGTGCAGCGCGAACTCACGGTCGGCGAAGGTGCGCAGGTACGCGCGCGCCGCGTCGAGATCGAACGCCGAGGCGATGATTTCGACGGTCGTGGATGCCGGGACGTCAGCCAGCCAGCGGCCCGCCGCCGGCAGCGAGGTGCCGTCGACGACGAGCACGACGCGGGGGGCGTTCTGGGTCGCCTGCCGTGATCCGCGCGGTCCGACCAGCACCAGGCGTGACCCCACGACGGCCTGCGCGCCGAATTGCGCGGCCGGACCGGGGCTCTCATGGCGCAGAATGTCGATGTCGACCAGGCGCCGGCCGTTTTCATCGCGCACGTTCAGCGGGGTGAAGTCGCGCCCGAAAGTGGCGCGGTCGGGCCGGGTGATGCCGTCCTGCCCGGGGCCGGCTGCCACCGGGGCGACCAGCTCGCCGGTGGCCGGATCGGGGAAGAACGTGCGCACGTGGTCGCTCGGGCCGGCATCGGGAAAGTCGCCGAAGTCCGGGCCCGTCAGCGTGACCCGCACGTACTCGGCAGTCGGGTTGCTCACCGCTGTGACGATCGCCTCGCGAGCGGTGAAGCGGTTGCGGCCGCCGGCTCGATAGAACAGCGTCGATGCCTCGGTTGCGGCATCCGTCATGGCATTCCTCCTCGTGCCGCGCACATCGCGACCCTCCTAGCCAATCACGTTGGTGGTGGCTCAGCCGCGCCGGATCGTTCGGATCGCCCCGGTGGCGGTCGCGGCCCGTCCAGCGTCGATGACCGCCGCCAGCTCGGCGACGACCTCGGAGGTGTAGGCGGCGGCATCCAGTCGGGTCACCGGAATCTCACCCGCCAGATGCGCGAGCATTCCATCGCGCAGTGCGTCGTCGTGCTGGTCGACGACGCGGATGGTGTCGCCGGGCAGGGCATCGCGCACCGAAGCGAACGCGGTCGAGACGATGGGCAGCTCGCACAGCGCGGCCTCCAACAGCACCATCGGCTGGCCTTCGTAGGTGCTGGAGAGCACGAAGCAGTCGGCAGCGGCCAGGATCGCGAAGGGGTTGCGGCGCAGCCCCGCCAGAAAGGCGGTGCCTTCCAGCCCGAGCTCGGCGATCAGCTGCTGCAATTCGCCCTCGAGCGGCCCGGCGCCCACGATCAGCAGCCGGGCGCGGGCATCCCGCGCATGCACCTGCGCGAAGGCGCGGATCAGGCGTGCGTGGTTCTTCTCGGTCGACAGGCGCCCCACGGTCACGAACCAGACGCTGTCGTGATCGGGCTGCTCGAGCTGCGACATCCACTCCGGCACGGCCTCGTCCGCCTCCAGCACACTGCGCAGCGGCGCGCGCATCCCCTCTGAGACCCGGGCGACATTGGGCAGATTGCGCACCGTGACGAACTTCTCGGGCGCCGCGTATGCCGACAGCTCGGCACGGTTCAGCGCGGTCAGACTCGGCGAGACCGACACCAGGTGGTCGAACGCGCCGTATTGGGCGAAGACGAGTCCGAGCGCGCGGCGATGCGGCTGCTTGCCGGCCACGGTGCGCTGCTGGTCGGCGGCCATCTCGTTGTGCAGCCACACCGCGCGCGGGGCGAAGGGGGAGTGCAGCAGCAGGTTCGTCCAGATCGGGCTGTAGCCGCTGAAATCGGCGACCCAGTCGAACGTCGCCGAGCCGAACACGCGTGCCCATTCGCCGTCCCACAGCTGCGCGTGCCAGTGCTCGTCGCGCGGTGCCGGCGGCAGGCCGCGCCGGTCGCGGGCGTGGCGGCGCAGCTGCAGCGCCTTCGAGCCGTTCATGCCGCCGATGCGGAAGACCTGTCGCACGGCGGGGTGGATCAGCTCCCGGTTCGCGAGCGGGTCCTCCGCACGAAAACGCGGCATGAGCGCGGTCACATCGTATTTCTCGTGGTCGATGGCGCCCAACAGGTTCAGCACCGAAGTGGTGATGCCGTTCGAGCGCATTCCACCCAGGAAGAACAGCAGGCGCGTGCGTCCGTCTGAGACGGCCGGCCGCACGCGGCGGCCGACGGTGCGCCCGCGAAAGACGATGTCGACGACGCGGCGGGTGGCCTCGCCGTCGTCGTACGGCGTGAAGCGCTGCGCCCACTGTGCGTACCGCTCATGCTGCCGGCCCTCGAGCAGCTCGGCGACCAGCGTGCCCGCCTCGAACGGATCGGCCGTGACCGGTCCGGGCAGCTCGTCGAGGGAAAGATAGGTGCCGCGCGCGGCGGAGTAATCGTCGGCATCCGGCGTGAAGAAGACGATGGGCCGGCCCGTGGCCAGATAGTCGAAGAAGATCGAGGAGTAGTCAGTCACCAGCGCCGCTGCGACGCCCAGCAGCACGTTGGTGGGGATCGTGTTGGGGAGAAGGATGCTGCGCAGCGCCGGCCGCGTGGATGCGAGTGCGTGCACGACCTGGTGTGTCTTCAGCAGCACCACGGTGTCGTCGCCGACGCGTGATTGCAGCGCCTTCACTTGTGCGGCCAGCGCGTCGAGGTCGTCGTCGGGGTTGCTGAACGACGAGCCGCGCCAGGTCGGGGCGAACAGCACGATGCGCCGCTCTCCTGCCGCGATGCCCTGGCGGTCCAGCTCGGTGCGCACGTCGCTCTCCTGTGCAGGGCTGAGGCGCTGCCGGTCGATGCGCGGGTAGCCTTCCGTGATGATCTGCCCACGGTAAACGTTGCGCAGCCGGTAGGCGTCTTCGTACATCGTCTCGGCCATGAACTCATTGGCGGCCAGCAGATAGTCGGCCGACAGCAGATTGCGCAGCGTGTTGGCCGACTCGATGGCGCCGTCGGGCATGTCGAAGCCCATGAGCTTGAGTGGGGTGCCGTGCCACGTGTTCAGATACACCTGACCGGGTCGCTTGCCGAACGCCGGTGGGAACGTCGCGTTGTTGATGAGGTAACCGGCCGTCGACAGCGTGCGCCAGTAGTCGAATGATCCGCGGCGCACAGCAGAGACCCGTGGATGCGTGCCGAACTCGTCCGTGAAGCGCGCGAGGGCCGCGTCGTCGTCGATGGCCCACACGTGCCACAGGTGGTCGAAGTCGGGCCGGCCCAGCAGGTAGCGGAAGATCGCCTCGGGATTGCACAGCACCCCGTTCCCCGCGAAGGACTCGTACAGCACGACGTCACTGAGCACGGGCTTTGACCGCGCATAGGCGATGCGCTCGGCCTGTACGGCCTTGCCGGCCCGCGACACATAGCGGTTGACACGGTGCGGCAGGGGGAGCTTCACGACTCCCGAGCGTAGACCGCGCTCCTTGTGAACAGCCTTGGGGGTTACCCGGTCGTTATCATCGGGCCGCTCGGCGTCGACGGAGGCGAGCCAGAGCCAGCGATGCCGCGCCGGCCAGAAGCGCGAACAGCGCCACCAGCAGACCGGTACCGAGCCCGGGCGTGCCGCCGGTGACAGGCAAGGTCCCGGTCGTCCCGTCGCTGACGGGCAAAGTCCCGGTCGTCCCGTCGGTGACGGCCGAGGTCCCGGTTGTGCCGTCGGTGACGGCTGAGGTCCCGGTTGTGCCGTCGGTGACGGCCGATGGGTCGTCGGTGACACCCGAGTCGTCGCCCGCGGCGGGTACGGCGACCGCCACAGCAGCGGATTCGCTGATAACGGTGCCGTTCGGCAGGGTGGCGTCCACCACGATGTGGTGGGCACCCGCCGAGGTCGCGGCCGGAATCGTCACCGTGGTGGCGAACGTTCCGTCAGCGGTCAGAGATGCGCTGCCGAGGTCGACCGGGGTCGACTCCAACCAGATGTGCAGGCGCGTTCCCGTCGGAAGCACGCCACCGCTCAGCTGCAGCGTCGTACCAGCGGTGACATCGGTCGCCGACAGCGTCAACGAGAAATGCGACGGCCAGTCGATCGTCAGGCCGGCGGCATCCGTGCCCGTCGCATAGTCGAAGGTGTAGTTGTTCGCCGCCCCCGCCGTGCAGACGATCGGATACGTCCCCGGAAGGGTGAAACGTGTTACGGGGCGGCCGTTGTCCCACGCGGCGCACACGGCCGCGTGGCTGAGAACACTCTCGTCGTCGCCGGCGACGAAGCCGGAGTATTCGACGGGGAGGGTGGGCAGAGACCGCCCGAACATGGTCGTCGCATCGGAGGTGGTCGCGCGCAGCACGGCCGGCGACACGGTGAGCGCACCCGTGGCGTACACGAATCGGTAGTTCGGCGCGGTGGCCGCCGAGCACTGGGTGAGATAGGTGCCGATGTCATCGCCGGCGGCGTAGTCGTTCGTGGTGCAGGTGGGCGGCGTGGTCAGGTCGCCGGCACCCTCACCGACGGCGAAGCCGACGTATCGCGGGTGCACCTCGGGGGCATCGGCGCCGTACGCCGCGTCGGTGTCGGATGCCGTGACCACCAGGGATCGCGGGAGGATGCGCAGATCACCACCGGTGTAGGAGAACGCATGGTTCCCGGAGGCGTCTGCGGCCGGGCCTGTGCAGCTTGCGCCGTCGACCGTGTAGTGGCCGACGGGGAGGTGCGCGTCGATGGGCGCACCGCCGATGACCGCGGTGCACGCGATATCACCGGGAACAGTCACGCCGTCGCCGAGCGCGCCAGGTGTCACCGCTATCTCGTCGCCGTAGTCGGCGGCACCGCCGACGGTGACCTCGACGCGCTGCGGTTCGACGGTGATGGTGCCTGGCACAAAGCTCAGGACGTAGTTGACGGCCGAGCCGTTCGCGCACGTGATCGGGTAGGCGCCCACCGGTGAGCCCGGCTGGTAGCTCGTCGTGCAGGTGGGCTCGACGAGCGCCCCGCTGGCGACCAGCTGCGCCGCATCCTCATCGAGCACCAGGCCCTCATACGTCGCGGTCAGGGCGGGTACGGCATCCCCGAATTCGATCGTCGGGGCGGGCGCGTGCACGGCCAGTGGGGCGGGATCGACCGTGACGGTGCCGAATGTGGAGCGCACGGTGTAGTTCTCGGCCACCGCGTCGTCGAGGCACCCGGCGTCGTACTGGCCGACACCATCGCCGACGTGGTAGGTCGTGAGGCAGGTGAGAGGCGTGGAGAACACCGACGCGTCGTCGCCGTAGGCGAAGCCGGTGTAGCTCGGCGTGATGGCCGGGACCGGCGCTCCATACCGGATCGTCTTCTCGCCCAGCGTTGCGGTGAGCTGTTTCTTGGAGACCGTGAGCGTGCCGCCGGTGTAGTCGAAGGCGTGATTGCCCGAAGAGTCTGTCATCGGCCCCGCGCACAGCGAGCCATTGAGGGTGTACTCGCCGACCGGCAGGCGCCCCGACACATCCTGGCTGTCGCTGGTCTGCGGGCAGTTCACGACCGCGTCGGCCGGGAACAGCGACGAGCCCGAGACGGTGAACTGGGCCGTCTCGCCATACACCTTCGACCCGGTGACGGTCACCGGAATGACCTCGGCTGCCACCACGAACTCGGCCGTCGGGTAGACGAGTGTGTAGTCGTTGGCCGCGCCGCCCGAGCACGACGCGGTGTAGGTACCGACCATGTCGCCGGGTCCGTAGTCGTCAGCGGCGCAGGTGGGCGTCGTGGTGAACACGTTGGCGTCATCGTCGCCGACGAACCCGTCGTACGACACCCCGACCTCGGCCGGCTCGCCGAAGGTGATGTCATGAACGATGGGGGCCACGACGAGGCGAACCGAGGTGACGCCCATGGTGCCGCCGGCCAGCGTGACGGTGTAGTCACCGCTCGTGTCGGTGGTCGGACCGGTGCACGAAGCCGCGTCGATCGGATAACTGTACGGCTGGGACCGTTGCACGTGCAGGTCAGACAGCTTCGTTCCATCGGTCGTCTTCGTGCAGGTGACCTGCGTGCCATCCAGCGACACACCAGACGGTGATGAGGATGCCACGTAGAAGCTCGGTTGGTCGCCGTAGCGCATGGTGCCAGAGATCGTGACGATGGCCGACGCGGGCGTGACAGTCACCGTGCCGGCAGTGAAGACGAGCGTGTAGTTCGCGGCGGAACCGTCTTTGCACGACGAGGTGTATGTTCCCACGTCGTCTCCCGGCGCGTACGGGGTCGAGCAGCTGGGGTCATACAGATCGCCGGCGTCGCGCAAGGCCGCGATGGTCTGGCCGTTCTTCAGATCGCCGGTGTCGTACGTCGGGGTGATCGCCGGGGTGCGATCGGAGTAATGCACGGCCGCGTCAGACGCAGTGACATGCAAAGGCGCCCGGCGAACCGTCAAGTGGGCGTTCTTTGCTCCGGTGAGGATGGTGAACTGATAGTGGTCGGCGCCCGGACCGGTCGCGCTCCCCGACAGCTCACAGCTGTCGAGGTCGATCGGGTAGTCGGCGACGATCAGGGTTGCATCATCGGTCCATCCGTCGAGATCGCAGGTGACCGCCAACGTCGAGATGTCGATGTCGTCGGGAAGGCCCGCAACCCCGGTCAGGGTGTAGGTGCCCTTCGCGTCGCCGTAGGTCTTCTCGCCGTGCACCGATCCGCGCAGGGTCACGATCTGGGTGGGGCGTTGCACGGCGCCGATGTCGCAGGCGGCGGGCTTGTCCTGACCTGCCTGATCCAGGCCGGGGTCATCCCCGTCGGTGCACACGCTGCCGTTGCCGCGCGCCACACCGGCAGGCAGATAGCCGGATGACTCGTACCCGCCGGGAAGCGCATAGGTGGTCAGCAGCGTCTCGTAGCCGTCGACGTTCAGCGCGCCCGCGTTCACTGCATGATCGGTGCCTGTCGCCGAGACGCATGCGTCGCCGTAGGTCGCGTCCTGACCGTAGAAGACGTTGTGGCCCCCCGAGGTCAGCGCCATGTTGCGCACCTCCCACCCGACGTACGTTCCGGTCTCGCCACCGGTCTGGTCGATCATCTGCCGGCAGCCGTTTGCGAGGTGGTCGACGCCGTCGGTGGTGCGCACAGCATTCGGGCCGACGATGCTGCTTGTCACGGTGACCGGGATCGTCGGCTTCCAGACATAGGTCGTCAGATCTTCTTCAAGCCACGCTTTGCTGTGCCACTCGGGCGTGTTCTCTCCTGTCAAAGCGGCATTGGTGTCAGAGGCCCACGCCTGCATGAGCCCGGCGTTCAGCTGCCATTGGTCATCGAACTGTGACTTCGCCAGAGAGAGCTTCGTGGTGTTGCCGGCGATCGTGGACGAGACGATGGTGAGCGCTCCGTCGCCGGCGACAGCGGTGCCGATTCCGCGGTCGAAGTGGATGGCGTCGCACAGCTGGTTCTGCCGGGACTGGTCGTGATAGGCCGCGCAGTCCCAGTCGGACTCGATAGCATTGCCCGCGCCGTTGCCGGGTACCGATGTCGTCTCGGTCACCGTGGAGTCTTCGAGGGCGAAGGTGCCCGATGAGTTACCCAGCAGGTCGTTGTCGGTGTAGCCGTCGAAGAAGATCGCGGCTCCCAGTGCGTTCGAGGCGATGTCGCCGTGTCCGGCACTCCCGCGGTCGGTTCCGTCGACGCCGGGTCCGCCGCCGTTGCCGGTGGGGTCGTCTGCGCCTTCGAATCCCCCGCCGCCGGGGTCGATCTCGGGGTAGCACGTGATCGTCTCGTCGGAGTTGTCAGCGCCGCCCTGTCCGATCTCGCCACGACCGCCGCCCTGGCCGCTGCCACCCCCTGTCGCGATCTGCTTCTCGATCACGGTCCGGCGCACGACGACATCGCCGCCGCGGGCGAAGACCGCCGCGCCGAAGGCATCGCCTCCCGCGGTTCCATTCCCGCCGTCACCCCCATTGCCGCCGTCGCCGCCGTCGATCCCGTCGATACCGGCGCCGTCGTCGTGGCACCAGGGTGCAGCACCGTCGGCGCCATTGCCACCGTGGCCGCCGTCGCCACCGTCGCCACCGTCACCGCCGGTGGCGGCATTGCCGGTGAACATCGAGTCGCTGATGGTCACCGTGCCGCCATCCGAGTACACGGCGCCACCGCGCGCTACGCCGCCGTGGCCGCCATTGCCGCCCGCGCCCCCGAGGTATCCGTCGACGTCGAAGCTGTCGCCGGAGCGCCCGGGACGGCCGTGGCCGCCGTTGCCGCCATCGCCGGCGGCGACACTGTTGTCGGTGAGGACGACGCGCTCCAGGTCAAGGGTGCCGCCCGTCACGGCGATGGCGCCGCCTTGGGCATCGGCGCCGGCGCCACCGGCGTCGGCGGTGCAGTCACCGTCGGTGTAACACGCCAGCGTCGGGTCGGCGGGACCGTCGGCGCCGTCGGCACCCACCACGCGCCCGCCGGTGAGCACGGCGTCTTCGATGGTCAGGTCGCCGCTGGAGGTCACCGAGAAAAGACGGAACGGAGTCTCACCACCACGAGAGACGGTGTGGCCGTCTCCGTCGACGACGAGTGAGTAGGTGATCTTCGCCGTCTCGGTGAGGGTGACGTCGGTGGCCAGGGTGAGTGTGAAGGTCGTGGAACGGTCGCCGAAGACCGCCTGGCTACCGCACAACACCCCCGCGCCCGGGGTTGTGACCGCGCGGGCGGTGGCGATGGCGTTCAGCGCCGCGTTCCATGTGCACGATGCGTCGACGGTGAGAGTGGGCGTCGCTTCTGCCGCGCGCGCGGCAGACGGTGGGGTGAGGGCGAGAGCGCCGGCCAACGCCGTTGCGAACACGGCGACGATCCCCACGGATCGCAGACCGCGTCCATATGCGGAACGGTCGAAGAAGGGGTGCGCACGCACGAGGGGCTCCTGACGTCGAAGACTGAGCCCCGAACCTAGCGGGCCCGCGATGAGCGTGCCTCAGTAGTCGACCACTGGTTTTTCCGAGCGGACCCGGGTTCCGGTCCCGCCGCATCGAGGCATAGCCTGACCTCATGCATGCGGGAATACACTTCTGGAACTACACGATGCCCGGTGCGCCGGCGACGATTCCGACCGGCCTCGCCGACACCGCGCGCACCACCGAGGACGGCGGTGTCGACCAGTTCACCGTCATGGACCACTGGTTCCAGATGGAGGCGGCAGGCGACCCGGCCGAGCCGATGCTCGAGGCGTTCACCACTCTCGGTTACGTGGCGGCGCAGACACACCGGATGCGGCTGGCCCCCCTTGTGACGGGCGTGACGTATCGGCATCCCGGTCTTCTCGCCAAGATCGTCACGACGCTCGATGTGCTCAGCTCAGGCCGTGCTGCTCTGGGCATCGGAGCGGCCTGGTATGAGCGCGAACACCGCGCCCTCGGCGTGCCCTACCCGGCCCTGGCCGAGCGCTTCGAGCGGCTCGAAGAGGCCGTGCAGATAGCGCTGCAGATGTTCGGTGACGAGACCGGCCCGTTCGAGGGCGCCCACTACACGCTGGCCGAGACCCTCAACAGCCCGCCGGTGGTCAGTACCCCGCATCCGCCCGTCATGATCGGGGGCAAGGGCGAGCGCAAGACCCTGCGCATCGCCGCGCAGTATGCGCAGATCGTCAATCTCACCACGGCCGATCCCGATGAGGTCGCGCACCTGCTCCACGTGCTGCGCGGCCACTGCGACGCCGTCGGCACCGACTACGACGCGATCGAGAAGCAGGTGATGGGCAGCCGCCTCGACCCGGGCAGCGCTGAATTCTGGCCGACGATGCAGCGCTTCGCCGAGCTGGGCATCGACCTGGTCGTGTTCGGCGTGCGCCGTGATCGGCAGCTTGAGACCGTCGAAGCACTGGTGCGCGATGTCGTGCCGCGGCTCGCGCAGCTGTGACTCAGTGCTCGATGGCTCAGTCTTCGATGACCCGGGCGGCGATGTCGGTGCGGTATTGCCCGCCCTCGAGCCCGATCTTCGCGAGGGCTTCGTAGGCGCGCTCGGTCGACTCGGCGAACGTCGTGCCCAGGGCGACGACATTGAGCACCCGTCCCCCGGTGGCCACCAGGCCTTCATCGGTGCGTCCGGTCGCCGCATGGGCGATGTGCACGCCCTCGACCGTGGATGCGGCATCCAGCCCGGTCAGCACCCGTCCGGTGATCGGCTTTTCCGGGTAGCCCTGGCTGGCCAGCACCACCGTGACCGCGGTCGCCTCGGCAAAGGCGGGCTTCGGGAAGTCTTCGAGATGACCGGATGCCGCTGCCAGCAGCAGTTCGGAGAGCGGGTCGACCAGCCGCGGCAGCACCACCTGCGTCTCGGGGTCGCCGAAGCGTGCGTTGAACTCGATGACCTTCACGCCCTGCTCGGTCAGGATGAGCCCCGCATACAGCAGCCCGATGAACGGGGTGCCCTCGGCATCGAGCTGATGGATGACCGGCTCGGCGATCTCGCGCGTGACGGCATCGACGAAGGCATCTTCGCCGCCGAAGTGCTCAAGCAGCCAGGGCAGCGGTGAGTACGCACCCATGCCGCCGGTGTTCGGTCCTTCGTCGCCGTCGCGCAGGCGCTTGTAGTCTTGCGCCGGGCTCAGCGGCAGCACGTGGTCACCGTCGCACAAGAAGAAGAGCGACACCTCGGGGCCGGCAAGATGCTCTTCGACGAGGACGGGCGCGTCGGCGAGATACTGCCCGGCGTGGGCGAGAGCCGCTGCGCGGTCGTCGGTGACGATGACCCCTTTGCCGGCGGCCAGGCCGTCGGCCTTCACGACGAACGGCGCGCCGAACTCGTCGAGCGCGGCGGCGACCTCGTCGAGGGTGCGTGCGTTGACGGCGCGGCCGGTGGGGACACCCGCGGCATCCATCACACGCTTCGCGAACGACTTCGAGCCCTCCAGCTGTGCGGCCGCCTTGCCGGGGCCGAAGACCGGGATGCCGCGCTCGCGCAGTGCATCGGCGACGCCGGCCACCAGGGGCGCCTCGGGGCCGATCACGACGAGGTCGATGTTCTCGTCGTTCGCATAGTTCGTGACGGCGGCGGGATCATTCGCGTCGAGCGCGACCACGACCGCGTCGTGTGCGATGCCGGCGTTGCCGGGGGCGGCGAAGATCTCGTGCGGCGTGTTCTCTTCACGCAGCGCGAGGATGATGGCGTGCTCGCGGGCGCCCGCGCCGAGGACCAGGATTCTCACGCTGCCAGCCTATCTGCGGCCTCCCGTCGACGGCACCGCCGGGGTAGCGTGGGCCGCATGGCGCGCAAGATCTCCATGGAGGAAGGCAGAGCCGCCCTGGCCGGCGTCGACAGCGGCGACCCGGGGCGCAACGACCTGGCCACCGCGGTTCGCTATCTGCTGCAGCTGCTGGGCGAGAAGGCGCCCGGGCACACCGTCGAGGTGCGGGTGCCGCCGTTCGGTGCCGTGCAGATCATCGAGGGGCCGCGGCACACCCGGGGCACGCCGCCGAACGTGGTCGAGACCGACCCGATGACCTGGATCTCGCTCGCTCTCGGCCAGCAGCAGTGGCAAGATGCCGAAGCCTCTGGTCGGATTCTCGCCTCGGGCACTCGCGCCGACATCTCCGACCTGCTGCCGCTGCGACCCTGAGCTACTCAGCCCGCTGTGCGCTGGGCCGTGATCACTATGTTGTCGTGCGAGGGGCCGCCGCCCGGGCGCTGCAGGCAGGTGATGACCACGAGGCGGCCAGGCTGATCGGCCCAGATGTCGTCGTCGTCGGCGATGGCGGTCTTGATGATGTCGCTCGCCCCGGTCACGGTGTAGGCGACGCCTGAGACGTCGACCTCGTCGCCCGGGTGCACGGCGGCTGTTCCGCTGTCGACGTCGATGAGATAGTTGCCGGGGCCCACCGCGCCGTCGCGCAGCGAGTGCATCACCACGAAGACGGTGCCTTCCGGGGCGTTCTGCGGTGTGACGCCGAGGTTGCGTACCAGATAGGCCGAGGTGAAACCGGGCGGGGTGATCTCGTCGCCGACCGCCGTCAGTGCGCCCAGGGGCACGTCGAGCCCGACCGAGGGAACGGCGAAGCGTGTGTTCGTGTCGTCAACGGGATCCATGTCGGTCAGCTGCGGGCCGGCAGGCGTTGCGGCGGCATCCAGAGCGACGGCGTTGCCGTTCATGTCGCGCAGACCGCCGTGTGGCCACAGCAGTGCGGTGGCTCCTCCGGCGATCAACAGCACCGCGACGATCACCGCGATCATGCCGGCCCAGCACCGACGTGCCGGGGGGAGGGATGCCTCGGCTGTCGCGGGGTGCTGGTTCTTTGTCGCCATGGGGTGAGGGCCTCGGGGTTACGGACCCGCTTTGCTTTTCAATTTAGGTAAGGCTAGCCTTAGGGGCTGTTGGGATCAGCTCTTATTCAGGTAAGGCTAACCTCATTCCCAGCTCCCCGCGAATCGGCCGAGTCCGACGGCGACGATTCCCTCAGAAGGAGATCTCCGATGCGACATCACCACCCGAACCGGTGGCGCCGAGCTGCGGCAGGGCTGGCGGCCCTGGCCCTGGCCGCTGCCGGACTCGCTGTCACCGCACCCGCCTATGCGGCGGATGCTCCCGCGCGACAGACGACCGTCGATGTGACGGCGGCATCCCAGGCAGACGGCCTGAAGCTGCATGTGACCGGCGCGGGTTACACCGACCTGCCTCCAGCCGTCGGCGGCCCGACCGCGGGTATTTATGTCGCGCTGCGTGATGTCACGGTCAGCGACGACGATGTGCAGACGGAGGCTGTCGTCACGGCGTACGTGCCGGTCATCGTCGGGGGAGCGTGGACGGCAGACCTGCAGACATCCGTCGACACTCTCGCGGCCGACGCCTCGTACGAGGTGATCGTCTGGGTTGCGCACGGATACGTGACCGATGCGAGCAAGCTCGCCACGCAGCCGGTCGCGCTGACCGACGCGCAGCACGAGGCGCTGTTCCCGACGCCGAAGCCGCAGCCGGTGACGACGGTCGCCGTCAGCTCTGCGGATGCGGAGGGTCTGAAGCTGCATGTGACCGGCAGTGGTTATACCGATCTGCCGAAGGCGTCGACGGGTAAGGACAACGCCGGGGTGTATGTCGCTCTGCGTGATGTGACGATGACCGATGAGCAGCTCAACGCCGATACCACGGCGGCGCCGGCCGTGAACTACATCTGGAGCGGATCGATCACCGATGGCGCGTGGAGCACGGATGTGGTGGCTCCGGTGGCCAAGCTTGATGCGACCGCTTCGTATGAGGTGATCGTCTGGGTTGCGCACGGCACGATCACGGCCGACACTCTGCTCGATGCGAAGGCTGTCGAGTTGACCGACGCTCAGCACGAGGCGCTGTTCCCGGCCACCGACCCCGGCACCAACCCGGGCGAGACTGACCCGGGCGAGACTGACCCGGGCGAGACTGACCCGGGTCAGACCGACCCGGGCCAGAGCTGGAAGACGACGGTCGCCGTCAGCTCTGCGGATGCGGATGGTCTGAAGCTGCATGTGACCGGCAGTGGTTATACCGATCTGCCGAAGGCGTCGACGGGTAAGGACAACGCCGGGGTGTATGTCGCTCTGCGTGATGTGACAATGACCGATGAGCAGCTCAACGCCGATACCACGGCGGCGCCGGCCGTGAACTACATCTGGAGCGGATCGATCACCGATGGCGCGTGGGCGACCGACCTGGTGGCTCCGGTGGCCAAGCTTGATGCGACCGCTTCGTATGAGGTGATCGTCTGGGTTGCGCACGGCACTATCACGGCCGACACTCTGCTCGATGCGAAGGCTGTCGAGTTGACCGACGCTCAGCGCAAGGCGCTCTCCTCGGCCACGGATCCGGGCGAGACCGACCCGGGCGAGACCGACCCGGGCACGACCGACCCTGGCGCGACGGACCCGGGCACGACCGAGCCGGGCACGACCGGACCGAAGGCCGCGATCTCGGGGGGTTCGACGGTGAAGACCGGCGGCAAGCTCGTCGTCTCGGCGACCGGGTTCGCCGCGGGCGAGCGGGTGAGCGCTGCTGTCCACTCCGATCCGGTGTCGCTCGGCTCCAAGACGGCTTCGGCGACCGGTGCGGTGTCGTTCACCTGGACGGTGCCGGCCGGATTCGCCACCGGCGCCCACGAGGTCGTCCTCACGGCGGCCAGCGGAACGGTTCGTGTTCCCTTCACGGTGGCTGCGGCATCCGGCTCGAAGACCCTCACCCCCACCGCACAGGTGACATGCACGACGCAGACCGTCCCCGCCACAGCGGGCACGCCGCACCTGTCGTGGGGCGTGAAGTCGTCGTTCGTCAGCTACATCGGCGGCGGCATCGCCAACGGCAGCGTCACCGCTTCGAACGGGGCCGCCCGCAGCGGCAGCACCTTCACGTGGGGATCGGGAACAGACACGCTGGCCTCGTCGGGTCAGGGCACGGTGAGCTTCCCCGGTTCGGTGCACTTCACCGGGCATGACGGGGCGCTGGAGACCACCCTCTCTAACCCGCGGGTGCAGATCACCGGTGCACGCACCGGCGTGCTCGTGCTCGCCGTGAACTCGAAGACCCTCGAGGGTGGCACCGTCTCGAACAGCTCGATCACCTTCGCGAACCTGCAGTTCTCGTCGGCGTCGGCGACCGGCGGCACCGCGTCGGTGACGCTCACGGCCGCCGGTGCCGAGGCGTTCGCGGGGTTCTACTCCGCGGGTGAGTCGTTCGACGCTCTCACGGTGTCGTTCTCGGGCGCACGCGCGGCAACGACACAGAAGGTCTGCTACGACGCTGACGGCAACCGGGTCAACGCTGACGGCAGCGCCTATGTGGGTCCGTCGCTGACGGCGTCAGGCTTCGCGGTGAACACGGGCGGTGCGCCCGTCGCCGAGGCCGGTGCCGGCCAGTGGGGCTGGATTCCGCTGGTGGCGGGCCTGTTGCTGCTGACCGTGGTGATCCGTCGCGCGACGGCGGCACGCCGATAACACGCCGCAGGCAGGTCGCCCGCGCCCGAAGCCCGCTTCTGAGGGCCCAGCGCGGCGACCTGCCTCTGGCATTGCTGAGAAGGTGTTCATGAAACGAGTACGCGTGGCCGCGCTGCTGCTGGCCGCTGCCCTGCTGGCCACGGGGTGCGCGGCATCCCCGGCGCCCTCCGCAACGACGACGGATGCCGCATCCCCCACCTCGACGGTGGCGTCGGACGCGGTCGACGCGCTGTCGCTGACCGGTCCGGTCGAAGCCGAGACCATTCCCGACATGCAGCCGGTCATCACCGACGCGGCCCCGCAGTTGCCGGCGACCGTGACCGACGCCGACGGCACGAAGGTCACCGTCACCACCGCCGACCGCGTCATAGCGCTCGATCTGTACGGCACGCTCACCGACACGGTCATCGGCCTGGGCCTGCAGGACCGCCTGGTGGGCCGCGCGATGTCAGACACCCAGAAGGCACTGGCCGACCTGCCCGTGGTCAGCCGCGATGGCATCGACCTGAACGTCGAGGCCGTGCTCGACCTGCATCCCGACCTCGTGCTCACCAACATCACCATCGGCTCGGCGGCATCGTATCGCCAGCTCGAAGCGGCGGGCGTCACCGTGATGCGCTTCGCGCAGGTGCCGCACCTCGACGGCATCGCCGACGCGATAGCGCAGGTCGGTGCGACGTTCGGCGTGGCCGATGCCGCGCAGCAGCTGATCGATCACACCACTGCCGCTCTCGACGACGCCCGCAGCCAGATCGCGCAGCTGAAGGCGGCCACCACGCGCGCCCCGCGCACCGTCGTGCTGTACGTTCGCGGCACCGGCGGCATCTTCTTCATCATGGGTTCGGACTATGGCGCCAGTGACCTCATCGAGGCGCTGGGGCTGGAGGATGCCGCGGGGACCAACGGCATCACGAGTCTGAAGCCTGCGAACGCCGAAGCGCTCGTGACCCTCGACCCCGAGATCATCCTCGCCATGACCAACGGCATCGAATCGGCAGGTGGGGTCGATGCCTTTCTGAAGCGCCCCGGGGTGTCGGCGACGACGGCCGGGCAGAACAAGCGCCTCGTCACCGCCGCCGACAGTCAGCTGCTCTCGTACGGCCCGCGCACGCCACAGAACCTCGTCGCGCTCGCCGAAGCCATCTATACGGCCGCCTCATGACGGGCTTGGATACTCTTCCCGACGCACGCGTCGCCGCGGCATCCACTCCCGCGCGGCGCCGGTCCACGCGTGCGGTGCGCGCCGCGATCGTGGCCGCGGTGCTTGCCGTCGCCGTCATCGGCGTCGTGCTGCTGTCGGCGACGGTCGGTCAATTCGCGGCCACCCCGGGCGAGGTTGTCGACGCGTTCACCAAGGTTGTGTTCGCCGGGCAGGATCCCAATGCCACCCGCGCGGGCGCCGTGCTCTGGCAGATCCGCTTTCCGCGCGCCGCCCTCGCCCTGCTCGCCGGCGCGTGCCTGGCCGTCGCTGGCGCGGTGATGCAGGGCGTGTTCGCGAATCCGCTGGCCGAGCCCAGCATCATCGGCGTGAACTCGGGGGCCTCGATCGGCGCGACTGCGGTCATCGTGCTCGGCTTCGCCGCCGTGGCGCCGTGGATGCTGCCACTGGCCGCCTTCGCCGGAGCGCTCGTGGTCACCCTTATCGTGTGGGCGCTGGCCCGCACGGGCGGCAAAGCGGCGGTGCTCACGCTCGTGCTCACCGGCATCGCCATCAACGCGATCTCGACGGCCATCACGAGCTTTCTCATCTTTCTCGGCGACACGTCGTCGCGGGAACAGGTCATCTTCTGGCAGCTCGGCACCCTCGCCGATGCAACATGGCCATCGGTCGCGACGATCGCGGCGGTGTTCCTGGTCGGCTTCGTCGGATGCCTCCTGATCCGCCGCCCGCTGGATGTGCTCGCTCTCGGCGACACCTCGGCGTCGGCCAGCGGGGTGCGGGTCGAGCACCTGCGCGTTGCGGCGATCCTGCTGTCGTGCCTGCTCAGCGGAGTCGCCGTCGCCTTCGGCGGCATGATCGCTTTCGTCGGGCTGATAGTGCCGCATGCCATCCGGCTCATCGTCGGGCCGTCGCATCGCTACCTGGTGCCGCTGTCGGCGCTGGGCGGCGCCGTGCTGCTGGGACTGGCCGACATCGCCGCCCGCACCATCATCCCGTTCGCCGACCTGCCGATCGGCATCTTCACCGCCGTGGTCGGCGGTCCACTGTTCCTTGTTCTTCTGCGTCGCACGCTGCGCGGGCAGGGGGTGCGCGCATGACCGATCTCGCGCTCACCCACATCGGCGTCACCATCGGGCGGCGCGACATCCTCGACGACGTGTCACTCCACGTGGATGCGGGGCGTGTCACGGCCATCATCGGCCCGAACGGCGCCGGCAAGTCGACGCTGCTGGCGGTCGCCGCCGGGCACCGGCGGCCCGACGTCGGCGAGGTGCGGCTGGGCGGCGACCACCTCGCGCGCATTCCCGTGAAAGAGGCCGCACGTCGCCGCGCCGTGATGCCGCAGGACACGACGGTCGCCTTTCCCTTCACGGTGCGCGAAGTGGTCGGCCTCGGGCGCACCGCCTGGCCGTCCGATCCGACGCGCGATGACCGCATCGTGGCCGAGGCCCTCGCGCAGACCGGTCTCGAGCACCTTGCCGAGCGCGAGATCACGACGCTCTCGGGCGGAGAGCGGCAGCTGACCGCGCTCGCGCGGGTCATCGCACAGGCCACGCCGGTGGGGGAGCACTCGGTCGTGCTACTGGATGAGCCGACTGCGGCGATGGATGTCGCCCACGCCGAGGCCACGCTGTCGCTCATGCGCGCCGTGGCCGCAGATGGAGCGGCCGTGGCCGTCGTGCTGCACGACCTCGACGCCGCGGCCGCCTACGCCGATCACCTGGTGCTCATGCATCAGGGACGCGTGCGTGCCGAAGGGACGGTGGCCGAGGTATGCACCGGTGAACTGCTGAGCGAGGTGTACGGTACCCCGATCGAGGTGTTCGAACACGGCGGGCGCGTGCGCGTCGCCCCGCGCCGCGGGGCCTTCGTCGTACGGTGAAGCCGGGGTCGCGTTCAGAACTCCGTCAGAATCGTGCGCCGGTGCCCGTTTTGGGCCCCGTTGGGTGCCGACCGCAGCGAATCCGAGGAGTTCTGAACGGCCGATGCCGAGTGCCCCGGTCCCCCGGTCGCCGGCAGCGGCCGTGGCGGTGCTGGCTGCTTTGCCCAGTGAGACATTGCGCAGTGAGACAATGGAACCATGGCCGAACAGGCGAACAAGCCCGCACCCTCTGCTCCCACGGAGCTGATCGAGGAGAGCGTCGAGACCGTCAGCGTGCGCCGCGCGCCCAAGATGATCGTTTTCCTGGTGCTCGGCGCCGCGGTCGGAATCGCCGTCGCCGTGATCCTCACCTATGGCTTCGGAGTCTTTGACGAGTCGGGCAGCGAACAGAGCGCCTACAGCGCCGTCAGCTACACGAGCGGTCAGATCTTCGGGTTCCTCGCCCTCATCTGCGGTGTCGTCGGCGTGGCAGTGGGCGGCGTGGTCGCCCTCATCCTCGAACGAACCGTCGGTCGTCGCACCCGCCAGGTGCAGGTCGACCGCGAGCGGGTCACGACTGTCGACTGACGCCCACCGCGCTGCGGCGTCGCGTTCTCACGCCAGTTCGGCGATGATCGGGTGGATGGCCGCGTCGAAGGCGGCGACATCCTGCCGCAGTCCGTCGGTCACGGCGACCGTGAGCGCTCCGATCCACCACACTCCGCGCTGGGTCAGCGGCAGAACCTGCACGTTCAATTCGAACGGATGCGCGCGGCGCCCGACCTGTCGCTCATGCTCGGCGATGGCGCCCGCGTAGGCGCGGTACGACGTTCCCGGCTTGGCGGTGGACACCTTTCTATATCGCGTGTGCATATCGGCGGCCGCAGCCATCGCTTCGGCGGCGTGCGGGGCTATCGCCCGCCGCAGCTCATCGAAGCCCCGCACCGGCAGCGCCACCAGGGTCTCGAAGCCGTCGATGAGGTCGAGCGGCACCGTCGACGGGTGCGCACGCGGCTCGACGGTCATCTCCCAGTAGGCAGTCCACTGGCGCTCCAGCGCGTCTTGCGCCTCGGTGCCGCGGTCGTTCACGCGCGGGGGGATGCCGCGCAGATGAGGCAGCTCGTCGGGGGCGCGAATTCCCACGAGTTGGCGAAGGCACAGCGCGACGAGCACCGCCGTGTCGGCGCCCTCGTTGATCACCCACCCGGGGTCGTCGCTGTGCATGCCGCCATTGTAGGGCGGACGCACGCGCTGCGACCCGGTCAGATCACGCCCCATCCGGCTTCTGCACAGCGACCGCCCGGGTAGGCTTGTCACGTGGCCGCGCCCTCTCCCGCCAACCCCTATGCACAAGCCGGAGTCGACACCGCCGCGGGTGATCTCGCGGTCGAGTTGATGAAGTCGGCCGTCCGTCGTACCCACGGGCCCGAGGTACTCGGCGGAGTAGGCGGATTCGCCGGACTCTTCGACGCCTCGGCACTGCGCGAATACGCGCATCCGCTGCTGGCGACCAGCACCGACGGCGTGGGCACCAAGGTCGCCATCGCGCAGGCGATCGACAAGCACGACACCATCGGCGAAGACCTCGTCGGCATGGTCGTCGACGACATCGTCGTGGTGGGCGCGACCCCCCTGTTCCTGACCGACTACATCGCGTGCGGCAAGGTTGTGCCTGCCCGCATCGCCGACATCGTCTCGGGCATCGCCCGGGGCTGTGAGATGACCGGTACGGCACTGGTCGGCGGCGAGACCGCCGAGCACCCCGGCCTGCTGGGCGTCCACGACTACGACGTGGCGGGGGCCGCCACCGGCGTAGTCGAGGCCGACCGCGTGCTGGGTGCCGAGCGGGTGCGCACGGGCGATGTCGTGCTGGCTCTGGCCTCGAGCGGCCTGCACTCGAACGGCTATTCGCTGGTGCGCCACATCGTCGCCGGCGCCGGCGTCAGCTACGGAGACCGCAGCACCGAGCTGGGCACGACGTGGGGCGAGGCCCTGCTGGAGCCCACCCGCCTGTATACGACGCCACTGTTGGCACTGATCGATCGGCTGGGAGGCGGCATCCACTCACTCAGTCACGTCACCGGCGGCGGCATCGCCGCCAACCTCGCCCGGGTTCTGCCCCAGGGCGTCTGGGTCGACCTTGACCGCTCGACGTGGTCGCCGGCTGCGGTGTTCCGAGTGCTCGCCGAGTTGGGCGAACTCGACCTTATCGAGACCGAGGGCACCTGGAACCTCGGCGTCGGGTTCCTCGCCGTCGTCGATGCCGCCGTCGCGGCGGATGCGGCATCCACCCTCACCGCGGCCGGAATCGACACCTGGCAGGTCGGCGTCGTCTGCTCGGGCACCCGCGCCGACGGGGAATGGGTCGAGGGTGCCAAGGGCGTCGACGGCGGCGCCGTGCGCCTGGTCGGCACGTACAAAGACGGGGCGAAGTAACAGCAGATGTGCGGCATCGTCGGCATGGTCGGGCGGGGCCCGGTCAACCAGGACATCTATGACTCCCTGCTGCTGCTGCAGCACCGGGGGCAGGATGCCACAGGCATAGCGACCGCCGAGCCGGGCGGCGTCATCCATATGAGCAAGGCGCAGGGCATGGTGCGCGAGAGCTTCCGCACCCGCGACATGCGCTCGCTGCTGGGCAACGTCGGGCTCGGGCACGTGCGCTACGCCACCCGCGGGGCCGCCTCGAGCGAAGAAGAAGCGCAGCCCTTCTACGTCAACTCGCCGTACGGCATCGTGCTCATCCACAACGGAAACCTCACCAACACGCGTGAGTTGGCCGACGACATGGCGCACCGCGATCGCCGCCACCTCAACTCGTCGAGCGACACCGAGCTGCTGCTGAACGCGCTGGCCAGCGAGCTGCAAGAGACCACGAGCCCCGTCGACCTCGAACCGGCCCGCATCTTCGAGGCCGTCGCCCGCACGCACAAGCGCATCGAGGGCGCGTATGCCGTCATCGCGCTCATCGCCGGATACGGACTGCTCGCCTTCCGTGACCCGTTCGGCATCCGCCCGCTGGTGTTGGGCCGGCGCACCGCGGCGCTGGCCGGTGACGAGTGGGTCGTGGCCAGCGAGTCGCTCGTGCTCGAGAACGGCGACTACGAGATCGTGCGCGAGATAGCGCCCGGCGAGGCCGTGTTCATCAGCAACGCCGGCGAGCTGTACTCGCAGCAGTGCGCCGAGAACCCGCAGCTGGTGCCGTGCTCGTTCGAGTATGTGTACCTGGCGCGTCCCGACTCGGTGATGAACGGCGTCTCGGTGTACGACGCGCGCCTGCGCATGGGCGCCAAGCTCGCCGCGACCATCGCCAAGCACACTCCGGTCGACGACATCGATGTGGTCATGCCGATCCCCGACTCGTCGCGGCCCGCCGCCATGGAGGTCGCCCGGGTGCTGGGCATCGAGTACCGCGAGGGCTTCTACAAGAACCATTACATCGGGCGCACGTTCATCATGCCCGGGCAGGCGGTGCGCAAGAAGTCGGTGCGGCAGAAGCTGAACGCGATGTCGAGCGAGTTCCAGGGCAAGAACGTGCTGCTCATCGACGACTCGATCGTGCGGGGCACGACGAGCAAGCAGATCATCCAGATGGCACGGGATGCCGGAGCCGCATCGGTCACGTTCGCGTCGGCCGCGCCCCCCGTGCGGTACCCGCACGTGTACGGGATCAACATGCCCTCGCCGCAGGAGCTCGTCGCGCACGGCCGGACGATCCCCGAGATCGCCACCGAGCTGGGCTGCGACCACTTGGTCTACCAGGAGGTCGATGACCTCAAAGACGCCATCATCGACGGCTCCGACCTGGAAGACCTCGACCTGAGCTGCTTCGACGGGCGGTATGTCACCGGCACCGTCACCGACGAGTACCTCGCCTGGGTCGAGGGCTCGCAGGAGTCCTGAGGCGGGGGCGTCGCGCTCGCCTCGCCGGAGAGGCGATGTGCCGCGGCATCCTGTTCGGCTCGCAGGATGGAATTGCGATCCCGGGCGTGTCGCTCGGCGTGTCTGCGGGGCTTGGCCGAAACGTCCTGCGAGATGAACATCGGTGGGCGGCTGGGCGCCGGGCCGCGGCATCCTGTTCGGCTCGCGGGAGTTCTGAGGCGCGGGGGTCCCGTTCACCTCGCCGGCGAGGCGATGTGTCGCGGCATCCTGTTCGGCTCGCAGGATGGAATTGCGATCCCGGGCGTGTCGCCCGGCGTGTCTGTGGGGCTTGGCCGAAACGTCCTGCGAGACGAACGCCGGCGGGTGGCCCGGCGCCGCGCCGCCGCGCCGCTGCCGCCGCGCCGCTGCCGCCCCGCCGCGGCCGCCGCCGCTGCCGCCCCGCCACCCCGCCGCCGATTCACAGCCCACGTTCGAGTCCCGTTGCTAGCGTCTGCCCATGGCGATAGCATCCGCGCCCATGAGGCAGTTCGAACGGGTCACTCGTTCTGATGTCGCCGTCGTCGACAAGCCTGGCGGTCCCGTGCGCCGCGGCATGCGACGCGCGCGCCGTTGGCTGTCGCGGCACCGACGACTCGAGCGCGGTTACCGCATCGGCATCGCGATCATCGGCACGCTGCTGGCGCTGGGCGGCCTCGTCATGGTGCCGCTGCCCGGGCCCGGTTGGCTCGTCGTGTTCGCCGGGCTCGCCTTGCTGGGCACCGAGTTCGTCTGGGCGCACCGGCTCAACCTGTGGCTCAAGCGCACGCTGGCCCGGTTCTGGGCCTGGTGGCACGCACGCCGCGCCGCCCGCCGGGCGGCCCGGGTCGCCGCGGCGGACGCACCAAAGCGTTCAGACGCCGCGGCGGACGCACCAAAGCGTTCAGTCGCCGCGGCGGACGAGCCGGAGCGTTCAGACGCCGCGTGAGGCGAGCAGCTCGAGGAACGCCTTCATCCAGGTGCCGTTGTCGGGCCATGCCCGCGCCGAGACGAGGTTGCCGTCGACGACCGCGCCGCCGTTCTCGAACACGCCGCCCGCCGTGGTGACGTCGATCGCCAGCTCGGGATATGCCGAGGTGGTGCGGCCCTTCAGAACTCCGGATGCCGCCAGCAGCAGCGGACCGTGGCACGTTGCCGCCACCGGGGCGTCGTTGTCGAAGAAGTTCCGCACGATGCGCTGGGCATCGGCGTTGTTGCGGATGTACTCGGGCGCCCGGCCACCGGGCACCACGATGGCGACATAGTCGTCGGGGTTCACATCGGCGAAGGCGACGTCGGCATCCCAGGTGTGGCCGGGCTTCTCGGTGTACGTGTCGAAGCCGTCCACGAAATCGTGCACGACGAACTGCAGTTTGCGCTTCTCGGGGGCACCGATGTGCACCTCGTATCCGGCCTCTTGCAGGCGGTGATACGGATAGAACACCTCGAGGGTCTCGGCGGCGTCTCCGGTGAGAATGAGGATCTTGTCAGCCATGGCGGCTCCTTTCGACGACAGTGTCTGTCTCAAGGATGCGGCATCCCACGGCAACGCGCACCGTGTCGGCTCACGAAAAGTCTTCAGCGGGATGCCGCGGAAGACGCGCTACGCCTGCTGACGCTCTTGGTACGAGCCCGCGCTTTCGTCGTCTTCGTCGTCGGCGTACTCGTCCGACCACTTGTCGACGTACTCTTCGCCGCCGTCGTCGCCGGGGTGTCCCAGCTCACGCTCGAGCGCGGTGAAGTTCACGTTATAGGTGTCGTACTTGAGTTCGCGGGCGATCTTTGTGTGCTTCGCCTTCTGACGGCCACGCCCCATGCGAGACCCCCTTACGGTTCAAGTCGCGGGCAGTGCCGGCCCGACGTGTTCACGATGTCCGGCATCAACCGGCAAGAGTAGCATTCAGGATATCACGCGCGGTGCCGGACGGCCTGAATTCCGGCCCCGCGCGGCCGGTTGCGAACGAGAGGCAGCGAGATATATGTCCGACGAGGCATCCGCCACCCCATCCCCGTCCGAGACCGGTGCGCAGCCGACGGGCGCGGTGCTCGTGGGAGTCGTGGCGGGACAGTCGCCGCGCGTCGTCAAAGAGGCTGCGCGGTATGCGAAGGCGTTCGGCGTTCCTCTCCTGGTCGTCAACGTCGACGTGACCCGATTCGTGGCGTACGAAGACCCCGACGGCTCGGTGCAGACGGCCGCCATCGACCTGGCGGCGGTCGGGCGCGAGAGCGAGGTGAAGCAGGTGACCGACGAGACCTCGGCGGCCCTTGAGGGGTGCGATGTCGAGTGGTCGCTGCGCTGGCTCGTAGGCGACCCTGCACTGGCGATGAAGAAGCTCGCCGACGAGGTGCGCGCGCGGCTGATCGTGGTGGGCACGCGCAAGCAGGGGCTCGGTGAGTCGATCCGCGAGTTCTTCACCGGCTCGGTCGCGGTGCGATTGGCGCACCGGCAGACGCGCCCGGTCCTGGTCGTCCCGACCGGACAGCTTCTCGACGACGACCAGGACTTCGAAGGCTGACTCACCCGCGCAGCGCCCGGGTGACCGCACGCGCGGCCTCGTCGAGGGCGCGGCTGAGTTCGTCGACGAGGGATGCCTCGAGCCGGCCGCCGCGCGCGACATGCGAGCGCAGATCTGTGCGCACCTGCGCGCGGAAAGCACCTATCGCGGCATCGGCGCGCTGCAACTGCTCGCGCGCGCGCACTCGCGGGTCGTCGGCCCGCGAGGTGTCGGCCGGCGCTGCGCGCCGCTCGTCATGTGCGGCAGCGGCCAGGTCGGCGCGCAGGCTCTTCATCGCCTCGCGCACGCTGCCGCGCACCTCGTCGGCGATCAGGCGTACCGAGTCGGCGAGGCCGGCCTCGATCCCGTCGAACTCGTCGGCTCGGCCGGCGACCTCGGCTCGGCCGGCGTCGGTGATGGCGTAGATCGTCTTGCGCCCGTCCACGCTCTTGGTGACCAGGCCCTCTTCTTCAAGCTTGGCCAGCCGGGGGTAGATAGTGCCGGCGCTGGGCGTATAGGTGCCGCCCGTGCGGTCGGTCAGGGCGTGGATCAGGTCGTATCCGTGCCGTGGCTGCTCATCGAGCAGCTTCAGCAGATACAGGCGCAGGTCGCCGTGTGAGAAGACCGGGGTCATCACCATTCCTCCTCATCGGGGTCGGCTGCGGCATCCGTCGTCGTGTCGGCAACCGTGCGGCGCAGCACCGAGAGGTTGCCCGACACCGAGTTCGTGCGAATGTCGGCGAAGCTGCCCGACAGGTCGCCGGTCGTGCCCGTGTAGTTGGTGACCGGACCGTTGCCCTGGCCCGAGCGCACGACGCCATCGATGAGCACCTGCCCGCTGACGCTGCGCACCACATAATTCGCTGACAGCTGGTCGTCGAGCCGAATGGTGGCATCGCCGCTGACAGTGTTCAGCGAGATGCGGTTGACCGGTCCGGTGCTGTCGATGAGCACCGGACCCGACACGGTGTCGACGACAGTTCTGCTGAGCGCGCCGGTGGCGGCGATGTCGCCCGACACGCTGTTGGCGGTCAAGGCACCGGTGAGCCCTCGAATCTGCACATCGCCCGAGACGGCGTTGACGGTCAGGTCGCCGGTGAGCCCATCGACAAGAAGGTCGCCCGAGACGGTGTTCAGTCGGGCAGCGGTGCGCAGGCCGCTGATCAGTGCGCTGGCACTGACGACGCCGAGCGTGAGGGCGACCTCGCGAGGGACGGCGACGCTGATCTCGGCCTTCGGTCCGTTCGATCCGAAATTGCGGAACACATCGAGGAAGTTGTCCCAGCCGAGCTGGGGGTGGTCGATCTCGACGCTGCCGTCGACCGACTCGATGCGCAGGTCTTTGCCAGAGACCGCGTGCACCTCGATGCGCAGGCTGGGTTCGTCATGTGCGACGACGTCGATCTGGCCGCCGATGAGTCCGATCTTGAGCTTGCGGACGTCTTCGATGTCGATGATGCGTGTCTGGCCCGGTTGGATGAGCCACTTCTCCAGGGTCATGTGTTGCTCCAATGTGAGTGGTTCGCGATATATCGCGTCTACCAAGAGTAACACGATATATCGCGATGGCAACTCTTTTTGGAGCGGGGGTGAGGATGCCGGTAGTTGACATTGACGCAGCGTCAACCTTTAGCGTGGAGAACGGAAGGAGGACGAGATGGACTGGTCGATCCACGAAGTGGCCACGTTCACCGGAACGACGAGCAGAACCCTGCGTCACTACGACGCGATCGGGCTGCTGCCGCCGACCCGCGTGGGCGGCAACGGATACCGGCGGTACGACGAGAGCGCGCTCGTGCGGCTGCAGCGCATTCTGCTGCTGCGCGAACTCGGGCTCGCGCTGCCGCAGATCGCCGAGGTCCTGGACCGTGAGACGTCGGAACTGCGCGCACTGAGCGCGCATCTCGACCTGCTGCGGCAGGAGAAGTCGCGTCTGGACCGGCAGATCGCCGCCGTCTCGTCGACGATCGATGCTCTGAAAGGAGGGGAGAAACCCATGGCAGAGAAGATGTTCGACGGATTCGACCACACGCAACACCGTGACGAGGTCACCGAGCGCTGGGGCGCCGACGCGTATGCGCGTGGCGACAGCTGGTGGCGCGGAATGACCGACTCGGAACGGGCCGCATGGCAGCAGCAGGTCGCCGACCTGAACGCCGGGTGGCGGGATGCCGCATCCCGCGGCATCGCGACCGACTCGGCCGAGGCCCAAGCACTGGCAGAGCGCCACGTGCAGTGGCTGCGCGGCATTCCGAGCACGCCGGCAGCGGCATCCGGTGGTGACGTGAAGGCATACGTGCTCGGTCTGGGCGACATGTACGTCGCCGACCCGCGGTTCGCCGCCAACTACGGCGGGGCCGATGGCGCGACGTTCGTGCGCGACGCGCTCGGCGTCTATGCACAGGCGCGGCTCTAGCTACTTCGGGTCGGGTGCACACGACCCGAAGCTAGGCTGGCGGCATGCCCGATCCCGTCGCGTTCCTGCGCTCGTGCGCCCTGGGCACGCGGGTGACGGTGCGTCGACGGGTCGATGACGGATGGACCGACGCGCTCGGCTATCTGCGTGAGCTCACGCCCGAGGCGTGTGTCGTCGAGACGCGTCGCGGCATGGTCACGGTGCCCCTGGAAGCGGTGACCCACGCGATCCGCGTGCCCGAACCGCCCCCGCGCCGCGCACGCTGAGTCGTGCATCGCGGCCGGGTGGAGTGCCTCAGCGGCGAGCGGACGCGCGCTCGCCGACGAACCGCGCGCGGCCCGCGAAGATGCCGGTGATGAAGATGCCGACGCTCACGATCAGCAGAGCGATCAGCGGCCACTCCCACGAGCCGGTCGCATCGTGCAGCGCCCCCACGAGGATGGGGCCGAATGCCGCGATGAGATAGCCGACCGATTGCCCCATGCCCGACAGCGCGGCGGCCTGGTGGTGGTTGCGCGTGCGCAGGCCGAACAGCGAGAGGGCGACGGTGATCGACGCCCCGCCGGCGGCCCCGAGGAAGATCACCCAGACGACCCCCAGCGCGGGCAGCAGCAACTGCCCGCCGACGCCGACGAACACGAGAAGGGCTGCGACCGCGGCCAGACCGCTCTGGGCGCGAAGCCGGTGCAGCAGTGCGGCGGCCGTGAGGCTGCCGACGATGCCGAAGCCCTGGAAGATGAACTGGTGCCAGCCGGCGCCGGTGATGGACAGTCCCCCCTCGTGTTCGACGGTGGGCCACCAGGTGACGGCGGTGTAGTAGATCGTCGACTGCAGGCCGAGGTAGAGAGTGACCATCCACGCGAGCGGCGAGCGCCACATCGCCCCGACGTGGACGGGGTCGGCCGGGGCATCCGTGCTGTCGACGGCAGCGGCATCCGCCCTCTTCGATGAATGGTGTGCGCGCAGCTGCGGCAGGAACACCGCGAACCCGATGAGAGCAAGGGCCGCCCAAATTCCCAGCGACAGGCGCCACCCTGCACCGGTCATGCCCGCGATCGGCACCGACAGGCCTGCGGCCAGGGCCGCTACTCCGCTCTGCAGGGCGGAGTAGAACCCGGTCATCTGCCCGACCCGGTCGGGATACTCGCGCTTGATGAGGGCGGGCAAAAGCACGTTGATCATGGCTATCGCCGCGCCCAGGATCGCCGTGCCCACCCAGATGGCGCCGGGCAGCGGCACCGAACGCAGCACGATCGCAGCGGCGAGCACGAGCAGCGAGCCGCCGAGGGCCGGCTCCAGACCCACGCGGCGGGCGATGCCGGGAGCGATCGGGGAGATGACGGCGAATCCGATGACGGGAAGGGCGACAAGGAAGGATGCCGCGGTGCCGCCGATCTGAAGATCGGAGCGGATCTCGCCCAGCACGGGGCCGACCGAAGTGATGCCGGCGCGCAGATTCGCTGCCAGTAGCAGGACGCCGGCCAGGACCAGTCCGGCTCGGAGCGCGCGCTCGCGGGGGACCGGTGGCGGCGCAGAAGACATGGATTCAGGCTATGCCCGGGCTGTGCAGGCAGGCGAATCGATACGACGGCAGTCGGCACAGCCCGGCGCACGCACCGTGCGCCGGCCCCGACGGGACCGGCGCACGTGCCTGGGGCTCAGACGGATCAGGTGCGGTTGCGCCCGCTGATGACCCGGAAGAGGAACGCGATCAGTGCGATGACGGCGACGACCACGGCCACCCACAGCAACCAGTGCAGCGCGGCGTTGAGCCCGCTGAAGATCGCGACGATGATGGCGATGATGAGGATGATGATCAAGCCGATGTTCATCCGAGTGCCTCCTTGTTCGGCGGCGCCGCAACCGGCACCGGGCGATGTTGTGCCACTGTGCACCACTGCGGGCGCCCAGGGCTACCCGCTTGACGCGCATTCCCGGCGATGGTATGCCGGGCCGGCCGCGTCAGTCCGGCCTCCGGGTGAGCATGGATGCTCCGGCTCGTCAACCCCTCGACCCCTCCTTGCGCTGCGGGTTACCGTGACCGAAACAGAAGGAGACATCATGCCCAGAGGACGTGCCTCGAACAGCCTGAAGAATCCCGACATGTATGACGAACTGCGCAAGGACGGCGCCTCGCAAGAGAAGGCGGCCCGCATCTCGAATGCTGCCGCGAAGGAGGGCAAGAAGAGCGTCGGACGCCGGGGCGGTGAGGCGAAAGATTATGAAGACCGCACTGTCGGCGAGTTGAAGGACCGCGCGAAAGAACTCGGCCTGCACGGCTATTCCGACAAGCGCAAGTCTGAGCTCATCGACATGCTGCGCAACCACTGACGAGAATGCCGCGCCCGAAGCGGGTGCTCGGCGGATCGCGCGAGGCGGCTGGGCTGCGCCGGCCGGTGCGATCTCGGGACCTGCACAGCGGCCCGTGAAATACTGTGCGCCGTACGGCCTCGCGCGGCCGTGTTCCACCTCATGCTCGAAGGGCACCCGTGTCGAAGCTTGCCGTCCTCAGCCTGCGCAATCGCGCTTTGATCGCGCTGATCACGATCATCGCCGCCGTCTTCGGATCGATAGCTCTGGTCAATCTCAAACAAGAGCTGATCCCCTCCATCGAGTTCCCGCAGCTGATCGTCGTCTCGACGTATTCGGGGGCCTCGCCCGAGGTCGTCTCCAACGACGTGTCCGACCCCATTGAGCAGGCCATCCAGGGCGTTCCCGGGCTTGAAGAGACCAGCGCGACAAGCACGACGAACTCGTCGATCGTGCAGGCGCAGTTCACGTACGGCACGAACCTCGCCACGGCCGAGCAGAAGATCAGCCTCGCGATCAACCGCATCAAGACCACCCTGCCCGACGGCGTCGATCCGAACGTGATCTCGGCCTCGATCGACGACTTCCCCGTGATCCAGCTGGCGGTGACCGGCTATGACGACGAGCAGACCGTGCAGTCACGGCTGCAGAACACTGTTGTGCCCGACCTTGAAGACATCGACGGGGTCAACGCCGCGCAGATCGTGGGCGGACGCGGTCAGCGGGTGACGATCACACCCGATACCGACAAGCTCGCCAAGGCCGGCTTCACCACCCAGGCGATCAGTGACGCGCTGAAGCAGAACGGCCTGCTCTTTCCCGGTGGCGACATCACCGAGGGTGATCAGACCCTCACCGTGCAGACCGGCTCGAAGCTCGACTCGGTCGACCAGATAGAGAAGCTGCCCCTGGTGCCCGGCTCGGCTGCCCAGCTCGCTGCCGGGGCGACCACGATCGCCGATGTCGCCGACGTGGCGTTGGAACGCGACCCGGTGACCACCATCTCGCGCGTGGACGGCAAAGACGCCCTGACTCTGGCGATCACGAAGCTGCCGTCGGCGAACACCGTCGATGTCTCCACAGCCGTGCGCGATGCCCTGCCCGAACTGCAGAAGCAGCTCGACGGCGCGCAGTTCACCGTCGTGTTCGATCAGGCGCCCTACATTCAGCAGTCGATCGACTCGCTCGCACAAGAGGGTCTGCTCGGCCTGCTGTTCGCGGTGATCATCATCCTGATCTTCCTGCTGTCAGTGCGCTCCACCCTCGTCACGGCGATCTCTATCCCGACGAGTGTGCTGATCACGTTCATCGGCATTCAGGCGTTCGGCTATTCGCTGAACATCCTCACCCTGGGCGCCCTGACGATAGCCATCGGGCGGGTGGTCGACGACTCGATCGTGGTGATCGAGAACATCAAACGACATTACGTCGACGGGGCCGACAAGCTGCAGGCCATCACCCGCGCCGTGCGTGAGGTGGCGACGGCCGTGTCGGCATCGACGCTGACCACTGTCGCGGTCTTCCTGCCGATAGCGTTCGTCGGCGACATGACCGGCGAGTTGTTCCGGCCGTTCGCCCTCACCGTGACCATCGCCATGGTCGCCTCGCTGGTGGTGGCACTGACGATAGTGCCCGTGCTGGCGTACTGGTTCCTCAAGCCGGGCAAGCAGCTGCTCGACGCTGACGGAAACGCGGTCGATCCCGAGGCGCCCGAGGCCCCGCCCTCGCGGTTGCAGAGGGGCTATCTGCCGATTCTGCGGTGGACCCTGAAGCATTCGGGCGTCACCGTGCTGATAGCGCTGCTGGTGCTGGGCGGCACCATCGCGTTGGCGCCCTTGATGAAGACGAACTTCCTCGGCGACTCGGGGCAGAACACGTTCACGATGACGCAGGACCTCGGGCCGGCGGCATCCCTGAACACCGAGAACGCCGCGGCGAAGAAGGTCGAAGCAGCGATCAAGGATGTCGCCGGCATCGACACCGTGCAGACCTCGATCGGTTCGAGCGGCTCGGCGCTGCGCGATGCTTTCGCCGGCGGCGGCAGCGGCGTGACCTACTCGATCACCACCGACACCGACGCCGATCAGGAGCAGGTGCGCGCCGACGTCGAAGACGCCGTCGCGGGGCTGAAGGATGTCGGAACCGTCACGATCTCGGCGGCACAGGGCGGTTTCGGCTCGAGTGACGTCGAGATCGATGTGACCGCGCCCGACGGCAAGACGCTGCAGACAGCGACCGACGCCGTCGTCGATGCGGTGCAGGGCAAGGACGGCATCGGCCAGGTCACGACGAACCTCTCGGCCTCGCTGCCGTACATCTCGGTGTCGGTGGATCGCGACAAGGCCGCCGAGCTCGGTCTGAGTGAGGTGGCGGTGGGCAGCCTCGTCTCGAACACCATGCGTCCGCAGCAGCTCGGCGCGATCGAGATCGATGAGCGAAGCGTCACGGTGTATCTCGCGGCCGCCGACGAGCCCGACTCGATCGCCGCCCTCAAGAAGATGCAGGTCGCCTCGGCGACCGGTCCGGTGCGACTCGACAAGGTCGCCACGATCGAGAAGGCCAACGGGCCGACGTCGATCTCGTCGCAGCGCGGCGTGCGCACCGCCACGGTGACGGTCACCCCCGCGACCGATGACTTGACCGCGGCATCCGCCACCATCGACGAGGCGCTGAAGACGGCAGACCTGCCCACGGCGGCTGACGCGTCGATCGGTGGCGTGCTCTCGCAGCAGACCACTGCGTTCTCGCAGCTGGGCCTGGCGATGCTCGCGGCGATCCTGATCGTCTACGTCGTGATGGTGGCGACCTTCAAGTCGCTGCGCCAGCCCCTGCTGCTGCTGGTGTCGGTGCCGTTCGCGGCGACCGGCGCGATTCTGCTGCAGCTGATCACCGGCGTGCCGCTGGGCGTGGCATCCCTCATCGGCGTGCTGATGCTGATCGGCATCGTGGTCACGAACGCGATCGTGCTCGTCGACCTCGTCAACCAGTACCGCACGAAGGGGTTGTCGGCCCATGACGCGGTCATGGCCGGCGGTTCCCGGCGACTCCGGCCGATTCTCATGACGGCGCTGGCGACGATCTTCGCGCTCACACCCATGGCGCTGGGCATCACCGGCCACGGCGGATTCATCTCGCAGCCGCTGGCGATCGTGGTGATCGGCGGCCTCGTCTCGTCGACGGTGCTGACGCTGCTCGTGCTGCCCACCCTGTACAACCTGGTCGAGGGCGCGCGCGAACGGCGGGCGGCTCGACGTGGGGAGAAGGTGGCGGATGCCGCCGGCCCGGCCGTCGTCGTGACCGGGCAGGGCGCGGCCGAGACGGTGGGCGCGGCCGAGACGGTGGGCGCGCTGCCCGCCGCGCCGGCGGTGCACCAGGTGGCCTCGCGGCGGCCGCGCCGCGAGCACTGAGCTGTCGCGCGCGGGGCTGTCTTGTGCAGGGGTGCCTCGTGCCGGGGTGACTCGTGCCGGGGTGCCTCGCGCAGGGGTGCCTCGCGCAGGGGTGCCTCGTGCTGGGGTGACTCGTGCCGGGGTGCCTCGTGCTCGCGGCGCTCGGCGCCGAGCATGCGGTGCAGGCGCGCGGCGAACACGCCGAGCCACGTGAAGATCAAGGTGAACGCCAGAAGCTCGAACGACGTGAGCGTCATGCCGTGGAACAGGTACACGATCGTCGAGATCACCAGCGTGCTGCCCAGCAGGTAGGTGAACACCATCAGACGCGTCGAATAGTGCCGGCGGCGGATGACGACGGTGATCAGAACGCCCAGGAACGAGAAGATGATGCCGTCGGCGGCGCGCTCGTGCAAGAACTGGTTGACATTGACCGGGAAGAACCCGACACCGGCCAGATGAGCACCCGCGCAGGCGAGCAGCACACTCAGCTTGCCGGAACGGGGAACGCCGCGCAGGTCTTGCAGGGCGTGCATCTCGTGGCGCACCTGCAGGGCGAAGCCGAGAAAGAGCATTCCCACCACTGTCATCGTCAGGTTGAAGGTGTGTCCGGAGAAGTCGCGGAAGGTGCCGAGCTCGCTGAACTGGGTGTGCAGCCACGTGGTGTCGTTGCTCGTCATCATCGACACCGCCGTTCCGGCCACGAGCAGCGCCGTCACCAGGGTCGCCCATTGCGGGCTCGTCAGGCGGCGCAGGCCGGGCAGTGTGATGCGCAGGCCGGGCAGTGTGACGCGTAGCGCCGACGTCGGTGCGGTCTGTGCCGTCGATACCCCGATCGACATCTTTCCCCCTCGAAGCGCCCCACTCGCCCGAGTCCCCAGACCTGATCCGTGTGTCGCGCCGGATGCAGTCCCTTCCAGCCCCCAGCGTGACGGCATCAGCCGTCGAGAAGAATGGTATTAGGGTGCGCTGGGTATCGCATCACCGAGGGCGCGGATTGACGCCGCGTTGCGCGTGCCGGTAGTGGTCGCCCCCTGGTCGGGCGGTTCGCGAGGGCACCGCGGGGCGCGTGCTCTTCGCACCCTTCGGGAGTTCCCCCATCGGCCATCGACCCTCGGCCCAGCCGAGGAGATATGCCCGGGCGAGGACCGTCATCGCCCATTTCGCCCTCTCCTCGGCCTTTCTCCTCGGCCCGGCCGAGGGCGGGGCTCGCTGCGGGGCCGATACGGCGCTCGGCGGCGCCCTTGCCAAGGCGGCTGGACAACGGGGGAGACGTGACCGGGCTTCCTCCCAGGTGCTGTCGATATGGTTGAGCGGTCGGCTCAGGGCAAAATGTGGGTTTGTGTGCTCAGGGGGCCGATGATGGGCGCCGCTCGGCGTGCATGACCATCATCAGAATGGCCCCGGCCGACGGACGTCCGGGTTGCCCGGGCGTGCGCTCGGGCGCTGTTCTCGTGCAAGAGAACCCAGAAGGACCATGCCCAAGAACAAGAAGCCGGCCGGAGGCCGGCCCGCTCGCAATTTCGATCCCCGCTATGCGGCGAAGACGAAGTACCGCCCCGGGGAGTCATCGGCCGGCAAGGCCGGCAGCCGCAGCCCGGGTCACCGCGGATATCGCGCTGCCGAGTCCGAGACCGCGGCGCCCAAGCGTCGCTGGACCGCGCAGGAGAAGGCCGGTCGCGACGAGTCGCGCGCCATTCGCGACGGTCGCAGCGTGCGCCGCGACGACCGCGGGTACCAGGCGGGCTCGGGTCAGCGTTCGTCGTCGTACCGCGACGACCGCGTGCCGCGCCAGGACGACCGTGGTTTCGGTGACGCGCGGCGTGACAGCCGTCCGGTGCGACGCGATGATCGTGGTGCACGGGGGAATGACCGTGCGACTCAGCGTGATGACCGTGGCTTCCGTAACGACCGGGCTCCGCGTCGTGATGACCGTGCGCCTCAGCGTGATGACCGTGGCTTCCGTGGTGACCGCGCTCCGCGTCGTGACGACCGTGCGTCTCAGGGTGATGACCGCGGCTTCCGTGATGACCGTGGCTTCCGTAACGACCGGGCTCCCCGTCGTGATGACCGTGCGCCTCAGGGTGATGACCGTGGCTTCCGTAGTGACCGGGCTCCGCGTCGTGACGACCGTGCGCCTCAGGGTGATGACCGTGGCTTCCGTAGTGACCGCGCTCCGCGTCGTGATGACCGTGCGCCTCAGCGTGATGACCGTGGCTTCCGTAGTGACCGGGCTCCGCGTCGTGACGACCGTGCGTCTCAGGGTGATGACCGTGGCTTCCGCAATGACCGTGCGCCGCGTCGTGATGACCGCGCTCCGCGCACTGATCGGCCCGCGTTCCGTGACGACCGCGCGCCCCGCACCGACCGCCCTGCGTACCGCGACGACCGCGGCTCGCGCCGTACCGATGATCGCCCGGCGCGGTTCCGCGATGCCCCCGCGCACGCCGCCCGGCCTGATCGCCGCTCGTTCGACCGCAGCGACCGTGGCGACCGCCGCGATGACCGCCGCTCGTTCGACCGTCACGACGCCCCGCGCCGCGACCACGCCGCCGCGGCCCGCCACGAAGAGCACATCGATGTCGTGCACGAGCGGCTGCAGGCGCAAGCCGTCGAGGCCGATGCCGGGGCGACGGCATCGTTCTCCGACCTCGGCCTGGGCGAGAACATCGTGCGTGCGCTCGCCGGAATCGGGGCGGAGCATCCCTTCCCCATCCAGGCGGCGACGATAGCCCCGATTCTGGCGGGCAAGGATGTCTTGGCACGCGGGCGCACCGGTTCCGGCAAGACGATAGCGTTCGGTGCACCACTGGTCGAAGCGGTCCTGCGCGCCAAGGCGGGCATGAAGCGCGCGTTCGGGCGATCGCCTGCGGCGCTGATCCTCGCCCCGACGCGCGAGCTTGCGTTGCAGATCGACCGCACGGTGCAGCCGATCGCTCGCAGTGTCGGCCTTTTCACGACACAGATCTACGGCGGTGTGCCCCAGGCGCGCCAGGTCGGTGCGCTCAAGAAGGGCGTCGACATCATCATCGGCACGCCCGGTCGCATCGAAGACCTGCAGGAGCAGGGCAAGCTCGACCTGTCGCAGGTGCATGTCGTGGTGCTCGACGAGGCTGACCACATGTCGGAGCTCGGCTTCCTCGAGCCGATGCAGCGCATTCTGCGACTGGTCGCCGACGGCGCCCAGAAGCTGCTGTTCTCGGCGACCCTCGACCGTGAGGTCGCGGCACTCGTGGACGAGTTCCTCGTCGATCCGGCCGTGTACGAAGTGGCCGGTGAGGACCAGGACTCGGGAACCATCGACCACCAGGTGCTCGTGATCGACCACCGCGACAAGGCCGAGATCCTCAACTCCCTCGTCGACCGCGCCGGCAAGACGCTCGTGTTCTCGCGCACCCGCGCCTACACCGAGATGCTCGCCGAGCAGTTCGAAGAGGTCGGCATTCGCGCGGTCGCGCTGCACGGTGACCTGAATCAGGCCAAGCGCAGCCGCAACCTGCAGCGGTTGACCGACGGCAAGGTGAACGTGCTGGTGGCAACGGATGTCGCGGCCCGCGGCATCCACGTCGACGACATCGACCTCGTGGTGCAGGCCGACGCCCCCGGTGAGTACAAGACGTATCTGCACCGCTCGGGCCGTACCGGTCGCGCCGGACGCCCCGGCACGGTCGTCACGCTCGTGCCCCGGCAACGCCAGCGCCGGATGGCCGAAATGCTCGAGCACGCCGAGATCGAGGCACCGTTCACCCCGGTGCGTCCGGGCGACGATCTGCTCGAAGAACTCAGCGGGCGTCAGGTCGATCCCACGGCCTGACCGCGGGCGGGATGCCGCAGGCGCCGATCGAGCGGAACCCCTGGTGGGTATTCCGCTCGACGGCGTACTCTGCCAGGATGGTGCGAACGTGTTTGTAAGGGTGGCTTCCTAACACCGCCACGAGCACGGCCCAGGACCCGACCCGGGCGCACCCCCGACCGAAGGAGCTTGTGAAGTGAGCCCCCGCGCTTCCCTGCTGGCGATGACTGCGGTCTGCGCCGTGGTCGTCGGCCTGGCCGCGGCATCCCCCGCCACCGCCTCGGTGACTGCCGCCGCGAGCGACGACGGCGCGTCGACACCCACGCCCACCACCACCGTCAACGGGTACCGCAACGTCGGCTATTACGGCGCCTGGCAGGCGAGCGGCGACGCCAAGGCGACGCTGAAGACGCTGTTCGTCGACACCGCGACCGCGCAGAACATCACGCATCTGAACTACTCGTTCGGCAACATCGCCGGCTCACAGCAGGCCCTGGATGCCGCGCGCGCCGACGGCGCGAAGGGGCTCGACGACGTCGACCCGTACACGTGCTTCATCTCGGATGCCGCGGCTCCGGCTGCCGGCGAGACCGATGCCGCCGGCGATGCCGACGACGACTTCGTGCGTGCATACACCGCCGACGATTCGGTACTGGGCGTCGCCGACACCAAGACGCAGAAGCTCGCCGGAAACTTCAATCAGCTGCGGGAGTTGAAGCGCCTGTACCCCGACCTGAAGGTGAGCATCTCGCTGGGCGGGTGGTCGTGGTCGAAGTCGTTCTCGAAGGCCGTCGCCACCGAGGAGGTCCGCGCCAAGCTCGCCTCGAGCTGCATCGACCTGTACATCAAGGGTAATCTGCCCACCATTGACGGCCGGGGCGGCAATGGCGCCGCTTCCGGCATCTTCGACGGCATCGACATCGACTGGGAGTGGCCGGGCGCACCCGACTGGGCGCAGGAGGTCGGCAACTCCATCGACCCTGCCAATGATGCGGCCCACATGCTGGCGTTCGTGAAAGAGTTGCGCGCTCAGCTCGATACGCTCGCGACGACGACCCACCGTGACTACGAGCTCTCGGCGTTCCTTCCCGCCAGCCCCACCGTCATCACCGCCGGTGGATGGAGCGCTCCCGAGCTGTTCCAGTACCTCGACTACGGCAATCTGCAGGGCTACGACCTGTGGGGCACCTGGTCGCAGACCACCGGTCATCAGGCGAACATCGTGGGCGATCCGGCCGAGAACTGGGGGCTGGGACTGGACACCATCGTCGCGTCGTACAAAGACGCCGGCGTCGATCCTGCGCAGTTGAACCTGGGCGTGCCCGCATATGGGCAGGGGTGGAAAGATGCCCAAGCCCAGCCGTGGACGGCGGCGACCGGCATCGGCCAGCAGTCGTGGGATCAGCTGAAGGCTCGCAAACTCGAGATCCATCACGACTACGCGGCCGATGGGCATTACACAGCGACCTGGGGATATGACCCGGTGGCGCGGGAGTTCTGGTCGTTCGACGATCCGTTCTCGGTCGCCGAGAAGACCCGCTGGGCGATTCGGCAGGGTGTGGGCGGCGTCGACGTCTGGGAGCTCAGCCAGGACCTCGACGGCGATCTGTCTGCGGCATCCGCCGCCGTCATGCGCAAGGCCGACGACGGACCGGTGGCCGGAACCGCGCTCGTTTCATGCGGACACACTCCGGATGCCGCGGCGAAAGCGTGGAACGCGCAGACCACCTACGATCGCGGTGACCGCGTGTACTACGGCCGTCACGTGTACGAAGCGCTCTGGTACACGAAGGGTCAGCACCCGGGCTACTCGAACGTCGGGGCGTGGAGCACGCTGACCGCGTGCGGCGTTGATCCGGCGACGGTGCAGGAGTGGCACGCCGACACCGTCTACGACACCGGCGACAAGGTGCTCTACAAGGGCACGACCTATGTTGCGCAATGGTGGACGCGCGATCAGAAGCCCGATGTGCTGTGGGGGCCCTGGCGGGCCGAGTAAGTGCGGTGATCGAGCCCGATCACACCATCGCGAGCCGGTCCACGAGCAGCCTCACCCTCTGCGCGGCGTCTCCCGGCAGCAGCCGGCCGGCTCGGGTCAAGGTCGCCAGTCCGTGCAGAGATGCCCAGAACACCTCGGTGAACTGCCCTGGGTCGACGCCGTCACCGGCGACCTCGCCCAGGGTGTCCCGCAGTGCGGCGAAGGCGTCCTTGAGAGGTTCTGGGGTCTCTTCCTGTGCGTATGCGAGGCCGCCGTCGAGCTGGAACAAGGCGTCGTAGACAGCCGGATTACCCGCAGCGAAGTCCAGGTAGGCGTGAGCGAGCGCGGCGACTCGGGCTCGTGGGTTGTGGGCGGCTGCGGTCGCGGTCCGCACGGCCGCCGCCATCTCGGCAGCGCCCTCGAGAGCGACGGCACCGACGATCTCACGCTTGCCGCGAAAGTGGCTGTACAGGACGGGCTGGCTGTATTCGATGCGCTCGGCGAGCCGGCGCGTGGTCACTGCGTCCCACCCCTGCTGTTCGGCGAGCTTGCGAGCGGTCGCCACGATGAGTTGTTCCCGCTTTGCACGTTCTCGCTCTTTGCGCTCCTGCACGGACATGACCAGATTCTAGCACCGCTAGACAAACAAGCGCCAGAAGAGCTAGCGTTGCAGGAAGAACTAGCAACACTAGATTAGGAGCCATTATGGTCAGTGCCCTCGAAGTCTTCTCCACCGTGATCGTCGGCGTGTTGGTGGGGGTGGAGTTCTCTGTCGCCTTCATCATGAATCGCATCCTCAACGCGCTCCCCGAAGACAGCAGACAACTCGGTCATGCCCACGGCGGGCGAATGCTCGGCGCCCTGATGCCGTTCTGGTACATCGGCTCACTCGTGCTGGTCGTGGTCTGGGCCCTCGTCAGCTGGCACGATCAGGGCGTCGGCCTGGTGATCACCGCGGGCGTGCTGCTGCTGCTCAGCGTGGTCATGTCGGTTCTGCTGCTCGTGCCGATCAACAACCTGAACAAGACGTGGACCCCCGAGAACCGGCCTGCCGACTGGAAGCAGCAGCTGCAGCGCTGGGAACGCCTCCACTACGTGCGCGTCGCGGTCTTGGTCGCCGCGTTCGCCCTGCTCGTCGCCTCGCTCGTCTGAGCCCGTTCAGAAGGGGATCGGCTCGGGGACGAAAGTGACGGTGGCGATGGGCGTGTCGATGTATTCGCGTCCGGTGGGGCTGGTCCATTTGAGACGGCCGTGGCCGAGCTGCTCCACACGCCAGAGCGTGTGGTGTTTGACGACGTGATGGGGTCGGCAGAAGTCGGCGAGGTTCTCGTCACTGGTCTCTCCGCCCAACGCCGCGTCGATGGTATGGTCGCCGTCGCAATGCCAGGGGGGTCTTGTGCAGCCGGGGAATCGGCAGTGTTCGTCGCGCACGTCGAGGAAGCGCCGCAGAGCCGCGGTAGGTCGGTAGCGGTCGACCGCGACTGGCTCGCCGCTGGTGGGATCGGTGAGGACCCGGTCCCAGCCAGGAGCCTGGGCGGTCAGCCGTTTGGCGGTGTCGAGATCGATGGGGCCGTACCCGGCAAGAATCGGCGGTTGATCGCTGTGGCCGAGAAGGGTGAGCACAGGGACGGTGATCTGTACTTTCGCGTGGATAGCATCCAATCCGTCGCCGTGGCCAGTGGGGATGGCGGTGAGGAGGATGTCGGCGAAGAGGTCGGCGCGCTTCTGGTCCATGGTGCGGGGATCGGTCGGTTCGGTGTCTTCGCCGGAATCGACATCGGAGTCGGCGTCGCCGCTGGGGGCGGTGATCAGGGTGAACGCGGCTGTGCCCTCGCTGGTGTCGCTCGGAGCGCCGTCGTGGGCATCGCCCGTGCCGGCGGCGGGGGAGAGAGCGTGGGCGGTCGTCGTGAGGCGGTCGTAGATGGCGCGGGCAAGGATGGCGGGACCTTCGTAGATGAGCCGACCGCGGTTGTGGGGCAGGTCGATCAGCTGCACGGAACGGTCGTCTTTGGACTGCTCGATGTTCGCGTTCGAGGCTGCGGGGTCGATCCGAGCGGCCAGGATGGTCACGATCTTGCTCAACCGGTACGGCGTCTCGGCCGCCGCGGCGGACAGAGCACGCTCTTCATACTCGGCCCGCAGCCCCGGGTCGGCGATGATCGAGCCCGCATCCACGATCGTGTGCGCATGCGCCAGATCGATCTCGCCGCGGCTGAGGGCGAGCTGGGTGGCGGGGAACTGGGTGACCAATACAGAGGCGGTACCCATCCGGGACTGCACCGACCGGTCGGACAGCCGCATGGCGGCGCCGAGCTCTGCGGAGATCTCACGCAGAGGCAGCTGGTGACTGACCGGTAGCCGACGTTCGTGTCGGTCTTGCTCGCGGGCGATGACCACGTCGACGGCGTCGGCCAGCAGCTCAGCCTCGTGTGCCTGCAACGCCGCGATCTTGCGTCGGGTCTCGACCAGGTCGGACACCAGAGTATCCAGCGTGCCCCAGATTCCCGACGGAGCGAAGGGCCCGGCCGTCAGCGGATCGGGCCCCGCGCCCGACGACTCGGGCTCGGGCGACTGCGATTCGGAAGACACGGGAAACAGGCTCCAGATGAACGCCGACAACGGGGGACGTGTCCGCAGCGTCTCAACCTCAGGAGCCGACGATCGTGCCGGTTCCGCGTCTCATTCTGGCCTGTGTGCTACTCGTCAATCGCGGACTTGCTATACCTCTAAGAGTAGCAGATATCTTCGTCGAATACTGCCACTACCGTGAGATTACTCTCATACAGAACCACGACTCGCCACCGCTTTTTGCGCGCCGCGGGCGCAGCAGTCATGCCTCAGAACAGCCGGTCGGATGCGGCATCCACTCGCACGCGCGAGGTGGCGATGACCGGCCCAGTGACACCGCGCCGCGGCTGGTCGTCTTCCAGCCTTCCATCGAGCCCGTGCGCGCGCAGCAGTGGCCGCACCCGCTTGCCGAGCCAGGTGCGGTAGCCCTTGGGCGCGTAGGCCGAGACGCCGGGATACAGACCGCGGTACGACGAGACGAGTTCGGGATGCTCCCGCTCGAGCCACTGCATGAACCACGCCTTCGCCCCCGGCCGCAGATGTAGGGCGCCGAAGACCACCCGCACCGCGCCGGCCGCCTTGATGCGGGTGAGGGCGTCGTCGAGCATCGGGATGGAATCGGTCAGATGCGGCAGGACCGGCATGAGGAAGACGGTGACGGAAAAGCCCGCGTCGGTGGCCGCGCGCACAGTCTGCAGACGCGCCGTCGCGGTGGGTGTGCCCGGCTCGACGGAGTGCTGCAGGGCATCGTCGAACACCGCTATCGACATCGCCAGCGAGACCGGCACCCGGGTGGCGGCATCCATCAGCAGAGGAAGGTCGCGACGCAGCAGCGTGCCCTTGGTGAGGATCGAGAACGGCGTGCGCGAGGCGGCGAGTGCGTCGATGATCTCGGGCATGAGGCGGTAACGTCCCTCGGCGCGCTGGTACGGATCGGTGTTCGTCCCCAGGGCGACCGGCTCACGGCCCCACGATCCGCGGGCCAGTTCGTGGCGCAGCACCTCGGCGACGTTGAGCTTGACGACCACCTGCGAATCGAAGTCGTGACCGGCGTCGAGGTCGAGATACTCGTGTGTGCCGCGGGCGAAGCAGTAGGCGCACGCATGACTGCAGCCTCGGTAGGGATTGACCGTCCAGTCGAACGGCATCGCCGATGAGCCCGGCACGTGGTTCAGTGCGCTCTTGGCCATCACCTCGTGAAAGGTCACCCCCGCGAACTCGGGTGTGGAAACCGACCGGACGAAGCCGTTCAGCCGCTCCATTCCCGGCAGCGCCGCGACATCCGCCACGCCCAGTTCCTGACCCTGCCACCGCATCTTCTTATGGGAACAGAAGTACGATGATATGTCAAGCATGACGACGTTGACAGTCGAATCCTGGGAGCGCTCTCGATTTCCCTACCCAGAAAGGGGCAGAATGGGTCGGGTGACGGCCCCCGACCCGCACAGTCCCCCGATGGTGCACGCCCCTCTGACGCGGCGTGCCCTTCGTGAAGCGCGCGCGCGGGCCCAGATGACCGACCCCGCCGCGCAGGACCAGGCGGCCACCGCCGAGATCGTCGCGAGCATCGAGGTCGCCACCCTTCCGATCCCGGTCATCGCGCCCGACCACGACGGGCCGACGCATCCCCCCATCTTCAAGCCCCCGCCCCCGCCGCTGCCCGAGGGAGGCTTGACCCCTGTGCTGCGGCCGCTGACCACCGAAGCGGCTCATGCGCGGCACGCGCGCAAACCGCGCGTCGGATTCGCTGCGCGCGTGAGTATGGCCGCCGCTGCGCTGCTCGTGCTGGCCGGCGGGGGATCGGCGGTCGCGCTCGCGAACGCCCCGCACGGCGGTGTCGCGTTCGCCGAATCGACGCTGACCGCAGACGTCACCGGGTCTCGAGTGTCGCCGGAGGCGACGGATGCCGCGTCGGCGCCCTCATCGGCGGCGCCGTCTGGCGCTTCGTCGGCGCCGGCGTCTGACAGCGTCACCCTGGCCTCGCTGTCGCTGTGCGAGACCGACGCCTTCACCGACGCGCTGCACGACGGCGACGACGCCGCGGCCATCCGGGTGGCCGGCGGTGCGGACGCCTTCCGTGACGCGGTGACCGAAGGGCGCGCGCCCTGCGTTTCGCTGTCAGACCCGACTCACGTGTGGGTCGTCGTCGACAAGCTGCGTCCGCTGGAGCCTGCCGACTATGCACCCTCGCCGCGTTCGAAGCCGACCGACGTGCGCAGTCTCGACGGCAGCGGCCTGCGCTCCGACGCGGCTCGGGCCCTTGCTGCGCTCGGCAAAGCCGCCCGCGCCGCGGGCGCCGGCGAGATCGCGCTGAACAGCGGGTACCGCTCGTACACGACGCAGCAGGGCAATTACGGCACGCAGAAGTCCGAGCGCGGCCAGAGTGGTGCCGATGCTGTCAGCGCCCGTCCCGGGTACAGCGAGCATCAGACCGGACTCGCCGGCGATGTCGTGCCCTGTACCGGCGACGCCTGCGGCACCCTCGACGACATCGCCGGCACGACGCAGGGCGATTGGATCGTCGCCCACGCATGGGAGTACGGCTGGGTGGTGCGCTATGAGAAGGGCGAGACCGACGTGACCGGTTACTCGCCCGAGCCGTGGCACCTGCGCTACATCGGCACAGACCTCGCGAAGGCCTACCATCAGGGCGGCTATCACACGCTCGAGGAATTCTTCGGCCTGCCGGCAGCACCCGACTACGCTGACTGATCTTGTGCAGACCCGTGCGCACAGCGCGCGGCATCCGGCCTTTCGTTGTAGGCGGGACTGAATGCCATAGGTTGTGAGACTGGATGCCGCGTAAGATCGGCGGTGCCGCGGTGAAGCACCCGCGTGCTCGACGAAGAGAGAGGTTCCGCCCGTCATGGACCGGGAGATCTACGAGGAAGACCACGAGGCGTTCCGCGATGTCGTGAAGGAGTTCCTCAAGCGCTACGCGACGAACGAGAAGCGTGAGCAGTGGGATGCGGACGGCGAGATCGACCGCGAAACCATGCTCGCCGCAGGCGAGTCCGGCATCATCGGCCTTTCTGTGCCGGAGGAGTTCGGCGGCGCCGGGATGCTGCAGGACTATCGCTTCCGCTCGATTGTGCTCGAGGAGACCATCCAGTCCGGCAACGGGTCACTGGCCGGGGCCTTCGGCATCCAGGACGACCTGGCAGTGCCCTACCTCGTGCACATGGGCACGCCCGAGCAGAAGCAGAAGTGGCTGCCCAAGATGGCCACCGGCGAGGTGCTCGGTGCCCTCGCGATGACCGAGCCGGGTGCGGGCAGCGACCTGCGCGGCATCAAGACGACGGCCAAGAAGGTCGACGGCGGCTACCTCGTCAACGGCGCGAAGACGTTCATCTCCAGCGGCAAGACCGCCGATGTCGTCGTCACGTTCGTCAAGACCGGCGAGGGCAATCGCCCCGACGCCTTCAGCCTCGTGCTCATCGAGAACGGCATGGAGGGCTTCGATCACGGCAAGAAGCTCAACAAGGTCGGCTTCCACGGGTGGGACACCGCCGAGCTCAGCTTCACCGACGTCTTCGTGCCCGAAGAGAACCTCATCGGCGGCGTCGAGGGCAAAGGCTTCATCCAGCTCATGATGAACCTGCCGCTCGAGCGTCTGTCGATCGGCGTCGCCGCGGCGGCGGCCGGTGAGGCCGCGCTGAAGTGGACGCTCGACTACACCCTGAGCCGTGACGCGTTCGGGCAGCCGGTCGCCGACTTCCAGAACACGCGCTTCGCGCTGGCCGACATGGCCACGACCGTCGACGTCATGTGGGCCTATGTCGATCGTGCGATGCTGCTCTACAAGGACCGCAAGCTCACCCCCGAAGAGGCCGCCAAGGTCAAGTTCTGGGCGACCGAGCGCGAGTGGGAGCTGCTCGATCAGGGGGTGCAGCTGCACGGCGGCTACGGCTACATGCTCGAGTACCCCATCGCCCGTGCCTGGACCGACGCGCGCGTGCACCGTATCTACGGCGGCACGAACGAGGTCATGCGCGAGATCGTCGCGCGTCAGGTGACCGGTCGCAAGTAGTACCGCTGTGCGGTGATGGATGCCGCGGCCCCGCATCGTGCGGGCCGCGGCATCCGTCGTCTTCGCGGGCCCCGGCGTAGCCTCTTCGCGGGCCCGGAGTGTCCTCTTCGCGGGCCCGTGTCCTCTTCGCGGGCCCGGAGTGTCCTCGCCGCACGCTCTCACCGTCTGAACCGCCTGGTGGTTCAGATGGTGAGCGAACGCGGGGACACTGTCACACGGAGTCGGCGGGCGGGCGTGAAAGCGCCGGCGGCCCGGGGCGACGCGAGCATTCCGCTGCCGTCCCAAAGTGTCTCTTCCGAAAGTCGAAGCGGCGATGTGGGACGGCGACCGAGCGCGCCCCCGCGCTTCGCCGGCCGACAGTGTCGCTTCGCGGCGGGCATGCGACCAACTGAGACGGTGAATCACGCCGGCGGGCGCCCGCCGTGCCGTGGCGCCCCAGATCGTGGGCGACGCTGCTCAAATCGTGGGCGACGCTGCGCCCGGCGCCGTGCCCCAAATCGCGGGCGACGCTGCTCAGATCGCGGGCGACGCCGCGCCCGGCGCCGCGCCCCAGATCACGGGCGACGCCGCGCCCGGCGCAGCACCCGTGGTGGCGATCACGGCCACTGCGCGGGCGAGCTCGTCTCCGCTGGGCAGCACGTCGGGATTGAGCAGCCACAGTATGCCCAGACTCTGCACGAGCACATAGTCGAGCTTCGCGACCGCTTCAGCATCGGCGGCGCTCATCCCTGGCCGCGCGGCGCGCAGCGGCGCGACGATGCCTTCGTGCCCATGCTCGGCCGCAGCGGCCAGGTGGCTTTCGGGCTGCGCACTGCGCAGCATCCGCACCGCGTTCTCCATGCTCGCCAACAGAGCCTCGCGGTTGGCGGCGAAGATCTCGGGCATGCGGTTCCACAGCGCCGCGAAACCCTCCAGCAGCGGAGCAGACGCGTGCTCGGCGACCACCGCCTCCATCGCGTCGCCGATGCCGCTGCCGAGCGATTGCACGAGCGCCTCGGTGATGAGCTGCTCTTTCGAGCCGAAGTGATAGCCGATCGCGGCGAGGCTGACCCCCGCCGCATTCGCGATCTCGCGAGCGGTCGCCTTGGCCACGCCGTGCTCGAGGATCACCTGACGCGCGCCAGCGAGAAGGTCTTCGCGGTTTCCCATGCCTCGAGTCTAGGACGATTAAGACGCTCGTACTAGACAAACGTCTCATTCCTCTGTTAGACATCTGTATGAGACAAACGTCTCACTTACATCGGAGGATCTCATGACCATGCACGACAGCCCCCGCGTTCTCATCTCAGGCGCCGGCATCGCCGGCCTCGCCCTTGCGCTGCAGCTGACCCGGCACGGCGTGCCCACCACGGTCGTCGAGCGCGCGCAGGCTCCACGTCCCGGTGGGCAGGCCGTCGACCTGCGCGGCGCCAGCCGCGAGGTGGCCGAGCGCATGGGCCTGATGGCCGGCATCGAGCCGCGCCGACTGCACGAGAAGGGGCTCGCCTATGTCGATGGCCGCGGTCGCGTGTTCGGCCGCATGTCGATGGAGTCGTTCGACGGCAACGGAGCGGTCGCCGAGATCGAGATCGCCCGGGGCGACCTCGCCGAGGTGCTGCGGGGCGAGCTGACCGCGGCCGCCGCGGCCGCCCCCGGCCTGCTCGACCTGCGCTTCGGCGACAGGATCATCGCGCTCGCCGACGCCGACGCCGACGCCGACGCTGACGCCCACGACGGCGCCGACGCCCACGCTGACGCCGACGCCAACGCCAACGCGAACGCCAACGCCGCCGACGCCGACGCCGACGCCCACGCCGACGCCGCCCACGGCGTGGATGTCACGTTCGAGCACGGCGCACCGGCACGCTTTGGCGTCGTGGTCGGGGCCGACGGCGTGCACTCGGCGACGCGGCGCCTCGCCTTCGGGCCCGAGGAGGAGTTCGTGACCGGCCTGGGCGGATACGCCGCCTTCTTCACGATGCCCACGCCCGCTGACATCGAGCCGGGATGGTTCGCGATGCGTTTCGTGCCGGGGGCGACCCTCGGCATTCGTCCCGACCTCGATCCCGCCACGGCCAAGGCGATGCTCACGCTGCGTGTCGACCGTGATCCGGCGCTGCGCGGCGACCGAGCCCGGCAGCAGGCGCTCATCAGCGGCTTGCTGCGCGATGCCGGGTGGCACGCGCCCGAGGTGATCGCGGCGATGGATGCGGCATCCGACTTCTACTTCGATGAACTGCTGCGCGTCGACATGCCGAGCGTGGTCAAGGGACGTGTCGTTCTGCTCGGCGACGCGGCGTCGTGCGGCTCGCCCATGACCGGCATGGGCACCGCGACAGCCCTGATCGGCGCATACCTGCTCGCCGAGCGGATCACCGGGTCGGAGGGGAATGTCGCCGCCGCCCTGCGTGCATATGACGCCGATATCGCGCCCTTCGCCGAGATCGGCAAGAAGATCCCCGGGGGCGGCATCGCTCGCATGGTGCCGGCCAGCCGTGCCGCCGCAGCGATGTCGCGGGCGATGACCGGGCTCATGCTGTCGCGGCCGCTGCGTCCGCTGGTGCGGCGCATGTTCGCCGCAGGAGCAGAGGGACCGGCCCTGCCCGTCGGGCTGACGGCAGACGTTGCAGCCGGCGACGTCCGCGTCGCGCGGTGAGGGAGTCCCGACATCCACCCCACGAGCCACGTGCGTCTCGCTAGCATCGGGGACGGGGAATGCGAAAGGGGAGCGCGTGGCCTACGACCCGGAACGGGAGTGGCCGTTCCTCGCCCGCGACGCCGAGCTGAACATGCTCACGAGCGTGGTCGAGGCGGGCCTGCGCGAGCCCGGCGCGCCCTCGGGCGCCGTCATCGTCGCGGCGCCCGGCGTGGGAAAGACGCGCCTCGCGCGAGAGGTCGCCGCCGTCGCGGGCGAGCGCGGCATCCCGACGCTGCGGGTCGTCGGCACGCGTGCGACGAGCCAGACGCCCTACGCCACCGTCGCGCATCTGACCCCCGATGTCGTGCCGGAAGGGGATGCCGCAGCTCACTATCGCGCGGTGGCACATGCGCTGCCGCGCGATCCGCGCCCGATGCTCGTCGTCGACGATGCACATCTGCTCGACGCCGGCAGCGCTGCCCTCGTGCTGCACGTGGCGCTGACCGGGGCCGCCACGGTGATCGTCACGGCGCGCCGCGGCATCGAAGTCCCCGATCCGATCACCGCGCTGTGGGCCGACGGGCTGGCGGTGCGCGTCGACCTGCAGCCGCTGTCGATCCGTGAAGCCGGTACTCTGCTGTGCGCCGCCCTCGGCGGACACGTCACCGCTGTCACGGTGCACCGGCTCGCCGAGATCTCGGCCGGAAACATCCTCTATCTGCGCGAGCTCGTGCGCGCGGCCATAGCGTCGGGTGCCCTGTGCGAGAGCGGCGGCGTGTGGACGTGGGACGGCACCGTCGTCGTCGGCGACAGGCTCGTGGATGCCGTGGGTCGGCGCCTGGGCGGACTGTCGGCCGACGATCGCATCGCGCTGACGCGCCTGGCCGTGGGTGAGCCGCTCGCACTGTCGCTGGCCGAGGACGTCGCCGGCCCTGCCGCCTTGGCGCGTCTGGAGGCATGGGGACTCATCCGGTTCGACGACGGCGCGTGCCGGCTCGCGCATCCGCTGTTCGGCGACGTGCTGCTGACCGAGCAGGGGCGGGCGGCCAGCCGTGCCGCGCTGCGGACGGTCGTTGACGCCGCCGAGCGGCTCTTTCCCGGAGAAGACCTGCTGCGCCGCACCACCTGGCGCCTGCAGACCGGAATGACCCCGCCCGCCGATGAACTGCTGCAGGCGGCGCGGCTGGCGCTCGCGGCATTCGACGTCGACCGGGCGGCGGGACTGGCCGAGGCCGCCCTCGATGGCGGCGTGCGTGCCGACGCTGAGGCACGGGTCATCCTGGCCGGGGCCTGGAACCGGCAGATGCGGTTCGCCGACGCCGCCGACCAGCTGGCCCGCGCCGAAGGCGATGTGCTCGCCCACGGCTCGGCCGCACTGCGACGGGAATGGCTCGACGCGAGCATCGTCGCCGTGCACCAGGGCCTCGGCCGCAGTGGCGACGCGGAGTGCCTGCTCGTGCGCGCCGAATCGGCGCCGGCAGCGACATCCGACGACTGCCGACTGGCCAGATCGATGCGGGCCAACATCCTCGTCGACGACGGACGACTCGACGAGGCCATCGCGCTCACGCGTTCGGTGCTGGACGAACACGCGCCGCCCGACTATGCGGCAGTGGTCGCGGCATCCTCTCTCGGCGAAGCCGAAGCGCTGCGCGGGCTCACCCGCAGTGCGCGCGACGCGCATCGGGTGCTGTATCGTCTGCGCGATGCCGGGGTTCCCGAAGCGCAGCGGGCGGGCGATTATGCGGGGCTGCAAGAGCTGATGTGCCAGATGCTCGAGGGGCACGCCGACAGCGCCGCCGCCATCGCCGAGGACATGTATCGGATGCTCGTGGCCGGGCACGAGCACACGACCGTCGGGCTCGGGGCACTTGTGGCGGGCAAAGCGCAGCTGCTGCAGGGGCGGCTGGCGCTTGCCGCCGAGAGCATGCGCGACGCCGTCGACCTCTTGCGTCGCACCGATCTCGACGGCGCACTGCCGTGGGCACTGACCATCCTCGCGCAGGCCGAAGCCCTCGGCGGCCGTACGGAGGCGGCCATCGAGGCGCTCGCCGAAGGTCGCCGCCTGCACCGCGACCCGGTACCGGCGCGGTCGCGGTACGACCTCGCCCTCGCCGAGGTGCGCGTGCGCGCGGCCACCGGCGATCGCAGCGGTGCCGCCACCGTCGCAATGGATGCCGCAGAGGGACCGGAACTGGCCGAGTTCGGGGTGTACCGCGCGCAGTTGCTGCACGCCGCGGTGCGCCTGGGCGCCGACGCCGCTCGCCTCGCACCGGCGATGGCCGAGCTCGCCGCTGACGTCGAGTCTGACCTCGTTGCGCTGCTGGCCGATGTCGTCGTGGGCCGCGCGACGGTGGATGCGGGGGTGGTGGCCCGGGCGGGAGATCGATTCGAAGAGCGCGGCATGCGGCTCGAGGCGATGGATGCCGCCGGTGAGGCCGCTCGACTGCTGGCCGAGCAGGGGCGGGATGCCGCAGCCCGGCGGCAGCGCGCGCGGGCGACGCGCCTGGCGGCGCAGTGCGGTTTACCGCACGGGGCGCCGAATGTGGCCGGGGCCGGGACCGGGGCCGGGGCCGGGGCAGAGCTCAGCCGACGTGAACGCGATGTCGCGATGCTCGCTGCCGACGGGCTCAGCAACGCGGCGATCGCCGAGCGCCTGGTGGTGTCGGTGCGCACGGTCGAGTCGCACTTGTACCAGGCCTTCGGCAAGCTCGGGGTGCAGCGTCGCGAGGAGCTGGCGGCAGCCCTGCGGCACTGAGCCGCCAGGCACAGAAAAACCAGTAGTCGACTACTGAGGCACCCGGTGCCGTGCCGGTCTACCGTGAGTGATCACAGCGGCGGTCTCCGAGTGGGGAATTGGGGCCGCGCCGGCGGAACCGGAAGGAACGCGATGTCGGTCTTCGATGCCAGCGCCCACCCTCGCGGCTCCGCGGAGGGGACGGGCCGGGACCGACGACGCGACTCGAGTGGCACGCGGAGCGCGGGGGAATCCGCCGACACCGCATCGTCGAGCCCCGTGCTCGCACAGACAGCGGGGGACTTGGCGCTGATCGCCGAGCTTCCCGACGCATCGGCGGTCGCACTGCGGCTGCGCCGCTCCGGACACCCCGACACGACGATCGCGGTGGCGCTGGGCATCCCGATGCAAGCGGTGCCGGTCACCCTCAGCATCGCGCAGGCCAAGCTCGACGCGCTGCGCCGCGAGGCGTGAGCCGCGGTGCAGGTGCGGCGTCCCTCCCGCCCACCGCGGGCGGCGTGTTCGGTTCGCAGGATGGTTTGGTGATCCCGGGCGTGTCGCCCGGCGTGTTGGCAGGTTCCGGACAGATCATCCTGCGAACGGAACGGGATGCCGCGGCAGGCCGCCCGCGAGGGCTCGATTCGGCGCGCGTCTGCGGCACCCCTCGCCCACCTCGGGCGGGGTGTTCGGTTCGCAGGATGGTTTGGTGTTCCCGGGCGTGTCGCCCGGCGTGTTGGCAGGTTCCGGGCAGATCATCCTGCGAACGGAACGGGATGCCGCGGCAGGCCGCCCGCGAGGGCTCGATTCGGCGCGCGCCTGTGGCGCCCCTCGCCCACCTCGGGCGGGGTGTTCGGTTCGCAGGATGGTTTGGTGATCCCGGGCGTGTCGCCCGGCGTGTTGGCAGGTTCCGGACAGATCATCCTGCGAACGGAACGGGATGCCGCGGCAGGCCGCCCGCGAGCCGGTCAGGCCTCGCCTACCGCGGGCGGCCACTGCACGTTCAGGCCCGGCACCTCGTGTTCACGCAGGAAATGCCGCACGAAGGGACACAGCGGAATGACGGTCTGACCGCGGGCCGCGGCATCCCGCAACGCCTCATCGACGAGCAGGGTGCCAACGCCCTTCTCGCGGAACGCCGGGTCGATGACCGTCTCGGGAAAGCGCACGAGTCCCGGGGAGACCTGCTCGAAATCGGCGTAGCCACCGAGCACGCCGTCGACGTCGATCTCGTAGCGGCTGCGCTCGTCGTTGCGGCGGACGGTCAGCTGTGGCTCAGGCATCGGGCCAGTCCACCTGGAGGCCGTCGACATCGTTCTCGCGGAGGTACTTCTGCGCGACCGGGCACAGCGGAACGACGGTCTCGCCGCGCGCGGAGATGTCGGCGAGCGCACCCGCAACGAGTGCGCCGGCTAGGCCCTGCCCGCGATACGACGGGATGATCACCGTGTGCGGCAGGCGCAGCCGCCCATCGCCGTCGGGATGGATTTCGGTGAAGCCAGCCAATTCGCCGTCCACCGACAGCGTGTACCGGTCGTTCTCGTCGTCGCGCTCGACGGTCGTTTCTGCCATGTGCGGATTCCTCTCGTCGTCACCCCCAACGTACGGGGCGGGCGCAGTGTTCCGCGAGCGGCTCAGTGGTGGAACAGCCGCAGCCCGGTCTGCACGCGGTCGATGCCGAGCTCGCGGGCAGCGGCCTCGACCTCGTCGGCGCGGGTCGACCCGCCCGGCTCGACGATCGTGGTGACTCCGAACTCAGCGGCATGGTCGACGTTGTCGCGGAAGGGCAGGAAGCCGTCCGAGACCATCGTGACCCCGGTCAGCTCGCGCGTCCACGTGTCGCGCCACAGCGGTTCGTCGTACGCCACGCGTGACTCGTCGCCGAACAGTCGGCCGAACTCGTCGAGCTGCAGACGGGTCATCTCGTGCCCCGCGAACCGGATCTGCCAGTTCAGCCGGTCCTGCCGCTTCATGCCTTCGACCACGGGCAGATCGCGCACCAGCGGGTGCCGGCGCAACCACCATACGCGCGCCTTGGAGCCGGCCAGCCGCACGCAGTCGACGCGGTTCTGCTGGCCGGCGCCGATGCCGATCGCGGCGCCGTCCTTGACGAAGACGACCGAGTTCGACTGCGTGTAGCGAGCCGCTGCCATACCGACCAGGGCGTCTTCGCGCACGCGCTGGTCGAGCCCTGTGGGCAGGACGGCGGCCAGGTCCGCGGCATCCCGGTCCTGAATCAGCGTCGCGCCCAGCACATCGCGGCGCTCACGGGCCGGCGGCTCGGCTGCCGGGTCGGCCTCGAACACGAGAAAGGCTCCGCCGCGCTTGGCTGAGAGCACCTCGAGCGTGCCCTCATCGAAGCCCGGCGCGATGACGGCGTCGCAGATCATCGTGCGCAGGAACTCGGCGGTGGCTGCGTCGACCGCGCGGGAGAGGGCTATCACGTCTCCGAACGACGATTTGGGGTCAGCATCCCGTGCCCGCACGTATGCGGAGAGCAGACCGTCGGCCGCCTGAAGACCCCAGGTCTCGCGCGCCGTGTCGTCGACCGGGCCGGCAACGGCCGCGCCGGCGGGCGAGACGTGCTTGAAGGATGCCGCAGCCGGCCGACCCGTGAGGGCATCGGCCTGGCGCACCAGGGCGTAGGCGTTGAGGGCGTCGAGGTAGTTGATCATCGACGGCGCACCGTTTCGCACGGCCGGGCCGCCGGTCACCTCGGCTGCCTGGTGCGGATTCATTCCATAGCGCATGGGCGTACTCCCGATCAGGTTTCGATGGGCACCCAGGCGGGCGATGCCGGTCTTGCTGCGCTCCCTGCCGGTGAATCCGGCCACGCCAGTCGCGATTACAGGGTACTCCGCGACCGAGAGCGGCCCTGAGACAGTCGGTCTCGGCGCGCGGCGGTTCAAAAGTCAGCCCATCCGTGCGGTCGCGGCATCCGCACCCCCGGAATCATGCGGGCGGCAATGTGCGCTGCGACGAAATCGGCTGAGTTCTGAACGCCCTAGCGCGATCACCTGGGCTGCTGCGAGCCCCCGGGCCGCCGCGCGATCAGCTGGAGCTGCCGGACGAGCCGCGCCCGCCTGGCAGACTCGAGGGGTGAACCCCTCGTTACTCGACCGCGTGCGCGGCGCCGATGCCGACGCCGTCTACGACGGGTTCGTCGCCTGGGCGGGTGAGCGTGGGCTCACCCTCTACCCGGCGCAGGACGAGGCCGTCATCGAGCTGGTGTCGGGCTCGCATGTCATCCTGTCAACGCCGACCGGAACCGGCAAGTCGCTCGTGGCCATCGCCGCGCATGCGGCGGCCGCGGCATCCGGTCGCCGCACCTTCTACACCGCGCCGATCAAGGCGCTGGTCAGCGAGAAGTTCTTCGCGCTGGTCGAGATCTTCGGCGCCGAGAACGTCGGCATGGTCACCGGCGATTCGTCGGTCAACCCCGACGCGCCGATTGTGTGCTGCACGGCCGAGATCCTCGCGAACATGGCGCTGCGGCACGGCGCGACCACACCGGTCGACCAGGTCGTGATGGACGAGTTCCACTTCTACGGCGACCCTGACCGCGGGTGGGCGTGGCAGGTTCCCCTGCTGCTGATGCCTGGCGCACAGTTCCTGCTGATGTCGGCGACGCTCGGCGATGTGACGGCGCTCGCTGAAGACCTTGAGCGCCGCACCGGGCGACCGGTCGCACAGGTCACGGGCGTCGAGCGCCCGGTGCCGCTGCACTTCTCGTACGAGATCCGCCCCGTGCACGAAGTGCTCGAGCTGCTGCTGAAAGACGGCGAGGTGCCGGTCTATATCGTGCACTTCTCGCAGGCGGCCGCCGTCGAGCGTGCGCAGGCGCTGTCGAGCATGAAGATCGCCACGCGCGAGCAGCGCGACGCCATCGCCGAGGCCCTCGGCGACTTTCGCTTCTCGACCGGGTTCGGCAAGACGCTGTCGCGCATGATCCGGGCGGGCATCGGCATCCACCACGCCGGTATGCTGCCGCGGTACCGACGGCTCGTCGAAACGCTCGCCCAGCGCGGACTTCTGCGCGTCATCTGCGGCACCGACACCCTCGGCGTGGGCATCAACGTGCCGATCCGCACGGTCGTGGTCACCGAGCTCGCCAAGTTCGACGGCACCCGGATGCGGCAGCTGACCGCCCGCGAGTTCCATCAGGTCGCCGGCCGGGCCGGGCGCGCCGGCTACGACCCGTACGGAAACGTCGTGGTCATGGCGCCGGAGTGGGAGATCGAGAACGCCGCGGCACTCGCGAAGGCCGCCGACAACCCCGCCAAGCGCAAGAAGATCGTGCGTAAGAAGGCGCCGACCGGGGCGGTGAACTGGGGCAAGGGATCGTTCGAACGACTGGTGGATGCCGCGCCCGAGGCGCTCGTGCCGCAGCTGCAGTTGTCGGCGGCCATGCTGATAAACATCATCGCGCGCGGCGGCGATGCGTTCGCGAACGTGAGATCGCTCGTGTTCAACAATCATCAGACGCGCGCGCAGCAGTTCGCGCTCGCGCGCCGGGCGCTGGCGATCTTCCGCACGCTGCGCGACGCGGGAATCGTCGAGGTCTCAGGCGGCAGCATCCACCTCACCGTCGATCTGCAGCCGAACTTCGCCCTGAACCAGCCATTGTCGCCGTTCGCGCTGGCCGCCATCGAGCTGCTCGATCCCGACGATGGGGTGGATGCTGCGGGCAGCGGCCACTACGCGCTCGATGTGGTGAGCGTCATCGAGGCGACGCTGGATGACCCGCGGGCGATCCTGGCGCAGCAGGAGCATAAGGCACGCGGCGAGGCCGTTGCTGCCATGAAGGCCGACGGTCTCGAGTACGAGGCGCGTATGGACGCGCTCGAAGAGGTCAGCTACCCGAAGCCGCTGGACGAGCTGCTGCGTCAGTCGTTCGAGGTGTTCGCGTCGAGCCAACCGTGGGTGCGCGACTTCGAGCTGTCGCCCAAGTCGGTGGTGCGCGACATGTTCGAGCGGGCCATGTCATTCTCTGAGTTCGTCTCGTTCTACCAGTTGGCCCGCAGCGAGGGCCTCGTGCTGCGGTACCTCTCTGATGCCTACCGAGCGATCCGGCAGACCGTGCCGCTCGAGGCCCGCACCTCGGAGCTGCTCGACGTCATCGAGTGGCTCGGCGAGCTCGTGCGGCAGGTCGACTCGAGCCTGGTCGATGAGTGGGAGCAGCTCGTGCACCCGCTCGCGGCCTCCGACGAGCCCGTGGTGCCGCCCGCGCCGCCCTCGGTTGTGGCCAACCATCGCGCGTTCACGGTGCTCGTGCGCAACGAGCTGTTCCGGCGGGTGCAACTGGCCGCGCTGCAGCGTGATGACGAGCTCGTGGCCTTGGACCCGGATGCCGGGTGGCCCGGCGTGCTCGACGCGTATTTCGCCGAGAACGACGAGATTCTGACGGGCGGATCCGCGCGCTCGCCGCGGCTGTGCGCGATCGACGAGAGTGCGACCGAGTGGCGGGTCGAGCAGACGATCGACGATCCCGCCGGCGACCACGATTGGCGCATCCGTGCCACAGTCGATCTGGAGGCATCGGTGGATGCCGGAGCCGCCGTCGTGCGGGTCGTCGAGGTCGTGCGGCTGTAGCCACGGATGCCTCTCAGCGGGCATCCCACTCGCCCGGCCGCGGCTGACGGCGGCGGGCCCCGGCATACAGGCGGTCCCACGGGTAACGGCCGCGCGGATCGGTGTAGGTCAACTGCAGCAGGGGCACCGACGCCTCTGCAGGGCGCTGATAGTGGCGGTTCGCGCCGAAGGCGATGTAGCCGGGGTTCGGCACTTGCTCGATGACGATCTGCCGGTCCCAGCAGGGAAGCTCGAGAGTCTCGCCCGGGGTGAGGCGAGCTCCGTCGAGCACGAGCCGCGCGGCGGAATTGAGCACGGACGAGACGGTGGGCATCCCGAGGCCGACGACGACCAGTTCCGGATGCGCGATGCCGAACAGCCCGATCGTATAGCCGAACGGCATCTTGGACTCTGTCGTGCACGGACAGCCGGGAACGGCACAAGCGCCGATGCCGATCAGTTGCAGACAGACGCCGTGGCGCCGGATAGTGTCGGCGACGTGCGCGTCGTCTTGATCGAGCCAGGCGCGCTCGGCGGGAGTGGGGATGGTGGACATGGAGCCGTTCCTCTCATAGGGATGTGTCGAGGGCACGTGCTGAGAACGGTAGTGCGCGGCTCGGACACCGCCGCGCAGTTATCCACAGGCACGACGTCGGCCCGGCATCGTGCGTACCGATGTGGCACGGCCGCTCCCACGGATGACTCGTCGCTGCACGGCATGATGGTGCGGTGCCGCGTCGCCACTCACCATCTGATTCGCCTGGCGGTTCAGATGGTGAGTGCGCGCAGGGAAGTCCAGGCGGCCCACCGGAACGTGCCCCCGGATGACGCGACGGGCATCGGGCCGCGGCATCTCGTATCGCGCCGCGGCATCCCGCATTGTCACCCGAGACCGCCCGGCCACCCGATCCTGCAGGCTCAGCTGAGCCCCGGGGCGATGACGACGCCCGGCTCGCCGAAACAAGGGATCTCCGTCGAGACAAGGGGCTATGCCCTCTGTCTCGGCGCGAATCCCCGGTCTCGGCGCGATTCCCCGGTCTCGGCGCGGTTCCCCGGTCTCGGCGCGGGTGCGGGCTCGATAGGCTCACGCCGTGGTGAAAGTGCTCGGCATCGACGTCGACGGTGCTCTCGTGGCCCGGTGGCGTTCGTGGCTCATGCCCGAGCAGCAGCCGTTCGTCGTGCCGGCTTCGGTGGCCCGAGAACGCGGGCTCGTCGATCAGCGCGCGGAGCTCTCCCTCGAGGTCGCTGACGCGTTCGAGCTCTACGGCGTCACGCGCGACGACGCGATCGTTCTCTTCGACCGCAGACAGGCGCGGACGTTGCCGGCAGGGGTCCGTCGCGCGCGTGTGCATCGTTGGCCGACGCGGGATGCCGCGGCCGACACCGGGCGGACGATTCGGTACGTCGAGCGTGGCCGGACTCCCAGTCGCCACACCGAGGTGCGGTCATGGCCGATACCCGGCGCACGTGAGCTGGCGGGCACGTTTCCGGCCGGCAGCGGGCCGAACTGCTTCGGCACGGTGATGGAGGCCGCCGGTGTCACCGGCGCGGCCGGGGAGTGGATGCAGATCGAACCGTTCGACGCGTGGGCCGCGGCATCCACTCGCCCCGGAGGTCGGGACGATCAGCCGGGCACCGTGCTGATCTGGCGGACGACCGACGGCACGCCAGCGCATGCCGCCGTGACTCTCGGTGACGGGTGGGCGCTTAACAAGGCGTCGCAGGGGTGGATGTCGCCGGCCCAGGTGCTGCCGGTCCGTGAGGTGATCCACCGGTCGCGGTATCGCGGACTGCGGCTCGAGCGCCGGCTACTGGTCTGAGCGCGGCGGGTTGTTCATGAACTCGATGCGGATGCCGTTGTCGTCTTCGACGAAGGACGCGTAGTAGCGGTCGGTGAATCGCGGGTACAGCTTCGGATCGCGCACCACTGTCCACCCGGCACCGGTCGCGATGTCGTGCAGCCGGTCGACCTCGGCGCGGGAGCCGACCTCGAAGGCCAGATGCTGCCAGCCGACGCGGCCGTGCACGTGCGGGCCGCTGTCGGGCTCGCGGGCGGGCAGCAGGATGAACTCGGGCTCGCCGTCGCGCTGCCAGCTCGTGTCGTTCTCGCGGTCGTGTCGGTCGAAGCCGAGCGCCCGCATCACGGGATCGAACTGCTCGCGTGCACGATCGATGTCGGCGACGGAGAGCCCGAGGTGATCGAAGATGAGCATGCCGGCGAGTCTAGGAGCAGGTCCTGACACTCACCAGGTGCGGCGGATGCCGGCCTTGGTGCCGGCGACCAGCGTGCGCGCCGGAACGTCCTCGGCGACGATCGCACCGGCGGCGATAACCGAATCCCGCCCGATCGTCACTCCCGGCAGCGCTCGGCCGAGGATCTGCGCGAACAGCCGGGCCTTTCCCACCTCGTCGTCGAACGGCATGACGTTCAAGCGCGAGGCGAGCGCGGTGACCTCCAGGACCCGCTCCGACATCGCTGTGAACTCGGGGCTGTGGATGCGCATGAGGAAGTCGTCCGGCATGTTCCGATCGTGCCACCGCCGAGAGTCGGATCTGCGGCCTGTGGGCAGCAGAGCGGTCGTGTCGTCGGTCGCGGCTAGCCTGGACGAGTGAGTACTCCCGCCGGTGATCCCTACGCAGACGCGACGTGGGTGCCCGACGACGTGCCGCCCGATGAGTGGGCACCGCCGGAGGACGACGAGTGGATGGCGCAGCCTGACGACGCGCCCGAGGGCGTTTCGTCTCGCTTCGCTCGCTTAAGGACCGAATCTTCCGGCCGCCCGGGAGCAGGCGCCGACCCGCTCACGGTGCTGCACGAGGTGTACGGGTACGACGCGTTCCGCGGCGAGCAGGCGGCGATCGTCGAGCAGGTCGTAGGCGGCGGCGACGCCGTCGTGCTCATGCCCACCGGCGGCGGCAAGTCGGTCACCTACCAGGTGCCCGCGCTCGTGCGCGAAGGCACCGGCCTCGTCGTGAGTCCCCTCATCGCGCTCATGCACGACCAGGTCGAGGCCCTCATCGCGAACGGCGTGCGGGCCGCCTTCCTGAACTCGACGCAGACCTCGCCCGAGCGCGCCGACGTCGAGCGTGCCTACCTCTCCGGTGAGCTCGACCTGCTCTACGTCGCGCCCGAACGACTGAACCTGTCCCAGACGACGGCGCTGCTGCAGCGCGGGCGGCTCAGCGTGATAGCGATCGACGAGGCGCACTGTGTGTCGCAGTGGGGCCACGATTTCCGCCCCGACTATCTCGCCCTCGGCGACCTGGGTGAGCGATTCCCCGGCGTGCCGCGCATGGCGCTGACGGCGACGGCGACCCGCGAGACGCATCGTGAGCTGACCGAGCGCCTGCACCTGCCCGAGGCCAAGCATTTCGTGGCCAGTTTCGACCGGCCCAACATCCAGTACCGCATCGAGCCGAAGGTCGACGCACGCCGGCAGCTGGTGCAGTTCATCCGCACGATGCCCGAGGGGTCGGCCGGCATCGTCTATGCCCTGAGCCGCAAGAGCGTCGACGCGACGGCGGAGTATCTGCGCGGACAGGGCATCGACGCACTCGCGTACCACGCGGGGCTGGATGCCGCGGTCCGGGCGCGGCACCAGTCGCGGTTCCTGCGCGACGACGGCGTCGTCATGGTCGCCACGATCGCGTTCGGCATGGGCATCGACAAGCCCGATGTGCGCTTCGTGGCACACATCGACCTGCCCAAGTCGGTCGAGGGCTACTACCAAGAGACCGGCCGCGCCGGCCGCGACGGCGAGCCGAGCGTCGCGTGGATGGCCTACGGCCTGGGCGATGTCGTCCAGCAGCGCCGCCTCATCGACGCTTCCGAGGGTGACCGCACGTTCAAAACCCGGCTGGGTCAGCACCTCGACGCCATGCTCGCCCTGTGTGAGACGGTGGGATGCCGCCGCCAGAACCTGCTCGGATATTTCGGACAGGCATCCGAGCCGTGCGGCAACTGCGACACGTGCCTGCAGGCGCCCGAGACCTGGGACGGACTCGTGCCGGCGCAGAAGCTGCTGTCGACCATCGTGCGCCTGCAGCGCGAGCGCGGGCAGGCGTATGGGGCCGGGCACCTCATCGACATCCTGCGCGGGGCCTCGACCGAACGCATCGTGCGATTCGGCCACGACAAGCTCGCCACCTACGGCATCGGCGCCGACCTGAGCGACCAGGACTGGCGCAGCGTCGTGCGGCAGCTGCTCGCGCGCGGCATCCTCGTGGCGACGGGGGAGTATGGCACTCTCGCCCTCGGCGAGGCCGCGGGCGGTGTGCTGCGCGGCGATACCGATGTGCCGTTGCGGCGCGATGTGCTCGGGCGCGGCGGGTCGCGGTCGAGCGGGCAGGCGCGCAAGGCGTCGGAGGCCGTGGCCCCGGGCGACCAAGACCTCTTCGAAGCGCTGCGCACCTGGCGCGGCGGTGTCGCGCGCGAGCAGGGGGTGCCGGCCTACGTGGTCTTCAACGACGCGACGCTGCGCGCGCTCGCCGAGCACCGGCCCGCGTCGATCGATGAGCTCGACGGCATCACCGGCATCGGCGCGAAGAAGCGCGAGGCCTACGGCGAGGGCGTGCTCGAGGTGATCGCCGCGCAGGGCTGAGGGGCGCTCGCTGCTGCCGCATCTTTGCCCACGCGCGGCTCAGTCAGGTTGCCTTCGGTTGTCTCGTCTCACGGAGACTGCGGCAGAGCGCCCTCGCGGGATATGGCGGGATTGTCCCGCCGCGCGCCGTATTGGCGTTGGAGTTCCGCGTAAGCGGCGGCATGACACACATAACGGCGCTCGAGTTCGCCGGCGCAGCAACAACCGGCAACGCCTTGACCGTGGTGTCGCGCTGCCGAATCAATAGGAGCACGAGGCGGCCGTTCGGGGCACTGCCTGCGTATTCACCGTTCGAAGGAGAAGTTGGATATGAGACAACGCATTCCCAAGGGCATTCGTCGATCTATGTACGTCGGTATGGGGGCCATGCTCGCCGTCGGGCTGATAGCGCCTACTGCCGCCACCGCGGACGATGAGCTGCCATGGATGGACACGACCCTTTCCGCTGATGCGCGTGCGGACCTGCTCATCGATGCGATGAGTCTTGATCAGAAGTTCCAGCAGATCGCGATGAAGCCGGTTGCCAACACGAACATCCCTGGTTGCGATTTCTCCAGCGGTGGCCGTCATGTCGAAGGAATCCCCGAGCTGCAGATCCCGACCTTGCGGATGACAAACGGCCCGTTCGGCGGCGGTGACTGCGCCGTCGCGCCGACGTCGACGGGCTTGACAAGCGCGCTCACCGTCGCCTCGTCGTTTGACCCGAATGTCTCCACAGCGTGGGGTGACATCATCGGCGAAGAGACACGGGCAAGCGCTCACAACGTGCTGCTGACGCCGGGAATCAATCTCGGCCGTGTCGCCAATGCGGGTCGAAACTTCGAGTACTTCGGCGAGGACCCCTATCTCGCCGGTGTCATGGCCACTGCGCAGGTCAACGCCGTGCAGAGTTGGGGTGTGCAGTCGGTCGCGAAGCACTTTGCGGCCAACGAGCAGGAGACCGGGCGGAACACGATGGACACCATCGTCGACGACGAGACCATGCACGAGCTGTACCTTCTGCCGTTCGAGATGACGATCCAAGAGGCCAATCTGGCCTCGGTGATGTGCTCGTACCCCCATCTGAACGGCGTCTATGCGTGTGAGAGCGAAGAGTTGCTCACGGACTGGCTGCGCGACGACCTCGGCTTCGAGGGATACGTCATGTCAGACCGTGGCGCGACGCACAGCACCGCGCCGGCACTCACCGCCGGGCTCGATTTGGAGTTCGCGAGCCCGAGATGGTTCACGCCGCAACTTCTTACCGCAGCACTCGACGCCGGCACCATTGAGGTCGCAGACATCGATCAGGCATTGGACCGCCGATACACCGTCATGTTCGAGCTCGGTCAATTCGACGACCCGATCAATTCGCTCACCCCGATCGACTATGACGCCAACGGCAAGAAGATTCGGTCCATCGGCGAGCAGGGAAGTGTTCTACTCAAGAACGACGGCCACACCCTTCCCCTCGACTCCGGTCTGAGTTCGGTCGCGCTCATCGGTACTCCGACGTTCGCAGGGTAGGCAAAGTTCAACTCGCAGGGCCCATCGAACGAGATCGTCGTCACCGCGCCGTACACGGTCACTCCCGAAGAGGGATTGAACAACGCGCTGGACTCCGTCGGTTCGCTGGCCGAGGTTACCTACAACGATGCCTCCGACATCGAAGCCGCCGCTGCGCTGGCCGCGCGCTCGGATGTCGCGATCGTCATGGTCGGCGACATCTCGCGCGAGGGAGTGGACCGTTCCGATCTCGCACTGCCGCACACCGATGGGGTGGATCAGGATGCGCTCGTCTCCGCCGTCGCGGCAGCGAACGCGAACACAGTCGTCGTGCTCAAGAACGGTGGACCCGTGCTGCTTCCTTGGCTGGACGAGGTTCCCGCAGTGCTGGAGGCATGGTATCCGGCGCAGGAGGACGGCAACATCGTGGGCAACCTGCTGGTCGGCCTCGAGAATCCTTCGGGCAAGCTTCCGATCACGTTCCCGACGCAGGAGCGCGAGGGCGCCACGGCAACCGTCGAGCAGTGGCCCGGCATCGACCCCGATGGTTCAGGGCCGCTGCCCTTAACCGCGACCTACAGCGAGGGCCTCGAGATGGGGTATCGCTGGTATGACGCCAACGATGTCGCACCCACATTCGCCTTCGGATACGGCCTGTCGTACACCAGCTTCGCGCTTTCGAACGTGACGGTGACGCCGGGTTCGAACGACGGCACGGCGCCGGTCGAGGTGTCGTTCTCAGTCAAGAACACGGGCGAGGTGCGTGGCGCTGAGGTCGGACAGGTCTATCTCGGGCTGCCTGACGAGGCGAACCAGCCTCCCAAGCGTCTGGTCGGCTTTGATAAGGTGACGCTGAATCCCGGCGAGAGCAAGCGGGTGTCGGTCACGATCGACCCCGCAGCATCCAACCACCCCCTGTCGGTGTGGGACGAGGATGCTGACGGCTGGAAGATCGTCGAGGGCGAATACTCCGTTCTCATCGGCAATGCGTCAAACAACATCACGCTCGAGGACAGTTTCACCATCAGTGGTCCTCCGTTCGACATCGCGACCGAGGCATCGACCCGCACTCTCGCCGGCAAGGCGTACGTGACAGCAACGGTTATCAACAACGGTGAGATTCCGCTCGATGTCGTTCTGTCCACGCCGTACGGCGACAAGAAGTTCACCGCTGTGCAGCCCGGCAAGAAGGCGAGCGTGTCGATCAACTCGACATCGGCATCCATCCCGTCAGGGACCGTGACGGCGACAGTGTCGGGAACGGTCGACGGTGAGCTCGTGACATACACATCGACGGCGGACTACGCCGCGGCCGGTTAGTCGCGACGGGTGGGCGCGGCACTCTCGCGCCCACCCGGACTCCGCAAGACAGACAACACATTCATCTTTGAAAGGCAGTCTCATGAAGAGAAACCTCCTTCGCATCGGCGCGGTCAGCTTCGGCGCGCTCGTGCTGGTCTGCGCCGGCTCTGCCGTCGCTCTCGCCGACGACCAGGACTCCGTCGACGTCTTCGTTGACGTCGCCCCCGTCGAAACCCCCGGCGTGCTCGCATTGTCCGTCGACTCGGGCGAGACCACGCTGACCGAGTCGGGGTCAACCGACGCGGTGCGCCAGTTCACCGGTGTGCTGCCCAACGTGACAGTCACCGATACGCGCACTGCCGAAGAGATTCCGGATGGCGCAAATTGGTATGTTCTCGGATCGGTGAGCGACTTCACCTCGGACGATGCGACGATCTCGGCCGACCACTTCGGGTGGTCGCCCCACTTCGTCGGGGGCGACGATGAGGGTGACGGAGTCGTCTCGGTCGGTGGCGACGTCGAAACCGTGCTCGACGGCCAGCGGGGGCTGGTCGATCAGGAGCTTCTCTATCTGGGTGACGCTCTGCCGGCAGTCGACGGGGGCGGGTCTTGGACGGCCAACGCCGACCTGTTTTTGCGCGTGGCCGCCTCCACGACGCCTGGTGAATATGCGTCCGTGGTGACCCTGTCGCTGTTCGAGTGATCTTCGCGGCGACGAGTTGACTTCGACTCCTTCGCGGGCCGGCCAAGTGTGCCGGCCCGCGAAGGAGTCACGAGATGAGGGTGCGATGCTGAGAAATGGGCAGGGCGGTCGACGTCGGGCCAAGGTGCTCGCGGCAGCGATCACCGCGCTGGTAGTGGCGGGGTTGGTGCTTCCCACGAGCGCGTGGGCGGCGCAGTCAGACGACGACTCGGATACCGTGACCTGGTCGGTGCAACCGGCCGGCGAGACCGGCGCCGACGGTCGAGCGTGGGCAGAGCTCACCCTCGATCCCGGGGAGAAGACGACGGACTATCTTGTCGTGACGAATCACAGCTCCCGCGATGTGACGTTCCGGCTGTCCGCGGCTGACGGCTATTTCACGGGTACCGGTCGATTCAACATGCTTCCGATGGACCGGCAGTCGGTCGACGCCGGCACGTGGATCGACGTTCAGCCGTCGGTTCGTGTCGCGCATGGAGGTGAAGCGGTGGTGCCTTTCACCATCGATGTGCCTCAGAATGCGACGCCCGGTGATCATCTCGCCGGTGTCGCGGCCGGCATTCTCTCAGACGCTGACTCGGGCGAGGTCGGAGTCGAGTCCCGGGTTGGATTCCGAGTGATGACGCGCGTGATGGGTGAGCTCGTGCCGCAGATCGAGACGGACGTGTCAGCCGTCTTCGTTGGATCGATCAATCCGTTTCTCCCCGGTGAGATCCACGTGCGGTACGACATCCAGAACACAGGCAACGTCAGGCTCGGTGCGGCACCGGAGGTGACGGTAGCGGGACCCCTCGGAATTCTGCCCCGTACGGTGGTTGCCGACCCGATCGCAGAGATCGCACCGGGCGAACATCGCACATCATCGGTCACCGTGCCGTCGCAATGGCCGTTCTTCGTCTCGACCATCCGACTTGCGACGTCCACGTCATCAGTCAGCGATGCCGCACCGATCGACGCGACTCCCTCCTCGGTGAGCACCGTCGCCATTGCCGCGATGCCATGGTCGCAATTGGCTGTGCTCCTGTTCGCAGCACTGCTGATGGTGGTGTGGCGCCGCAGTCGTCGTCGACAGATGGCAGAGGTGGAACGCAGAATCGACCAGGCTCGAGCAGAGGGACGCTCATCGGCGTCGGTCGCGCCGGGTACCGAGTCTTGATCGCGCTCGCCATCGCGATACTGTTCACCGGTGTCGTGCCGGCGCCGATGAGCGGTGACGACGGTACGGTGACGGTCACCGTAGAGATCCCCGCGCTCCCTGCCGCACAGCACCCAGCACCGCCGGTCACTTCACTCCCGGTGACCGGACCGCCGGATATGACCCTCGGGTTGCTGATCGGAACAGGCGCCCTGGTCCTCGGCATCGGGATGATGCTCGCCTCACGTTCGGCCGGCCTGCGCAGGGTGCCGACTACTTCGCCGCCAGAGCCTCAGAACCACGGGGCCTGCTGAGAAGACGCGAACCGTCCCCGTCAATCATGCGGAGTCGGAGGGGATCGTCACGTTGAGCGTCGACATCAGCCAAATGACGGCGGCATCAGTGATCTGATCGACGGATGCCGCGACATCGAGGACGACTCCGTTCTCGTCGGCATCGAGCGGCTCGAGCGCGGCGAGCTGTGACGGGAGCAGCGACGCAGGCATGTAGTGGTCTTCACGTGCGGCGGCGCGTTCGGCGAGAAGCTCAGGGTCTCCGGTCAGGTGGATGAAGAGCACCCCCCGCGCTCGCAAGCGCAGCCGGTCACGATAGACGCGTCGCAATGCTGAGCACGCGAAAATACAGCCGCCGGATGCGGCGCCGGCAGCGAGCTCCCTGCCCACTTCGTCGAGCCACGGCCACCGGTCGTCGTCGCTCAGGGGGATGCCGGATGCCATCTTGGCGACGTTCTCCGGAGGATGCAGGTCGTCAGCGTCGCGCCATTGCACGCCGAGACGCATGGCCAACGCCGACGCGACGCTGGTCTTGCCCGATGCGGAGACACCCATCACCACGATGGGGGGCAACGCGTCACCAGTCATGCACTGTCCCATCGGCGAGTCGGTTGTAGGGCAGGTATGCCTGCTCGTAAGGGTACTTGCCGGCCTCGTCCACGTTGAGTTCGACACCGAGGCCGGGCTTGTCGCCGGGATGCAGCATCCCGTTCTGCCACGTAAAGGACTGCTCGAAGACCTGGTCTGTCTTCGCTCCGTGCTGCATGTACTCCTGGATGCCGAAGTTATGGATGGCCAGGCCCAGATGCATCGCAGCGGCCATTCCCACTGGTGAGATATCCGTCGGCCCATGCATACCCGACTTGATCTGGTACATAGCGGCATAGTCGAGAGTCTTCTTCAACGGGGAGATGCCGCCCATGTGCGTGACGGCGCCGCGGACATAGTCGATGAGCTGTTCGCGAATGATGTCTTTGAAGTCCCACACGGTGTTGAAGATCTCGCCGATCGCCAGCGGGGTGGTGGTGTGCTGGCGCACCAGGCGCAGCGCCTCCTGGTTCTCGGCCGGGGTGCAGTCCTCCAGCCAGAACAGGTCATACGGTTCGAGCGACTTGCCAAGCGTGGCAGCCTGGATCGGCGTCATTCGATGGTGGCCGTCGTGCAGCAGCGGCAGCTCGGGACCGAACTCGTTGCGAACAGCTTCGAACACCGTCGGAATGTGCCGCAGGTAGGAGCGAGTATCCCAATCCTCTTCCACAGGCTTGGCACCGCGGCGGGCTGGCTCATGGTCGTACCGCGCCTCCCCACCGCCCGCAGCGGCGGCCTGCGACGCGATGCCGTAAATGGCCTTGAGTCCTGGAACGCCGGTCTGCACTCGGATGGCGCGATATCCCTTCTCAAGGTGCTCGTGCACCGAATCGAAGAGTTCGGAGATTTCCTTGCCCGACGCGTGTCCATACGCGAGCAGCCCGTGTCTGCTGGCGCCGCCGAGCAGCTGGTATACGGGCATACCGGCAGCCTTGCCCTTGACGTCCCACAGTGCCATGTCGACGGCGGCAATCGCCGCCATTGTCACCGGTCCGCGCCGCCAGTACGCGGATCGGTATAGAAACTGCCAGGTGTCCTCGATGCGATGGGCATCACAACCGATCAGCAACGGCACAACGTGTTCGGTGAGGTAGGCCACCACCGCCAGCTCGCGGCCGTTCAATGTGGCGTCGCCGAGACCGGTCAGCCCGTCGTCTGTTGTGAGCTTGAGGGTCACGAAATTCCGGTCGGGGCTCGTGACGATGACTTCTGCCTTGTCGATCCGCATGGTTCCTCCGTGAGTGCGCGCGTCTACCACGACGCTGAAAACCAGTACACCAGCCCGTACACGGAACGGCAATCGGTTGCCAGTTGTTGCGTCGTGGTGCACCCTGGCCTGTCGCCTCAGTCGGTGGCGGACAGGCGGCTGCGTACCCGGGAGATGAAATCCTGATCGATGTCGGCACCGACCAAGCTGAGCAGCGCGGAGACCGGATCAGCGGCGGATACCGCAGCGCGCACGGCCGCACTCTCCCGGTCGGGAGCGGCAATGCCGACGCGTACGGCTCTGATCCATGTCGTCAGGGCAGCGGCACAAGCTGCAGCGTCGTCGCCCTGCCGGCGCAATCGGGTCGCGATCGGCACAATTCGGTAGCGGACCTTTGTCGTGGTCTCAGCGGCGATCTGGTCGAGGCGATGCACAATACGGGCGTTGGCGAACCGCTCTGCGAGTTGCCGGCGATAGTCGATGTGCTCGACGGAGTCGGGGAGGCACCTGACTGCTTCGGCCCAGAAGGCCTCTACCAGGTCACGGCATGCGGGGTCGGCGAAAGCGTCAGAGACCGTGGCTTTGTCGCGGGCAGGACCGGCGACCGCGAGGATTGTGTGAGCGCCGTTGAGTAGCCACAGCTTGCGGTCCTCCCATGGGCAGATATCGTCTACGAAGCGTGCGCCGGCGTTCTCCCATGCCGGCCTGCCCGCGGGGAAATCGCCTTCGAGGACCCAATCCGCGAAGGGCTCGGTGACAACCGTGCCCTCATCGTGCCATCCGGCCTCGATGACGACGGGAACTTCACCAGTGTGGGCCGGTGTGATCCGATCGACACTGGTGCTGACGAACGCGACATTGGCCGAGACCCACGCACAGAGCCCGGCGTCGACCTCACCGGCCAGCGCCGTCAGCGCTCGGCGGGAGATGGTGCCGTTGGCGGGAATGTTGTCGCAGGACACGACCGCCAACGGCCCGCCATCGGCGGTGCGACGTGCCTGCAAACCGGACAGCAGGCGGCCGAGTGGTGTGCGAGGCGCTGTGTCGCGGGCGGACGGCGGTCCCGTCCGCAACGCCCGGATGTCCGCCTGCACGTCGGGGTCGCTGAGATCGAGCGCGCCCTGACCGTCTACTCGGTAGCCGGCTTCGGTGATGGTCAACGTCACCACGCCGACCTGCGGGCGTGAAAGAAGTTCGCGCAGGTGGGCGAGGTCTGCGCCGTCATGCGCTTCGCTGATGCTCGTCACGATCTCCACAGCATCGTCGTCGGCGTTGCGCGTGACGAGCGCATAGAGCCCGTTCTGTGCGGCCAGCGTCTCAGCGGCGTGTGGCGAGCGTCCGGTGAAAGCGGCAATGCCCCACCCGTCTCTCGCTCGCTGGGTATACCACGCTTGGTGGGCGCGGTGAAAGGCGCCCAGGCCCAGATGCACGATGCGCACCGGCGCGGGGCGCGAGGAAATGCCCGCGGCAGCGAGGTTTTGCCGGGTCAGATCCCTCACAGCTTGAAGACTTTTCGAGGCAGGCTGTCGACGAGGTCTGTGGCGATCCGCTCGGCCCGCGCGATCGAAACCCGGCCCTCACGGACGAGCCGCGCGAGGAAAGCCGCGTCGAGGCGGCGTGCCATGTCGTGTCGTGCGGGGATCGAGAGGAAAGCGCGGGTGTCGTCGATGAAGCCCGCGCCACGATAGAAGCCGGCGGTCTCGGTGACCGCAGAGCGGAATCGTTGCACTGCATCGGGCGCGTCGAGGAACCACCAGGGTGCTCCGATGAACAGGCTCGGATAGAAGCCGGCAAGCGGCGCGATCTCGCGGGAGAAGCTGGTCTCGTCAACGGTGAACAGCACGATGTGCAGATCGGGCGCGAGTCCGACCCTTTCCAGCATCGGGCGGAGGTTCTCGGCGTAGGTCGTCGTGAGGGGGATGTCGTGGCCGGTGTCCGCCCCGAAGCGGTCGAACGTCGTGCCTGAATGGTTGCGGTACACCCCTGGGTGAATCGTCATCACAAGGCCGTCGCGGCTGCTCATTTCAGCCATGCGCAGCAGCATGTTGCCGCGGAAGGCACGCGCCGCTCCGGCATCCATGTCACCGCTGAGGGCACGCGTGAAAAGGGCGGATGCTTCGGCTTCGTCGAGCTCGACGGTATACGGTTCGCGCACACCGTGATCGGCTGATACCGCGCCGTGCGCGATGAAGTACGCACGGCGTGATTCGAGCGCCTCCAGATAGCCGGCGAAGTCTCCAGGAGTCGTGCCCTCCATAGCAGCCAGCCGCTCGACGCGCTCCGCGAATCCGGGGACCTCTGGGTCCAGATATGCATCGGGGCGGAAGGTGGGCAGCACACGACTGGGGAATGCCGGATCTGCGGCGAGAGCGGTGTGGGCCGCGAGGTCGTCGAGGGGATCGTCTGTGGTGGCGAGCACCTCGATGCCGAAGTGATGAAACAGCGCTCGCGGCCGGTAGTCGTCGCGGGCCAGATGCATGGTGATCGTGTCGTAGAGGACATCGGCGGTCGCCGAGTCGGGCTCGACGTCAATATCGAACAGTGTCGCGAACGCGTGGGTGAGCCAATACCCCGAAGCGGTGCCGGCGAACAGATGCCAGCGCTCGGCGAACCGCCGCCAGATAGCGCGGGGGTCGTCTCCGGCCGATGTTCCCGCCCCGAGGTCGGCGAGATCGACGCCGTCGGCGTGAAGCAGTCTCGTGACGTAGTGATCACGCCGGATGAACAGCTCGGCCGGATCGGGGAACGGTTCATCGTCCAGCAGGAGACGAGGGTCGATATGCCCGTGGGGAGAGATGATCGGGAGGTCTGCGACAGCAGCGTAGAGAGCGCGCGCAGTCTCCCGCGTCTGCGGGTCCGCTGGGAAGAGCCGGTCGGGATCGAGTTCGAGCTTCATTGACACGGTTCAATCTTGAGAGGCGGTGAAAGCGGACGTCAACCGGTTGCCATATGTGGCCGCGGACCACTCGGACGCCCAAGTAGGGCGGCGTGCGCGTCAGCGTGCCTCGAGATCGAGCCCGACATGCGCGAAGCCTGCTCTGCGTACGGCACGGACCACGGCGCCGCGCAGTGGCTCATCCGCGAGGAGCGGCAACTGCTCGAGCGGAACCGCAAGCAGCGCCGCGTCGCCATGCGGGCACACGCGCACGGCGCCCAGACCGAGCCGGAGCAATTCGCCCTCTGCGGTTTCCACCCCACTGGTGTCTTCGTCGTCCACGCGTTCTCACTCCGTTCCACCGGCGATCGCGCCGACGTGTTGCATCGACAATTGCACGCCGCGGGACACAGTCGCACAATTGTTGCCGTCAGTTGCCGTTGATGCTGGCACACACGCCAACGGGAGTGGCCATTGGTTGCCATCGCCGATGGGGTCACATAGCATTCGCCACATGGTCGACCGATCCCGCGCAAAGAAGACGGAGAACTCGAGACCGACGATTTACGACGTCGCCGCTGCGTGCGGTGTCGCGCCTTCGACGGTGTCGCGTGCATTCGCCCGTCCAGGCCGGGTCAACGCCGAAACCGCCGAGCGTATCCGTCAGGTGGCAGCTGAGATGGGGTACCGCACGAATCCACTTGCCCGTGCACTGCCGACGGGACGCACGTCGCTCATCGCGATCGTCATCGCCGATGTCACGAATCCCTTCTTCTTCGAAATCCTGCGTGGCGCCGAAGAGACTGCGACTGAGGCCGGATACACGCTGCTCGTCGCCGACGTGCAGGAGTCGATCGAGGCCGAACGACGCGCCCTCGACCGCATGATTCCGATGGTTGAGGGCATTGTCCTGGCGACGTCCCGGATGTCCGACTCCTCGATCCGTGTCGCAGCCAAGCAGCGGCCAACCGTCGTGCTGAATCGCGCCATGAGCGACATCGCGAGTGTCGCAACCGACAACGCGCTCGGCATGCGTCGTGCGGTCGAACATCTGGCCGATCTCGGACATGTCTCGATCACATACGTCGCAGGCCCGGACGCCTCATGGGCCAACGGCATCCGATGGCGAGCGATGCGCGAGGCGACGCAGGAACTGGGAATGCGCGCACGCCGAATCGGACCGTTCGCGCCCACGCAGGCAGGAGGTCTCTCCGCAGCGGGCGAGCTCGCAGCTACGCCGCCGACTGCCGTCATCGCATACAACGACCTGCTGGCGATAGGTCTTCTCCGGGGGCTTTCGAGCCTCGGCATCCGTGTTCCCCAAGACGTCTCCGTCGTCGGATTCGACAACATCTTCGGTGCCGACTTCTGCACGCCGCAGCTCACGACTGTGGCGGCTCCGTTGCGACAACTCGGCAAGGTCGCCGTTCAGACCCTGCTGAATGATCTGGGCGGGCCCGCGTCGGGGCGTGCTGTCTCACGGGGGCCGCTGAAGACCGCATTACTGCCGGCGCGTCTGGTCATACGTGAGTCGACGGCGCGCGTCGAGGCTCTCGCCGAATGATCCTGTGAACCTGTCACGCTGCGGCTGGCGGGGGGAATGATGCGGGCGTGCCGCGCAGGATACAACCTCAAGACAAGGGCAACCTATGGCAACTGGTTGCCAATCCGTTTGTCCCGATGGATGAATGAGTAGGGCGAGGTCGCCGGAGTCGACGACCGAGCGCGACCCCACACAGCGAACGGTGAGTGCACCGCGCACCCGGGGCGATTTCACCGGGGGAGTTCCGTCCGCGAGACGGAGCGTTGCGCCCCCGAAGTCCAGAACTGCGATCAAAGGAGAATCCCATGCGGACCAAGACCCGAATCACGCTGTTGGCGACCACTGCGGTCGCAGCCTTGAGCCTCGCCGCATGCAGTGGCGGGGTGTCCGGCGACGACAGCGCGACGACCCACACCATGAAACTCGCCCTGAACCAGGCGCAGACCCACCCTTCGTTCATCGCGCTGGAGAAGTTCGGCGAGGACCTCAAGGCGGCCACGGACGGTCGCTGGGACATCCAGGTCTACCCCGACGGTCAGCTTGGCCCCCAAGACGAGTACGTCCAGCAGGTCAGCACGGGCACGGTCGATCTTGCGATCGTCTCGGCGCCCCAGCTGGAGAACTACAACGACGACTTCGTCGTGTTCAGTTTGCCGACCGTCTTCGACTCGATCGATCAGCAGATGGACATTTTCGCCAACAAAGATGTCGTCGGCGACCTGTACACGTCGCTGGAGAAGGACAACAATGTCACGGTGGTGGGTGGGCTCACGCAGGGCGCGCGCAGCATCTATCTCAAGGACAAGATCGCCCAGACCCCGGCCGATCTGAAGGGCAAGAAGATCCGTGTGCAGCCCAGTGAGGTCTTCGTCAAGATGATGGAGGCGTTCGGGGCATCACCCACCCCGATGGACTTCAGCGAGGTCTACACCGGTCTGCAGTCGGGCGCCATCGACGGTGCCGAAAACAACGAGATCTCATATCTGAGCACGAAGCACTACGAAGTCGCCCCGTACTTCTCGTTCACCCGCCACCTCATCGGTGCCGACTTCCTCGTCATCAACACGAAGACGCTGAACGAGATGTCGGATGCGGACCGCGGAGCCTTCGACGACGGCTGGGAGTCCACGTGGAAGAACCACACCGAGATCTGGAAGACGGACACCGACAAGGCCATTGCCGATGCAAAGGCGGAGGGTGCCACATTCGCTGAGGTCGACAATCAGGCGTTCCTCGATGTGCTGACGCCGGTCGTCCCCAGCCTGCTCAAGACCGACTCGCAGAAGGCGCTCTACGACTCGATCAAGGCAGCCGAGCAGTAATACCTATCCACGACGATCGGGCGGGGGGCGCCGGTGGTGGACACCGCCGGCGCCCCCGGCCGGTCACCACGACAACGACGCGCACCGCAGCGGTCGCGGCCCGATGGAGGGCATCATGAGCACACCACCCGTACCCGACGATGAGCCGCATGGAGGCACTCCTCCCGGCGGAGAGCATGGTCCCGTGCGCTGGGGCGGACTCGTCAGAGTCCTATCGGCGATCCGTCGTGTCGTCAACGCGGTGCTGGCGACCCTCTGCATCATCCTGTTCGTGTGGCTGGTCGTCGTCGTGGCCTGGCAGGTGTTCACCCGTCAGGTGCTGCACAATTCGGCACCGTGGACAAGTGAAGCGGCCACCTACTCCCTGGTGCTTCTCGCGATCATGGCGATCGCGTACGTGTACTCCGAGCGTGGACACATCGCGGTCGAGATGTTCGTGCAGAAACTGCCCGAACGCGGGCAGACGATCATGGGCCTCGTCATCGAGCTGATCGTGATCTTCTTCACTGTGTTCGTGTTCATCATCGGCGGTGCGCGCGTGGCAGAGAGCACGTGGCACCAGAAGATGGCGATCCTGCCCTTCTCAGTGGGTGAGGTCTACGTCGTGCTCCCCCTCGCCGGCGTACTGATCGTCTTCTACTCCATCGCACACATCATCGGCATCCTGTCGGGCGCCGAGAAGGCGATGCCCGAATTCGACGAGAATGCCGAGGCGATCTGACATGGATCCGATCACCATCATCGCGAGCATCGTCCTGGTCGGCGGTATCGCCCTCGGCATCATCATCGGGCTGCCCGTCGCCGTCGCGATGGGTCTCCCCTCAGCGCTGGCCATTCTCCTGCTGTTGGACTGGGACGACGCAGCCTTCACGAGCGCTCAGAAAATCTTCGGCGCGAGCAACTCGTTCACGCTCTTGGCGATACCGCTGTTTATCCTTGCGGGCGGACTGATGAACACCGGCGGCATAGCCACGCGCCTTATCGACCTCGCCCTCGTGGTGGCCGGTCGACTGCCTGCTTCGCTCGCGCAGACCACGATCGTCGCGAACGCCATGTTCGGTGCCGTGTCGGGTGCCTCGGTCGCCTCCGCCGCGGCGGTGGGCACCGTGCTCACCCCGCGGATGCGCAAGGAGGGATACAGCCCCGGGTTCGCGGCGACCGTGAACGCGGCATCCTCTCCGTCGGGCATGCTGATCCCACCGAGCAACACCTTCATCATCTATGCGCTCGTGTCGGGCGGCTCGATCGGCGCCTTGTTCATGGCCGGTGTCGGGCCGGGCCTGCTATGGGCGCTGATTTGTGTGCTGATGGTCGCCTGGTACGCGCGTAAGCGCCCTGAGCTGCGGGCGACGGGCCCGCGTCCGACCTTCGGGCAGGTCGTGATCGTGTTTCTGAAGGCGATCCCCGCTCTCCTCATGATCTTCATTGTGATCGGCGGCATCATCCTGGGCTGGTTCACCGCTACCGAGTCGGCGGCCATCGCCGTGATCTACTCGTTCGTGCTCGGCCTCATCCAGCGCACGCTGCCGTTCAAGGCGCTGCCGGGCATCCTGCTCGAGGCGACCAAGGTGACCGGCATCATCATGTTCCTTATCGGCGTGTCCGGCATCCTCGGCTATGTGCTGGCGTTCGCTCGGATTCCGCAGCTGGTCACGACCGGACTGCTTGGATTCACGAGCAACCCGGTCGTGATCCTGTTGATCATCATGGTGGTGCTGCTGCTGGCAGGCACCGTCATGGACCCGACTCCGGCGATTCTGATCTTCACGCCGATCTTCCTCCCGGTGGTCACGGCCGTCGGAGTGGACCCGATCCACTTCGGCGCCATGATGGTGTTCAACATGTGCCTCGGCAACATCTCGCCGCCGATCGGGAACAACCTGTTCGTCGCGGCTCGCGTGGGAGGGGTGCGTATCGAGACGGTGTTCAAAGGCATCTGGCCGTTCTTCTGGGCGTTGTGCATCGGCCTGCTGATCGTCACCTTTGTACCGGTGCTGTCGACGTGGCTGCCGACCGTCATGGGGTTGATGGGGTGACCCGATTCTCGTGACCGAGCCGCTTTCGACCGTCGTCGTCGGGTGCGGCGCGATCGGCAGGACACACGTGGATGCCGCACTGCGGCATCCACGTCTGCGGTTGTCGGGGCTCGTCAATCGCACCGCGGCTCCGGCAGAAGCGCTTGCCGCCGACGTCGCCGCGCGCGAGGAGTCGTGCCCGACCGCCTACACGACGCTCGACGAGGCCCTCGAGTCACGGCCCGACCTCGTCGTCATCGCCACGCCCAGTGGCCTGCACGTGCAGCAGGCATTGGCCGCGCTGCGCGCCGGGAGCCACGTGCTGATCGAGAAGCCGTTGGACGTCGACCTCGCTCGGGCCCGCAGCCTTGCAGATGCCGTCGCGTCCACGCCAGGTCAGGTGTGCAGCGTCGTCAGCCAGCATCGCTTCGATCCGGCTGCAGGGGTTGTGAGTGACGCGATCACGGCCGAACGGTTTGGTCGAGTCACGTCGGCAGTCGCTTCTGTTCCGTGGTGGCGACCCCAGTCCTATTACGACGCCGCGCACTGGCGGGGGACGTGGGCGCTGGACGGTGGCGGAGCGCTGATGAACCAGGGCGTGCACACGCTCGACCTGCTTCTCTGGTTTCTCGGGCGGCCGGTGCGCGTCTCGGCTGAGACCGCGCTGCTGGCGCACGACGGCATCGAGGTCGAGGACATAGCCGTGGCGACGATCCGCTTTGCGTCGGGCGCGCTTGCGGTGCTGCACGCCACCACCGCCGCTTACCCCGGAATCGGTGTGCGGATCCACGTCATGGGGTCGGCTGGCTCGGCCGTGATCGAAGACGACCGACTTGAGTACTTCCACACCGGCGCCGACGAACGATCCGGCGCCCGTGGGGTACAGCTTTCGACCCCGGCGCGTGTGCCCGGTGTCGGCGGCACGAGGGGCGCCCAGAAGGTGGATGTGCTCGGCCATCTGCGGCAGTACGACGACCTGATCGCCGCGATCGACGAGCATCGCCGACCACTGGCGACCGTCGACGAGGCGCTGCTCGTGCTCGCGGCTGTACGTGCTGTCTACACCTCAGCGCAGCTCGGGCACCCCGTTCTCATCGACGACGTCCTGCGCGGATAGCACGCGCGAGGAGGCCGCATCGAGATGCGGCATCCCCTCCCGCTGGCGACCGGTACTGCCTAGGCTGTCCCCAGGCCGCCCACGAGGTGGCCGGACAGGGGTGTCGACGATGAGCCTGAGCAACATCGAGATCGCGCAAGCAGCGCAGCTGCGCCCGATCGGCGAGATCGCCGAGGGACTGGGGATTCCGCCGGAGGCGGTCATTCCCTACGGCGCGACCAAGGCGAAGATTGCGCTGCCGTATGTGCAGGGCCTGGCCGACAGGCCGCAGGGGCGGCTGATCCTGATGACCGGCACTTCGCCGACCCCGGCCGGCGAAGGCAAGAGCACCACGGTCGTCGGGCTCGGCGATGCGCTGACGCGGCTGGGTGAGAAGGCGATGATCTGCCTGCGCGAGCCGGCGCAGGGTCCGGTGTTCGGCATGAAGGGCGGCGCGTGCGGCGGCGGATACGCGCAGGTCGTGCCGATGGAAGACATCAACCTGCACTTCACCGGCGACTTCGCGGCGATCGCCGCTGCGACCAATCTGCTGGCGGCGCTCATCGACAATCACATCCACCACGGCAACGCGCTGAGCATCGATGTGCGCAGGGTCACCTGGCGGCGCGCTCTCGATGTCAACGACCGTGCGCTGCGCGACCTCGTGCTGGGCCTGGGCGGCCCCGGCAACGGATACCCGCGCGAATCGGGGTTCGACATCGTCGTGGCCAGCGAGGTCATGGCGATCTTCTGCCTCGCGACGAGCCTCAACGACCTCAAGCGCCGGCTCGGCGAGATCGTCGTCGCACAGACGCGCGACCGCAAGCCGGTGCGGGCGCGCGACCTGAACGCGCATGGTGCGATGACGGCGCTGCTGCGCGACGCCCTGGCGCCGAACCTGGTGCAGACGATCGAGCACACGCCGGCGTTCGTGCACGGCGGCCCGTTCGCGAACATCGCGCATGGCTGCAATTCGTATCTGGCGACCAGCTCGGCGCTGCGACTGGCCGACTACGTCGTCACCGAAGCAGGATTCGGCGCCGACCTGGGCGGCGAGAAGTTCGTCGACATCCTGTGCCGGTCGACCGATCTGCGGCCCTCGCTGGCCGTGGTGGTGGCGACGGTGCGGTCGCTCAAATACCAGGGTGGAGTGGATGTCGCAGACCTGCCGCGGGAGGATGTCGACGCGCTGGAACGCGGCCTGGTGAACCTCGAGCGTCACCTGCACATCGTGCGTGAGGTGCTGGGCCTTCCCGCGGTGGTGGCCATCAACCACCGCGCGGAGGACAGTGCTGCCGAGATCGACGCGCTGCTGGCCGCGTGCGAGCGCCTGGGCGTGCGGGCATCGGTCGCGAAGCACTTCGCCGAGGGCGGTGCGGGTGCTGAGGATCTCGCGCGCGCCGTGATCGAGGAATGCGAACCGGCGACGACAGAACCGAGGTACACGTACCCGCTGGACGCCTCGCTGTGGGAGAAGATGACGACCATCGCCACCCGCATCTACGGCGCTGAGGGCATCTCGGCCGATGCGAGCGTGCGGGCGCAGATCCGGCGGTTGCAAGACGACGGCTACGGCGAACTGCCGGTGTGCGTCGCCAAAACGCAGTACTCGTTCTCGACCGACCCCTCGGCGCTGGGCGCGCCGGAAGGCCACACGATAAACGTGCGCGAAGTGCGGCTGGCCGCCGGAGCGCGGTTCATCGTGATGATCTGCGGCAGCATCATGACCATGCCCGGGCTGCCGGCACAGCCGGCTGCGGCATCCATCGACGTCGATGACGAGGGACGGATCACCGGACTGTTCTGACCGGGGCCGGGTCGTCGCGGCGGCGCACCAGGGCGTCGGACACATTCTGCTCGAGGTCGGCGAGGTCGGCGATGACCTGTGCCACTCGATCATCGGGCAGCGCACCACGTGTGGTGCTTTCGAGTTCGGCCCACGCCGCATCGACCTGGGCGCGCAGCGCGAGCCCGGCTTCGGTCACCTCGACGATGACCGCACGACCATCGGTCGGTGACGGACGCCTGCGCACGAGCCCGGCCTTCTCGAGCCGGGCGAGGCTGCGCGTCATCGTTCCGGCATCCGACTCGAGGGCCTCGACGAGGTCGACCTGACGCTGCGGCCCTTCGTCCCACAGCGTCATGAGCACGAGTTCCTGACCGGGTCGCAGACCTGCACCGCGCAGCAGGCGTGCGGCAAGGGACTTGTGCGCGCGGGCGATGCGGAAGATCGCGCGGCTGAGCGGCTGGTCACCTGCGGGTTCGTCCACATAGCGAGGGTACGACGGGATGCCGCATCCTGCCGGTCTTCAAAATAGTTGTTCGAACAGGAATAGCTCTGCAAATTCAGTTGTTCGGCTAGGTAACTAAGATGAAGGAGCAACTGATGACGAACGTCACCACCGCCACCAACACCACCACGGCGATCGCTTTCGAGCCCATCGCCGTGGGCGACATGGAACTGCGCAACCGCGTCGTGATGTCTCCGATGACACGTAACCGGGCGTTCGGCACAGTCCCGACCGACGACATGGCGACCTACTACGCTCAGCGCGCGGGAGCCGGCCTGATCATCACGGAGGGTGTTCAGCCCAGCCCGGTGGGTCAGGGCTATCCCGACACGCCGGGCTTGCACTCCGCTGCGCAGATCGCGGCCTGGCGGCGGGTGACCGACGCCGTGCATGGGGCTGGCGGCACCATCGTCGCCCAGCTGATGCACACCGGCCGGATCGGCCACCCGAGCACCACCCAGGCGGTCGGGGCGGGAGCGCTTGTCCCCGTCGCACCCTCGGCGGTGCGTGCGGACGGTCAGGTGTTCACACCCGCCGGACGCGCCGACCTCGTCACGCCGCGGGCGTTGAGCGAGGCTGAGATCGCCGCCACTATCGCCGATTTCGTGACGGCGGCGCGCAACGCGATCGCGGCCGGCTTCGACGGTGTCGAGGTGCACGGCGCCAACGGCTACCTGCTGCACCAGTTCCTCGCGCCCAACGCCAACCAGCGTTCCGATCGCTGGGGCGGCAGTGTTGAGAACCGCATCCGATTCACCATCGAGGTGGTCGACGCGGTGGCGGATGCCATCGGGGCGGGACGCACCGGACTGCGCATCTCGCCGGCGAACGGACTGGGCGACACGGTCGAGCCCGACCACGACATCGTCTACCCGATGCTCGTGAAGGAACTCGATGGCCGGGGCCTGGCCTACCTGCACCTGGTCGAGGCCGGGGCACCCCAGCTGACCCCGGTGCTGCGCGCAGCCTGGAACGGGGTATTAATCCTGAACGCAGCCGACCCCGATCCGCTCACCCACGGCGCTCGACTGCAGCGCCTGGCAGACGGCCACGCTGACCTGCTCTCGTTCGGCCGGCTGTTCATCGCGAATCCCGATCTCGTCGATCGACTTGCCACAGGAGCCCCGCTGGCCGTGCCCGATCTGTCCAAGGCGTACGGCGGAGACCACCGCGGCTACATCGACTACCCGTCGCTTGTCGCTGTGGCCGGCTGACCGCTCCCGATGACAGCGCTGCTGCGCCCCCGGTTGTGATCGGGGGCGCAGCAGTCTGCCGTTGCCGGTGAGGTCAACGCTGAGAGACCTCAAGCGCGCGCTCGGCGAACCGGCGGCCCTCGAGCTCGGCCGCGCGCAGTGCCTCCTCGTGCATCTCGGCGGCCATGTCGATGAATCGGTCGAGGGCCGGGTTGACGCCCACCAGAGTGAACCGGCGCTGCACGATGGTCAGATCCAGGCCCAGCACGTCTGCCAGCACACGTTGCAGCCAGCCGGTGGAGTGATCCCATCCCTCCTTCGGCGTTCCGGGCCCGTAGTTGCCGCCCGTGACGGTCACCAGCAGGGCGGGGCGAGAGCGAAGCTCGGCGCCGCCCTCCTGGATGCGAGGATCCGTGAAGAGGATGTCGAACCAGGCCTTCATGTGCTGCGAGACCCCGTAGTTGTACAGGGGGACCGCCAGAAGCAGGGCATCGGCACCGAGCAACTCGTCGGCAAGGGTTGCCGCCAACTCGACGGCAGCCTGCTGGACGGGGCTCCGGTCGGCTTGCGACAGCTGTTGGCCCACCACCGCTTCGGCCCACATGTTCGCGGGAAGGTGCTTGGTGCCTATGTCGCGGCGCACGATCGCTTCGCCGGGATGTGCCGCGGTCCACTGTGCTTCGACGATGTCGGCGAGCTCGCGGCTGGCGGATCGGTCGGGGAAGACGCTTGCGTCGAGGCGGAACAGTGTCATGGTGTCTCCTTTATTTTTATCTGTTCACGTGTTCATCGGGGGTTCAGATCACCGTGCTGCCGCCGTCCGCGACCACCTCCAAGCCGTTGATGTAGCTCGAATCGTCGGAGGCCAGGAACAGCGCCACCGAGGCGATCTCTTCGGGGCTGCCCATCTCGCGACGAGGGATGACCGACTCGAACTGCGACTTCAACTCCGCGGGCAGAGCTGCCATCATCATGGGCGTGGCGATCTGGCCGGGGGTCAACACGTTCACCCGGATTCTTCTGTCGCGCAGTTCGGCCACCCACACCCGGGCATAGGCCGGCAGCACGGCCTTGCTCGCCGCGTACACACTCCAATCCGGGTACCCACGCAGTGACGCGTTCGAGCCGGTCATGAAGATCGAGCCGCCGTCGTTGAACAGCGGCAGTGCCTTCTGCACCGTGAACAATGTGCCGCGCGCGTTCAGGGCGAAGGCCGCATCGAACTGTTTCTCGGTGATCTCGCCGAGGCTGCCCTGCTCGCCCCCTCCGGCGCTCGCCCACAACACGTCGATGGCGCCCTTCTTCTGCTTGACCGTCTCGAAGAGACGATCAAGATCATCCAGGTCGGCTGAGTCGGCCTGCACCCCGGTCACGTTCCGGCCGATCTGCCTCACGGCCTCGTCCACCGCGTCTGGGTGTCGCCCGGTGATGAACACATGGGCGCCTTCATCGACGAACAGCTTCGCGCCGGCCAGTGCCATGCCGCTGGTCGCGCCGGTGATCACTGCGACTTTCCCATCGAGCTTTCCCGTGGTGCTGATCGTGCTCATGACGTACTCCTTCGTGAGTGGTGTGTCGCCGGGTTCTGGGGTTCTCGGCGCTCGGTTGGTTCGAACGTCTAGGTGAGGCACCCCTCCGGATACTGGGACCGAACCGGAGGGGCGCCTCACCTATTCCTCATGTTGCAAAGAATCAAGAACGGTTCCCGACCCGGCGGCGGGCGAAGCCGACCGCCGAGCACCACAGGACTCAGAGGTACATTGGCCATGTGAGCACCATCGACGTCGAGCAGACCCGGAAGACCTGGCGCCGGGACGCCCAGGAACGCCGGGATCGGATCGTCGCGGCCGCGCAGGACGAGTTCGCCGCCCGCGGCGTGGATGCGTCGCTGGAGAAGATCGCTCGTGACGCCGGCGTCGCCATCGGGACGCTGTACCGCCACTTCCCGACCCGCCTTGATCTGCTGTTGGCCGCCTTCGCGCCTCGACTTCGGGAGTTCGCCGATGGCGCGGACCAAGCCCGAAGGATCGATGACCCGTGGGAAGCGTTCGCCTCCTACCTGGAGAACCTGTTTCGCGTGCAGGCCGGGGACCGGGGCTTCAACGACTTTCTCTCTCGCCGTTTCCCCGGCAACGCCGAGATCGAGCGCATCCATGACCGGATCTGCGAACAGATCGAAGACGTACTCGGCCGCGCCCAAGACGCCGGTGTCGTGCGCCCCGACCTCACGATGGCCGACATCGTCACCCTCATCTGGTCCAACGGCCGCGTGATCGACGCGACCAGCACCGCCGCGCCCACCGCGTGGCGGCGTCATCTCCACCTCATGCTCGACGCCTACCGCGCCCCGCGGGCGCACCCGATCCCTGAGCCACCGATGACCGAGCAGCAGCTCTACGACGCGATGGTCGACCTCCACGCGGCGGACTAACGCGGAACCGCTCGCCGAGACGTTCGGGTGAGGATGCCGCGGCCGGGCGCGCGGCGGTCGAGACGTGCGTCAGTCCGCGAAAGTGACGTCAAGCTCGGCGAATCGCGTGAATCCTGTGTCGGCAGTGATCAGTGATGCGCCGACACTGACCGCGTGCGCTGCGAGCCGATCGGCATCTCGGTCGGCGGCCAGCGCGCGGCGTTCGCGCTCGACCTCGTCGGGGGACGCAAGCGCGCCCAGCAACCGCAAGCGCGCCTTGATCTCGGTCAGCCGTTCGGGATCGTCGGAGACGATGGGGACCACGCGCAGGCGCGGCCGGTTGTGCACTGTCACGAGCGCTCCCGACTCGGCATACGCCGAAGGGTTCGCCTTGAACTTGTTCATCGGAACTTCGGGCACAGAGTCATGAGGTCAGCGGCCGAGGGCCTGCTGGGTCAGCGTGAGAGTCCACACGTTGTAGTGCAGCACACCGCCGCGCCAGGGTTCGCTTCCCGAGTCGGTGTGCACGAACCCCGCGCCGCGACACAGCGCGTTCGAAGCGGCGTTGTCTTGCCCGGGGTAGGCGACGAGCAGGTCGCGGTCGCCGCGCGCGACGACGCGGGGTATCAGCATCCGCAGTGCTGCACGGGCAACGCCCCGCCCCTGAAACTCGGGCAGCGTGTTCCACCCTGTCTCGTATGCTGGTCTGCCGCCCTCGTCGACCTGCCAGAACCCGATGCCCCCGGCGGGCTCGCCGTCGACCTCGACGCGGAACATCTCGGCCTCGCCCGATGCCGAGAGCCGCAGGTATCTCTGGTTACGCTCGATGAGCTTCTCGGCCGGCTCAGGCCCACCGACGTAGCGGGTCATTTCGGGGGTGTTGGCCCGTTCCAGCAGCGGCAGGTCGGCCTCAGCCCATGGCTCCAATGTCACCTTCATGGCCCGATCCTCCTCCCGCCCTCCGACATCGGCCTCGGAAGCGAAGGCGGGTGTGTGGATGCCACAACCTGCCCAGGCCCCGCGAGCGCACCGGGTTGTCGCATCCATCAACCCATTTGGGGCCCGGTTGTGGAAGACCTACGGTAAGGGTGATCCCTCTGGAAAGGTGCCCCATGGTCGACGTCGTCCGTTCGAAGAAGCCCTCGGTTCACAAACGCACCCCCGCCGGCGGCGCACCCACCGCACCACGCAGCGCCGCCGAGGCGCAGCGCGCCGACGCGCTCGAGCCCCGCATCGACATTGCCGCGGTCGGTGAGCTGCTGCTGGGCACGTGGGCCGACGCCCGCCGCGAATCGCGCGAGATGATCAAGGATGAAGCGTTCTGGCAGATCCCCGGTCAGCCGATGCCCGAGCACCGCGAGCGCGTGCTCGGGCAGCTGCACCGATTCGTCGATGCCGGAGCGGCCGGCCGCGCCTATCCGGTCGAGCACGGCGGTCAGGGCGACAACGGCGGCAACCTCGCCTCGTTCGAAGAGCTCGTGCTGGCAGACCCCAGCATGCAGATCAAGGCGGGCGTGCAGTGGGGGCTTTTCGGCTCGGCCATCCAGCAGCTGGGAACGACGAAGCACCACGCCAAGTGGCTCGACGACGTGCGCACCCTGAAGCTGCCGGGCGCGTTCGCCATGACCGAGATGGGACACGGGTCGGATGTCGCGGCCATCGGCACGACGGCCACCTATGACCCCGAAACCGATGAGTTCGTCATCCACACCCCGTTCCGCGCGGCGACCAAGGAGTTCCTCGGCAACGCGGCCCTGCACGGACGTGCCGCCACTGTCTTCGCACAGTTGATCACCGGCGGCGTCAACTACGGCGTGCACTGCTTCTTCGTGCCGATCCGCGACGAGAACGGCCAGAACCTGCCCGGGGTCAGCAGTGAAGACGACGGCGTCAAGGGTGGCCTGAACGGCATCGACAACGGACGCCTCGCATTCGACCACGTGCGCATCCCGCGCGAGAACCTGCTCAACCGCTACGGCGACGTCGCAGCCGACGGCACATACTCCAGCGACATCCCGAGCCCCGGCCGGCGCTTCTTCACCATGCTCGGCGCCCTCGTGCAGGGCCGCGTGTCGCTGGACGGGGCATCGACCACCGGTGCCGCCCTGGCCGAGTACATCGCCATCACGTATGCGAACCAGCGGCGCCAGTTCGACTCGGGCGCGGGCACCGACGAGGTCGTGCTGCTCGACTACGGCAAGCATCAGCGCCGCCTGCTGCCCCGCCTCGCGCAGACCTACGCGCAGTTCTTCTCGCACGACCAGTTGCTGCGCCGCTTCGACGGCGTCTTCGGCGGCGAGCACGACACCCCTGCTGAGCGCGAGGATCTCGAGACCCTTGCCGCGGCCCTCAAGCCGCTGTCGACCTGGAACGCGCTCGAGACGATCCAGGAATGCCGCGAGGCCTGCGGCGGCGCGGGCTTCATGGCCGAAAACCGCCTGGTCGACCTGCACCACGACCTCGACGTGTACGCCACATTCGAGGGCGACAACACCATCCTGCTGCAGCTGGTCGGCAAGCGTCTGTTGAGCGATTTCGCCAAGCAATTCAAGGGCAAGGATGCCGCATCCCTGGCCCGCTACGCCGTCGGGCAGACGGCCGGCAAGATCTTCCACGGTGCGGGGCTGCGCCAGCTCGGCCAGTCGGTCGCCGACTTCGGCTCGACCGCCCGCTCGGTCGAACTCGGGCTGCGCGCCGAGCAGCAGCATGAGCTGCTCGCCGGCCGCGTCGAGCAGATGGTCACCGACGTGGCCACCGCGCTGCGCCCGGCATCCAAGCTGAAGCCGGCAGAGGCGGCCGCGCTGTTCAACGAGCACCAGGCCGAACTCATCGAGGCCGCCCGCGCCCATGGCGAGCTGTTGCAGTGGGAGGCCTTCGCCGAGGCCGTCGAAGCCATCACGGATGCCGGTACCCGGCGCGTGCTCACGTGGCTTCGTGATCTGTTCGGGCTGCATCTGATCGAGAAGCACCTGGCGTGGTACCTCATTTCGGGGCGGCTCTCGGGCCAGCGCGCGGCATCCGTCTCTCGGTACATCGGCCGGCTGTGCACCCGGCTGCGTCCGCACGCGCAGGACCTCGTCGACGCCTTCGGGTTCGCGCCCGAGCACGTGCGTGCACCCATCGCGCTGGGCGGTGAGCAGCAGCGCCAGGACGAAGCGCGCGCCTACTACGCGGCGCTCGCGGCCTCGGGCGAGGCGCCGATCAGCGAGAAGACGCTGCGCAAGCAGAAGAAGTAACTCGCCGCAAAAGTCACAGAATGGTAACGTTCACGGATTCTGTGACAGGAAATCGTCTCTGCGTAGACGTACATAGTGAAGACGCCGTCGATCAGGCGGGTCGGGCTCGCACCGTGGCATCTTCACCCGGGGGTCGCGAATCGGGAACGCGGCCCCCATCATCGTGTCGGGAGCGATGGTTAGGCTGAGCGGGTGAGCCTGCAGACCGGACCCGATGGCCGCGCGCGTTGCGCGTGGACGGGGATGGATGCCGAATACCAGCGCTATCACGACGAAGAGTGGGGCACCCCGCTGCACGGTGACCGGGCGCTGTTCGAGAAGATGGCGCTCGAGGGGTTTCAGGCCGGCCTGTCGTGGATCACGATCCTGCGCAAGCGGCCCCGGTTCCGCGAGGTGTTCGCCGGGTTCGAGCCGGCGGAGGTCGCCGCGTTCGGCGACGACGATGTGGCGCGACTCATGGCCGATGCCGGCATCATCCGCAACCGCGCGAAGATCGAGGCGACGATCGGCAACGCCCGGCTGGTGGTCGATATGGCCGACGGCGAACTCGACGCGCTGCTGTGGTCGTTCGCGCCGATGGCACCGCACTCACGACCGGTGTCGTTCGCGGAGGTGCCGGCGGTCACGCCGGAGTCGACCGCGATGAGCAAGGAACTGCGTCGCCGCGGCTTCCGCTTCGTCGGCCCCACGACGATGTACGCGCTGATGCAGTCCACCGGCATGGTCGATGACCATGTGGTGGGATGCTGGCGCACGACCTGACTGCGGTTCGGGCGGCCGTGCCGCGCGGCGGCGCGGGCCGCGGTGCCGCGCGGCGGCGTTCGTGTCGCAGGATGGAATGCGGATCCCGGGCGTGTCGGGCCGTCTGGGGTGGGGTTTTGACAGAACGTCCTGTGTGACGAACGCGAGGCCGCCCGAGCCGCGGCATCCCCTGGCCGCCGGGCCGCGGTGCCACGCTGCGGCGTTCGTGTCGCAGGATGGAATGCGGATCCCGGGCGTGTCGGGGCGTCTGGGGTGGGGTTTTGACAGAACGTCCTGTGTGACGAACGCGAGGCCGCCCGAGCCGCGGCATCCCCGGCCGTCGGTGCCCGGCCGCTGAACCCGCCGTCCGCAGCCGGCCGCACGCCGCCGTGGCACCCGCCGCCCGCCGCACATCCCGGCGGCCGCGCCGCGCCGCGGCGTTCATGTCGCAGGATGGAATGCGGATCCCGGGCGTGTCGGGGCGTCTGGGGCGGGGTTTTGACAGAACGTCCTGTGTGACGAACGCGAAGCCGCCCGAGCCGCGGCATCCCCGGCCGTCGGTGCCCGGCCGCTGAACCCGCCCCACCCGGCCGAGCCGCCCCACCCGGCCGCCGAATCCGGCGCACGCACCTCGCCGCCGTGGCACCCGCCGGACGCAGCCGGCCGCACGCCGCCGTGGCACCCGCCGCCCGCCGCACATCCCGGCGACCGGCCGCGCTGCGGCGTTCATGTCGCAGGATGGAATGCGGATCCCGGGCGTGTCGGGGCGTCTGGGGTGGGGTTTTGACAGAACGTCCTGTGTGACGAACGCAAAGCCGCCCGAGCCGCGGCATCCCCGGCCGTCGGTGCCCGGCCGCCGAACCCGCCCCACCCGGCCGCCGAACCCGCCCCACCCCACCGCACCCCGCATCCCTGGCCGCCGCGCCGCGCGCCGACTAATCTGGTCGGACGCACCCGACGGAGGACCTGCATGCTGCTCGCCGCACGCCGCGCAGCTCAGCATGCCGGTCAGTTCGCGATCATCGGTGCTGTCGCTGCGGTGCTCGGCGGCGTCTTGGCGGCCACCTCCGCCATCGCCGACAGTGCGATCGACAGCGGTACCGCGCGCATCGTGTCCGATGCGGATCCCACCCAGCGCAGCATCGTCATCGACGCCCCGGCCGGCACGGTCGACGATGAGATCACCGCCGCCATCCACACGGCCTTCGCGGGCGCGCCGGCCACAGCGCGGCGCACCATATGGGCGTCGGCGCCCAGCGACGACGGCGAGGTGCAGCTGTTGGCCGACCCCGACATCCGCACGGTGGCAACCCTGACCGCGGGTGCCTGGCCCGCCGGAGCCGCGCAGATCGCGGTGGCGGCCTCGGCTCCGACCCTGACACCCACGGTCATCGACGGCACACCGGTGTCGACGACCGGCACCTGGCGGGCGAGGGATGCCGCGGCCGTGGCATGGGCGGGCCAGCCCGCCGTCGCCTCGGGAACCGCCGCGGGCGCTGCCGGCCCGATCCTTGCCGCCGAGTCGTTCGTGCTCGCCCACGGCTCAGGCGTGCGCGCACGCTGGACGGTCAGCGCCGCGCAACCGGTCACCGCCGACGCCATCGCCGGCTATCGGGCCGGGCTGCAGCGGTTGAGTGCCTCGCTCGACGACCTCGACGCCGGACTGGGAATCCGCAGCAGCGGCGGATGGGATCAGACTCTGTCGCGCGCTGCCGCTGCCGCCGCGGTCGGCCGCGGCATCATCGCTGTGCCGGTCGCCCTTCTGCTGGCGATGGGCGCTCTGGTCATCGGCATCCTGGCCCGCACCCTCGGCCGCGCCCTCGCGAGCGACATGCATCTGCTGCGCGCCCGCGGTGCTTCAACCGCGGCGATCGTCACCGAGACGGCGGGAGCGACGGCCGTCGTGCTGGCGGCGGCCACTGTCGTGGCCGCCGGGCTGGCCGTTCTCGCCGGCAGTGCGCCCGGGCCGGCCGTGGCGGTCGCCGGCGCGGTGTGCGCGGGCGCGCTGGTGCTGGTCACGGCGGTCGTGGCCGCGTCGGCGACGGCGGCGCCCGAGGCGCGCGGCGACGTCAGCCGCCGCAGCCTGGCCGCGCTGGCAGCTGCCGCCGTCTTCGTGGCAGTCGCCTGCGGGCTGGCGGTGTGGCAGCTGTTGAGCTCGGGACTGACGAGCCAGGGCGGGGCGGATGCCGCGGCCGCCGCGGCTCCCGGGCTCGCCATCGTCCTCGCGGCCCTCGTCGTGGCGCTGCTGGCCGGCCCCGCGGCGGCTTTGGGCGAGCGCGCGGTGCGTCGCATGCGCAGCCTGGCGACCGTGCTGGCAGTGCGGCGCATCGCGCGGCAGTCGTCGGTCGTGGTCGCGGGGGTGCTCAGCCTGGCCCTGGCCGCCGGCGCCGTGGCGTTCGCGGCCGTCACGGCGGTGCGGGCCCGCGACGCGGTGCATGCCGAGGTCGCCCAGGTCGTCGGCGCCGACGTGCGGGCGGTGTATGACGTGTCGCCGATCGTCGACGACACGAGCGCGGCACTCGCCCCCGACGCGGTGAAGGTGGACGACGCCGACGTGTTCGCCGGATTCCGCTCCGCGGTCACTGTCGGCCAGACGCCGGCCCAGCTCGTGGCGCTCGCGCCCGATCGGCTCGCGACGCCGCTCGACATACCGGCATCGCACCTGGGCGGTGCCACCCCGCTGGCACTCGACGGCGATCTTGAGCTGCGCATCGCCGCCACCGGCACCGACGCGTCAGTGCATCCGAGCACGCGCATCACGGTGCGCGCCTGGCTCATCGACGCATCGGGTGCGGCGCGGCGGGTGAGCGCGGGAACAGTGCCGCTCGACGGCGCCCGGCATTCCCTCTCGGTGACGGTGCGCGATGGCGACACGCTGGCCGGCGTCGAGGTGCTGGGTGGGGATGCCGCCCCCGGCGCGAGTGTGCAGATCGGCGTGCGCAGCGGTGGAACCGAGCGCGGCATCCCCGCCTCTGTCACCGTGACGCCGCAGACACCGCAGGCGCGGGCGATGACGGTCGATCACGCCGACGAGCCGCTGCCGGTCGTGGTCACCGCGGGGTTGGCCGCCCAGCTCGCCCTGCGGGTGGGCGACCCGATAGCCCTGAAGCTGGGGACCGTCGCACGTCCGCTGGACGGCAAGGTGGCCGCCGTACGCGCCGGGCTGCCCGGGGTCGGCAGGGGGGCCGGGGCGGCGGTGGACCTGATCGGACTCGTCGCACGTGCGCTCGCCCAGGGCGGTTCGGTCCCCGCCGCCGCAGAGCTGTGGGCAAACGGCGGCGACGTGCCCGCTCTCTCGGCCGCCCTGCGGGCGGTCGCCCCGCGCCCCGTGCAGATCATCACCGCTGCTTCGATCGGCACCGCCGCCGTGATCGACCCCGTCCTGACACTGGTGGCCGTGGGGATCGGCGTGGTCGCCGTGCTGGCCGCCGCGGCGTTTGCGGCCGTCGCGGCCGGGGTCGTGCGCGCCCGGCACGACGAGGAGATGCCGCTGCGCGCGTTCGGCGTCACGCCTGCCCGGCAGCGCGGTGCTGCCGCCGTCGAGCTGAGCGCCACGGCGGTGTTCGCGCTCGTGCTGGGGGCCGCCGCCGGCGTGGCCATCGCGCTGTGGCTGGGCCCGGCGCTGACCGGCGCCCTGATGATCGGCGGCGTCTCGTGAGCCGGCGCCGGGCGGCCCCCGGCATCCGGCTCGCCCTCCGCGCGGCGGCGACCAGCCCGGTCGTCTCGCTCATCGTCGTGGTGCTCGCCGCCGTCATCGCCGGTGCCGGATCCGCCGTGCCGGCGCTGCTCGACGACGCGCGCACCGCGACCGTGCGTGCGGCGTTGGGCGCCCTTCCCCGTGCGTCGTTCGATCTTGTCGCCACCCTGCAGGGGGCGGCATCCCCCGATTCGAGCTCGGGAGCCGACCCTTGGGCATTGCCCCACGACACCGTCGCTGCCATCCACCGCGATCTGCCCGAACCGCTGCGTTCGGCCGTCGGCGACCCCGAGGTGTTCGTCGTGCTCGACGGACAGACCTCGACGCCGCTCGACGAATCGCCAGCGCCGTCGAATCGGGTCGAGGTCGCTCTCGATCCGGGATTCGCCGACCGGGTCCGGATCGTGCAGGGGCGACTGCCCGCGGCGACGAGCATCGAGACCGCGGCCGACCCGGTGGTCGAGGTCGCACTCTCTGAAGAGGCTTCGGCGGTGCTAGCGTGGCCGCTGGGCCAGCGACGTTCGCTCGGCTTCGCCGACGTGGGCATGACCGCCGAACTCGTCGGGGTGTACGACGCGGTCGACCCCGACGACGAGGCCTGGGCGCAGCGGCCCACCGGCCTGCATCCCTCGGCCGATCAGCTCGGCGCCGCCGATCCCGTGCATCTGGCCACGGCGTATGCGGACCCGGCCATGCTGACGCAGCTCGGCGTGTGGGTCGACCAGTCGTCGACGACGGTATGGATGCCGCTGCGCATCGGCCGCATCACCGGCGCGCAGGCCACCGAGATCGGCACGCAGCTGCGCGGCTTCGCGGCCCGCCCGCAGCAGTTCTCGGTGCGACTGGGCAGCGTCTACGAACCGGGCCTGACTTTTCGCAGCTCGGCGCCCGAGGTGCTCGTCGAGGGCGCCGCGCGCGGCGACGCGATGGCGGCCGTGGCGACCCTGGCCGCGGTCGGTCCCCTGGCGGTGGCCGTGGTCGCGGTGGCGATGGCGGGGCGGATGCTGGCATCCCGCCGGGTCGGATCGGTGCGCCTCGCGCGCTCGAGGGGTGGTTCGGTGCGGCTTCTGGCGGGGCTGCTGGCGGTCGAGGGCCTGGTGCTGGGAGGCCTGGGCGCCCTCGTCGGCGCCGCCGTCGCCGGAGCCGTCGTGGGCTGGGCGGGCGCGGCATCCACTCTCGTGCCGGTGCTGGTGACGCTCACCCCGGCCGTCGCGGTGCCGGTCGCGGCGCTGCACGCCGCCGCGCGCACGGCACGCACCGACCTCGGCGTGGCCGATCGACCCACCCGCCGCCGCCGGCTGCTGGTCGAGGCGGCCGTCGTCGCGATAGCGGCCGCGGTCATCGTGCTCGCGCTCGTGCGTGCACCGGGTGCCGGACCGACCCCGATGGCCGTTGCCGTGCCGCTGGCCGTGTTCGCGATCGGCTGCGTGGTGGTGCTGCGCGTGATCCTACCCGTGCTCACCGGCGTCGAGGCCCTCACCGCGCGCGGACGCGGAGTGATGGCGCTCGTCGGACCGGCCCGCGCACGCCGGGGTCGGACCCTGCCGCTGGCCGCCGTGCTGGCCTCGCTGGTGTGCGTGGCCACCGCGGTCTTCTCGGGGGTGGCCACCGCGACGATCACCGCCGGCATCGACGCGTCGGCCCGCGCACGCACCGGCGCCGATCTGCGCATCACCGCCCCGGCCTTCGACGAGGCGCAGATCGCCGCGCTGCGGGCGCTGAACGGGGTGGATGCCGCAGCCCCGGTCTATGCTGACGCGCAGCTGCCGGCCGACTCGAAGGGCAAGTGGCTGACGGTCACCGTGCTTGCCGTCGACCCCGTCGAGCTCGCCGCGGTGCAACGGGGCGTGACCGATGCGCTGCCACTGCCCGAGGCCCTCAGCGACACCGACGAGGTCTTCGCGGTGGCAGCGACCGGGCTTGCCGACGACCTGCGTGACGGGACCCTGACGATCCACGGCATCGACGTGCACGTGGCAGCCACCGCCGAGACTGCGGCGTTCGCGCCGGCCGCGCGCTGGATCGTCGTCAGCCGTGAGAACGCGCAGCGACTGCTGGGCCCGCAGCCGACCACATCGGCGGTTCTGCTGGATCTGGCCGACCCGGCAGCCGCGCACCGGGTCGCGGCATCCGCCCTCGACATCGCCGGCACGGGCGCACGCGCTGTCATTCCCGCGCAGTTGTCAGCCGGGATCGCCGCCGACCCCTCGGTGCGTGCGGTGCGCGTCTCGCTCGTGGTCGCCCTGATCGTGGTGACGCTGCTTCTCGTGCTCGCAACCGCGATGACTCTGCTGCGCGGCGCGCCCGCGCGGGGGCGGATGCTGGGGCTCATGGCCGCGATGGGGTATCCGCGTGGTCGCGAGCTGCCGTTGGTCGCGTGGGAGGTCGCGCCGCCGTTGCTGCTCGCGCTGCCGGTGGGGATCGCGGCGGGGTGCGCGCTGCCGCCGCTGCTGCTGCCGGCGGTCGATCTCGGGCGGTTCGTCGGCGGCGGGGCTGCCCCTCCGCTGACGGTGCCGGCGTGGCTGCTCTGGGCGACGGCGGGCGCCTATCTGCTGATCGCGGCGCTCGCCGTGGCGGTGGCCGCCGCCGTGGCAGCGCGCATGACGGGGATCATTGCGCTGCGGCGGATCGATGAGGAGATCGAGACATGAGCGACGACGACGACATCGTGTGCGAAGGACTCGTGCGCATCTACACCGCGCAGGGTGTGGAGGTGCAGGCGCTGCAGGGGCTTGACCTGGTCGTGCAGCGTGGCGAGATGGTGGCGCTGATCGGCGCATCGGGGTCGGGCAAATCGACGCTGCTGAACATCCTGTCTGGCTCGGACGCCCCCAGCGCCGGAAGGGCCCGCGTGGCCGGACACGACCTTGTCGCCATGCGCGCACGCGAGCGGTTGGATTACCGGCGACGGTGTGTGGGCTTCGTCTGGCAGCAGTCCGGGCGCAATCTGCTGCCGTATCTGTCGGGGCGTGAGAACGTCGCGATGGCGCAGGCGGTGGCCGGCGTCGCCGCGCGGCGGGAGCGCGGCGCTCGCGTCGAAGCGCTGCTCGCCCAGCTCGGCGTCGCCGATGTCGCCGACCAGCGCCCCGAACAGCTCTCCGGAGGCCAGCAGCAGCGCGTGGCCATCGCCGTCGCGCTGGCCAACGAGCCGCAGGTGCTGCTGGCCGACGAGCCCACCGGCGAGCTCGACGAGGCCACCAGCGCCGAGGTTCTCGCCGCCATGGAGCAGGTCAACCGCGAGCACGGTGTGACCACGCTGATCGTGACGCACGATGCGACCGTGGCTGAACACGTGGATCGCACCGTGCGCATTCGCGACGGACGCACCGCGACCGAGACCTTGCGCACCACACACACCGACTCCAGCGGGCGCCGCGTGCGGTTGGCTGCGGAGTATGCGGTGCTCGACCGGGCCGGGCGCATGCAGCTGCCCGCCGAGTACGTCGACGCGCTCGAGCTGCGCGACCGGGTGCGGCTGTCGCTTGAACCCGACCGCATCGAGGTGCGCTCGGGGCAGGGGGATGCGAGGTCATTGAGCGAGGAGCGCGGCGACGAGTCGAAACGCGCGGGCGATGAAGGGGCAGGCGAAGACCCGCCCGAGACCGCCGCGGCATCGCCGGCCGCGGCATCCACCCCCGACTCTGACGACGAGGAGAAGTCATGACCGCGCTGCGCGCCACCGAGCTGACGCGGGTCTTCCGCACGCCGGCCGGAGACCTGACGGCGGTCAACGCGATCGACCTCGACGTCGCGCCGGGTGAACTCGTCGCGATCCGCGGAAGGTCGGGCGCCGGCAAGACCACCCTGCTGACCATGCTCGGCGGGCTCGACGCGCCCACCTCGGGACGCGTCGAGATCGAGGGCATTGACCTCTATGGCCCCGAGGGATCGGCCCTGCTCGGTACCCGCGTCGCGAGCGTCTTTCAAGGGTTCGGGCTGGTGCCGATTCTCTCGGCCGCTGAGAACGTCGAGGTTCCGCTGCGCATCCGGCGGGCAGATCCTGTCGAGCGGGCGCGGCGCGTGGCCGAGGCGCTGGCCGCAGTGGGACTGGCCGACCATGCCGCGCAGCGGCCGGGTGAGCTCTCGGGAGGGCAGCAGCAGCGCGTCGCCATCGCCCGGGCGTTGGTGGTCGAACCGGCCGTGCTGCTGGCCGATGAGCCGACCGGACAGCTCGACTCGGAGACCGGCGCGCAGATCATGGCGCTGATAGCGCGGCTTGTGCATGAGCGTGGGACGGCGGCGGTGGTCGCCACCCACGACACGGCCATGCTCGCGCGCGCCGACAGGGTGCTTGAGCTGCACGACGGGCGCCTGCGGGCGGTGGTTGCGGCGGGCTGAGGGCGTTTTGGGGCCCACCGGCTGCTGCAGGCGTTCGGCTCGCAGGATGTTTTTGTGATCCCGGGCGTGTCGCACGGCGTGTCGCGGCTGTCTGCGCGGATCGTCCTGCGAGCCGAACAGGCATGAGAAACGTCCCCTCGGCGATCGGGAACCCCGTTCGGCGTTCGAGTTCGGGCTCAGGAAGTCAGGGACACGGTGTTCAGCGGGAAGAACTCGGAGACCCGCGGTTCGAAACCCTGCACTTTGTCGCTGATAACAGAGACGATCCCGAAATAGGCGATGGTCACCGCTTCAAGCGTCTGCGATAGGTTCTGCTCGTAGTTGGCGAGCACCTTCTGCTGGGTGGCCGGGTCGCGCGCGTCCGAATAGTCGCCGAGCGTCTGCTTCACGGTACTTACGTCCCAACCCCCGCCGAAGTACTGCGAGTCGATGACGAACCCAAGTTGCGGAGTAGGGGATGCTCCCCCTGCACGGCTTATCGACAGGTCGAAGTTATCGTGCGGCGGCGTGGCTGTGACCGCCTTCAGCCATTCGCCGGATTCGAGGGGCTTGAGTTCGATCGTGATCCCGGCCTTCTTCCATTCGGCCTGCAGTGCGGCGGCGAGGGAGACATCGCTCGGAATGCCGGTAGAGTAGATCAACCGGAGCGGCGTGCCGGTGTACCCTGATTCTGCGACTAGCGCGGCAGCCTTCGCCTCGTCGAAGATGTAGGGGCTGTCTTGGATATTCGGCGCTCCCTTCGGGAACGAGCTTACGCTCAGCAGGGTGGTAGCGGGCTCGCCGTATCCGCTGAGCAGGCTCTTCACGATCTGGTCGCGATCGATGCTCATCGACAGCGCGCGCCGCAGCTTGGCGTCTTGCAGTGCCGGCGTGTTCGAGTTGATCTGTAGCATCTCAACCAACTGCGGCGCCGATGTGACGACCTTGCCGTCCATCAGCGCAACGGAGTCCAGAGAGACATTGCTCACGATGTCGATATCACCGGACTGCAGGGCGACCGACAGTGCGTTCACGTCGGGGAAAACTTTGAAGTGCAGGGTGTCAACGAGAGGGACGTCCCCCCAGTACTTGCCGAACCGTGCGAACTCGATGTCGGTCCCGACGGTGCGGCCGGTGAACGAGAATGGGCCGGATCCGATTGGAGCAGCACGGAATTCATCGATACTGCGTCCGCCGAAGTCCGCCGGAATGATCGACATATTCGGATCTTCGAGCGCCACCAGGATGTCGGGCTGTGGTTTGGACATCTTCATGGTCACGTGAGTATCGTCGTCGGCGGTAAGTCCCGCGATGTTGGCCAGGGAGCTGGCCTGGTTCGGGTCCTTCATCGCGTATTCGATCGACCATACGATGTCCTTCGCAGTGAGCGGGGTTCCGTCGTGGAAGTCGACTCCGTCGCGCACCGTGAAATCGTAGGTGAGGCCGTCATCCGACACCGTCCACTCGGTGGCTAGCGCTGGCTCCGGTTCGGTCCCAGACTTCGGTGCCGCGACAAGCGTGTCGTACATGTTGGCCAGGATGGCGGTGGTGTTCTGCTGAGCACTGGCAGACGGAATCGTCTCCACGATGTCTGCGGTGACACCGATGTTGAGCGTTCCGCCCGAGACGGGCGTCTTCTCGTCCCCAGGCGACGACGGCGAACACGCCGCGATCGCGAACATGCCAGCGGTGACGACGATGGCCAGCACGGAGCGCAGTGACTTCTTCATGCTAATTCCTTTCGATTCAGGGTCTCTTGCGGGTAAAGACAGATGGTCACGGCAACGCGCCTTCCGGGCGCACCCAGTGGCGATGCTGCGAGGCGGTGGCGTCGTGCCGCCTCGCGAGCGCGGAATCGACCGAGGGCACTGCGTCGATGAGGGTGCGCGTGTAGGAGTCTCGCGGGCGGTCGTAGACGTCCGTCACGGGCCCCTGCTCCGCGACTCGCCCGTCTTTCATGACCACGACCTGGTCGCACGTCGCGCGAACGACGGTGAGGTCGTGGGAGATGAAGATGACGCCTACCCCGGTGGACACCCGCAAGCTGTTGATCAGCTCGAGGATTGTGGCCTGCACCGACGCGTCGAGTGCGGACGTGGCCTCGTCCGTGATCAATACCCTCGGCTCGGCACCGAGGGCTCGCGCGATCGCGACCCTCTGGCGCTGACCGCCAGACAGCTCCGATGGCCAACTCGTGAACAGGCGTGACGGCAACCGGACTTGCTCAAGCAGTTCGTGTGCGCGCTGCCGGCGATGAGCTGCGTCGCCGAAACGGCGCGGCAGCACCTGCATCAGCGCACGATCACACCGGATTGAGGGATTCAGTGAAGACGTTGGGTCCTGAAACACCATCTGGATCTGCCGACGCACCGCCGGAGGCCGCGGGCTCGGAAGCTGGACGCCATCGAGCTCGATCCGACCGGCGTGGGGGAGTAGGCCCGCGATGGCTCGAGCGCACGTGGACTTACCGCTGCCCGATTCGCCGACGATACCGATCGCCGAGCCGGCTTCCAAGGCGAAGCCGACGCCCGACACAGTGGGCGCAACGGTGCGGCGGCGACGCGGCCGTCCGTATGTGATTGCGAGCTGTTCGACGCGCAGAAGTTCGGTCATGCCCTTGTCCGTTCGTGGGCGTCCGTATGACTCGGCTTCAGTCGTGCTGGAACCGAGTCGACGAGCATTTTGGTGTAGGAGTGCTGCGGGTCCTGTATCACTGCCGCTGTTGGGCCGACCTCGACGATCCGACCCGAATACATGACGGCGACCGTATCGGCGACCTCTGAAACGACGGCGAGGTCGTGTGAGACGAACACGAGGGAGAGCCCGCGCGTCGACTGCAAGCTGCGCAGCAGATCGAGGATTGTCGCCTGGGTCGTGACATCCAGCGCCGTGGTCGGCTCGTCGCATAGCAGGAGCGCGGGATCGGTGGACAGTGCGGCGGCGATCATCACCCGCTGTTGCAGACCGCCTGACAACTCATGTGGATACGAACGCGCGATGCGGTGCGGATCGCTGATGCCGACGTCCTCGAGCAGAGAGATGATGCGCTCGCGCAGCGCCGCCCCGCGCAGCCCGGCGTGCATCCGCAACGGCTCGGCGAGGGTCCAGGAGATCCGCCGCATCGGGTTTAGCGAGCGCATCGGCTCTTGGAAGATCATGCTGATGTCGCGACCGCGTGCCGCTCGTGGAGAGAGCGGTTGCTGCAGCCCATCTCTCGCGCGAGACCAGTGGAGCTGCCCCGAGAGTCGGAGCGGCCGCGGGATGAGTCCGACGATGCTGCGCAGCAGCAGAGATTTGCCGGAGCCCGACTCGCCGACCAGCCCAAGGCAGCTGCCGCGCTCGAGTTCAAGCGAGACGCCGTCGACGAGGGCGGTGTCGGTGGTGCCGTCGAGTCTTACCGTGATGTGCTCGAGCGTCAGTAGCGGATCGCGTGCCGAGGTCATGCGCGCAACCGCCTCTCGATCGACTCACCGATGAGGATGAAACCGAGCCCGAGGGCGGCGATCGTGAGGCCGGGAGCGGCCGTCAGCCACCAGTGTGTCTGCAGATACGGCTGCCCCTCGGCGACCATACTGCCCCATTCCGGTGTCGGCGGTTGCACGCCGAGCCCGAGATACGACAGCGACGCGAGCGTGAGGATCGCCATCATGATGTCTAGAACGTAGTAAGAGATGATCGGCCGGATCGCATTTGGCAACACGTGAACGGCGAGTACGCGCAGCGACGGAATGCCGGCTAGGTTCGCGGCTGCAATGTACTCCTCTTGCGCCACCCGCCGTATCTCGGAGCGCAGCACGCGCGCATACGGGACCCACCCGAGCAGCGCGAAGGAGACGAGGATGGCCGGGATGCCGGCTCCCATGATGGTAATCAATGCGATCACAAGCACATACGTGGGGAAAGCCATGACCAGGTCGCCAAGGCGCATCAGTACGAGGTCGACCCAGTGCCCGATGAAGCCGCCTGCGGCTCCCAGTACTATGCCGACGGCAGCGGAGATGGATGCCGCGGCCAGCCCGAGCGGAAGATCGACGCGTGTCGCGTAGATCACTCGGGAGGCGACATCCCGCCCCAGCGCGTCAGTGCCCAGCAGGTGCGCCGTCGACGGCCTCTGGAGTCGTTGCACGAGGTCCTGCGCGAGCGGGTCGGCCGGGGCGATGAGCGGGCCGACGACGGCGAGCAGGACGAAGGCGGCCACGATTGCCAGCCCAATCCACGAGATCGGCCGGGCGTGTTCGCGATCTCGTCGTTGCAGGGCGATCGTGGTCGTCGAAGGAGCCGTGGCAGCGGCGCTCATCGAGTGCTCCTAAGTCGAGGGTTGAACAGCATCGAGATCCAATCGGTGGTGAAGCTCACGAATACGACCGTGAAGGCGAGCACGAGGGTCGTCGCGTTCACGACCGGGAAGTCGGACTGGTTCGCGGCGAGGACCAGTCCCTGGCCCAGGCCCGGGATCCGGAACGTGTTCTCTACGATCACCGCGGAGAAGATGGACCAGCCGATCTGCACCGCGACGATCGAGATGAGCGGCGTCACGCTGTTCGGCAGCGCGTGCGTGACCATGAGCCGGCTCTGCCCGACGCCGCGCGAGCGTGCTGCCTCGACGTAGGGTGAGTCCATCGAGCGGATCCAAGCGGTGCGCAGGGTGCGGATCTGCACGGGCGCGAGCCCGATTCCGAGCGTGAGTGCGGGCAGCACCAGGCCTCGCAGATGTTCGGCGAAGGTGTCGCCGTAGCCGCCGACGGGGAAGAGGCCAGTCGGCAGTGCAATCACGAGGATCAGCAGGATGCCCAGCCAGAAGGCGGGCATCACGGTGCCGGCGATCGTGAAGGAGCGCACGAAACCGTCGGCGATGCCGCCCGGCCGCCGCGCCGCGACCATCGAGAGTGGCAGAGAGATCGCGAATGCGAAGACGAAGCCCATCAGGAGCAGCATCCCAGTGGCCAGCACCCGCGGTCCGATGAGATCCGCGACGGGGGATGCGCTGTAGTAGGAGATTCCGAAGTCGCCACGCAGGATGTCGCCGAGGAAACGGATGTATTGAACGAGCGCCGGCTGGTTCGCGCCGAGCTGTTCGTTGAGGGCGTCGACGGCCTCCTGGCTCGCGTAGATGCCGAGGATCGACCGTCCTGGATCCCGTCCGGACAGCGACTGCAGGATGAACACGAGCAGCGTGCAGCCGAGCATCAGCACGAGCATCTGGACCAGACCCCGGCCCACGCGTCCCAAGATGGTCATGTCTCATGATCCTTCCCGGATCCCTGGTCTTTCAGAGAAATCCACTCGACACTTCGCTGTGTGTGATAAGTAATATAACGAGCTATACACTACGTGGCAAGAGGATCTCAGCACGCGAGTTGAAGCGTCGTGACCGAGCCCGTCGGGCCCCGAAGGAGGGACACGAAGATGACATTCCGAACCGCGCAAGTAAGCAGGATGCTGCGCCCGCAGTCGATCGGACTGCTTGGCACCTCCGCGCAGCGATTCGCTGCGGGCAACGAGGTGCTCGCCAATCTCGTCGAGAAGGATTTCGGCGGCAGCATCCATCTCTGCCATCCGTCGGCGACGCTCATCGACGGATTTCCGGTCGTCGCGCGAATCGATCAGCTGCCCGCTGACCTCGACACCGCCGTCGTCTGCCTGCCAGCGCCCGTGGTGGTCCCGGCACTGCGTGCGCTTGAGGCGCGTGGTTGCAACTCGGCTGTCGTCCCCTCTAGCGGCTTCAGCCCCGAGGCCGCGGCTGACTTCGCCGCCTTCGTGCGCACGTCCGACATGGTCGTGCACGGCCCCAACAATATGGGCATCATCAACCTGACCGACGACGTCGCGCTGTGGATTCAGCATGCAGGGGTTGCCCGCCTGCACCGCGGCAACGTCGGACTCGTCGCGCAGTCAGGGTCGGCCGCGATCTTCGTGCCGCGCTCCACCCGCGATGGACTGTTCTCAAAGCTCATCTCGACGGGTAGCGAATGGCAACTCACGTCTGCCGACTACATCGAATGGCTCGCGCACGACGAGGCCACCGATGCGATCGGTCTCGTTCTCGAGTCTGTCGTCGACACGGACCGGTTTCGCGCCGCCGTCGCAGCCGCCCGTGCAGCGGACAAGCCGCTCGTCGCGCTGAAGGTGGGGCGCACGCGGGCCGGGCAGCGAGCAACTGTAGCGCATACCGGGGCACTGGCAGCCCCCGACGACAGTTACCGGGCTCTGTTCCGCGACCTCGACATTCCGACTGTGGACGACTATGACGAGCTTGCTGCCGTGCTCGAAGTCTTCTCGCGCCCGCGGCGGTCGGCACGGGGCACGCGCATCGCTGCGACTACCGTCTCGGGCGGGCAGTCAGCGCTGCTGGCCGATCTTGCAGCACGGCACGATGTCGCTATTGCCCCGCTCACCAACAGCACGCGGTCACGCTTGAACGAGGCGATTCCGGGTGGTGTGCCGGCGGTGCCAGTCGACATCGGGGGCGGGACTGGACACGGCTCGTATCCGGATGCGCTGCGCGCTCTCGCGAACGACGAGACTGTCGACGTCGTGGTCGTCGTGTGCGACGCCCAGGACACGCTCAGCCTTGCCGAACTTGAGGTGGAGCGTAGCTCATGGCAGTCGGTGAACGCCCTTTACCGCGAGACCGAGAAGCCCATCCTCATGGCATCGTCCTCGGCGATGAGCGTGCACCCGATCTTCGCACGCGAAGTCACCGCGCCCGTCGCCATCGTGCGGGGGCTTGGACCGGCGCTCGCTGCGGTGCGAGCGCTTGCCGCGAATCGGCGCGAGGCACCGCACGCGCCCGACCGCGGCGGTCTTCCGACTGCCGAGGTGGTGACCGAGCTGCGGCAGGCGGTGGCCGAATGCACCGGCGCGATCGGGTACGAGCTAACGGCCCGTGTCCTGAGCGCGTACGGCATAGCTACGGCGGCGGGCTTCGTCGCGTCTGACGGCGAGGAGGCCGTCCGACGCCGATCTGCTCTCTCGTTCCCGCTCGTCGCGAAAGTGGTCTCGCCAACCATCGCGCATCGCACCGAACACGGCTGCGTCATCACCGGGATCGAGGATGACGCGACCTTGCGTGAGGCCGTCGACCTGATCCTGCACCGTGCGTCGGCGATCGCCCCGGGCGAGGTCGACGCCGTCGAAGTGCAGGAGCAGGTGGACACAACGGTGGAAGCCGTCGTTGGCTTCACTACATCGCCGCATGGCGCGTACGTCATCGTCGGTTCCGGCGGCGTCCTCGTTGAATTGCTTGCCGACGTCGCCGGCAGCCTCGCGCCGTTCGACGCAGGCCACGCGCGCGAACTTATCGCACAGACCCGGCTGGCTACCGTGCTCGCTGGTTATCGGGGGATCATCGCCGCGACCGACATCCACCCGCTCGCCGACCTTGTTCATCGTGTGTCCGTGCTCGCGAGCGACTTCGCGGGCCTGATCACTGAGCTCGACCTCAATCCGGTGCTCATCCGGCCGGGCGACGGCCAGGTGTACGCCGTGGACGCGCTTCTGGTCGTGCAGCACCCCGTTACTGTTCCCTGAACCATCCCCAACGCAAGGAGAAGTCCATGTCCACCGCCGTCACTGATCTCAAATTCGGCCAGATTCCTGACCTCGTCGGTACCCGCCTGCAGGGCGAATGGTTCCGCGTCGCCGACGACCGTCGAGAGATGTTCGACACCGCCACCTACACTGATGAGAACGTCCGTACGTTCGTGCCGTCTATCTACCCCGACCAGCTCATCGAGGGCTTCCACCTCGTGGGTATGCTCGATCACTTGACCAACCAAATCCTGCGTACGGACGGGCATTCCACGACCGGCTGGAACTACGGGATCAACCGCGTGCGGTTCATTACCCCGGTCACTGCTAATGACCGCATCCGGCTGAACCTGACGGTGCAGGACGTCCGCCCAAAGGGTGACGGGTACGTTCTCACCTTCGACTGCGTCATCGACCACAGCGCCAGCGAACGGCCCGCGTTCACCGCGGAATGGCTCGTGTACTGGCTGCCGGCTCGCGGCCAGTAACCGTCGGCCGACGAGAGGCTCCGATACGGTGTGAAAAGATCCCTCGATAACCGGAGGAGAGTGGACGATGCCGAGACCGCTCGATGTTGCCAAGCGCAAGGCTGACATCGCCCGGATTGCCTTCGACGTGTTGGCTCAGGGGGGGCCGTCGGGGCTGACTATTCAAGCGGTTGCGAAGGAGCTCGGGGGATCTGTGACGAAGGTCACGCATATCTATCCAACCCGCGCAGAGCTGATGCGAGGCACGATCGAGCTATTTGTCCAGCGAGCCGAGCAAACGATCGCGACCAACGACCGGCTGACGGAGACGACTGAGGAGCGGTTACGGATAGAGCTGCTCGCGATGATTCCCGTTACAGCGGCCGCTCGGCTGCAGGAGCGTGGGAGGGTGGCGCTGATCTCGGATCGCGATCAAGAAAGTGCGCGGGTGTTCGCCGACGAGATGGAACGCTTTGCACGCACGCGGCTACGCGCGGTGCTGCTCCCGCTCATCCCGGAAGACCGGCTGGAAATCGCGATCGACTTCTGTCGGTCGACCGTCAACGGAATCTCCCTGTCGACCGTCGAGCACCCCGATTACTGGACCCAGCAACGGCAGGAGGCGATCCTCAACGTCGCCATCGCAGGCCTCACGCGCTTACAGGAGTCGGGTTCGTTCGACGTGTGACGCCTGCTTCGCGCTACTCGTCGTCTAGGGGATGTGGCGCCCCGGGCATTAGGCAGGGGCACGGGCACGTGGACACACCGCCGAGCCGCCTCGATGGCGCTCGAGATGGAAGGATGCAGATGTGACCGTCGGCAGCGATGATGACCTGAGCGCGCGGCTGGGCGTTGCCGCCGAGAACGACGCCCTGCTCGGCCCGATTGACTGGAGCGCGCTGCCTGATGGCGCCGAGAGCGACGTGTTCGCAGCCCCCAGCGGACCGCTCGCGCGCATCACCCTCGGGCCCGCGGGCGGTGACCGGGTCGTCCTCGTCTCCGGAATGACCGGGTCGAAAGAGGACTTCGTGCGTGTCATGCCGCTACTGGCAGCATCCGGGTACCGCGTCGAGTCGTTCGATATGGCCGGCCAATACGACTCGTGCGACGCCGGTCCAGCGCCGGGCGGGCGCTACACGATGGAGCTGTTCGAACACGATCTGACCGCGCTGCTGGCCGACGGCCCGCCCGCCCACGTGCTGGGATACTCGTTCGCCGGCACGGTGGCCGCCGCTGTCGCCGGCGCACGCCCCGAACTGGTGCGCAGCCTGACGCTGCTGTCGACCACTCCCGCCGTCGGGCAGGCGCTGCGCTCGTTCAAGGTGCTGGGTCCGTTCAGCGTGATGCTGCCGCCCGTCGCGCTCGGCCACCTGTTCGTCTGGGTGCTGCGGCACAACGTGCACCGCGCGCCGCAGGACCGCGCCGTGTTCGTCACGGCCCGGTTCGCGAAGACGCGCGTCGACAGCGTCATCGACATCTTCGATCTTATGAAGCACACGCCCGATGTCGCTCCCGCGGTCTCTGCCGCTGGTATCCCGATCCTCGTCGTCGCCGGTTCGCACGACGTCTGGCCGCTTGCGGCCCATCAGAACTTCGCCGAACGCCTGGGCGGGAACCTGATCGTGCTCGATGCCGGACACAGCCCATGCGAGAGCGCGCCGCACCAGCTCGCCGTCGCGATGCTGGGCCTCTTCGACGACGTCGGGCACTGAGCGCGGGATGCCGCGCGCTGCGTCGCGCTGGTCATGGGCCCGCTCCCCGCGTTGAGTCGTCCCATATGGCCCGTTGTCGCGAAAAAAAGGGGGTCGTCCGTGACGACCGAGCCGAAGCGCTCTCGCTGGGCGGGCTGGGCTTCACTCTCAACGGGCGCGGGAACGACGCGAGCTCAACGACCTCGCCGCGCTCGCCGCGCTCACCTCGCCGCGTGGGCTCGGCGCCGCCGCACGGCGCGGGCTCGGCGCCGGCGCTCCCACCAGCTCACGTCGTTCCAGCACACCGCGATGTTGTGGAACGCCCACGACGCCCGCCGCTTGAAGCCGGCGACATTGTCGAACGGCCGGGCCGAGACTCCCACGCGCAGCGCCGCGTCGTACTCCACGCGCATATCGGCCTCGAGGGCGAAGGTGATGTCGAGATCGTCGTGCACGTGCGGGTCGTCGAGGTGCACGCGACCGCGCACGAGTTGCCACGCCGATCGGCGCAGCGCGAAGTTCGAGCCGAAAACGGGCTGCTGGCCAGCCATGAGACCGACGAACCAGAAGTATCCGGCCAGATAAACATGCCGGCCCACGAACCGCCAGAAGCGCCCGCACCCGTAGAACTCACCGGTCGAGGTCAGCCCGACCAGGTCTGAGTCGGCATCGAACCGCGCCGCGACTCGCGCTGTCCAGTCGGGGGCCGGCCGGGAGTCGGCATCCAATCGTCCGATCACCTCGCCGGTGGCGGCGTCGAACCCGGCGGCGGTCGCGCGCAGCACGCCACGGCGCGGCTCGAAGATCAGCCGGACGCCCGCGGCGGCGGCCACGTCGGAGGTGTCGTCCGTGGACCCGTTGTCGACAACGATGATCTCGTCGGGCGCGCGCGTCTGCCGCGACAGATCGTGCAGGCATTGGCGAAGCATGTCGGCGTCGTTGAAAGACGGGATGACGACGCTCACGGTGCACATCGAGGGCCAGCCTACGACCATCGCGGGGTCGTCGCCGTGCACGCGCCGTCCCAAAGTGTCGCTTGGGTGGGTGGAAGCGTCCGGTTGGGACGGGTGTGGGGATGCCGCGCCGCGCGCAGCGCGCCGGGTGACGCGTGTGCCGTCCGGAAGTGTCGCTTCGCGGGGTGGAAGCGTCCAGATCGGACGGGTGTTGGGGGCGGTGACGCGTGTGCCGTCCCGAAGTGTCGCTTCGCGAGGTGGAAGCGTCCGGATGGGACGGGCGTGGGGATGCCGCGCCGCGCGCACGGCGCCTGGTGAGGCGTGTGCCGTCCAGAAGGGTCGCTTCGCGGCGTGGAAGCGACCGGATGGGACGGGCGTTGGAAGCCGCCGCGCCCCGCGCCCCCGCCCCCACGCCACCGCACCCCATGCAGCGGAATACACCCGCCGACGCCACGGTTGGCCCCTCGGGAGGATTCATGGATTACGGGCATCCGCTGCAGTTCGGCGTTTTCATCACCCCCGCCAACGCGCAGCCGCAGGCGCCGGTCGCGCTCGCGCGCCGGGCAGAGGCATCCGGGCTCGACCTGGTCACCTTCCAAGACCACCCCTACCAGCCGGCTTTCCTGGACACGTGGACGCTGCTGAGCTACGTCGCCGCGCAGACCGAGCGCATCCATCTCGCGCCGAATGTGTTGAACCTTCCGCTGCGTCCGCCGATGGTGGTCGCCCGCGCCGCGGCGAGCCTCGACCTGCTCAGCGGTGGCCGATTCGATCTCGGTCTGGGCTCGGGCGCCTTCTGGGACGCCATCGAGGGCATGGGCGGGCGACGGCTCACCCCCGGTCAGGCCGTGTCGGCGCTGGAAGAGGCGATCGGGCTGATCCGACAGGTGTGGGATGCCGCATCCCGCGGCGGCATCTTCGAAGGCGGCGAGTACTACGAAGCGCACGGAGCCAAGCGCGGCCCGCGGCCCGCGCATGACATTCCCCTCTGGCTCGGCGCCTACAAGCCGCGGATGCTGGCCCTCACCGGCCGCGCCGCCGACGGGTGGCTGCCCTCGCACGGCTACCTGAAGCCGGGCGACCTCGCCGCAGGCAACAAGCGCATCGACGACGCGGCCGCGGGCGTCGGCCGCGACCCGCACGAGATCCGCCGGCTGCTGAACATCGGGGGTCCGCAGGGCGATACGGCCGGCTGGATCGAGCAGCTCGGGCGGCTGAGCCTCGATGACGGCATCGGCACTTTCATCCTTGCCACCGATGCCGCCGGCACTATCCAGGCGTTCGGCGAAGAGATAGCCCCAGCCGTTCGTGAGTTCGTCGCCCGCGAGCGCGCGCAGCGCGGCACGGCCGCGGCATCCACGCGGTCACAGACGGCACTGGCGGCCCGCCGCCCGGGCATCGCGTACGGCGACGTGCCGGCAGGGGTCCACGCGATCGAGCCCGGCGACTTCGACTACCCCGACGTGCAGTCCACCTATATGCGCGGCGGCGAGCCGGGCATCGTTCTGCAGCCCGACTCGCCGCAGCAGGTCGCCCAGGCGCTCGCCTTCGCTCGCGCGCACCCGTCCGCGCCGCTGGCCGTGCGCAGCGGTGGGCACGGCATCTCGGGCCGGTCGACCAACGACGGCGGCATCGTCATCGACCTGCGGCGGCTGAACACCATCGAGGTGATCGACGAAGACCGTCGCCTTGTGCGGGTGGGCCCCGGTGCCCGATGGATGCAGGTGGCAGCTGTGCTCGCCGGGCATGGCTGGGCGCTCAGCTCGGGCGATTACGGCGCCGTGGGCGTCGGCGGACTGGCGACCGCCGGCGGCATCGGCTGGCTCGCGCGCGAGCACGGCCTGACCATCGACCACGTGCGCGCCGTCGAGGTGGTGCTGGCCGACGGCACCATCACACGGGTGGATGCGGCATCCGACCCCGAACTGTTCTGGGCGATGCGCGGCGCCGGCGCGAACATGGGGATCGCGACCTCGTTCGAGTTCGAGGTCGACGAAGTCGGCCCGCTCGGGTTCGCGCAGCTCGCCTTCGATGCGTCTGAGACCGCGGGCTTTCTCGTCGAGTGGGGCCGGCTCGTGCATGACGCGCCGCGCGAGCTCACGAGTTTTCTGATCATGGGGCCGCGTCGGCTCGGGCACCCACAGGTCGCCCAGATGCTCGCCGTGGTCGACACCCCCGAACCCGACGACATCATCGCGGTGCTGCAGCCGTTCGCGCGGCTGGCGCCGCTGCTCGATCAGCAGGTGCAGTTGACCTCGTACGCGCAGATCATGGCAAACGCCGACATCGGTCCGCAGCACGGTGCCGGTGAGCCGCTCGCGCGCTCGGCGCAGCTGGATGCCCTCACACCGGCCGTGGCATCCGCCGTGACCGGGATGCTGGATGCCGGTGATTCTTATTTCTTCCAGATCCGTTCGACCGGCGGGGCCGTCGCCGATGTTCCCGAGGATGCCACCGCCTACGCGCACCGTCAGGCGTCGTTCTCGGCCGTGGCGTTCGGAGCCGATGCCTCCCGCCTCGACGAGCACTGGCGCCGCATCGCCGCACATTCGCGCGGGGTCTACCTCTCCTTCGACAGCACGTTGCGACCCGAGCGCATCGGCGAGGCCTTCCCGCCCGGGCACCTGCAGCGCCTGCGGGCGATCAAGGCCCGCGTCGACCCCGACGGAGTGTTCTCGGACAACTTCGCCATCCCGCCCGAGGAGGGCGTGACCGGCTGATCCGGCTGAAGGCAGCCGAGACCGGCTGATCCGGCTGAAGGCACCCGATACCGGCGGATCCGGCTGAAGGCAGCCGATACCGGCGAAAGATGACGGACGATGAGCCGCTCCGTCGATGTTTTCAGGAACCTCGCATATCCTGCATGAGGCCGGTTTTGTGCCGGCCCTGTCCGATCATGTCCGTCTGAGCCCGTACCGATCCCGAGGTCCCCACCCCGCGGAGACGGCGGAACGAGAGTCGCGGCGGGATGCCGCATCCCCCAGGATGTTCCCTGCTCGCGCGATGTCGAGGGGAGTCGACACCGCATGAGGTTCGCAGCGTGGCTGCGCGCTCACCCGCGCACGCTCGCGGGTGCCGGTGTGGTCACCGCGGGCGCGGTGGCGATCACGACCCTCGCGTTCGTCTACCAGGGCAACCCCACGACCGAGGTCGATCTCAACGATGGCAGCGTGTGGGTGACAAAGCAGTCCAGCTTCATGGTCGGTCACTTCAACCACGAGTCGGAGGTGCTCGACGGGGGTCTGCGCACCGCCACCGACGACTACGACATTCTGCAGTCGGCGCAGAACGTGCTCCTGCACGATCTGGCCGGCAACTCTCTGTCAAGCGTCGATCCGTCGACGGTGGCGCTGACCGGCAGCACCCCGCTGCCCGCCGGAGCGCAGGTGACCCTCGGCGCGAACACCGTGGCCGTGCTCGACCCGGCGAAGGGATCGCTGTGGGTCGTGCCCGCCGCCGGTGTCGGCGGCTTCACCGCCGCGGCGACCAAGCCCGTCGCTACGCTCGGTGCCGGGGCGGCGGCCACCGTCGGTGTCGACGGCACGGTGTATGCGGTCTCGCCCGCACAGGGCACGCTGTGGACGGTGCCGGTCGACGCCGAGGGCGCGGCGCTCAAGGCAGAGAAGAAGGGTTTCGACGGTCTCGCGAAGAACGCGCAGGTGACCATCACCGCGGTGGGCACCACCCCGGTCGTGCTCGATCCCGGCACCGGCACGGTGCGCTCGCCGTCGGGCCTGAACGCCACCGTGCCCGCCCCCGACGGCGCGGTGCTGCAGCAGCCGTCGGCCGCCGATGCCGACGTGACCGTCGCCACGAGCACGGCCCTGGTGCGGATGCCGCTGGGCGGCGGATCGCCGCAGGCGAACCCGGCGCAGGGCACCGGCACACCGGCCGCTCCAGTGCGCCTGAACGGCTGCACGTACGGCGCGTGGTCAGGCTCGGGCCGGTTCGTGCGCGATTGCACGGGAACCGCCGACGACCTCGCCGCCGACATCCCGGGCATCGACACCTCGGCGAACCTCACCTTTCGGCAGAACCGCGACGTGGTGGTGCTCAACGACATCATCGGCGGCATGGCGTGGATGGCCAGCGACAGCCTGCAGCAGGTCGACAACTGGGACGAATTGACCCCGCCTGAAGGCGACGCCGAAGAGAACGAGCAAGAGGTCACCGAAGAGACCGTTCAGTCGACCCTGCCCGAACGCTCGGCGACGAACACTCCACCGGTCGCCAACCCCGACGAGTTCGGTGTGCGCCCGGGCCGTACCACCGTGCTGCCCGTGCTCGACAACGACACCGATGCCGACGGCGACGTGCTCACGGTGTCGGTGCCCGACGGCGATCCGTCGCTCGGTCAGCTGCAGTCGATCGACAACGGTTCGGGTCTGCAGATCATCGTTCCCGAGGATGCCTCGGGCACAGCCCGTTTCACTTACAAGGTCGACGACGGGCGCCGCGGCGTCGACACCGCGACCGTGACCCTGACCGTGCATCCGCTGCAGTCCGACCAGGCGCCGCGGCAGGTGCGTGTGACGTCGCTGACGATGGAGGCCGGCGGCGTTCTCACCTACAACGTGCTGTCCGACTGGCGCGACCCCGACGGTGACAGCGTGTACCTCGTCTCGGCCGATGCGGCCAAGGGCGACGAGGTCGAGACCACGACCGACGGGCGAGTGACCTACCGCGCCGTCTCGGGGACGCTCGGGCGCAAAGACGTCAAGATCCGGGTGTCCGACGGCACCAAGGTCACCGAGGGCACCCTGCACCTGGATGTGCGCCCGCGCGGTGCCACCGAACCGGTGGCCACCGCCGATCACGTGGTGACCCGGGTGGGGCAGTCGGTGACCGTCTCACCGTTGACCAACGACTACTCGGCGGGCAGTCAAGAGCTGCGCCTGACCCGTGTCGACGACGTCGACGGAGCCGATATCACGCCCGATTTCGCCGGCAAGACCTTCGCCTTCACCTCCGACAACGTCGGCACCTACTACGTGCAGTACCTCGTCGCCGCCGGCACGGCGACCGCCGACGGCATTGTGCGCGTCGACGTGCTGGCCGATACCGGCACCGACGACCCGCCGGTCGCCGTGCAAGACATCGCGCTGCTGCCCGACGGCGGCGACACGCTCGTGAACGTGCTGGCCAACGACTCCGACCCGGCCGGCGGCATTCTCGTGGTGCAGTCGGTATCGGTGCCCGAATCGTCGGGCATCTCGGTCGCGGTGCTCGGCCACGAGACCCTGCGGGTCACCGACCAGGGGTCGCTGGCCGAGCAGGTGACGATCGACTACACGATCTCGAACGGCGCGCGCAGTGCCGACGGCCAGGTGGTCGTGATCCCGGTGCCCGCCCCCGAGGTGGTGCGCCCGCCGGTGGCCGACGACGACGAGGCTGTCGTGCGCGCCGGCGATGTGGTCACCATCCCGGTGCTCGACAACGACTCCGACCCGAACGGCGGCACGCTGCACGTGGCCGACGACCTCGTCGAACCGCTGCCGGATGCCGCGACCGGCACCGCTTTCGTCTCGCAAGACACCGTGCGGTTCAAGGCCGGATCCGAGCCCGGCACGGTGGGTCTGACCTATGAGGTCGTCAACGCCAGCGGTCAGAAAGACGCCGGATACGTCAGCATCCAGGTTCTCGCCGTTGATGCCGCCAACAACCAGGCCCCGCGCCCGAAAGACGTCACCGCGCGGGTGCTCGGCGGCGCGAAGGTGCGCGTCTCGATTCCCCTGGACGGCATCGACCCCGACGGCGACTCGGTGACACTGGAGGGCATAGCGTCGGCTCCCGCCAAGGGGCGCGTGGTCGAGGTCGGAGCCGACTACATCGACTATGAGGCCATCGGCGGGGGCACGGGAGCCGACTCCTTCACCTACCGCGTGCGCGACCGGCTCGGCCGGGACGCCACCGCCACCGTGCGCGTGGGCATAGCGCCCGCGGCATCCGACAACCAAGCGCCCTACGCGGTCAAGGACGCCGTGGCGATGCGCCCGGGGCGCGAAGTGGCCGTGCCCGTGCTCACGAACGATTCCGATCCCGAGGGTGATGCCATCGGGCTGGTCTCGAACGGCATCATCCTGCCCGACGAGCCGGGGCTTGCGGCGAAGGTGTCGGGCGACCGGATCATCGTCGACTCGCCCGATCACCCGGTCGACACTTCGCTGCAGTACACGATCCGCGACGCCGATGGCGCCGAGGCGGTCGGCGTGCTGCAGGTGTCGGTGGCCGACGACGTTCCGCTGCTGCGACCGGTGGCTCGCGACGACCGGGTCGCGGCCGCCGACGTCGACGACGGCGCGGTGAGAGTCGACGTGCTCGCCAACGACGAAGACCCCGACGGAGTCACCGCCGACCTGAAGGTCACCGTCGCCGACGACGCTGCGCAGGTGGATGCCGACGGCGCCGTGCGGGTCACGCTCGGTGAGAAGCAGCAGATCCTCACCTACACCGTCACCGACCGCGACGGACTGACGGCGTCGGCGTTCATCCGCGTGCCGGCATTGGCGGCGCTTAGCCCCGCACTGACCTCGACCGGGGCTGTCACGGTGCGCAGCGGCCAGACCGTCACGATCCCCCTCGCCGACCACGTGCGCGTGTGGCGGGGCAGTGGTGCGGTGATCACCGAAGCCGACAAGGTCGCGGCGGTGCACGGCAACGGCGCAGAACTCGTCAAAGACCAGCACACCCTGGTGTACACGCCCGCCGACGGATACTCCGGGCCCGACGCCCTCACCTTCGAGGTGACCGACGGCACCGGACCCGACGACCCCGAGGGCCAGAAGGCCACTCTGGTGCTGCCGATCACGGTGCTGCCCGCCGAGAACCAAGCGCCCACGTTCCGCAACGGTGCGCTGTCGGTCGCGCAGGGCGACGACGGCGCCGGCCTTGACCTGCGTGCTCTGACCACCGACCCCGACGAGGGCGATCTGGCCGGCATGACCTACCGGATCACCGGCGGCGTTCCCGACGGGCTGTCGGCGGCCATCGACGGGCAGAAGCTGACGGCGAGGGCGGATGCCTCGGCCCCGAAGGGCACCGCGGCAACGATCGGTCTCACCATCGACGACGGGCACGGACACTCCACCACCGGTACGGTGACGGTCACCGTCACGGCATCCACCCGCCCGTTGCCGACGGCGAACGACGACACCGTGCCAGATGCCGCGCAGGGCAAGACCGTGCGCGTCGACGTGCTCGACAACGACTTCAACCCGTTCCCCGACCACCCGCTGACGGTCACCTCCGCGGTGACCGAATCGGGCGTGGGCGCCGTCTCGGTCGCCGGCGACCACCTGCAGATCACCCCCGACGGATCGTTCGTCGGGCGCATGGTGGTGCGGTACCGCGTGCAGGATGAGACCGCCGACCCCGACCGCGAGGTCGAGGGGCATGTGATCCTCACCGTGCAGGGTGTGCCCGCTGCTCCGGGAACGCCGACGGTGAGCAGCGTCCAGGATCGCACCGTGGTGCTCAGCTGGATGCCACCGGTCGACAATGGCTCGGCGATCACGAAGTACACCGTCTCGGCGGTCGGTGGCGGGTACAGCCGCACCTGCGCCTCGACGACCTGCACGCTCAGCGGCCTGACCAACAACGTCGAGTACACGTTCCACGTGGTCGCCGTCAACGGCGTGGGGCCCTCGCCGGCTTCGCCGGCCTCTGAGCCCGCGCGCCCTGACGCGCGGCCCGACACCCCGGCCGCTCCGACGCTGACGTACGGCGACAAGAGCCTGAAGGTCGCGTGGAAGACACCGTCGACCCCCGGTTCGCCGGTGCAGTCGTACAACCTCGAGATCTCACCCGCGCCGCCCTCGGGCATCGCGACCAAGACGAAGGTCACCGGCACCTCGACGACCTGGTCGGGGCTGGAGAACGGCGTCGCCTACCAAGTACGCGTGCAGGCGGTGAACCGCGCCCCCGAGCCCTCGAGCTGGAGCACCTGGTCGGCCACCGAGGTGCCGGCCACCGTCCCGGCCGCCCCTGCCGCCCCCACCTCGACGATGGTCGACCCGGTCGCACCGCAGTCGCAGATGAAGGTGTTGTGGAAGGCCCCCGCCGACAACGGCGACAAGATCTCGGGCTACCAGCTCGTGGTCATGCGCGGCGCCTCGACCGTGCAGACCCTCGAGCCCTCGAGCACGTCGCAGACGATCAGCGTCGCGAACTCGACCACCGACTACACGTTCAAGGTGCGCGCGCACAACAAGGCCGGCTGGGGGGCCTGGAGCAAGGTCTCGGCGGCGCGGCGCAGCGTGGCAGCGCCCGGAGCGCCCGGCACCCCGAAGGTGACCGCGGGCGACAAGAAGCTCACCGTGTCGTTCACGGCGGCCACCGGCAACGGCGCCACCAGCGGCGAGATCCGCTATCAGTACAGCCTCAACGGCGGGGCGTGGACCGGCAGCTGGACAAGTGCGAAGGGCACCATCACCGGCCTCGCCAACGGCACCGCATACACGGTGCGGGTGCGGGGAGTCTCGACGGTCGACGGGGCCACGTATCCCGGTGCGGCCTCGGGCGGAGCCAGTGCCACGCCGTACGGACCGCCGCGCACACCGTCGGCGACGGCGAAGGCCAGCGGGCAGAAGATCACGTTCGGCTGGACCGTGCCGGCCGCCAACGGCCTGACCGTGCACGTGCGCTACCGGATCGACGGCGGCTCGTGGACCAACGCCACCAAGACCGGGTCGAAGACCGTCACGTACGGCTACAGCAAGACCGGCACTATCGAGGTGCAGTCGGTCGACAGCAAGGGCCAGACCAGCTCGACGGTGACAAAGAAGGCCACCACGGCGGCCAAACCGGCGGCCACCGCGACGGTGAGCAAGGGATCGTCGGCCGCCGGCGAGTCGGGCTGCAAATCGGGCAAGTGCTACCACTACAAGGTCACCACCAAGAACTTCACCGCGGGCACCTACACCGTCTCGTGCAACGCGACCAGCACGACCGACAACCCGTTCTCGACCTACACGAACGTGAAGGTGCCCGCCGACGGCAGCTTCGAGCCCGGGTGCTACTTCGGTTATTCGGGCGAGCAGGTCTGGGTGACCATCGGCGGCAAGGACTACGGGAAGACGACGTGGAAGCAATGACAGCACGAGAAGGACGGCGCAGACAATGACCATGACACCGGAACAGGCCACCTGGTTCCAGGGCACCTTCGTGCGCCTCGTCGACAACGTCGACCGGGCGCTGATGGGAAAGCGCGATGTCGTGGCCCTGGTGCTCTCGGCGATGCTGGCCGAAGGGCACGTGCTGCTCGAAGACGCCCCCGGCACCGGCAAGACGAGCCTTGCCAAGGCGCTGGCGGCCACGGTGCAGGGCACGTCGAGCCGCATCCAGTTCACGCCCGATCTGCTGCCCTCCGACGTGACCGGCGTGACGATCTACGACCAGTCCACGCGCACGTTCGAGTTCCACCGCGGGCCGGTGTTCGCCTCGATCGTGCTGGCCGACGAGATAAACCGCGCCTCGCCGAAGACCCAGTCGGCCCTGCTCGAGGTGATGGAAGAATCGCGCGTCACCGTCGACGGCACCGCGCACGAGGTGGGCCGCCCGTTCCTGGTGATCGCCACCCAGAACCCCATCGAGCAGGCCGGCACCTACAAGCTGCCCGAGGCACAGCTCGACCGGTTCCTGGTCAAGACGACCATCGGGTATCCCGATCTCGATGTCGCCGAGCGGATCCTGGCCGGGTCGGCCGATCGCAACCCGTCCGCACACCTGCCGGCGATCATCACCACCGCCGCGGTGGCCGATATGGCCGACCTCGCCGCCAGCGTGCACGTCGACTCTGCGGTGCTGCGCTATGCGGCCCAGCTGTCTGAGGCCACCCGTACCGACTCCGCCTGCCGGGTGGGCGTCTCGGTGCGCGGATCTCTCGCGATGGTGCGCATCGCCAAGGTGTGGGCGGCCGCGCAGGGCCGGCACTTCGTCGTGCCCGACGACATCAAGGCGCTCGCCGCGCCGGTGTGGACGCACCGGCTCGTGCTCGACCCCGAAGCGGAGTTCGCCGGCACCACCGCCGAGACCGTCATCGCCCGCGTGCTCGAGAGCGTTGCGGTGCCGCAGGCGAGGGCCGTGGCCTGATGGCATCGACGGTCAGCACCACGAGCGGGCACACCGAGGCTTCGGCCCCGGTGGCCGTCGGTCTTTGGGCCCTGGGCGGTCTGTGGCGTGCGGCGAAGGCCGTCGCCGCGGTCGTGCGCCCCGTGGGCTGGGTGCTGATCGCCGTCACCGCGGTGCTGTGGATCGTCGGCGAGCGTCTGGGCTGGTGGGAGCTGGTTGTGGCAGCCCTCGTGCTCACCGTGGCGATAGTGCTCTGCGCGCTGCTGCTCATCGGCCGCACCGCCTACGACGTCGACCTCGACCTCGGCCGCTCGCGCGTCGTGGTCGGGGAACGGGCCGTGGGCGCCCTGACGCTGGCGAACCACGGCGAGCGCGCCATCCTTCCCTCCCGCGTCATCCTGCCGGTCGGCGCCGGGCGCGGCGTGTTCGCTGTCGACCGCCTGGCCCCCGGCGCCGCAGTCGAAGAGCTCTTCGCGATTCCGACGAGCCGTCGCGGAGTGCTCGCCGTCGGGCCGGTCAGCGTCGTGCGCGGCGACCCGCTCGGGCTGTTCGAACGCGTGCACCACCGCGACGAGCCCATCGACCTGTACGTGCACCCGAAGACGGTGTCGTTCGCGGGGCAGACGCTCGGCTTCATGCGCGACCTCGAAGGGCTACCGGCCGCCGATCTGTCGCCTGACGATGTGTCTTTCCACGCGTTGCGCGAGTACCAGCCGGGTGACGACCTGCGGCATGTGCACTGGCGTTCGTCGGCGCGCGTGGGTGAGCTGATGGTGCGCCAGTACGAAGAGACCCGGCGTTCGCACTTCGTGATCGGGCTGTCCACAGCCCCCGGCGATGTGAGCGGCGACGACGAGTTCGAGCTTGCTGTCTCGGTCACCGGCTCGCTCGGCCTGCGCGCGCTGCGCGACTCACGTCGCGTCGATGTGCACGTGCCCGGGCGGGCGCTGCCCGCGGCCACCGGCAAGCGGTTCCTTGACGCGCTGGCCGGCCTCGACCATTCCCGCCCGCGCGACGGGCGTCTCGAAGAGCTGGCCGGAACGGTCGCGGCCGCCGTGCCGCTGGCGGCGGTTGCTGTGCTGGTGTGTGGATCGACGGTGGATGCCGCCCGCCTGCGGGTCGCCTGCTCGCGGCTGCCCTACGGCACCCGCGTGCTGGCCGTGCAGGTCGACACCCGGGCCGACGACCCGGAGCTGCGGCGCATCGGCGACGCGGCCGTTGTCACCGTCTCGCGGCTCGACCAGCTTCCCTCGGCCCTGCAGCGGGTGCTGTCATGACCGCGCCCGCGCGCCCCATGACCGCGCCCGCGAGCGGCCCTGCACCGCTGCCACGCCGGCGGTGGGTGCTCGACCTGACGGCTGTCGCGCTGCTGCTGCTGGTGCCGGTCATCGGGTTCTGGCCCACCTTCGGTGGCGCCGGTTACCTGCTGCCCGCGCTGGGAGGACTGGCCCTGGGCCTGGCCATCGCGGCCATCGGTGCGCGTCTGCGCTGGGGTGTGCTGCTGGTGGCGGCGGCGACCCTGATCGGCTACTTCGTGTTCGGCACCGCGCTGGCCGTGCCTGCCAGCGGCATCGGCGGTGTCGTGCCGAGCCTGGAGTCGCTGCAGCAGCTGGCGGCCGGGGTCATCACGTCGTGGAAGCAGCTGCTGACCACCGTGGCTCCGGTCTCGGTCGCCGACGGGCTCGGACTCGTGCCGTTCCTGCTGCTGCTCGTGGCCGGCGTGCTCTCGGCGAGCCTCGCGCTGCGCCTGCGGCACGCGGCGTGGGCGCTGCTGCCGGCGACCGCCGCGCTGCTCGCGCAGATAGCGCTGGGCACCCCGGCGCCGGCCGCGCCCCTGATCGAAGGCGTCGTGTTCGCCGTCGTGGCCATCGCCTGGCTGGCGGTGCGCGCGGCGTGGGTGCCGACCACGACCGTGGTCTCACTCGGTGAGACCGGGCAGGCATCGCGTGCGGGAGCGCGCCGGCGTGTGGCCGGCGGCGCGGCGATTCTCGCGGTCGCCGCGGTGGTGGGCATTGCCGGGGGAGCGGTGGCGGCTCCGGCATCCCCCCGCTACATTCTGCGCGACGTGGTGATCCCACCGTTCGACATCCACGACTATGCGAGCCCGCTGCAGTCGTTCCGCAAGTATGTGCGCGACGACCGCACGACCACGCTGTTCACGGTCGACGACATGCCGCAGAACGCCCGGGTGCGTCTGGCGGTCATGGACGCCTACAACGGCGTGGTCTACAACGTCGCCGATGCGGGATTCGGGTCATCCAGCGCGTTCTCTCCGGCACGCTCGAACATGTCTGAGGCAGCGACCGGCACCCGCGCCGATGTGCGCATCACCATCGGCGCGCTGCAGGGCGCGTGGCTGCCCGATGTCGGTGCCGTGCACACCATCACGTTCGAGGGCGACCGCGCCGACACGTTGCGCCGGGCCGCCCGCTACAACGAGGTGACCTCGACCGGGCTGGTCACCGACCCGCTCGCCACCGGCGACAGCTACCTGCTGCAGACGACTCTCGCCGCGCAGCCGAGTGACAAGGCGCTGGCCAAGACGCCGTTCGCGAAGGTCACGATCCCGAAGCAGCGCGATGTGCCGCAAGAGCTGGCGACCATCGCCGGCAAGGCCACCGCCGACGCGGCGACTCCCATTGCGCAGGCGCGGGCGCTGGAGAAGTACCTCGCCGACGGCGGATACTTCAGCCACGGGCTCGAGGGTGAAGTCTGGTCGCTGCCCGGACACGGCGCCGCGCGCATCGCGACGCTTCTGCAGTCGGCGCAGATGGTGGGCGACGATGAGCAGTACGCGGTCGCGATGGCATTGATGGCCGGCGAGCTGGGCATTCCGGCGCGTGTGGTGATGGGCTTCTATCCCGGTGAGGGCGAGACCGGCAGCACGTTCGCGGCGACCGGTGACGACCTGCACGCGTGGGTCGAGGTCCCGTTCGAGGGCGTGGGGTGGGTCACCTTCGACCCGACGCCCCCGAAGGACCACATCCCCACCGATCAGGCGACCAAGCCTCGCACGCAGCCCAAGCCGCAGGTGCTGCAGCCGCCGCCGCCCGAGCAGCAGCCTGCCGATGAGCCCCCGACCGTTCCCGCCGATCGCGAGAAAGACGACGACGACAGCAAGGGCAGCGGCATCCTTCCCGTGATCCTCGCGGCGGCCGGCATCGGTGTCGGCTCGCTCGCGGTTCTGGCCAGCCCCTTCGTCGTCATCGGCGCGCTGAAGTCGTCGCGCCGGCGACGACGCCGCGACGCCGCGCGCCCCGCCGACCGGATCACCGGCGGCTGGGATGAGTTGAAGGACCGCGCCGTCGACTACGGCGTCGAGGTTCCCCGTGGGGCGACGCGTGCCGACGACGCCGCCGTGGTGGGCGGCGCCTTCGGCCAGCCGGCGGTGGCGGTGCTGGCCCGGCACGCCGACGCGCAGGTCTGGGGGCCCACCGAGCCGAGCGATGCCGAGGTCGAGCAGTTCTGGGCGCACATCGACACCACCGTCGACGAGATGGGGCAGCAGCGTGGATTCTGGCGCCGGCTGCGGGCCCGGCTGAGTCTGCGGTCGCTGCTGGCCGGCACCTGGGCCGGGCGCTGGTTGCCCGGGGCACGTCGGCGTGCGCGGCAGAATGTGAAGGATGCCGCGGCCGCGCGGCCGCAGGAGGAGAAAGCATGAGCTGGCCGGCACCCCCGCCGCCGTTTCCCGGGCAGATCGCCGGGGCGCCCGCTGCGGCGCCGCTGGGTCGACGGGCGGGCGCCTGCGTGGTCGACGTGGTGATCGGCGCGGTGCTGGCCCTGGTGGTCGGAATCGTCGCGTCGATCGTGGTGGTCGCAGGTGCGCGCCCGACCACCGCTGCCGAGCTGGCCGGCGCCGCGCTCACGGTGCAGGGGCTGGTCTTCGCCGTCGCGGTGGTCTGGCTGCTCGTGCTGTCGGGACTGCAGGGCGGGGGCGGATCGATCGGCCAGCGCGCCCTGGGGGTGCGCGTGGTCGACCGTGACACGGCCGGGCCCATCGGGTTCGGTCGTGCGCTGCTGCGCACCATCGTGTGGAGCGCGGCGGGGTCGATCGTGGTCGGCTGGTTCAGCCCGCTGTTCGACCCGAGCGTGCACCGGCAGGGCTGGCATGACCGGGTGGCGCGTGCCGTCGTCGTGCCGGCCGGTGATCGCCCCGCCGTCACGTCGACCCCCGCTCCGGCCTGGATCGCGGCGGCACCCGCCCCCGAAATCGACGAGGGGATCAGCCTCACGTCGGCAGCGGCCATCGCTCGCCCGAGCGTCGGATCGGCCGGGTCGCGTGCCTGGGCCGACGTCCCCGACGCCGCTGCGCAACCGGCCGCGATACCGTCGCGCGAGGTCATCTCGGCGGTGCCGGGTGTCGTCGCACCGGCTGCGGCATCCGCCCCCGTCGCGCCGCCGGCTGTGGCGCCCGCCCCCGTCGCTCCGCCGGCCGTGGCACCCGCCCCCATCGCATCACCGGCTGCGGCATCCGCTCCCGCCGCGGCATCCCTTCCCGTCTCGGCGCCCGCCGCCGCTTCTGTTCCGGCCCCGCGCCCGGCGCCCGACGCTGCGGACCCGTCCGACCCGGTGCTGGGTGCCACCGTCGTGCGCAGCCCCATCGCCGAAGCTGTGCCCGCCGGCGCCGCCCTGCTGGTGTGGGACAACGGCAGCCGCACCGGAGTGCGCGGCAGAACCCTGTTCGGCCGCAACCCGGCCCGCGAAGACGGCGCGAGCGTGGTGGCGGTGCGCGACGAGACGCTGTCGCTGTCGAAGACCCATTTCGAGATCGATGTCGACGCGCACGGCATCCGGGTGATCGACCGGCACTCGACCAATGGCGTCGTGCTGGTGCGCAACGGACGGCGCGCCGCACTCGTCCCCGGGCAGCACACGCCGGTGCGCCCCGGTGACCGGCTCGAGTTCGGCGACCGCAGTGCGACCGTGGAGCAGGCAGAATGACAGCGACGTCGCCCATCTCGGTTCTCACCGGCGCCGCCACCGACGTGGGACTGCGCCGCCCGCACAACGAAGACGCGTTTCTCGCGGCATCCCCCGTCTTCCTCGTCGCCGACGGCATGGGCGGGCACGGGGCCGGCGAGGTGGCCAGCGCCGCCGTGGTCGAGGAATTCGGGCGGCTCACCGGCCGGCCGAGTGTGACGGTCGACCAGCTTCTCGACACGTTCGGGCGTGCGCGCTGGCGGGTCGACGCGTTGCCTGTCGGCGGGGGAGCCGGCGCCGGCACGACGTTGTCGGGAGTGGCGATCGCCGACCTCGACGGCGACGGATACTGGCTGGCGGTCAATGTGGGCGATTCGCGCACCTACCGCTTCAGCGACGACCGGCTCGAGCAGATCAGCGTCGACCACTCCGTGGTGCAAGAGCTCATCGACCGCGGAGAGCTCGACCGGGCCCAAGCGGCCGGCGATTCCCGCCGCAACGTCATCACCCGGGCGATCGGCGCCGGCAGCGCCGCTCCGCCCGACTACTGGCTCATTCCCGCCGAGGAGGGCGACCGCATGCTGATCTGCTCCGACGGGCTGACCGGCGAACTCGATGTCGACCACATCGCCCGGGTGCTGCGCGAAGAGGCGCACCCGCAGGCGGCGGCCACCCGGCTCGTGCACGAGGCGCTGCTGCACGGCGGCCGCGACAACATCACCGCGGTCGTGGTCGATGCGCTCAGCGTGGTCGGTGGCGATGGGCGCGTGGACGATCGTGGCACGCAGCCGGCCTTCCCCGACGATGACGATGAGCTGGATGCCGACACCCGCCCCCGCGCGCGGCGCGTGAGGGAGGGGAGCAGCCAATGACCTCTCTGCGCTACGCCCCCGGCTCCGCACACCTGATCGCCGCGGGTGAGGCTATCGTCGTGATCGACGGCGAGGCCTCGGCCGACCTGCTCGCTGCCATCTGGCGCGAGGTGGGCGCGGGCGGTCTGGCGGCGGTGCTGCAGGCGCTGACCGGCGCGTACGGCACGACGCTGTCGGCGATTCCGCCGTTCGCGGTGGCGGTGGCCGAATCGGGTGGGGTGCGCATAGCGGTGCGCGGCGAGATCACCGTGACGGCGACCGCCCCGACCCAGCAGACCACGCATCTCACCGGTGCGGGGGTGACGACATGGTCCGAGCAGGTGATCGCCGGGGTCGTGCGCACCGAGATCAGCCTGCAGTCGGGCGCGACGGCCGACGCGCTGCTGCCCCTGCGCGACGGGGTCGTGGGAGTGTCGGCGCTGGTCGTGGACTGGACGAGGGATGCCGCGAGCGGCCAGGACGCGCCGGCTCAGGATGCCGCACCCGGCCGCGGGGCGATGGCGCCGGCTGTGACTGCGCCGCCCGCCGAGGGCCCAATGCGTTCCGCCGAGCGGCCGGCGGCAGCACCTTCCGCCGAGGGTCCAACGCGTGCCGCGGAGCGGCCGCCGGCAGCGCCTTCCGGCGAGAGCCCGGAGCCGGCACCTGCCGCCGAGACCGCTGCGCCCGCGCCGCCCGCCGAGAGCTCGGAGTCGGTACCGCGCGCCGGCGGCGCGGCCGCGGCATCCACCGCCGATACGACCCCGGGCCTGCTCGACTCCCGCGACGTGCCGCTCGACTCCCGCGACGTGCCGCGGGCCTCCGCCTCGCCGCTCGCGCCGCCGCCGGTCGTGCCCGGGGCGCACGAGCTGCCGGTGCTGACCCTCGATGCCACCTCGATGTCGGCGGAGGGGCGCCCCGCTGCCGATGCTCCCGCTGCCGCGGACGCTCTCGCTGCCGACGCTCTCGCAGCTGCCGACGCTCCCGCTGCTGCGGACGCTCTCGCAGCTGCCGACGCGGCCGCCGCCCCCACGGGGGGCGATGACCTCGATACAGTGGCATCCGTGCGTGTTCGGGGGGACCACGACGGCGAGACGATTTCGCTCGCCGAGGCGCGTCGTGCGCGCGGCGAGGGCGAACCGGCGAGTGACTCCACGCCCGAGCCTCTCGCCCCGCCGCGTCCGGCCGCCCCCGGGCGGCTGCGCCTGTCGACCGGTCAACAAGTGCCCCTGGACCGCACGGTCGTGATCGGCCGACGCCCGCGTTCCACGCGCGTGACCGGCACCGATCTGCCCCGGCTGATCGCCGTGGACAGCCCCGAGCAAGACATCTCGCGCAGCCACCTCGAAGTGCGCGTCGAGGGCGATTCGATCCTGGCCACCGACCTGCACAGCACGAACGGCACCACCCTGCACCGCACCGGAGCCGACCCGGTGCGCCTGCACCCGGGCGAGCGCAACGTCGTCGTCCCCGGTGATGTGCTCGATCTCGGCGATGGCGTGACGGTCACCGTGGAGAGCATCGCGTGAGCGCCCGACGACCCCCGGCACCACCGCCCGAGCTGCCCGGTTTCACCTTCATCGAGCTGCTCGGCTCGGGCGGGTTCGCCGACGTGTACCTCTACGAGCAGCAGCTGCCACGCCGCCGCGTCGCGGTCAAGGTGCTGCTGGCCGGCCGCATGTCGAGCGGATCGATCGGCCAGTTCACCGACGAGGCCAACGTCATGGCGATGCTGTCGACGCATCCCGCCATCGTCACGATCTACCAGGCCGGTGTGGCCGGCGACGGCCGGCCGTATCTGGTCATGGAGTACTGCCCCAAGCCCAACCTGCAGGCGCGCTACCGCCGCGAGCCGTTCTCGGTGGCCGAGTCGCTGCGGGTGGGCGTGCAGGTGGCGGCAGCGGTGGAGACCGCCCACCGCGCCGGCGTGCTGCACCGTGACATCAAGCCGGCGAACATTCTCGTCACCGAATACAACCGGCCCGCACTGACCGACTTCGGCATTGCGTCCACCACCGACGCCGCCGCCGAATCGGCGGGCCTGTCGATTCCGTGGTCACCGCCCGAATCGTTCGCCGACGCTCCGCGCAGCGACGTGCGCTCCGACGTGTATGCGCTGGCGGCCACCGTCTACACCCTTCTGGCCGGACGATCGCCGTTCGAACTGCAGGGACAGCGCAACGGGGCATCCGATCTCATCCAGCGCATCGAACGCTCGCCGCTGGCCCCGCTCGGACGCCACGACGCCCCGCTGTCGCTGCAGCGCACCCTCGAACGCGGCATGGCCAAGAATCCGGCCGACCGGTACCCGAGCGCACTGGAGTTCGCCCGCGCGCTGCAGAAGGTGCAGATCGAGCTGTCGCTGGCGGTGACCCCCATCGACATCCTCGACGACGGGGCACCCGACGACATCGTCGAAGACGAAGACGACGGCCTCACCCGGGTGCGGGGCATGGTCGGCATCAACCCGCAGACCTCGCCGGCGGCCGGGCTCACGCATCCTGCCGACGTCACCCGCATGAGCGTGGGCGAGACGACCTCGGCCGACGCGACGGTGCTGCGAGCGCCGGCGCCACACCTGCTCGCCCCACCCGTACCCGATGCCGCCGGGCACGCCGTGACCGCGCAGCCTGCGGCCTTGCCGGGGGAGGATGCCGCCCCGCGCCGCCGTTCGAAGGTCGGCCTGTGGGCGGGTGTCGGCGGCGGCGTGTTCCTGGTCGGGGTGATCGCGGTCGTGGCCTTCGCCCTTCCCGCCCTGCTCGGCACGCCCGCGCCCCCGACCCAGACAGAGACCAGCGCTCCGGCCAAGCCGCAAGACGCCCTCCCGGCCACGGTCGCCGCCCCCACCGAGCTGACCGGCACGCGCACGGGGGAGTCGATCGTGTGGACGTGGAAGAACACCGACGGTGCCGACGGCGACGTCTTCCTGTGGCGTGATGTGTCCCGTGCCGACGCGCCCGGTTCGCCGCAGAAGGTCACCTCGGCCACGACGACGCAGCCGGTGGATGCCGGCGGCCGCACGTGCATCGAAGTGAGCACATTGCGCACCGACGGGGCGTTCTCGGAACCTGCGACGGAGTGCGTGCCGTGACCCCCGCCGAGGCCGAGGACGGCGCCGAGATCATCGTCGATTTCGCCGGCGAGCAGTTTCCCGTGCGCCCGGGCGAGGTGTTCACGGTCGGACGCGAGGGCGATCTCGCGATCGAGGACAATCTCTTTCTGCACCGCCACTTCCTGACCATCCACTGCGTCGACGGGCTCTGGCTGCTCGCGAACGTCGGATCGCGACTGACCGCCACCGTCACCGACTCGGGCGGGCGTGTTCAGGCGTGGCTGGCGCCGGGGGCGCGTCTGCCGCTGGTCTTCGAGACGACGACGGTGATCTTCAGCGCGGGCCCGACCACGTACGAGCTGATCATCCACGCCGCCGAGCCGGCCTTCCAAGAGACGGTGCGGTTCTCTGACGACGCCGGCCAGTCCACGATCGGCGAAGTGCCGCTCACCGCCAGCCAGAAGGCGATGATCCTCGCGCTCGCCGAGCCGCTGCTGCGCCGCGAAGGCACCGGCATGAGCGAGCTGCCGACCTCGGCCCAAGCCGCCCAGCGGCTGGGTTGGTCGCTGACCCGCTTCAACCGCAAACTCGACAATGTGTGTGACAAGCTCGACCGCATCGGGGTTCCCGGCCTGCGCGGCGGCGCCCGGGCATATGCCACGAACCGACGCGTGCGGCTCGTCGAGCACGCCATCGCGGCGCGACTGGTGACGCGCGACGATCTGCCGCTGCTGGATGACGAGGTGACGAACGCCGACGAAGCGGCGGCCGACGAGCCGATCTGAGGCGCATCTGAGGCGCTCGGCGTATGCCGGTCTGCGGCTGGCTGTGTTGGTCTGCGGCTGGCTGTGTTGGTCTGCGGGCGTTTGAGCCGGTTCAGCGGCCGACGTCGGACAAGTGTCGGCTGTTGTGACCGAGGACCTTCACCATGACCCCGCGGCGGCGCAGTTCGGCCAGGGTGCGATTCTCTTCTTCACGAGACCGGCCCAGGGCGTGGATGCTGGCCACCACGAGCACGTCGCCGTTCTGCAAGGTGCCGAACAGTCGAACCAGCCGCTCTTCCCAGCTCTCCAACGTCTCGGGAGCGGGATGCCGAAACCCCTCGATCGGCACACCGAACCGGGTCAGATCGTCGCGCTGTTCTTTGATGGAGGGCATGTCATCGCGGGAGACGACCAGACCCACCAATCGCGATCCGGTGGGACGCGCCTGCCACCAGTCGTGGTCGTGCTGCAGCTGCTCGAAGCACTCGGGGCATTCGGCGGCCACGTGCTCCGGAAGGGGACCGGTCTCGCTCATCCCTCTATTCTGACTCTCACCTGCGACGCTGTCACTCATCATCGATCCGCAGCCGCAGGCTCATCTCATCGGCGTCGAGTTCGGCCAGCGCGTGCCGCAGCGTCGCCGAGCTGTATGTGCCGTCGTGCGACAGCGCCGCCAGTCGCCGGCGCATCGCGGTGATCGAGATCAGGCGCAACTCGAGCATCTCGCGTGCGACCAGCGAGCGGGTCTCGTCGGGCGGAATGGTTAGCTGGTCGCGGATGCGCTCGGTGACCGTCTCGGTGAACGGCGTGCCGTCGTGCTTGCGCAGGTCTCCCGAACTCAGTGCCTGCGCGCTCGCCGCCCGCAGCTCAGCATCCAATCGTCCCTTCTCGCCGGCCAGCGGCGAGTCTTCGTCCGTGTCGCTCAGCTTGAGGACCCTGACCACCCAGGGCAGCGTCAGCCCCTGCAGCATGAGGCTGATCAGTGCCACCAGGAACGCGACGAAGATGAGCAGCGCGCGGTGGTCGACGCCATCGCGCGGCAGCGTCTGAGCGGCCGCGAGCGTGACCACGCCGCGCATGCCCGCCCACACCAGGACCACGCCGTTCTTCCAGCCCACCGGCCGTGATTGGTAATAGTCGAGGTCTGCCAGGCTGCGGCTGATGCGGGTGCGCATCATCGCGATCCGCCGCTCCTGCTGCTGTGGGCTGCGCGGCATGCCCGGGCCGTCGGGAAAGCTCTCTCGGCCGTCGGCGACGGCGTCGAGCCGGTCGCTGAAATGTTCCAGACGATCGCGGTCGATGCGTTCCACGCGTCTGCTCTGTCCCCAGACGATGGCGGAGATGTATCCGGTGCGCACCACGAGCACAATTGCCAGGGCCACCAGCGCGAGCCAGACGCCCTGCCAGATGCCCTGCCAGATGCTGCCCGCATCGGCGATGTTCTCGGTGACGATCTCGCGCAGCTCCAGGCCCATGACCAGGAAAACGGCGCCCTCGAGCACCTGCTCGATGGTGCGCCAGTTGAGGTTGTCGCTCAGGCGCTGCTCGGGCGTGAGCCGGCCCCGCGCGCCCTGGCCGCTGACGATGCCGGCCACGACCGCGGCGACCAGGCCCGATCCGCCGAGGTGCTCGGTGGGCAGATACGCCAGAAACGGCGCGCAGAAGCTGATGGCCGTATTCGCGGCGGCGCCGCCGATCCACGTGCGCACTGTCAGCACGAGCCAGCCCACCACGGCGCCGACGATGACGGCGGCGATCACTCCCCACAAGAAGGTGCCGACGGCACCCCAGACCGAGAATCCCGCGGCGATGGCGGCCACCGCGGTGCGCAGCAGCACCAGGGCGGTGGCGTCGTTGAGCAGACTCTCGCCCTCGAGCATCGTCACCACACGCGGCGAGATCCCGAGCTTCTTGACGATCGATGTGGCCACGGCATCCGTCGGTGAAAGAATCGCGCCCAGGGCTATGCCCACCGGCAGCGACACGCTCGGGATGACAAGCCAGAAGAAGACACCGAGCACGAGCGCGCTGGCCAGCACGAGGATCACGGCCATGCCCGCGATCGGACCGAAATCTCGCCGGAACTCGATTGCCGGGAGCTTGACCGCCGCCGAGTACAGCAGCGGAGGAAGCACGCCCACGAGGATCCATTCCGGCGGGATCGGCGGAATGTGCACGAACGGCAGCAGCGAGATGACGAGGCCGACCGCCACCAGCAGCAGGGGGCCCGCGACGCCGAGGCGCTGGGCGAGCGTGTTGATCACCACGATCAATACGGTGCCCGCGACCGCGATCAGAAGTCCGAACAGCAGGGGGTCTTCCATCGGTCCTCCTCGCGACGGCGGGTGTGGGAGGGAGAATGCCCCAGGGCAGGGTCTCCCGCACGAACCACCACGGGATGCCTGCCCGATGCGCATATGCGGGCGGCGGCATCATCGCCCCGGCGGTGCGCTCGCGATAACGTTAGCGCATGACGTTCAATGAAAACTCGAACGTCGGGGGGAAGATGTGAGCGGTCCGACGCACTTGGACGACGTCCTGTATCCGGACATCGAGCCGTACGACACGGGGATGCTGCTGGTCGGCGACGGTCATCGGATGTACTGGGAGCAGTGCGGAAATCCCGACGGAAAGCCGGTCGTGTTCCTGCACGGCGGGCCCGGCAGTGGCGCATCGGCCTGGCACCGGCGGTTCTTCGATCCGCAGCGGTACCGCATCGTGCTCCTCGACCAGCGCGGGTGCGGGCGGTCGACACCGCACGCTTCCGAGCCGAACGCAGACCTGCGCCACAACACCACCTGGCACCTGGTGGCCGACCTCGAACTTCTGCGCAAGAACCTCGGCATCGACCGCTGGCAGGTCTTCGGCGGGTCGTGGGGGAGCGCCCTCGCGCTCGCATACGCGCAGGCGCATCCTTCCGTGGTCACCGAGATAGTGCTGCGCGGCATCTTCACGCTGCGCCGCCACGAGTTGGAATGGTTCTACGAAGGCGGCGCCTCGGCGCTGTTCCCCGACGTCTGGGAAGACTTCGTCGCCCAGGTGCCGGTTCTCGAGCGCTCGCGCATGATCGAGGCGTACCATCGGCGGCTGCGCGACCCCGACCCGGCCGTGCACGTGCCGGCGGCCGTGGCCTGGTCGCGGTGGGAGGCCGAGACCATCTCGCTGCTTCCCGACGACGACTATGTGGCCCACGCCGTCGAGCCCGACCACGCCGTGGCGTTCTCGCGCATCGAGAACCACTACTTCCTGCACGGCGGGTGGTTCCGCGAGGGGCAGCTCATCGAGCGGGCGGCGTCGCTGCGCGGCATCCCGGCCGTCATCGTGCAGGGCCGCTACGACATCTGCACGCCGATGATGACCGCGTGGGAGCTGCACCGTGCCTGGCCCGAGGCCGAGTTCGTCGTCGTGCCCGACGCCGGCCATGCCGCCAGCGAGCCCGGCATCGCCCGCGCGCTGCGCGCGGCGACCGACCGCTTCGCGGCGACCGACCGCTTCGCGGCCTCGGAGCGCTTCGCGGCCTCGGAGCGCTGAGGCGCTCCCCGCGCGGGCGCGGGCGCCGGCGCGGGCGCCAGGGCGGGGCGTTGGGCGCGGGGCGTTGCCGGCGTTCGCCGTCCCATCTGGTCGCTTCCCCGGGCTGATGCGACGATTCCGGCCGGCGTGTTTGCTGCCGGACGCGTTTTCCGTCCCGAATGGTCGCTTCCCCGGGCTGATGCGACGATTCGGGCCGGGTCTCCTGGTGCTCGGCGGTGCTTCCGGTGCGGCCCTTCCTGGTGCTGCTGCTGTTCGCCGTCCCATGTGGTCGCTTTCCCGGGCGGATGCGACGATTCGGGCCCGCGTGTCTGCTGCCGGACGCGTTTGCCGTCCCGTGTGGTCGTTTCGTCGGGCTGATGCGGCGATTCGGGCCGGCGCTCCTGGTGCTCGGCGGTGCTTCCGGTGCGGCCCTTCCTGGTGCTGCTGCCGTTCGCTGTCCCATGTGGTCGCTTCCCCGGGCTGATGCGACGATTCGGGCCGGCGTGTCTGCTGCCGGACGCGTTTGCCGTCCCGAATGGTCGCTTCGCCGCGCTGAACCGACGATTCGGGCCGGCGTTTTGTCGGGTCCGGCAGCGTGTTTGGCGTTCGCCGTCCCGTGTGGTCGTTTCGTCAGGCTGATGCGACGAACTGGGCCGGCGCTCCTGGTGCTCGGCGGTGCTTCCTGTGCGGCCCTTCCTGGTGCTGCTGCCGTTCGCTGTCCCATATGGTCGCTTCGCCGCGCTGATGCGACGATTGGGGCCGGCGCTTCGTGGGGTCGGCAGCGTGTCTGGCGCTCGCCGTCTCATGTGGTCGCTTCATCGGATTGGTGCGACGGTTCGGGCCGGGTCTCCTGGCGCCGGCGGCGTTCGCCGTCCCGTGTGGTCGTTTCGTCGGGCTGAACCGACGATTCGGGCCGGCGTTCGACGGGGGCTGGCCGCGAAGCCGAGACGCCGAGACGCCGCGACACCGCGACGCCTCGACGCCTCGAAGCCCGAGGCCAGCAGGGTCCTAAGACCCCAGCAACCCGGCCGCGGCCACGGCATCGCGCTCGGCGACGAGCTCGGCGACCGACGCGTCGATGCGGGCCCGGGCCCGGGCATCCACGTCCAGTCCCTCGACGATCCGATATCCGCTGCCGTCGCTGGCGACCGGGAACGACGAGATCAAGCCGGACGGCACCCCATACTCGCCGTGCGAGACGACGGCGGCCGACGTCCACCCGTCGCTGCGTCCCAGCATCCAGTCGCGCACGTGGTCGATGGTGGCGTTGGCCGCGGATGCCACAGACGACGACCCGCGGACCTCGATGATCTCGGCCCCACGCCGCGCCACTCGCGGCACGAACTCGTCGTCGACCCAGGCGGCTGCCTGCTCCGCCCCGCCCAGGCGTGCGGCCAGGGCGTCGAGCGCCGGGGTGCCATCGACCGTCGCGTGTGCGACATCCGGAAACTGCGTCGCCGAGTGGTTGCCCCAGATCGCCACGTCGCGGATCGCGCCGGGGCTCACGTCGAGGATGGCGGCGAGCTGTCCGACGGCCCGGTTGTGATCGAGGCGGGTGAGGGCGGTGAACCGGTCATCGGGCAGATCGGGGGCCGATGTGCGCGCGATGAGCGCGTTCGTGTTCGCGGGGTTGCCGACGGCCACGACGCGCACGTCGGCGGCGGCGTGCTTCTGGATCGCTGCGCCCTGCGGGCCGAAGATGCCGGCATTGGCCGCGAGCAGATCGGCTCGTTCCATGCCCGGCCCGCGCGGGCGCGAGCCGACCAGCAGCGCGATGTTGCAGCCATCGAAGCCGACCGCGGCGTCGTCGGTGACCTCGACATCGCGCAGCAGGGGGAACGCTCCGTCTTGCAGCTCGAGCGCCGCGCCCTCGGCCGGCTTCAGCCCCTGCGGAATCTCGAGCAGACGCAACCGCACCGGGTGGTCGGGCCCGAGCATGTCGCCAGCCGCGATGCGGAACAGCAGGGCATAGCCGATCTGGCCCCCCGCGCCGGTGATGGTGACGGTGGTGGCTGTCATGATGCGAGCCTATTCTGCCGCCGCGCTCGGCGCATGGGCACCGGGCGGCGTTCAAATCTCAGCTAGATCGGCGTCTATTCGGTCTGGAAAGCGGTTTATCGGGTGGTCGGGCTCGACATGGGCTGAGTTTTGAGCGGGGAGGCGGGGAGGCGGGCAAGTGGGGCGGCGGGGAGGCGGGCGAGTGGGGAGGCGGGGGCGGGCGAGTGGGGCGTCGGGCGAGTGGGGCGTCGGGCGAGTGGGGAGGCGGGGCGGGCGAGTGGGGCGTCGGGCGAGTGGGGAGGCGGGGCGGGCGAGTGGGGCGTCGGGGGAGGCGCGGCGGCGGGAAGCGTCCGAGTCCGAGTCCGAGTCCGCGTCGACGTGGCGACGGGCCGCCGCGCCCCGCGCACGGCGCCGCGCGGCGTTCAAATCTCAGCTAGATCGCCGCCGATCCGGTCGGGAAAGCGGTTCATCGGGCGGCCGCGGTCGAGATGGGCTGAGTTTTGAACGGTGGAGCGGCTCAACACCCAGTTCACGCCGCGTGCATCGCGCCGCGCGCAGCGCGCCGGCGCCCCTACCGCCCGCGGATCAGATCGGCAGCGACCTCGCCGATCACGATCGCCGGGGCGTTCGTGTGCCCGTGGATGATGCGCGGCATGACCGAGGCGTCCGCGACCCGCAGCCCCTGAACACCGCGCACCCGCAGGTGCGGATCGACGACGGATGCCGCATCCGCACCCATCCGCGCGGTACCCACCGGGTGGTACAGCGTGTGCGAGTAGCGTCGCAGCGACAACTCGGCGCGCTCGGCGGCGCTCATCCGCTCGCCGCCGACCGGCTGCACCCAGCCGCCAGTGGTGACGGCGCGCAGCGCGGAGGTGTCCAGCAGCCGTTCGCACGCGGCGAGTCCGGCCAGCATCGTCTCGGTGTCGATGGGATCGGACAGATACGCCGGATCGATCAGCGGCTTGTCGGCCGGATCGGCCGAGGCCAGCCGCACGGTGCCGCGGCTGTGCGGCTGCAGCAAGATCGCGCCCACGGTGATCCCCTCGCCCGGCAGCGGCACCAACCCCTCGCCGACGTACGGCGCGGCCGCGAAGATGATCTCGATGTCGGGCAGTCCGGCCGGCTCGCCGGCGGCATCGGCCACATCGGTGCGCACGAACCCATACGCCTCGGCGACGTTCGAGGTCAGCATCCCGCGCCGCCGGGTGAGGTACCGCAGCAGCTGCCCGACCTTCTCGGCCGTGTACAGCGTGCCGCCGTGGGCGGCCGGCGCCAGCCCGGCGACCAGGTGATCTTGCAGGTTCGCGCCCACCTCGGGGGCGTCGACGATGATCGGGACGCCGCGGTCCCGCAGATGCGCGGCCGGTCCGATGCCCGACAGCTGCAGCAGCTGCGGAGTGTTGATGGCCCCGCCGCACAAGATCACCTCGCGCCGCGCGAGCGCGTGCCGAGTCACGCCGTCGATCTCGACGTACACGCCGGTGGCCCGCACCGCTTCACCGGGCGCGCTGTTCGCCGCCGCCTCACCAGACAAGCCGCTCGGCGCCGCCTCACCAGACCAGCCGCTCGGCACCGCCTCGCCAGACAAGCCGCTCGCCGCCGCTTGACCAGACAAGCCGCTCCCCGCCGCCTCACCAAACGCGCCGCCGGCCCGGCCCGCCTCACCAGACACGCCGCCGGCCCGCCCCGCCTCACCAGACAAGCCGCTCTCCCGCGCCCCTTCACCGAAAGTCACGCGCCGCACGAACGCGTGGGTGATCACGCGCAGATTGCGGCGGCCGGATGCCGGGCGCAGATACGCATCGGCGGTCGAGGCGCGTGCACCCCGATCGTGGGTCACCATCGTCTGCGAAAACCCCTGGCCCGCGGGCAGGTTCGCGGGCGTGACCGGGTATCCGGCCTCGCGGGCGGCGTTCAGGAAAGCGGCGGTGTGCGCACGCGGGTCGCGCTGGTGCTGCACGTGCTGCGCACCCGCGGTGCCCTGCGTGGCATCGGCGGAATCCTGCGTGCGTTCCAGGCGCTGGAAGTACGGCACCAAGCCATCCCACGACCACCGCGGGCCCGCGGCATCCGCCCACGCGTCGTAATCGGCGGCGAATCCGCGCACCCACATCATCGCGTTCAGCGACGACGAACCGCCGAGCGTCTTGCCTCGCGGCCAGTACACGGTGCGCCCCTCGAGGTGCGGCTGCGGCACGGTGTCGTAATTCCAGTCGTACGCGCCGCGGAAAAGCTTCGAGAACGCCGCCGGCACGTGCAGTTCGAGCGCCTTGTCGGGCCCGCCGGCTTCGAGCAGCAGCACCTGGGTGGTCGGGTCTTCACTCAGGCGTGCGGCCAGCGCCGCTCCCGCGGAGCCTGCGCCGACGATGATGTAGTCGGCTTCGAGGGCGCCCCTCACGACGACACCGCCGCATCACTGCCGAGACACGATGCGCAGGTCACACCGGCACGCGCCCGCGCCGCCGCCTGTTCACCCGTCGCGCGAGGAGCGATCCGACGATCGGGCAGGGCACCCACGACACCCAGCCGAGCCAGGGATAGAGCCGGTCGAACTGGTCGGCGGCGATGATCGCGCCGTTCTCGGCCCGGATCACTACGGCGGCGAAGGTGAGGCTGAAATTCGTGATGATCCAGAACCGGTGTGCGACGATATCGTGCCGGATCAGGATGCCGCGCAGCGCCATCATCAGGGTGCCGAGCCACAGGATCCCCAGCGTGCAGAATCCGCTGGTCACTATCAGTCGGCCGCCGGGGATGATGCCCGGATACGCATGGAACGACATGAAGATCGCGCATGTCGCCGAGATCGCCACGGCCACCGCATAGACCGCACCCACATAGCGGTGCGTGCGGGTGTATCCGTTGCGAAGAGCGTTGACGAGGTTGACCGGTCCGCAGGCGAGCGCGATGGTTCCGGCGCCGATGTGGCCGAGCAACGGTACGACGTAGGTCGCGTACGTCTGCTCCTGCTGCTCGAAGTAGTAGTCGCGCAGAAACGGCATCGCCGGCAGCATCACGAAGTACAGCGTGCTCATGGCGAGCGCGACCAGCGCGCTGGGCACCAGCACGAGCAGGATCACGGAGAGGTATCCGCGGTGCGGGGATGTTGCTGTCAGGGCTGTCGAGGCGGCGTCGGATGCGGCCACGCAGACAGTGTGCCACCGGGGTCAGACAGTCGCCACTGTCCATTCGTGCGCATCGGATGAGTTCGGGTCGTGCGCATCGGGCGGGCTCGGGTCGTGCGCATTGGACGGGCTCGGGCGGTGCGCATTCGACGGGCTCGGGCGGTGCGCATTCGACGGGTTCGGGCGGGCAGCTCGCCGCGAGCAGGCCGCGGGTCACGAGCGCATCGCCCGGGTCAGGGTGGCGATGAGCCCCGGGATGCTGTGGTGCATGTCCCACCGGGTCAGGCCCTCGCTCACGGCGGTGCCGGTGCGCGCATCGACGAACCACGGCGGCTTGGGCAGCACCGAGAAGCGGGTGCGGCGGCCCAGCGATCGCGGGAACGGACGGAACGGTCCGCGCATGATCGAACGTTCGACCCGGCTCAGCAGCAGAGTGTTGTGCACGACACCGATGCCGCTGGTCACCTCGGCGAGCGTGCCGCCGGGGTACGCGCCCCACGACAGCACCGGGGTCGCGAACACGATGCCGGTCCAGGCGTTGATCGCGATGCCTCCGTAGCGCAGCTCGGCGATGGCCCGCTCGAAGCCGTCGCCGAGCGCATGTTCGGTGTCGGGGTCGATGAGCACGTTCGCACCCAGCGTGCCGGCGAGCTTGTCGTTGGCGTGCGCGACGGCCGCGTCGAGGAACTCCTGCCCGTTGCCGGGGAGTTCGACCACGCCGAGCACCGGGGCGAAGTACTCGGTGGTCTCCAGCGCCTGCGCATCGTCGTCGGTGCCGAGCTCGACCAGGGCCCGGGTGTGGTCGGCGCTCCACTGGGCGTCGGGATAGTCGGCGGATGCGGCATCCAGTTTTCCGGCGCTGTTCGGGTACCAGACCGGGCGCTGCGGGGCCGACGCGTATGCGGCGCGCAGCGCGGTGAGAAAGGCGTCGCGCTGCGGCCAGTCGCGGCTGACGATGACGACTTGCCCGGCGATGCAGTTGTGTCCGCTGTTGTGCAGCCGCATGGTCGCGATGTGCGACGCCTGGTAGGCGAGGTCGGCTTTGGTCCAGCGCCCGGGCACCACGATGATCGGCGAGACACCGCCCAGCTCGGCGGTGATGGGCGTGGTCAGTTTCGGGTCGCCGGCCTTCTTGCGGCGGGTGGCCTCGGCCCCGGTGCCCCACACGATGGCGTCGAACGTGGTCGCAGCCCCGGTGATGTGGACGTGCGAGAACGCCTTGTGGCCGGTCAGATATGCGCCGACGTCGCCGCCGCCGCGCACGATCCGCAGAAAGCCGGGTTCGATCAGCGGCGCCAGCGCGCGCTCGAAGATCGGCACCAGGGTGTCTTGCGTGGGGTTGACCTTCAGCACGCTGAGGCGGTTTGCGGCCAACAGCTCGTAGAACACGTCGAGCACCGGGATCGCCGTGATGTTGCCGGCGCCCAGCACGAGCCCCACGGTGGCCGGATCGGTGGGATGGAGCTGGCCGAGGCCGGCGGTGGCGATGGCCTCGTCGCGGGTCACGCCTGGTTCGAGCCAGACCTCGCCGGTGAAGCCCGAGAGCAGCAGCCGGTCCATGCTCTCGGCGGGGAACACGTGCGCCCGCACGCGTCCGCCGGGTGCGGCGTCGAGGGTCGCGCTCGCCAGCGGACTCACGCCCGTCGCCAGCGCGCGCAGGGTCGAGATGTACCCGTCGATGGCTTCGAGCACGGCGTACGGCCCTGCCAGCCATTCCTCGCCGAACAGCGGATTCGACTCGTCGAGACCCTTCGCATGCGCGGCCGCCGTCGCCCATTCCTCGGCGCAGGTGACCACGGCCGCGCGCACCCGCTCGAACAGGCGGGCTCGCTGCTCGAGGGTCAGCAGACTCCATGACCGGGTGCCCGTCTGCACGGCGGCGATCGCGGCGTCGAGGTCGGCACGCGTGCTGTCGGGAAGAGTGGGGGATGCCGCGGCCGCGCGACGCGCGGGAGCTTTGGCTGTCGCCGGGCCTTGCGAAGGTGCGCGGCCCGATCGCGGTCGGGAACGTGCCGGGCTGTGGCCGGTCTGCTCTGGACTGTTCGCGGATGTCGGCACGGTGCTCTCCTTCGCGCGGGGTTTCTCAGTCTACGGTGGAACCGCGTATCGCCACCGGTGGAATTGCGTGTCAGGATCCGTGCGATCCGGTGGCACCGGGTGCGGTGTGGCCAGGCTCGATGTCGCTGCGGCGCAGTCGGTATCTTCCCAGGGCGACCAAGCTCAGCACGATGAGCACCGCGGGAACGGCACTGAAGCTCACGACGATGCCCGTGACTGCGGCATCCGGTTGCGTCACCGTCATGTCTGCTGTCGAGGAGACGTAACCGGTGACGGCGAGGATGATCGACAGTACGGTCGCGCCCAGCGCCATGCCGGTGGTCTCGCCGGCGGTCCAGACGCCGCTGAAAGTGCCGGCGCGGCCCGGGCCGTGTGCACGCTCGTCGTGCGAGATGACATCGGGCAGCATAGCCATCGGCAGCGACTGCATTCCGGCGTAGGCGATCCCCGCGACAGCGACCGGCGCATACGCCCAGGCGCCGGGTGCGAACCGCAGCCCCAGTAGCGAGAGGGCGGCGAGGGCGAAGAGCACGCTCGCGTACGCGAAGGTGCGCTCCTTGCCGAGCCGGGCGGCGATCGCGCCCCAGACCGGTGCCGCCAGGAATGCCGGGGCGATGAGGGCAGCGAACAGCAGTTCGACGGCGGCCTCGGAGTGCAGCACCCAGGTCGCGACGTACTGGGCGCCGGTCAGCATGAGTCCGGTGGCCAGGGCCTGCAGCAGGTACGCCGACAGCAGGGTGCGGAAGGGTGCGCTGCGCCGCAGTGTGTCGATCCCCTCCGCGTACTGCGCGCGGATGTTCAGCCGCCCGGTGGCCGAGCGCGGCTCGAGTCCGTTCTCGTTCGTTGGGTGAAGGCCGGGTCTGTTCTCGGGCGTTGAGTGCGGGGCAGATCCGTTTCCGGTCGTTGAGCGCGGGTTGGCTTCGTTCTCGGTCGTTGAGTGCGGGTCGGGTCCGTCCCCGGTCGTTGAGCGTGGGCCGGGTCCGTTTTCGGTCGTTGAGTGCGGGTCGGGTCCGTTTTCGGTCGTTGAGCGAGGGCCGAAGGCCCGAGTCGAAACGCCCCCGCGACCTCGGTCCGACCCGCCCAGCGCGCTCGCCGCGCCCGCGCCTGCGTGCTTCGCGACCGTGGTGGCCACCAGCATCCCGACCGTCAGCACGATTCCCGCGACCGCGCCCATGATCAGATATCCGGTGGCGGGGTCGCCGCCGAGCCGGCGCAGCGCGGGCCCGCCGGCACCGAACAGCAGGATGGCGAGCGTCAGCACGACGACCCGCCAGGTGAGCAGCCGGGTGCGCTCGTTGTAGCCGGGGGTGAGCTCTGCCGGCAGCGCGATATACGGCACTTGGAACAGGCTGAACGCGGTCGCCGTGAGCAGAAACGCCACCAGCACCCAGATCGCGCCGAGCACCGGCCCCAGTGCGGGCGGTGTCGCGAAGGTGAGAGCGAAGAACAGCCAGATCGTGCATGCCCCGACGAGCATGAGGCGTCGGCGCGTGCCGTGTCGCGCGCGGTCGCGGTCGCTGAGGGCGCCGACGATCGGGTCGATGATGACGTCCCAGACCTTCGCCGCCGTGATGACGATGCCGGCGACGATCGCGGCGACACCGAGCGAGTCGGTGAGGTAGTAGGTCAGCACCAGTCCGGGCAGGGTCGCGAATCCGCCCGTGCCGATCGAGCCGATCGCGTAGCGGGTGATCACGCTGGGGCGCAGCCTTGGGGCGCGCGACGCGGCCGTTTCGGGTGCAGCGGCGTCGGGAGCGTCGATGCTCATCCGGCCAGTGTATGCCGACTGACAACGTCGGCGATTCGCTCGCGCTGCCCGGTCTTCGCTTGCGCTGCCCGGTTCACACCCGCGCTGCCCGGTTCACACTCGCGCTGCCCGGTTCACACTCGCGCTGCCCGGTTCACACTCGCGCTGCCCGAATCCGCACTCGCGCTGCCCGAATCCGCACTCGCGCATGCGAATGACATGCGCGAGTGCAGAAAGGGGCAGCGCGAGCGTCACCACCGTGCTGAATCGGGGCGCGCGTGCAGAGCCGGGGCGCGTGCAGAGCCGGGGCGCGCGTGCTGAATCGGGGCGCGCGTGCAGAACCGGGCAGCGCGTGCACAGCCGGGGAGCGTGCGGATACGGGGAGCGCGTGCCGAACCGGGGGAGCGCCTCGGCGTCACTCGCCAGGCGCGGTGACGACAGCGCCTCAGCGATCGCCGGGGGCGCGCAGCGCGTCCGTCACCGCCGCCATCCCTTCGACGATCTCGGCGAACGAGGTCGACAGCGGCGATAGTCCGATGCGCAGCCCGCCCGGGTCGCGGTAGTCGGGAATCACATCCCGCTCCCACAGCCGGGCGGTCACGTCTCGCATGGCCGCATGCGAGAGCGTCACGTGCCCACCTCGCACCGCGGCATCCCGCGGCGACGCGACCTCGACGCCCAACGGCGCGAGCCACGCGTCGGCAAGCCGCACGACGAACGACGTCAGCGCGACCGACTTGGCGCGCACGGCGTCGATGCCGACCTCTTCGAGCAGCGGCAGCATGTCGCGCAGCGCGAGCATGCCGGTGATCGGCGGAGTGCCCGACAGAAAACGCCGCATGCCCGCGCCGGGCGCATACGTCGGGCCCATCGCGAACACGTCGGCCGCACCCATCCACCCCTGGATCGGCTGGGTGAGCGATTCCTGCAACGCGGTGGCGACGTACGCGAACGCGGGTGAGCCTGGCCCGCCGTTCAGGTACTTGTAGGTGCATCCGACGGCAAGATCGAAACCCCACGCGTCCGCCTGCACCGCAACCGCCCCCGCCGAGTGGCAGAGGTCCCACACGATGAGTGCACCGGCGTCGTGTGCGAGAGTGGTGAGTGCTGCGGCATCCGCCATATGCCCTGAGCGGTATGCGACGTGGCTGAGCAGCACAACGGCGGTCGACGCGCCGAGGACAGACGACAGATCGGATGCCGTGACCCCGCCGTCGCGCGGCACGTCGATCCACCGCACCCGTCCGCCACGCTCGCGCGCGATGCCCTCGACGAGAAAGCGATCGGTGGGAAAATTGTCGCGGTCGACGACGATCTCCACGCGGGCAGGATCGGCCCCGTGCACGTGATCGAAGGCTGCGCGCAACAGCTTGTACAGCAGCACGGTCGTCGAATCGCCGATCACGGTCTGCCCGGGCGCGGCACCCAGCGCCACGGTGCCCAGCCGGTCGCCGAGTGTGAACGGCTCGTCCATCCAGCGCTCATCCCATCCGCGAATGAGCCGGCCGCCCCACTCATCGCGCACGAAGGTGCCGAGGGCATCGGCGGTCGCGCGCAGCGGGCGGCCCAGCGAGTTGCCGTCGAAGTACACCAGCGGCGATTCGGCTCCGACGAACAGCGCGCGATGCTCGCGTAGCGCGTCGGTGGCGTCGAGGGTGGATGCCTCGGCCCGCGCATCGGCCAGTGGCAGAAGATCACGGCTCATGCGGGGTCAGCTCCTCGGTCGGCACGACCGTTGCCGCGCCCAGCCATTCCGGGATCTCTCCCTCATCGGCCGGCGGCGGGCCGGCCACGAACGTGGCGACCGCCGTCTCGGGGCGGGCCAACGGCCAGGGATCGGTGAGCGCGTCGATGAGGGCCGGACCCCGCACGCCGGCGGTGTGCAGCGCCTGCAGTTCTTCGACGAGAAGTCCGGCATGGCGCGGCCCATTGCCGAGATCGGTGCCGTACAGCACGGTGCCTCCGGCCGCGGCGAAGCGACTCAGATTCTCGATCGCCAGCGACGGGTCGTCGTTGATCGTGAGGGTCGAGATCCATCGCTGACCGGCGGCGACGGCGGTCGCGATCAGGTCATCGTCGACGTGCTCGCTGAATGGCGTGTGCGCGAGCGCGTCGGCTGCGGCATCCACCGCCATGCGGGTCATGCCCTCCCCTTCCACGTGCACGACCACCGGCAGCCGGCGGGTGTGCGCCGCCGCGATGATCGCATGGAGCGTGGAACGGTCGAAGACCGGCCCGGCTGCCGAATTGAGAGCCACCTTGATCACGCTGGCTCCGGCATCCGCCATCTCGTCGACGCTTGTGCGCGCTCCGCCGGCCACTCCCGGATCGGTCGACGGCGAGGTCACCATGTGCACGATCTGCGCCGGTGCCCACGGCTGAAAGGTCGGATATCCACCCGGCACGGTGAGGAAGGCACCTGCATATGCGATCTGCGGAATACCGCGTTTGGGGCGGCGGGCGAAATATGCCGGATCGCCGCCGAGGTCGAGAGCCGCGGCGATTCCGCGGGCCGGCAGCGCGTGTTCGTTGACCAGATGCAGGTGCAGGTGGTGGTCGATGAACGACGGCAGGGCGATGCCCTCCTGCCCGGTGAGGGCGCGCCGGCAGGCGCTGACCCGAGTGCCCAGGAGCGCCTTGAGTCGCTCCGGATCGACGTGTGTCATGTCATTCCCCGATCTCGGTGCGCACTGCATACAACTCGGGGAAGAATGTCAGATCGAGCGCGCGCTTGAGAAAGCTCACGCCACTGGATCCGCCGGTGCCCCGCTTATGTCCGATGATGCGCTCGACGGTCTTCAGATGCCGAAAGCGCCACAGCTGAAAATTGTCCTCGAGGTCGACGAGTTCTTCGCAGGTCTCGTACGCGCCCCAGTGGGCGTCGGTGTCGGCGTAGATCTTGGCGAACACCGGCACCAGCTCGGGGGTGAACTGCCACGCCTTTGTGACATCGCGCTCGAGCACCGCGGGCGGAACTTCGTGCCCGGCCCGCGCGAGCAGCCGCAGGAATTCCTCGTACAGGCTGGGGGCCTCCAGCGCCGCGCGCACGAGCGCGAGGTTGTCGGGATCGGACTCGAACACGCGCAGCATGCCGGCGTGCTTGTTGCCGAGGGTGAACTCGACGGCCCGGTACTGCGCCGACTGAAACCCGCTGGCATTGCCGAGGATGCCGCGGAACTGCGCGTACTCGGTGGGAGTGAGGGTCGCCAGCACCGACCACTGATCGGTGATCGTCTTCTGAATGTGCTTGACCCGCGCAATGCACTTCAACGCATGCGCGAGCTCGTCGGCACGCAGGTGCGCGCATGCGGCACCCAGCTCGTGCAGAATCAGCTTGAGCCACAGCTCGGTGGTCTGATGCTGGATGATGAACAGCAGCTCGTCGTGGTGCTCGGGTTCGCTGAGCGGATGCTGCGCCCGCAGCAGGGTCTGAAGTTCGAGGTAACCGCTATAGGTCATTCGGTCTTCGAAGTCGGTGACGACCGTGTCTTCGATGGCCCTGGTGTTGCGTTCGACCGCTTCGTCCACGACCTCAACTCTAGGTCGTCGCGCCCGAGGTCGTTGCGCCCCCGGTCGTCACGCCCCCTGTCGTTGCGCTCCCGGTTGTCGCGCTCCCGGTTGTTGAGCGCCCGGTTGTTGAGCGAGCGCAGCGACAGGTCAGTAGACGGGTAACTCGTCGATGAGCCGCCGCGCAGAGTCGAGCATCGCCCGAGCATATTTCTGCGCCTGCGCTGTCTCGGTGGCAGAGGCCACCGGCTGATCAATCGCCGGGTACTCGCTCGTGTTCCGTAGACGCCGCATCCAAGCGAATCGACGGAACACATCGCCGAGAACGTTCCCGAATTGCGCCATCACCGCGTCGTACACCGCGATATGTCCACCCGACGAGGTGGGACGCAGTCCTTGTGTAATGAGGAGCGATGCGAGGGCCTTGCGGGCGGCGTCATAGGCCAGCTGGAACGATCCGACGGGGGTCGTCATCAACGCCGCGCTCAGAGAGCGAGAGATGAGCCTGGGCCTGCTCGATGTACGTATGCGCGAGTGAAAGGTTGGGTGGGACTCGTTGCAGATTTTGGTCGCGGAGCAGTTGTTCGACCACTTCGCGACCCTCTTCCCAGCGGGTGATCATTTGTCCTCCTCTGCGAGCGGCAACTGCACGAGCGGCCGCTCCTTCAGATGTTTGAGGAACACGTCATCGGCGTGTTCCCAAGCCTGGCGCGTGACAGCCCGCGCATTGACCTCGCGATGCAACCGTCGGCGTGCTTCTTCGGCGGCTGCATCCAATTGGTCGAGGTCAATATCATCGCCGATGGCGAGGACATCGATGTCGTGCGGATCGCGGCCAGGCTCTCCGGCGAGCCTGGCCGCCCACGAACCATAGATGTACGCGGATGTCAGCCCCCTGACATCCTTGAGCACCTTCGGAAGCACCGCGAGTGGTCCGTACGAATACGTGAGAATGTCTGCCATCGCAGCGAACAGTGGGTGTGCGGTGTTTATCTGCACGTACTTGTTGCGTCCCGACGTGCGGGAGGTCACATACCCGGCGTCCTCCAAGCGTGCGATCTCGCGCGACACAGTGGGAAGAGTCGCGTCCGCTCGTCGCGCGAGTTCCGTGCCGGTTCGCTCGACCCCGGGGTTCAGGTAGAGGTCTGCGAGCAGACGTCCCTGGGTGTCCGACCGAAGGATTGGGGCCAGCAAAGGAACGGACGCTTTCATAAAAGCGATGTTGTCTTGCGCTTATTGCAAGAACAAGGCCTCGTGGGGTCATCAGAACGACGTCCACCGCGTTTCGTCTCGGTCGAGCGCAGCGAGTCGAAACGACGAATGGATGCCGCGCCCCGTCGCCTCACTTGCCCGTCGGCACGACCACGACCTCGGCCGCGATGCCTGGTGCCCGCGCGATGCGGGCGTCCGTCGTGAGAAGAGTGGCATCCAGTACCTCGGCGAGTGCCACGTACACGGCGTCGTACGCCGACAGATTGGCGCGCAGTTGCCAGGCGCGGGGAAGCAATGGGGTGGGGTCGTGCAGGTCGACGCCGGCGGCAGCCAGGTCGGCGATCGCGGCGGCACCACGATCTGCGCTCATGTGGTGCCTGAGCGTGAGTCCGCGCAGGGCAGACACCACCTCGACACCGATCGGGGCGGGCGCATGGATCGAGACATCTGGATCCGCGATGCGTTCGGCGACGAACCGGGCGCCACTCCGGCCCAACAGCCACTCGACTGCTGCCGAGGCATCCAGCACGATCATCGTGTCGAGCGCGCCGCGGTCACCAGTTCGACCGAAGAAGGACCATCGGAGACGGACTCGCGAGACGCGACGAGATCGATCAACTCTGCGCGCGTGGGCCGATCGAGGGAGCGCCGAAGCTCGGCCAAAGCGAGCTCTGACAGTGACACGCCCTCCATCGCTGCGCGCGCCTTGAGGCGTCGGTGCACCTCATCGGGCACGTTGCGAATCTGGATCATTGTCATGTGGTCAGTATAGTTTCATGCGCCGCACATGCGCGGTTGAAGCGTGAGAGCGTGCTGGTCTGTTGAGTGGTGCACCCTGTCGAGCGCTCCTGCGTGCCCGGTCGTCGAGCGAGTGCAGCGAACCGACACGGGCTGCGCTCTCGTGCGGGCGCGCTCTGTCCTGATTGTGCGGGTCGTGTGTCGTGACGGGTTACCCGGTTCGCGGTGTGGCTGGTTCGCGCTGTCTTGCCAGTCGTTGCCGCAGTCGGTTTTGTGCGCGGTGGAGTGATCCGGTGGTGGGGTGCCATGTGCGGGTGGGGTCGAGGTTGCGGGGTGCGCGGATTTCGGGGATGCCGTTGATGATGCGGATTTCCCATCCGCTGGTGTCGATGGTGCGGTGGTGCCACCAGCACAGGGGGACGCCGTTGTCGGTGTGGGTGGGTCCGCCGTGGGCGTGGGGTGTGACGTGGTGGATTTCGCACCAGGTGGCGGGCATGTGGCATCCGGGGATCACGCATTCCCCGTCGCGGGCGATGATGGCCCGGCGTTGCTGGGTGGTGAAGGTGCGGTTGGGGGTGCCGAGTTGGATGATGCGGCCGTTGTCGGTGACGATCATGTGTTGGGTGCCGGCGTTGCAGGCGGTGTGGCGGGCGACGAAGGCGGGGACGGTGCAGTTTGTTCCGTTGATGAATGCGACCCCGTTGTCACGGTTCAGGTCGTCGGCGTTGATGGTGACGATGACGGCCGGTGGGGCGCCGCCGATGGTGGGGGTTTCGGCGGAGCGGGCGGCGACGTGCAGGATGGTGGCGAACACGTCGTGCATCTTCTGCGCCCGCGTGCGCGGATCCCGCGGTTGGTCGTCCCCGGCGTCGGCACTGTCGGTATCGGCACTGTCGGTGTCGGCACTGTCGGCGTTCTCACAGAACGCGACCGCCTCGCCTCGGGTGTGGTCGTGGACGCGTGGGTTGGTGTGTGCGTCGTAGAGCAGCCGGAACTGTTCATACACCTCGGTGAGGATGTTGCCGTTGACGGGGACGAGCCCGCCGTTTTCGTGTCCGAAGTGCAGGCCCCGGTTGCGGGCGGCGTGTTGGTCTTTGGGGAGGGTGCCGTCGGGGTCCAGGACCAGTTCCCATACCTTGGCTTGCAGGCGGGTGTCATCGGCGGTGCAGGGTGGCGCCCCGTCGGGGCCGGTGCCGGTCGCGGCGGTGACAAGTTCGGTTTCGGCGGCGGCCAGCTGTGCGGGGTGGCACCGGTCGGTGATCGGGCCGAGCACCCCGATGATCGCCGCGATGCTGTCGACCCCGATGACACCTGAGGTCAGGGCTGCTGCCACGGCGGGGAACGGGGCGGGCAGGCTCTGCCCGGTCAGGGTGGCCCGGGTGGTGGTTGCCCGGGCGTAGCGTGCTCGGGCGCGGGCGGTGACCGCAGAGACCCCGGTGACCCGGCACAGCAGGTCGACCGCGTTGATGCACCCGTTGCGTGCACAGAGACGCTGCTCGCCCAGTTCGCTGCGCGACCGGTCATCGACCTGCCCGGCAGCGGCGATCCGCAACGCGTCGATCCGGCGGCCCAGCGACTCGACCACCCGCGCCAGAGCAAGCAGCTCGTCGTCACCCAGAGCGCGTACCCGGTCATCGTCGAGCGTGTCGTGCACGGCATCGCTGAGCTGCTCGTCGAGACGGTTCAGCGTCTCCAACAGGTCATCCGGTGCCGTGGTCATACCCCCATCATGGTCGCCACCACCGACACTCACGCCCGACGTTCCCCAGGTCAGCCATTGTTTCTGTGGATAACCACCCACGCACCCCGCCTGGGGAGGAAACGACGTCACTCGCCCTCACCAGAGGGAGGGCTGTGATGGGCACGTCGGGCAAGACGTGCGTTTCGACTCGGTCGCTTCGCTCCCTCGCTCAACGACCGAGACGGGGTGCGCCCGCGCTCAACGACCGGGATGGGTTGCTTGCGCGCCCGCGCTCAGCGGCCGGGACGGGTCGCTTGCGCTTCCTTGTTCACCGACCGAGACAATGCGCGCTCCTTCAACGACCGAGACGCGCGTTTCGACTCGGTCGCTGCGCTCCCTCGCTCAACGACCGAGACAGTGCGCACGCTCGCACGCTCAACGACCGCAGCGCGCCCGCGTTCAACGACCGCTGCGCGCCCGCGTTCAACGACCGCTGCGCGCCCGCGTTCAACGACCGCTGCGCGCCCGCGCGTCAGATCCGCAGCGCCCCGCGCGTCAGATCAGCGACAGCTCGCGCAGCTTCGCCTCGACGTCGGCGTTGCTCGGCTCGACCTGGTGCGAGGCATCCGGATACAGAACAACCGGAATGTTCATGCGCCCCGAGATCTCCTTGGCCACGTCGGCGGCCGAGGGGTCGGCGACGAGGTCGATGTATTCGTAGTCGACACCGAGCTCGTCGAGCTGCTTCTTCGTGCGGCGGCAGTCGCCGCACCAGGCGGCGCCGAACATCTTGATGGGGGTGGTCGTCATGCTTCCATTCTCCCCGATTCCGCCTGGGCCGGCGCTGTGCGCAAACCCTCGCGCAAACCCTCGCGCAACCCCCCGCGCAAACCCCCGCGCAGACCCCCGACGCCCTCGATCACCGCCGCCAATTGTGCCGCGAACCGCGCGTCGGCGTTCCCCGACGCCGCGCGTCGCCCCGATGCCGCGACGCGCGGGTGGGATGCCGCATCCACTCGCTCGTCTCGCAGCGCAAGGGCATAGCGCGCGTCGGCCGCCTGCAGGCGCTCCTGCTCTTCGATGCAGGTTCCGATCGTGAACGCCGTGACGATCGCAAAGGCGTCGGTGGCGGCATCCACGGTGAAGCCCTGCTGCTCCATCCATGCGAGGTCTGCCTCTTGATCGCGCAGCACACTCGCGTCGGTCAGGTAGGTGCCGCTGAAGGCCCGTGCGCCATCGCGATGGGCCAGAAGTCCGCGCCGCGCGATCGTGGCGTACGAGGTCAGCGCATCGCGCCAGTCAGAGCGCTCGCCCGACCCGGCGGCGGCGGCGATCTCGGTCCACACGCGCGTGCCCATCTCGTCGAGCAGAGTCTTCTTGTCGCGCACGTGCCAGTACAGCGCCGGTGCCTTCACGTCGAGCCGCTGGGCGACGGCGCGCAGGGTGAGTCCGTCCATGCCGGCCTCGTCGAGCACGGCCAGCGCCGCCTCGACGATCGCGTCTCGTGTGATGCCCTTCGCCATGCTTGACACTTTAACGGTGTTAAGGGATCATGGCCGCATTGCTTAACGATGTTAAGGGGAGAGTCATGAAGGCAGCGATCATCCACGGCGCCGGTGCGGCGCCGCGCTACGGCGACTTCGCCGACCCCGAACCCGCCGACGGCGAGAGCGAGGTGCGCATGCTCGCCGCCGGCATCCATCCGGTCGTGCGCAGTCTCGCCGCGGGCGCGCACTATGGCAGCGAGGGTGCATATCCGCTCGTGCCCGGTGTCGACGGAGTGGCGATGGATGCCGCGGGCACAGCGCGATACGTCGGCTGGATCCGTGTGCCCTGGGGCACGCTTGCCGAGCGGGCGGCGTCGCGAATGGGCCTGCCGGTACCCGACGGTGCCGACCCGATCGTGGTGGCCGGGGCGATGAACCCCGGGCTGAGCTCGTGGCTGCCCCTCGTGGCACGCACGCGCGAGGTACCGGCGCTGGGCACCGTGCTCATCGTGGGCGCGACCGGTGTCGCCGGCCGCATCGCCGTGCAGAACGCTCGTGCCCTGGGCGCCGACCGCGTGATCGGGTTGGGACGTGACCGCGCCCGCCTTGCCGAGGTCGCCGCGCTCGGTGCCACCCCGGTCGCCCTCGACGAGGGGGCGGATGCCGTGGCCCGGTCGCTCGACGGAGTGGCGCCGACCCTCATCCTCGACTACGTGTGGGGCGCCGCCGCCGAGACGGTGTGGGACGCCCTGGCGGTGCGCGGCCTCGGCGACGACGACGCCGACATCGTCCATGTGCAGATCGGCACGTCGGGCCGGGCTCGTGCCGCACTGCCCGGTGCGCTGCTGCGCAGCCGCAACCTCGTGGTGCGCGGCGCCGGTGCGGGATCGACCCCGGTCGCCGAGATCATGGCCCAGCTGCCCGCTTTCATGGCGCGCATCGCCGCCGGCGAGGTCACGGCACCGGTGCGCGCCTTCGGCCTGTCGCAGGTGGCGGATGCCTGGGCCTACACGGGCCCGGATCGTGCCGTCGTCGTGCCCGACTGACGAGCGCCGGCGCCTGTGCCGCACCGGGTCGAGTACCCTCGGAATCGTCCGAGCGAATCTCGACCTGGGGGCGATTCCGCATGACGCGCAGCACCAACGTGCCTGCATATCCGGCCGACGGCTCCGTCCAGTTTCGGCCGGCGCCCGCGCGTGTGACCCCCGCGCTGCCCCCCGACGCGCACGGCGCGGTCATCATCCCCGCACACGACGAGTCGGCGGTGATAGCGCGCACGCTGACCGCGCTGGCTCCGCTGACGTCCCTTCCCGGCATCGAGATCATCGTCGTGTGCAACGGCTGCAGCGACGACACCGCAGACATCGCCCGCCGATTCGCGGGAGTGCAGGTGGCCGAGACAGGCATCGGGTCGAAGACGGCGGCCATGAACCTCGGCGACGAGCTGGCCACCGCGTGGCCGCGGCTGTATCTCGACGCCGACATCGAGATCGAGCCGCAGACGGTGCTGGCCGTCTTCGACGCCCTGGCCGAGCCCGGCGTTCTCGCCGCCCGTGCCCGCTACGTGTACGACGCGATCGGGGCGAGCATCCCGGTGCGCTCGTACTACCGCGCGCGCAGCCGCATCCCCGCCCCGCCGAAACGGCAGTGGGGCGCCGGCGGGTACGCGACCAACGAAGAGGGGCATCGCCGTTTCGGCCGCTTCGACGACGTCACCGCCGACGACTCGTGGTTCGACGAGCAGTTCGACGACGAGACCAAGCGGGTCGTCGCCGCCCCGCCCATGCGCGTGCGCACGCCGCGCAACCTCGCGGGTCTGCTGGCCGTGCTCACGCGCCAGCGTCGCGGCTACCTCGAGCTCGGCATCTCGTCAGAGGCATCGTCGCGCGGCCGCGCGCTGCTCTCATCGATCCGCGGTGTGCGCAGCGCCATGGATGTCGGCTGGTATACGCTTCTCACCGTCGCGTCGCGTCGCCGCGCAGATGGCATTCTGCGACAGGGCGAACGTGACTGGGAACGCGACGCTTCCAGCCGCACGGGTACAGGGGACACTCGATGACTGCTCTTTCTGCAACGGATCAGACCGACAACGACTGCATCGTGGTGGGAGCGGGGCCGGTCGGTCTCGCCTTCGCGATGGAGGCGGCCGAGGCCGGCAGCAGGGTGCTGCTGGTGGATGCCGGTGACCGCGATTCGGCGAAGAACCCGGTCGCCCCCTTCCCGGGGCAGCGCACCGAGCTGGCCGACCCGGCGCGGCACGCGCCGCTCGAGCTGACCACGCGCCGCGGGCTCGGCGGAACCTCGCGGTTGTGGGGCGGGCGCTGCGTGGCCTTCGAACCCATCGACTTCGAGAAGCGCGATTATGTGCCCGGCAGCGAATGGCCGATCTCGATCGGCGATGTCACGCCGTGGTACGAGCCGGCCGCACGCCTCCTCGACTGTGGCGCCGCGGTTTTCCGGTCGGATGCCGCAGACTGGCCGGGGCTCGGCGAGTTCGAGATGTCGAACCTCGAGCGGTGGGCCCGGCAACCGCGTCTGGCGCCGGGTCTGGGCGCGCGCGTGCTCGCGCATCCGCGGGTGACGGCGTTGTTCGACGCCCGGCTGGTGGATCTGGATCTGGGCGCCGACGGGTCGATAGCGTCGCTGGTGGTCGAGCACGACGGCGTGCGGCTGCGACTGCACGCCGGCGACTACGTGCTGGCCATGGGCGGGCTGGAGATCACCCGATTCCTGCTCGACGTGCAGCAGCGGCATCCCGATTCCTTCGGCGGCACCGACGGGGCGCTCGGCCGCAACTACATGGGCCACGCGACCGGCAGCATCGCCGACATCGTGCTCGACGACCCGGCGCGGGCGGCCGACCTCGACTTCGTGCGCGACGAGCACGACACCTATATCCGCCGCCGGTTCACCCTCACCGAAGAAGCGCAGCGCCGGCACCGAGTGCTCAACACGAGCTTCTATCTCGACAATCCGCCGTTCTACGAATACGAGCACCGCAACGCGACGCTGTCGGCGGTCTTTCTCGGGCTCGCGATCCCGCCGGTGGGCCGCAGCATCCTGGCCGAAGGCATCCGGCTGCGGCATGTCGGACCCCGCCCGTACCATGTGGGAAAACACATCGCGAACATCGTGCGCCGCCCGTTCCGGGCCGCCGCCGACGTCTTCGACATCATCCGGCGTCGCTACCTCTCGCACGTGCGCAAGCCCGGATTCATCCTGCGCAACGACGGCGGACGCTACGCGATCCACTACCACGCCGAGCAGCTGCCCAACCCCGACAGCCGGCTCACGATGCGCACCGAATCCGACGGCACGGCGGTGCTCGATGTCGACTACCGCTACCTCGAAGCCGACATCGATTCGCTGCTGCGCTGCCATGAGCTGCTCGACGCCGAACTGCGCGCGGCCGGGCTCGGGCGCATCGAGTACCTCGCCGACGACGCCGAGGGCGTGCGGGCGATGGCATGGGAGCAGGCCACCGACGGCTTCCACAGCATCGGCACGACCCGAATGAGCGAGAACCCCGCCGAGGGCGTGGTCGACCGCGACCTGCGCGTGCACGGCACGCGCAACCTGTTCCTCGCCTCCAGCAGCGTCTTTCCGACCTCGGCCGAAGCGAACCCGACGTTCTTCGCCGCAGTGCTCGCGGTGCGCCTCGCGCACCATCTGGCTGAGACCCGTGCCGCGCAGACGCAAAGGGCCGACGAGACCGCCGGGTGAGCCGAACTCTTGCTCAGCGGCTGCTATGCGGTCGCCCATAGTCGAGATCTCGCCCAGGATGGCGTGCGACGATGGAGGTCCGTTCTTCCTTCGAAAAGCGAGTCCATGCAGCTGTCCATCATCGTTCCGACATACAACGAGGCGCCCAATGTGGCCGAACTCGTTCGTCGGGTGGCCGATGCGGTACGCGGAATGGACGCCGAGGTCATTTTCGTCGACGACAGCACGGATGCCACGCCCGACGTGATCGCCGAGGTCGCGGCATCCAGCACCCTGCCGGTGCGCCTGATCCATCGCGACGAGGCCGTCGGCGGTCTGGGTGGCGCTGTCGTGGAGGGGATGAAGGCCGCGGCCTGCGATATCTGCATCGTCATGGACGGCGACCTGCAGCATCCGCCCGAAGAGATCCCCGCCCTGTTCGGACGCTTCGGGGTTGAAGACGCTGATGTGGTCGTGGCATCCCGTTACATGGAGCGCGGGTCGGCGAAGGGCCTGGCCGACCGCACCCGGGTGTGGGTCTCGAAGCTGTCGACCCTGCTCACCCGGGCGATGTTCCCGATTCGATTGCGCGGGATCTCTGACCCGATGACCGGGTTCTTCCTCGTCGACCGCACGCGCATCGACCTCGCGGGGCTGCGTCCGCGTGGGTTCAAGATCCTGCTCGAGATTCTCGCGCGCAAGAGCCTGCGCGTGGTCGAGATCCCGTTCCAGTTCGCCGATCGGTTCGCCGGTGAATCGAAGGCCTCGGTGCGCCAGGGCATCAATTTCCTCGTACAGCTGACCGGGCTGCGGTTCGGCAAGATGTCACTGTTTGCCGCGATCGGCGCGCTGGGCGCCGTGCTGAACCTCGTGATCATGTGGGCGCTGATCCAGCTGGGCATGAACTACATTCCGGCTGCCATCATCGGTGCCGAGGTCACGATCATCGGCAACTTCGTGCTGCAGGAGCGCTTCGTCTTTCAAGACATGACCGGTGAGGCATCCGGTGTCTGGTCACGGTTCGCGAAGTCGTTCACCTTCAACAACGTCGAGGCCATCGTGCGCATCCCGGTGATAGCGCTGCTGGTGAACACGTGGCACATCTCGAGCGTGATCGCGGCGGGAATCACCCTCGCGGTGGCGTTCGTGGTGCGGTTCATGTTCCACTCGCTGATCGTCTACGCGCCGCGCCCGGCGGCGTCGCGCTCGGCGGCGTCGCGCTCGGTCGCTCGCGAAATCGTCGACGAGCTCGACACCCAGGCCATGTCGCCGGGGGAGCTCTAGTCACCGGTCGTTGAGCGAGCGCAGCGAGTCGAAACGCGTCGCCTTCCCGCTCGTTGAGCGAGCGCAGCGAGTCGAAACGCACACGAATGTCGCGCTACTCAGACGACTTCCACCCTGGCGCCGACCACGTCATAGGTGCGCACGGCGCGGCGGTCGCGGCTGATCAGCGACGCGCCCGCCTCGTGTGCCGCGGCTGCGACGAGTGCGTCGAAGACCGATCCCCCGGTGATCCTGCTGACAGCCAGAAGCGCGAACAGTTTTTCGGCTCCGTCGGGGGAGAGCTGGTGGCTGTCGGGAAAATTCCGGGCGATCACCGCGTGGGCGCTCGACGGTGACAGCCGCAGCGGGGGCGGCAGCCGGGTGAGAACCGAGAACGTCTCGAAGATTGCGTGACCGGCCAGGCCGAGGCGTGATCCCCTGACGCGCTCGGTCACCGCTGCGTGACCTTCGTGGTCGCGCACGATGAGGGCGATCGCGGCACTGGTGTCGAGGAGGAGCGCGTGATCAGCGCTGCTGGAGGCCATGTCGCAGCTCGCGCACGTCGTCGTCGGTGATCGCTGTTCCGCTGGTTCCGATCGTCCAGAGACCGTCTTCGTCCTGTTCAAGGGGCGCGTCTGCGTCGGGTATCTCGATCTGGATCGCGTTCCCGACGACGTGGACATCGACCGGCCCCACCGTGAGCCCGATCGCATCACGCAGCTCTTTCGGGATGACGATGCGGCCCGCTCGATCGATGGTAGTGTGCATGGTATTCAAGCTACCAGATGAATACCATCACGGTCGACGACCCGCCTTCCCGCTCGTTGAGCGAGCAAAGCGAGCCGAAACGCGTCGCCTTCCCGCCCGTTGAGCGAGCAGAGCGAGTCGAAACGCGCCACGTTCCCGTTCGTTGAGCGAGCGCAGCGAGTCGAAACGCGCCACGTTCCCGTTCGTTGAGCGAGCGGAGCGAGTCGAAACGACCCACCCCGAGGCTGGATAAGCTGACCCGGTGAGCGAGCGCGTGGGGATCATCGGGGGCGGAATCGTCGGCGTGGCTTTGGCGCGCGCCCTCGCTCAGCGTGGCGATGAGGTCACCGTGCTCGAGAAGGAACCGCGGCTGGCCGCCCATCAGACGGGGCACAATTCCGGGGTGGTCCATGCCGGCCTCTACTACGCGCCGGGGTCGCTCAAGGCGACGCTGTGCGCCGCCGGACGCGTGCGCATCAGGGAGTTCTGCCAGCAGAAGGGCCTGCCCTATCGCGAGGTCGGCAAGCTCGTCGTCGCAGTCGACGAGAACGAACTCGGTGCGCTTGCCGAGATCGAACGCCGCTCGCGCGAGAACGGCGTGCCCGATTTGGAGCGCATCGACGATGTCGCCCGCCTGCGCGAGATCGAGCCGCACGTCGCCGGTGTCGCTGCGGTGCACTCGCCGCACACCGCGGTCGTCGACTATGCGTCGATCACCGAGGCGATGGCGCAAGACGTCCGCGCCGCCGAGGGGACGATCCTGCTGGGCAGCGAGGTGACGGCGATGCGCACCGAGGGTGAGCAGGTGCGGGTGGTCACTCCGGTCTCAGAGCACGTCTTCGACCGCGTCATCGTGTGCGCGGGGCTGCACTCCGATGTCGTGGCGCGGTTCGTCGGTGCCGATCCATCGCCCAAGATCCTGCCGTTCCGCGGCGAGTACTGGGCGCTGCGTCCCAGCCGTGTGGATCTCGTGCGCGGCATGATCTATCCGGTCCCCGACCCGCGCTTTCCCTTCCTGGGCGTGCACTTCACCCGCGGCGTCTACGACGACGTGCACGTCGGGCCCAACGCCGTGCCGGCTCTCGCCCGCGAGGGATACAGCTGGCTGCGCTGGTCGGCGAAGGACACCTGGGAGTCGCTCCGTTGGCCGGGCGCGTGGCCGCTCGCCCGGCAGCACTGGCGCATGGGCGCCGACGAGATCAGCGCCTCGCTGCTCAAGCCGCGGTACTTTCACAAAGCGCGCAGGTTCGTGCCAGAACTGCGGATGTCGGATCTCCAACGCACCTCGTCGGCCGGCGTGCGCGCCCAGGCGTGGGGCCGTGGCGGCGAGCTGCTCGACGATTTCGCGGTGGATCAGGTCGGGCGCGTCACCCTCGTGCGCAACGCGCCGTCGCCGGCGGCGACCAGCTCACTGGCGATCGCCGACTACCTGATCGAGCACTACCTGAGCCCACCCGCTCGTTGAGCGAGCCGAAGGCGAGTCGAAACGCACTGCGCAGCCCCGGTCGTTGAGCGAGCCGAAGGCGAGTCGAAACGCACTGCGCAGCCCCGGTCGTTGAGCGAGCCGAAGGCGAGTCGAAACGACGTCGTCTTCAGCGCGATGCGTGCAGCAGGCGCGGTGGTGGCCCCTCGAGCCGTGCCACTGCGATCTTCACATCGACGACTTCGCTGCGGACTGCGGCGATCTCTGCTTCGACGCGCTCGAACCGGGCATCCACCCTGTCGAATCGGGTGTCTACCTGCGCGGCGAACTTGTCGAACCGTGCGTCGATCTTGTCGAACCGTGCGTCGGTCTGCTTGTCCTGTCGCGACAACAACCCTGCGACGCCGCCGAGGAACGTGACGGCGGCGACAAAGATCGCCACAATCACGCTGATCACATCCGGAGTCACGGTCACGCCTCCATTCTCGCGCCGCCCGGCGACGTTGTCATCAACCGTACGCATGCCACGCACGCCCGCGCGCACCGGGTGTCGAAAATGTGGAGAAGAGGGCGTCGAGCCCGATTGTGGAGGAATCGCGGGGCCGGCCTGTCAGTCGACGAGGGTCAGCGTCTCCCCGTCTTCGCGGTAGCGCTCGCCGGTGTCGGGGCACACCCAGTCGTCGCCGTCTTGAGTGAGCGGTCGCCCTGCGCGCCCGACCCATCCGATGCGCCGTGCCGGCACGCCCACGACCAGCGCGTGAGCCGGAACATCCTTCGTCACAACGGCACCGGCGGCCACCAGGGCCCAAGCGCCGATCGTCACCGGCGCCACGCACACGGCGCGAGCACCGATGGATGCCCCGTCTTCGACGATCACCGCCACCTCAGTCCAGTCCTCGGTCGACTTGGGCGACCCGTCAAGGTTCGCCGCGCGCGGAAACTCGTCGTTGGTGAGCACGGCCGCCGGGCCGATGAACACGCCGTTGCCGAGCCGGGCCGGTTCATATACGAGTGCGTAATTCTGCAGCTTGCAACTATCGCCGATCACGACGTCCGGCCCGACGTACGCGCCGCGCCCGATGTTGCATCCCGTTCCGATTCGCGCGCCTTCGCGTACCTGTGCCAGGTGCCAGATCCGCGTGTTCTCGCCGATCTCGGCGCGCTCATCGACGTCTGCAGTGGCTTGGATCGTGGCCGAATCGGCGATGGTCATGGGTGCCTCCGGTCGGGAACAGTGCCCTCAGCATAGAGAACGGATGACGCACATCGCGATCAAGTGCGAGGTGCCTCATTTGTAAGTGAGCGTGAGAGTTGTGTTGGTGCCTCACGTGTTGTGAGCGCGAGGCTCGCGGTTTCATTTTGTTGTTTGCAGTCGACGGATCGACGGTTCCAAGGATGCCAGGTCCAGGCCGCGTGCGGTGGCGAGGGCCTCTGTCTTCTCTTTGGCGAGTTCGATCAGTCTCAGCTGGATGTGGTTGATCTGCCGGGTCAGGTCTGCGGGGTTGACGCCTGCGATCCGGCCGGCGGTAGCCGCGGCCTGCGTCGTGGTGAGGACCCCGGAATCCAGTACGCGCTGCCATGGCGTCTTCGGTGTGTCGTAGAGCCGTTTACGGCGTCCACCGGCGGTAGTGGCGTACCCGGTGGGTTTCTTCGTCGGGGTGAAGAAATTCAACCGCAGCGACACGAGTCGCCATAACTCGCCCAGCGCGGCCAGCTCTTCGGGAGTGTCATAGCGCCAGTAGAACGCGTGCTTGCGGACGACGTGGTTGTTCTTGGATTCGACGGTGGCCTGGTCGTTCTTCCGGTACGGGCGCGAGCGGGTCTGCGCGATGTCTCGCTCCTGCAGCCAGTTAGCAACATCGTGGTTGATGAACTCGGACCCGTTGTCGGAATCGAACACGCGCAGCGGGAACGGGAACATGCCCTGCAGCTCACCGACGGCCTGCACGATCCATTTGGACGCGTTGTTGCGGATCGACGTGTTCTCGGTCCACCCGGTGACCATGTCGGTCATCGTCAACGTCCGACAGAACTCGCCGATAAGGGTCGGGCCGCAGTGCGCGACCGTGTCCGCCTCGATCACGCCCGGTTCAGTCGGCGGCTTGTCGCCGGCCTTGGACAGACTGATCGAGTTGCGCAGCACGGCTGGAGGCGGGGTCGTGGTGGCCATGCCCCGCAGCTGCATCCGCTCCCGCGCCGGGGTCAGGTACCGGTCGATGGTGGCCGGGCTCATCGCCTCAAGCTCTGCGAGAGTCGCGGTGCTCGCGAACGGCTTGTCAAGGTCGCCGGCCGCCCGAAGCAGCGGCAGCCAGATCGGCAGCATCACGACCATGTATTTCCCGCACGGGCAGCCCATCAAAGCCCACACATGCTCCAGCAGCAGCCTCGATTCGTCGCTGAACCCCTTCGGCCGCAGCCGGCGCCGATCGATCTGCTCGGCCGGGTCGGGCAGCGCCGGGCCAGTCAGCATCCGCCGGGCCGTGGACCTGCCCATCCCGGTCGTAGCCATCACCTCATCCAGAATCCGCCCCCGATCCCGTTTGGACGCCCTCTGATACGCAGTACGCAGCTTGTTCGTGACCTGACGCCTCGCGGCCATAGCAATCTTGCCTTCCACACGGGCAAGCTTCGCGCTCAAAGAACCTGAGGCACCAGCACCAACCACACGCTCAAAGAACCTGAGGCACGTCGAAGTGATGACGAAGTCGCCGCCCCGGGCTATACTCCCGAACGGGGAGACCCGAGAATCCTCGCACATGGGGTATCAAAGCGATGGCTCGCGGGTCTTGAATATTGGGGAACGTGGCGCACGTGCGGTGCGGCGTTCTCCGGGTTGGGAACTGGGGAACATGGGGAGCACTGGGGCTGGGCGTACCTGGACGCATCGGCGTGGTTGGCGCGCGCTCGTACTGACGGCGGTGCTCGCCACCGTCTCCGGCGGACTCGTCGCGATCGACGCTGTGCAACCTGAGCCTGCCGCCGCGGCCGGCAGTTCATGCGGCGCCGACGTAAACCCGATCGTCTGCGAGAACGAGAAGCCCGGCACCGATCCGGATGTGTGGGACATCGATGGTGCCGGCGATACGAGCATCCAAGGATTCTCGACCGACATCAGTGTCAACGCCGGCAGCACGATCGACTTCAAGATCGACACGGACGCCTCGGCTTACACGATCGACATCTATCGGACGGGTTGGTATCAGGGCGATGGTGCACGCTTCATTCAGTCCATCCCTGTGACCGCCACGCTTCCCCAGATTCAGCCCGAGTGCATCTCGGATGTGACCACGGAGCTCTACGACTGCGGCACCTGGGGTGTCTCCGCATCCTGGGACGTTCCATCCGACGCGGTATCGGGTGTCTACTTCGCGCTCCTTCGCCGGACTGACACCGGAGGGGAGAGCCAGATCGTCTTCGTCGTCCGCAACGACGGCAACCACTCCGACATCGTCTTCCAGACGTCGGACTCCACATGGCAGGCGTACAACCCCTACGGCGGGTCCGACTTCTATCAGGGTGCTGCCAACGGCCGTGCCTACAAGATCAGTTACAACAGGCCGATCGTCACCCGGGGCACGATCGAAAAGCGAAGCTTCTATTTCAGCTCTGAGTTCGCGACCGTGAAGTTCCTCGAGCGCAACGGCTACGACGTCAGCTACATGGCTGCGGTCGACGTCGACCGCTACGGCTCGCAATTGCTTAACCACGAGGTGTACCTCTCGGTCGGCCACGACGAGTACTGGTCCGCAGCGCAGCGGCAGAACGTCGAAGATGCGCGGGATGCCGGAGTCAATCTGCAATTCCTCTCGGGCAATGAGATGTATTGGCACACCCGTTACGAGGCGTCGGTCGACGGGTCCGATACCCCTTACCGAACGCTTGTCTCCTACAAAGAGACATGGGGTAACTCAGCGAACCGGGACGGCGGAAAGATCGACTCCTCGACGACCGAGTGGACCGGCACCTGGCGTGATCCACGATTCGCCGACGCCTCCGAAGGGGGAACTCTGCCCGAGAACGCGCTCACGGGCACGATGTACATGGTCAACGATGACGACCTCGCTGTGACAGTGAGCGCCGCGGAAGGCAAACTCCGGCTTTGGCGTGACACCAGCCTGGCAGATCTCGCGGCAGGGACGAGCGCCGAACTGGCCCCACACACCATTGGGTATGAGTCCGACGAAGATGTCGACAATGGGTTCAGACCTGCGGGCCTGATCCATCTGTCCACCACGGTCGGGCCGACGCCACAATATCTGCAGGACTATGGGAACGTCGCCACGGATGGGACGACCGAACATCATTTGACGATGTATCGCGCCGCAAGCGGGGCTCTGGTTTTCTCTGCGGGCAGCGTGGGCTGGGCGTGGGGCCTCGCCGATGATTTCGACGGTTCGGACTCGCCGCCCGACCCTCGTATGCAGCAGGCCCAGGTGAATTTGTTCGCCGATATGGGGGTTCAACCGCAGACACTCATGAGCGGTCTGGTGCAGACGACGGAGAGTACCGATACGACCGCCCCGACAACGGTGATCGCAAGCCCGACGTCGGGGGCATCCATCCCGAACGGAACGTCCGTGACGGTCACCGGAACCGCATCGGACACCCAGGGAGTGGTGGCGGGTGTCGAGATCTCGACCGATGGCGGCACCAGCTGGCACCCGGCAACGGGTACCTCCACCTGGACGTACACGTACATCCAGCAGGGCTCCGGATCCGCCAACATTATGGCTCGGGGAATCGACGACAGTGGGAACTTCTCGTCAGCGGGCACCTCCGTGACGGTGTCCGTCGGTGGTCCGTACAGTGCATTCGGTGACGCCACGCCGCCCACGGCCAGCGCCGACGACCCGGCTGCGGTGGAACTCGGAGTTCAGTTCACGCCGACCTCCGACGGTTATGTGACTGGCGTGCGTTTCTACAAGGGCGAGGCCAACACAGGAACGCACGTGGGCTCGTTGTGGGATTCCACGGGGCAGCGTCTGGGCTCGGTGACCTTCACCGACGAGACGTCGTCCGGTTGGCAGCAGGCTCTCTTCTCGAGCCCGATCGAGGTGGTGGCGGGACAAAAATATACGGTTTCCTACACCGCTCCCAACGGCGGTTATGCAGCCCAGACCCTCTATTGGCCATACGATGCTCGCGAGAGCAGTCCCGTGTCCGTCGCTTCCGGTGTCGGTTCGGCCGCACCCGGAGTGTTCGCAGCACCCGGTGAGTTCCCCACCTCGACGTGGCACGAGACGAACTACTACGTCGATGTCCTCTTCGACACAATCGACAACTCGCCGTTGCGCATCCTGTCGACCACTCCCGTCGAAGGGTCTTCGAGCAATCCGGTTGACGGGCCCGTATCGGTCGTCTTCTCGCGCGACGTCGATCGGGCCGCTCTATCCTTCGTCGTCACGAACTCCGACGGTTCTGTCGTGGACGGTGCCGTCACGTACGACAGTGACACGCGCACCGCGACCTTTACTCCGGCATCTTCTCTCAACACATCGGCGACCTACACCGTCTCGGTCACGGCGAAGGATGCGAACGGGGTGGGACTCGCCGATGGCACGCACACGTGGAAGATCAGTACCGCGGCTGCTGTGCTGCCGGACGGAACATGCCCGTGCTCGCTCTTCACGGATCTCCGAAGGCCGGACATCGCGTCGGCGGCAGACACCGATGCGGTGACGCTCGGCGTCAAATTCTCAAGCGCAGAAGCGGGAACGATCACGGCGCTTCGCTTCTACAAAGGCGCCGGCAACGGAGGCTCGCATACTGGAACGCTCTGGAGCGACTCAGGAAATGCGCTCGCCACCGTCACCTTTGACGATGAATCCACCGTGGGGTGGCAAACCGCCACCCTGTCGACTCCGGTATCGATCTCGGCGGGCAAAACGTACGTGGTCTCATACACTGCCCCGTACGGTGGGTACGCGGTGAGCTCGGGTATCTTCTCGACGGCGTATTCGCGAGGCCCCCTCACAGTGCCGGTCAACGGGGGGGTTTACACGTACGCGGGAGGGTTCCCCAGCCAATCGTCGACGACGGAATACGCGGTCGATGTGGTCTTCGAGCCTTTGGCCACGGGCCCTGCGGTCGTGAAGGTCTCACCTGTTGCGGGCGACGCAGGCGTTGAGACGGATGCCGCGGTGACCGTGACCTTCGATGCCAAGGTCACCGCAGCTACCCTGGCGCTCTCGAGTGGCGGTGCGGCCATTCCGGGCACGGTCGCGCTGTCGGCGGACGGCCTCACAGCCACGTTCACACCTTCGAATGCGCTCCCGACCGCTGCCACGATCACCGCCGCGCTGTCGGGCGTCACCGGGGCCAACGGCGGTGTGGGAGCTGACAAGTCATGGTCGTTCGCCACCATCGGAGCCTCAGGTGACACCGTCGTGACGATGTTCGACGGACCGCCGTCGGCCAGCGCCGTCACAGCGACCGATGACCCTGACTCTGTGATCCTCGGCATGTCCTTCACGACCTCGGTGCAGGGCCAGGTGCGTGCTCTGCGGTTCTACAAGTCGGCGGGGAACACCGGTACTCACATCGGCTGGCTCTGGGGGTCGGGATCCACCCCCCTCGCGACGGTGACATTCACGAACGAGAGTGACACCGGCTGGCAGCGGGCGAGCTTGAGCACTCCTGTCGATCTGGTTCCGGGCCAGACCTATACCGTTTCGTACCTGGCGCCAAACGGCAATTACACCTACCAGTCGGGAGCGTTCGCAGACCCCGTGACCAGTGGGCCTCTGACCGCGGTGTCGCCGAACAATGGAACGTTCGTGTACGGGTCGTCGGGGCGTCCGACCTCGTCCTGGAACTCGACGAACTACTTCGTCGATGTCGAGTTCACGGCATCTGTGGATGGTGTGGTCGACACGCTGTTCAACGGAGTGACACCGTCCGTAACGGCGGAGGCAGACTCCGACGCCATCGAGGTGGGAACGGCGTTCACTGTCTCAGAGGCCGGCGAAGTGCAAGCGATTCGGTTCTACAAGGGCTCCGGCAACACCGGCACGCATGTCGGCACCCTCTGGACGGCAGACGGCGTGAAGCTCGCCACGGTGACGTTCGACGCCGAGAGTGACTCCGGTTGGCAGAGGGCTGCGTTGGCGAGTCCGGTCGCGGTGTCACCGGGGCAGACGTATGTGGTCTCCTATTTCGCTCCGAACGGGCACTACGCCGCACAGAGTAAATACTTCGCCACCGAACGGACGAGCGGGCGTCTGACCGGCATCGCGACCCAGAACGGGCGGTACCTGTATGGCGGTTCGGGGGGCTTCCCGACGGACTCGTTCCAGGCCACGGCATACTTCGTCGACGTGGAAGTCCTGTTCTCCGATCAGGGTGCGGGCTCAGGTTCGACATCGTCCCCCTCACCGTCTCCGAGTGCCGACCCGGCACCATCCCCGAGCCCTGACCCGACCGAGAGCCCCGATCCGTCGGACGACACCGGATCAACGGATACGTCGGGGACGACGGAACCGACGGACACCTCTCCTGAGGTGTACTACAGCGTCACCGCGCACGCCCCCGATGCCGGGAATGACGTCGCGCCGACGACCACGGTGACGACGACATTCGCCAGTGATCCGGGGACGGCAAACGTGTCGGTGTCCAGCGGGACCACTCCGGTGGCGGGAACGACCGTCTATGATTCTGATTCGAAGACCGTCACGTTCACACCGACCGAGCCCCTCGCGTGGAGCACGGCCTACGACGTCACCATCACAGTGGATGATGCGACCGTCTCGGACGGCACCTGGTCGTTCACAACGGCCGATGCTCCTGCCGTCGAGACCGCGCAGACGATCTTCGGCGACTCCTTGCCCGCCAACGCGTGGTGGGATGACCCCGACGCCGTGCAGGTGGCGACGCGCTTCACCGTGGACGCCGGAGGTGAGGCGACGGGCGTGCGCTTCTACAAGGGCAGCGCCAACACGGGGCAGCACACGGGTTACCTCTGGAACGCCGACGGCACACAACTCGCCGAGATCCAGTTCACGGGCGAGACGGCCGACGGCTGGCAGACGGCTCAGTTCGCCGAGCCCGTCGAGCTCGAGCCTGATGTCGAGTACCGCGTCGGTCTCTACAGCACCACCGGGCGCTATGCCGTCGACATCGGCACTCTCGCCAAGGAGACGACCGTGGGCCCGTTCACGATTCCTGCCAGCGGCAGTGCGTGGATCTATTCAACAGACTTCCCTTCCAATGTTTCGACGAACAACTACTGGGTGGACGTGTTGTACACGCCTGCCGAGTAGAAGCCTCGGTGCGCCGTCGGGGGAGGGCGTCGCACCGAGACAGAAGGAATTCAGTGACTGAACGATTCAACGTCGCTGTGGTCGGTGCCGGATACTGGGGACCGAACCTGGCGCGCAACTTCGCCGCGAGCCCGGACTGGAACCTCGCGGTCGTGTGCGATCTCGACCTGCAGCGTGCACAGCAGGTTTCCGATCGCGTAGGGGGCGTACCCGTCTCGCAGAGTCTCGACGATGTGCTCGCCGACCCCGCGATCGACGCGATCGCCGTTGCGACGCCGGCCCGCACTCACCATCCGATCGTGATGGCGGCGCTCGACGCCGGCAAGCACGTGTCTGTCGAGAAGCCCTTGGCCGACACCGTCGATCGGGGTGCCGAGATGGTCGACCGCGCCCGCGCGAACGACCTGGTGCTGCTCACCGACCACACCTACTGCTACACACCCGCAGTGATGAAGATCCGTGAGCTGATCGCCGACGGATCGCTGGGCGACATCCTCTTCATCGACAGCGTGCGGATCAACCTCGGCCTGATCCAACCCGACGTCGATGTGCTGTGGGATCTCGCCCCGCATGATCTGTCGATCATCGATTTCGTGCTGCCGGGCGGCATCGACGCGGCCACCGTCGCCGCCCACGGTGCCGACCCGTTGCACACCGGAAAGGCGTGTGTCGGGTACCTCACGCTTCCGCTGGCAGGCGGGGCGATCGCGCACGTGCACGTCAACTGGCTCAGCCCCACCAAGATCCGCCAGATGGTGATCGGCGGCACCAAGCGCACGCTGGTGTGGGACGACCTGAACCCGCAGCAGCGCCTGAGCGTCTACGACCGCGGCGTCGACATCGCCGAACAGTCCAAGGTGACCACGACCGACGCGCGGGCCGCGAACATCTCGTACCGCCTGGGAGACACCTGGTCTCCGGCCCTTCCCGAGCAAGAAGCCCTCTCCAACATGACGGCAGAGTTCGCGGCATCCATTCGTGAAAAGCGCACCGCGCGCACCGACGGAGCGTCGGGATTGCGCGTGCTCTCGGTGCTCGAGGCTGCGAAGAGCAGCCTCGGTGCCGGCGGCGCTCCCCACCCTGTACAGAACACCACGATCGAAAGAGTGTCATGACCCATATCGAAGGCGCGAACATCCTGGTCACCGGCGGTGCCGGCACGATCGGATCCACCCTTGTCGACCAGCTGCTCGATGCCGGTGCGGCACACGTCGACGTGCTCGACAACCTCGTGCGGGGACGGCTGGCGAACCTCGACGGCGCTATCGCGACCGGCCGGGCGACCCAGATCGACGGTGACATTCGCGATCGCAAGGTCGTCGACGAGGTCACCGCGGGCAAAGACATCGTGTTCCACCAGGCGGCGATTCGCATCACGCAGTGTGCGGAAGAGCCGCGACTCGCCCTTGAGGTGCTTGTCGACGGCACCTTCAATGTCGTCGAGGCCGTCGCGCGGCACAAGGTGGGCAAGCTGGTCGCCGCATCCAGCGCCTCGGTCTATGGCATGGCCGAGGAATTCCCCACCACGGAGCGCCATCACCACGAGAACAACGACACGCTCTATGGGGCGTCGAAGACGTTCAACGAAGGCCTCATCCGCAGCTTCCGCGCGATGGAAGGTATCGACTACGTGCTGCTGCGCTACTTCAACGTGTACGGGCCGCGCATGGATGTGCATGGCCTGTACACCGAGGTGCTGGTGCGGTGGATGGAGCGGATCGTTGATGGTAAGCCGCCGCTCATCTTCGGTGACGGCAAGCAGACCATGGACTTCGTCTGCGTGCCCGATATCGCGCGAGCCAACGTGCTGGCGGCGCAGAGTGACATCGTCGAGGGCACCTACAACATCGCCAGCGGAACCGAGACGAGTCTGCTCGAACTCGCCGAAGCGCTGCTGCGCGTGATGGACTCCGACCTCGGCGTTGAATTCGGCCCTGCCCGCACCGTCAACAACGTCGCTCGTCGGCTGGCCGATGTCAGCGCCGCACGACGCGACCTGGGCTGGGAGTCGACGATCGGCCTCGAAGAGGGTCTGCGCCAGCTCGTCGAGTGGTGGCGTCCGCTGCGTGACGAGATCGCGGCTCAGCGATCGGTGATCGCATCATGAGCGACCGCATCAACGTCATGGTCCCCTGGCTCGGCCAGGAAGAGGCGGATGCTGTCGCCGAGACGATCGCCAGCGGGTGGGTGGCGCAGGGCCCTCGCGTCGCGCGTTTTGAAGAGGAGTTCGCCGCCGCAATGCAGGCGCCGCACGCCGTGGCCACAACGAGCTGCACCACGGCGCTGCACCTCGCGCTGCTGGTCGCCGATGTGCGCCCCGGCGACGATGTCGTCGTGCCGTCGTTCTCCTTCATCGCTACGACGAACGCGGTCCGCTATGTCGGGGCCAACCCGGTGTTCGCCGATGTCGACCCGCTTACCGGCAACCTCACCGGCGACACCGTGCGCGCCGCGCTGACGTCGAACACTCGCGCGGTCATCGGCGTCGACCAGGGCGGCGTGCCGCTCGACCTCGACGACGTGCGCGCGGCGACCGATCCCTTCAAGATCGTGGTGATCGAGGATGCCGCATGTGGTGCGGGCTCGACATATAAGGGGCGCCCCGTGGGGGCCGGTGCCGAGATCGCGGCATGGTCGTTCCATCCCCGCAAGTTGCTGACCACCGGCGAGGGCGGCATGCTCACGACGGCGAACGCGCAGTGGGCGGCGCGGGCGAAGAAGCTGCGCGAGCACGCGATGAGCGTCTCGGCCGCCGACCGGCACACTTCGGTGCTGCCGCCGGCCGAGGAGTACACGGAAGTGGGATACAACTTCCGCATGACCGACCTGCAGGCAGCCGTCGGGCTCGTGCAGCTGGGTCGGTTGCCGCAGATCGTCGCGCGCCGTCGGGAGCTGGCATCCCGCTATCAAGAGCACATTGCCGACATTCCCGGGCTGCGTGCCGTCGTCGACCCGGAGTACGGCACCGGCAACTTCCAGTCGTTCTGGGTCGAGGTCGACGAAGGATATCCCGTCGACCGCGAGGGGCTGCTCGAAGCCTTGGCGCACGCCGACATCTCGGCGCGTCGGGGGATCATGGCCTCGCATCGCCAGCCGCCGTATCGCGACCTGACGCCGGAGTCCGGCCTGCCGGTCACCGAACGACTCAACGACCGCACACTGATCCTGCCGCTGTTCCACACTCTCAGCGAAGCCGATCAGGATCGCGTGATCGCTGTGCTGCGCAACCCTGTGGGGGTGTCATGACCGACGGAGTGCTGCTGGTGGGGGCGAGCGGGCTGGCGCGCGAAGTGCTCGCGGCAGGTATCACGGGCGTCGTCGGCATCCTCGACGATGATGTGAACCTGCACGACAGCGAGGTGTGTGGCCTGCCCGTGCTCGGCCCCCTGGCGCTCGCGGCCAAGCGCGACGAGCAGCTGCTCGTGTGCGTCGGGCCGAGCATCAGCCGCCGCAATGTTGTTCGGCGACTGACGAAGTTCGGCGTCGCCGACGATCAGTACGCGACGTACGTCGCGCGCTCGGCTCGCATCGGCGCCACGAGCGACGTCGGTGTCGGCAGCATCCTTCTCGACAGTGTCGTGGTCACCGCCGACGCACGGATCGGCCGCCACGTCGTGGTGATGCCGAACTGCACCGTCACCCACGACGACGTGCTCGACGACTTCAGCACGCTCGCCGCGGGCGTCGCGCTGGGCGGCGGCGTGCACGTCGGCGAGGCGGCCTACCTGGGCATGAACGCGTCGGTGCGTCAGGGCCTTTCGATCGGGGCCGAGTCGACCGTCGGGATGGGGGCCGCGGTGATCACCGAGGTGCCACATGAGCAGACTTGGGCAGGAGTACCAGCCCGCCTTCTGCCGACGAGAGCTTGAAAGACCATATAGGCGCTATGAAGATATTGGTTGCGATTGCAGAGCCTTACCTGCCGGAGACTCACGGGGGCGGACTCCTAGACATTCACGAGTTGTGCCGTGAATGGGCCAAGGATGGTCACGAGGTCACTGTCTTTGCGGGCAGGAGCGAGTCGCGAATACGCCGCCGCATTCGGCGCATTCTCCGCCTGATGGGGTGGCGTCAGCATCCATTTCTAGGAGTGCTGGACGGCTATTTCGTGCTGCGCTCTGGTTCCCACGCGTATGTGGACAACCTTTCGGACTGGGTGGACGCTGAGAAGCCCGATGTCGTTGTCCTTCAGGGATCGCGGTTCGCCATGCTGTTGGATGCCCTATCGGGTCATGACGGGCTTGTGGCTCTCCGATTGGTCACTCGCGAGAGCGCCGCGGAGATAGCGGGGCTGTCATGGGGATCACGGGACTTCCGTGAGCGTATTCGATCAGGCGAGACGATGGTGATCTCGAACTCTCAGTTCCTTGCTCGTGAGACGAAGGCACTTACCGGCATCGACTCGACCGTCATTTATCCGCCCATCACTGTGGATGACACCGGCGCTGTGCCGTCGAGAACTGAGTCGACGATCCTGATGGTGAACCCTATTGCCATCAAGGGGATCGACATCACGCTTGAAGTCGCGAAGATCCGGCCCCAATACCAATTCCTGTTGCTCGAATCATGGCACTTGGACGATAGGCAGCGGGCCGACTTGAACGAACGGATCAGGTCGCTTCCCAACGTCCGATTTGAACGCCATTCGGACGAGATCACGCGCGTCTACGACCGCAGTTCAGTACTGTTCGTCCCGTCGCAGTGGCAGGAAGCGTTCGGACGAGTGGTTCCAGAGGCCGGAGCTCGTGGCGTCCCCAGTGTTTATAGCGACCGAGGCGGCTTGCCCGAGGCGGCTGCCGGCTCCGGGGTCATGGTCGACCCCTGGGCGCCACCGCAAGTCTGGGCTGACGCGCTGGACGGAATTATTGCGGAATGGCTCAAGCATTCTCGCCTGGCGACTGTGAGTTCGGGGCGACCGGACATTGTTCCGCGCGTGGTTGCCACCGAACATATCGAACTGTTTGAATCGGCGAGAGAGCGGCACTGATGTCCAGAATGAACACGACGAATGTCCCGTTCCTCGATCTTGTCGCACAGCAGGACGAGATCGCCGACGAGGTGCTTCCAGTGTGGCAACGACAATTCGCGTCGGCGGGCTTCGTCGGTGGACCTGAGGTCGACGCGTTCGAGCGTGAATACGCCGAGTACATCGGCGTGGGTCACGTGATCGGCGTCTCCAACGGCACCGACGCGCTTGAGCTCGCGTATCGTGCGGCAGGGGTGGGTCCGGGCGACGAGGTCATCATGCCGGCGAACACGTTCATCGCGACGGCCGAGGCCGCGTCGCGGATCGGCGCCGTGCCGGTCTTCATCGACGTCGATGACGAGTATCTGCTGATGGACCCGGATGCCGTGGAAGCGGCCATCACCTTGCGGACGCGGGCGATCGTGCCGGTGCACCTGTTCGGGCAGACCGCGCCCGTCGAGCAGATCGCCCCGATCGCCGAGAAGAACGATCTCGTGCTCATCGAGGATGCCGCGCAGTCACAGGGCGCGAGCTCGGCCGCAGGGCGCGCCGGTTCACTCGGGCGGTTCGCGGCGACGAGCTTCTATCCGGGAAAGAATTTGGGCGCCGCCGGTGACGCAGGCGCGGTGATGACAGACGACTCCGGTGCTGCCGCGCTCATCCGCAATCTTGCCGCGCACGGCAGCTCGGTCAAGTACGTGCACGACAACATCGGCATGAACGCGCGTCTGGATGCGGTGCAGGCGACCGTGCTGCGTGCGAAGCTGCGCCGACTCGACACGTGGAACGCCGCGCGCCGCGCGGCCGCAGCCCGTTACGGCGAGCTGCTGGCGGATGTCGACGGCGTGCGGACACCGTCGGTGCGCCCGGGCAATAAGGACGTGTGGCATCTGTACGTCGTTCGGGTCGCCGAGCGCGACCGCGTGATGGCCGAGCTGAGCGCCGCGGGCATCGGCGTCGGTATCCACTATCCGACGATCGTGCCGCTGACCGAGGCGTACGCGTCGCTCGGCTACCGGCCGGGGCAGTTCCCGGTCGCTGAGGCGGCGGCCGGGTGCATTCTGTCGCTGCCGATGTTCCCGCATCTGACGCAGGAGCAGCAGATCGAAGTCGCGACGTGCCTGACCCGCCTTACGAGAGTGCGCCGGAAATGACAGTCCGCAATGTGGAACGGCGGACGCGAGTTCTCGTTGTTCCGCACAACTTCGAGCTCGGCGGGAGCCAGATCAACGCCCTCGAACTCATCAGCGAGGTCGCCAGAGACCCCGGATTCGAGGTCATCGTCTATGCGCCGGACGGTGAGTTGGTTGAGCGAGCCCGACGCATCGGCGTGGAACTGCATCTCACGAAGCTGAGAGAGTCTGCATTGTCGTTGAGAAGGATTCACGACCTCCGAAAACTCATCCGCACGCGAGGAATCGATGTGATTCACACCTACGAATGGGTCCCCACCGTCGATGCGGTATTCGCCGCAGGTGTGGGTGTCGGGGTGCCGCTGGTCTCCACGATCTTGTCGATGGACTATCCGTACTTCATCCCTTCGACTGTTCCGCTTGTGCTGGGAACTCAACAGCTCGTCGACCGTGCGAGAGGGGAAGGCCGCGTCGCACGATTGATCGAACCCCCCGTGGACACGGAGGAGTTCCGGCCGAACGCATGTGGGCCGGACGAGATCGCAGCGGCACGCGCAGAGTGCGGCGCAGGCCAAGACGACGATCTCGTCGTCGTCGTCGGCAGACTTGCGCAGGCGCTCAAACTGGAAGGGATCCTGACTCTTGTCGAGGCGATCGGGAACCTCGGCAGAACCGCGCCCGTTCGGCTCGCGATCGTCGGGGATGGGCCCGAGCGCCCAGCCGTGCAAGCAGCGGTTGACAGGGCGAATGCCCACGCGCGTCGGAAAGTGATCTCCCTCCTAGGATCACGCTCTGAGCCTCTTCGCTACTATCTCGCGGCGGATATCGCCGTTGGGATGGGAGGATCGGCACTTCGGGCGATGGCAGTGGCAAAACCGCTCCTGGTCCAGGGCGAGCAGGGATTCTGGGCGATGGCAGACGAGCAGTCGCTACCGCAGTTTCTCGAACACGGTTGGTATGGCATCGGGGAGGGTACGGGGGCGACAGAGCGTTGTACCGCTGAGCTGGCGCGCATGCTGGCGCTTGACGAATCAGAACGCGCTGCCCTCGGGCAATTCGGCCGTGATCTCGTGATGCGTCGCTACAGCTTGCAAGCAGCCGGACTCGAGCTGCGGGCGGTCTACGCGGATGTCGTCTCGATGCCGCGCCAGACCGCGTTCCAACGGCTGGTCGCAGCGGCGCGGCTCGCGCTGGAGTTGGCAAAGGTTCGTATTTCGACCCGCTTCCCTCGTATCCAGCGAAAGGTGCGGGAGCTCCGCGGCCACGCGATCACACAACAAGTGGGTGCTTGAGTGGCTGGGGGTGGCGGCGCCGACGGCCGCGTCAACGAGCACGGACAACTCGCGGACAAAGCCATCACGTCCGTGATGTGGAGCGCGGCTCAGCGCTGGGTAGTGCGAATCGCGGGATTCGTCACGATCCTGATCCTGACACGTTTGCTGTCTCCGCAGGACTTCGGCACGGTTGCGATTGCGACTTCCATGTTGCCTATCGTGAATGTCCTCGCTGACATGGGGTTCTCTTCCTACATCATGCAGGCATCGCACGTGGACCGTCGCATGTTAAGCACCGCCTTCTGGTTCACGACGGCAGCCGGCGTCGTGCTCGCCGGTGGTCTGTTCTTGTCTGCCCCTGTCATCGCACTGATCTTCAACATTTCGGACGTGTCGGGTGTCGTCAGGGGACTCGTTCCCGCAGTCCTGCTCGTCACTGCGAGCACCGTTCCGATGTCTCTCCTGCGTCGCAGAATGCGTTTCCGTGCTCTTGCAGCCCAATCCATATGCGCCGCGCTCGTCGGGCAGGCTGCCGCTGTGGCGCTCGCGCTCATGGGATTCGGAGTCTGGGCGCTCATTGCACAGACCGTGCTCAATCAGCTTGTCACGTTTGTGTTCTGCTGGTTCTCCGCTCGATGGATCCCTCGCCTCTCGTTTTCGCTTGCTGAGTTCAAAGCGATGAGTACATTCGGCATCAAGGTCGTGAGCGTCGAAATCGTCGGGGTAGGTCGCTCACTGGCCGAAAACGCGATCATCGTGGCTGCCTTGGGACCGGCGGGGCTTGGGTACCTGAATATCGCCCAAAGGCTGATCCAAGTCGTCCAAGACGTGTCAGCTGCTGCGATCGTGCCGGTGTCAACCGTCGTGTTCGCACAGGTCCGTGGGGAGGCAGACAGACTTCGATCCGCATACTCGAGATCTCTGTCAATGGGCTACGGGGTGATCATCCCGGTGATGATCGTCATCGCGCTCGTATCCCCGATCATTCTTCCAGCCTTCTTCGGCCAGGTATGGGTGCCAAGTGTTGCTGCCTCGCAGGTACTCGCAGTCGCATCCATTTTCGTGACCGGCGCACTGATCGATTACGGCCTCTTATACGGTGTCGGGAAGCCGGGAATGTGGCTGATATATGCCACTGCTATCGACGGCCTCACCATACTGTCGGCTGCGCTGACGGCACGATTCGGACTCGTGTCCTGGGCGCTCGGGTTTCTTGTGGTTGCGATTGTTGCGACGATTGTGCGATGGGCGCTGGTGGCTCACGTACTGGCTGTCAGATGGCAGAGCGTCGCCTCGCCGTTCTTTCGAGCCATGGCGACAGCTGCTGTCTCAGGGGCGCTCGGATACGCAGCGTACGTTCTCTCCCAGCCTCTCGGTCCTGTTGCGTGTGTCGTTCTGACCGGAACAGCGGTCCTCCTTGCGCAGTTCGGAGCGATGTTCGTCATCATGCGAGCCACGTTCAGGGAAGTGGTCCGTCTGGTGTCACAACGTCTGCCTATCGTTAGCAAGTCGACCACGAATTGGACCCAACGTCTCTCTCGCACGGTAAGCGTGCGAGAGAGAGCAGCGTCAAGCGATTCCGTAGAAAAGGACATGTGAGACCATGCGCATGCACGAGGACGAGGCATTGGCCGGCGGTGGCGCGCCCGACATGGTTCGAGGTCAACGCCTCGACGGTGAGACGCGGGCACGGGTCTCTGTCGTGATTCCCTGCCACAACTACGCACAGTATCTGGAGGAAGCCGTCGTATCGGCGCTGGCACAGGAAGGTGTCGAGGTCGACGTGACCATCGTGGATGATGCATCGACGGACGACAGCGTGAAGATTGCGCGCAGACTCGTGGATGCGGATCCTCGCGTTCGTCTCATCGCACGCGAAGTGAATCTCGGCCACATCCACACTTTCAACGAGGCCCTGGAGAGCGCGACGGCGCCGTATGTGGTCAAGCTTGACCCCGATGATCTCTTGCCGCCGGGATCGTTGTCGCGGTCAGTGTCGGTTCTGGAGACGCATCCCGACGTCGTCTTCGTGTATGGACCGGTGACCTCTTTCAGCGGGCAGCCGCCGACATCGGTGAGAGCGGTGGGAGCGCGGCGGTTGAAGATCTGGCCTGGCAGAAAGTGGCTGACGCTCAGAATGAAGCGCTGCCGAAACGTCATTTATCAGCCCGAGGTGATGATTCGTACCAGTGCGCTGCAGACCGTTGGAGGTCATCGTGCTGAGGTGCCGGCGGCAAGCGATCTCAATCTCTGGCTGCGTCTCGCGTCCCAGGGTTCGGTCGCGCGGATCGGAGGCGTGGTCCAGGGCTTCTATCGACAGCATTCGCTGAGTATGCAGCACACTGTTCACACGGGAAAGTTGGTGGACTTCCGGGCGAGAAGAGACGCATTCGACCTGTTTTTCGCGGAAGCACCCAACACGGTGAAGGGTCTTTCCGATATGCGGGTGCTGTCTCGACGCTCGTTGGCAAAGGATGCTGTGCGCTTGGCATTTGAGGAACACGAAGCGGGCAATCCTGCACAGGAATACCTCGATGACGCTGCGAGGCTCGACTCCCGCATAGTGAGGACACGTGCCTGGAAGATCAACAGGAGACGTGTCGCCGACCCGGGATACAACGGGATCCCCGTGCGTCTTGAGCGTGTGCGGCGGGATCTCGCTGCGAGGATTCGGTTCCGAATGTGGCGGAGGTTCGGGATATGATGCACGATGCCGAACGCATTGCGCCGCGTGTCGCCTTCTTGCACCCTTCGCGCGGCCCGATCACTGAGCGCGATTGGTCGGGCACACCGCTGGGACTCGTCACTGCGATGCGTGGCCTCGGGGTCGAGGTCATCGAGGTCGGGTATAAGGTTCCGACGCTTGTCCGCCGCTTGGCGCACGTCGTCTCCCGCGTGATATCACACGATCTGACGGCCGCGGAGCGCAGCAGCATCAAGATATGGCTGCGTCGGCGCACATTCCAGAACCAGCTGGATCGTCTTGGGCACCTTGACGGAGTGCTCGCCGTCGGCACGGACTGCTACGAGCTCGAGCGCCTTGTCGTCCACGCGCCCGTTGCGACATACGACGACACCACCCTTTCGACGATGTGGGAGAGCCCAGAGTCCGACACGAGCAATGCCGGCTTCAGAGAACGTGACGTTCGACGGTGGATAGAGACCCAGGCGCGGTCCGCTCGCGCAGCGACGGTCAACTGCGCGAGCACGACGTGGGCGGCGCGTTCCATCGTCTCTGACTATGGTGTGCCGAGCGATCGGGTCGTTGCGGTCGGTATGGGACACCGCCCGCGCACGGCTGGTCCAGTGGTCGCGCGCGACTGGAGCGTTCCTGTCTTTCTCTTTGTCGGCGTTGACTGGAGAAGGAAGAACGGGGAGGCGGTTGTGCGCGCCTTCGAGGCAGTGCGACGGGTTCACCGAGATGCCACTCTCCATCTTGTCGGCAGACATGCCCCAGTATCCGGCCCGGGGATCGTGGATCATGGTCTGCTCGCACGAGACGATCCTGAGGCGCAGAATACGCTTGATAACCTGCTCGCGCGGGCGACGGCCTTTGTGCTTCCGAGCCGGTTCGACCCCTCTCCGATCGCATATCTGGAAGCTGCCTCCGCAGGCATTCCTGTCATCGCGACATCCGAAGGCGGCGCCGGTGAACTACTCGGAGAGGCTGCGATCGTCGTGTCTCCATTCGATGACGCGGCTCTGTTCAATGCGATGTTGACTCTCTCGGGCCCGGAAGAAGCGCGGCGACGGGGAGAGCTCGCGAAGGAACGGGCCGCGGAATCTACCTGGGAACACGTCGCGTCTCGTATTCTCGCTGCACTGGGGGTGTCTGCTGGTGAGACCGAGCGAGTGCAGTGACATGTGTACCGTGGTGGTGAATCAGGCACACAGAAGGGCTCATACAAGGTGACCGTTCCGTCGACGGCACGTCACGCCCTACGTGCCGCAGTTCACAGATATCGGCGGTCTGCGGACCTGAAGTGGCGGAGGATCCCGAAGTTCGCGATTTCTGCGGCGGCCGGTGAGCCGGTCGTCTACTATCTGACCCCCACCACTGTGCGGCCTCAAGGTGGGGTTCGTGTCGCCTTTCGTCACGTCGATGCGTTGAACGAGTTGGGGTGGAGAGCGTCGATCTTGCAGAGGGGGACGGTGGCCCGACCCCGCTGGTTCGAGAATTCGACTCCGATCGTCTCGTTCGATCGGCTGGAGTTCCACGCGAATGACGTTCTTGTCGTCCCCGAGGTGTACGGGCGCACGCTGACGGATCTTCCCGCCGACGTGCGCGTGCTTGTCTTCAATCAGGGGGCATACATCACCTTTGACGGGCTGGACTACGCGAAGACGTCGCCCGGGGCGCCGTACCGGGGTGTCCGTGGCCTAGAAGGCATCATGACCGTGTCCCACGACAGCGCTGATCTTCTCTCGCTCTCCTACCCGGACGTTCCCGTCGACATCGTCAGACCCGTGGTCGATTCATCGCTCTTTCACCCGGGCGATTCTGTACGTGAGCAGACGATCGCCTTCATGCCCAGCCGGCGAGCGGGCGAGATTAATCAGATCATGCACATCCTTCGTGCACGCGGCATCAACTGGACGTTCTCGCCGATGGAGGGACTCACCGAGCGCGAAGTGGCGCAGCGGTTGCGGCGCTCCCGTCTGTTCCTGAGCATGAGCGACCGCGACGGTTTCGGCCTGCCTCCGGCAGAGGCGATGGCGTGCGGATGCTACGTCGTCGGCTATCCCGGTGGCGGTGGGTCAGAGTTCTTCGACCCGAGCTACTGCTCACCCGTCGCATCGACCGCGGAGCTCGTGCGAGCGATCGAGACAGCGATATCGACGCCGGAAGAAGAACTCGCGCAGGCCGGCGAACGCGCTTCTCACGCCATTCGAAGTCACTATGACGTGCAGGGACTCGCAGACGACCTCAGCAAGGTGTTCGCTCGCATCCTCGGGGCGGTGTAGGAAGAGGCGCAGTGGGGCAACCCTGGGGAGCTGAGGAGAACGCGGCGACTCCGCGCTCATGCCTGCAGCACAGGTATGATTCAGGCAATTCCGCTACCATCGGGAGATTGGTTGGGGAATGGGCTCAGATTGGGGAGAGTGAGCTCAAATTGTCTTTGCGTGAGCTATTGAGATTGCTCGGTCGGCGCTGGTACATCATGGTCGTCGCCGTGGCGCTTGCTGCGACGAGCACGGTCATGCTCGCCCGCGATGGAGGCATCTACACCTCTCGAACGATCGTGGTTCTCACCTGGCCCGGGTCCACCGCAGTCAGTCCGTACAACGGGACGAATGACTGGAGCGTGATCACGTTCGCGGAAGCGGTCACGACCATCGTCAACGGGGGGAAGACCGACACCCAGTACTACTCGCACGTCGATGCGCCCCTGTACGGGGTTGGTGTCAGGCAGGCGAGCACCGTGACCGTCAGAGATGAGGGAAGCCAGTGGGTATCGGATATCGACTCGGCAGTCATCGAAGTGCAGGTCGTCGGTCGCACGCACGACTGGGTGGAGACGCGACAGCAAGCGCTACTTGACAAGATCGAAGAAGTGGCGGTCGCCGAACAGGGCGGGGACGAGGTGCCCGCGGATGAGAAGATCGCGGTGCACGTCGAGTCGCTGACGAAAGAGATCGCCTATGTGTCTGCGTCGCGGATGGCGAAGATACTGGCCGCAATGGCGCTGTTCGGCACAGCTCTGATTCTTGGAGGAGCGATCGCGTGGGTCACCGACCGGCGCAGCGTGCGGCGACACCAGTCGGGCGCAGAAAGCAGCACGCACCGACACGAGGGTGAGTTGAGTGGAGCAATGGCGCAATGAATTTCATGGATGTCCTTCGGGGACTGATGCGGCGGTGGTACATCGCTGTGCCGGGTGTGATCATTGCGGTTGCCGCTGCTGTGGGCGTCTGGCTCATCACACCCTCCGAGTATGAGCGATCGGCTTCGCAGCTTCTCCTTCCGGGAGTGGGCGTGCTCCCCAAGGGAGCGACGAACCAATACCTGTACATGGGCGGCCTCGCTCCGGTCGCGGACGTACTCACGCGGGCAGTTGATTCTGACGAGATGGTGCAGACCATGCGTGAGAACGGCGCGGAGGTGGCGATCGCCAGGGATGGATCAGCGACCGGCCCCGTCATATTGCTCACGGTCACGGCCGACAGCGACGATGCCGCAGCCACGATGATCGACGACATCGTCGCGCAGACGGCAGTGACACTCGACCAGTTGCAAGCAGCTCAGAACATCCCAGAAGACGACAGGGTCACCGTGTCGACGATATCGGTCGACACCAAGAGCACGGTCCATGAACGGTCGAGGATGGTGAGGGCGGGTGCCGCGGGTGTGGCGATCGCTATGGTCGCGTTGATCCTGGCAAGCGTCATCGATGGTTTGAAGACGAAGAGGCGACGCGGGAAGCGTACAGAATCCACCGCCCGCGCAGATGCTCGGATGGAGGATCTCGATCCGCTCATCGACGACAGTGAGATCTTAGATGGGCCTCGATCGGTTCCGGCCGGAAGCCCGCAGGGAAGTGCCGAGGTCATCGAGCAGCATGGGATCGACAGCCACGAGAGGGCGCGGGCGTCGGTGCCGGAATGATCGAGTGGGGGCGCGCAGACAGCGCGGAGTTCCGCCCTGTGGCGGCACAGGAGCATCAGGGGATCGCGCCGCCGAGCAGGTCGTCGGCCGTCGCGATGCTGATCGTGTTCGTTCTGCTGCTCTTCGTCATCCCGTCGAACGTGTCGATTGTCGGCCTGGGCACCCTCGGGCGTCCTTCGTTGCTGTGGGGGCTTGTGCTGGCAGTGTGGTGGGCGCTCACCCACTTGCAGACGAGGACGAAGGATGTGCAACCTCCTGCCCAGCCGGTCCGTTGGGCGCTGGGGGCCTTCATCATCATCGTTCTGGTCAGCTTTGCGGCGGCGATGCTCCGCGGCCAGCCCGCCGATCAGGTGAGCCCCGCGATGACGGCCGTCGTGCGCGTGGCGTCGTGGTCGGGCGTGACACTCGTTGCCATGGACGGCATTCGTACGCAGGGCGACATCGTTCGACTCGTCAAGGTTGCTGTCATCGCAGCGGGGGGAATGGCACTTCTCGGGTACGCCCAGTTCTTCACGGGATCCAGCCTCACGGAATGGATAGCGCGAATCCCCGGGATCTCGTTCGACTGGGGCGGCATCGACATTCGCGGTGCCTACATCCGCCCGGCAGGCACCGCCACGCACCCGCTCGAGTTCGTGACGTCGATTCTTGCCGTCTTGCCCATCGCCATCACAGCGGCGATCACCGGGGGGTTCCGTTCGACGTCACGGAGGCGGTTCCTGTGGTGGCTGGTCGTCGTTGCAATCGTCGGAATATGTCTCCTTTCCGTGTCGCGCTCCGCGATGATCGGACTGCTGGTCGTCTTCGTGCTGCTTGCGCCGTTTGTGCCCTCGAGGTACCGCTGGGGTGGGTTCTTCGGCGGACTTGTGGGGATCGCGGTCATCGTCGTTGCGGTTCCGGGGGTGTGGAGGGCATCGCTCGGTCTCTTCGCCGACGTGTCGGATGATCCCGGCACAGCATCACGAACAGGGGGCTTGGAGCGGCTCCCCGAGTTCATCTCGGACTCGCCCGTCATCGGATCGGGGCTCGGCACGTTTATGTCCCGCTACTACGTGTTCGACAACCAGTGGGCCGGGCTGCTGGTCGAACTCGGCATTGCGGGAACGCTCTCGTTCATTGTGCTCATCGCCTGCGCGGTGTGGAGCTCGGCGTACGCGGCGAGAAGGTCTCCGTTCCCAGAGACGAAGCTGCTCGCCGGAGCGATTCTCACCGGCACGGTCACGATCGCGGTGTTGTTCCTCTTCTTCGATGGACTGAGCTTCCCGATAGCAGCAGGCTTGTTCTTCCTCTTCGTGGGGCTCTCGGCTTCTCTCCGCCGGATCGCGCACTCCGACGTCGAACTTCAGAACTCCATGACGTCGAAAGCTGTGAATCGACGTCGAGTCGCGGGTTCACCTGTCGACCGTCTCGCACAATGATGAAGCGACCCCGGGCTGGAAAGGAGCGATTCCGTTCCAGCCCAAGGTCGCAACGACAGGCGAGGTGCCGCTCAGCCGCCCACGGTCACCCGGTAGATGTGGTGGGTGTACTCGGCGGCGAAGTCGTCCTGGAACGTTCCGTTCGTCACCTTCACCGTGCGACCCTCGTCGACGACCTCGACGGAGGTGGCCTTCGCGAGCTGCGGCGGAAGCGTGAACGTGCGCGATCCGGTGCCGCCCGTCGTCATGGCGACGACGTAGGCCGAGCCGTTCGAGACCTTGAGAGCCGTGTCCAGGCCGTCGCCGAACTTCCACGTGTAGGTGGGCGAGTTGAGCGCGGGGGCCATCTCTTCCACCTGGGCGTTGATCGCCGTGATCGCCTTCAGCCGGTCGGAGCCGCACTGGATGATCGAGTACGTTCCGCAGCTTCCGTTGTTGTTGTGCTGGAAGTACGCGACACCCGCGGCCCCGTGGATGAGAGCGCTCCACACCGCGCCACCGATCTGCCCAGTGGTAATCGTCGTGCGGCCGTCTTCGGTGAGGAACGGCATTCCCGTCTCGACGAAGACCCAGTTCGGCTTGGGCGTGGTGGAGAACGTCTCCATCCGATCCTGAAGCCACCCGTATGCCGCGGAACTCGACGGGTTCTTCGACGTCGTCCAGTACGGGTCGTACTTGATGAGATCCTGCACGTGTGGGCTGGTGTACGCGTACTTGTCGACGGCAGACACATCGAGAAGGTTCAGCTGGTCGTCCATGGTGTTCGGAGCCCAGTACGTTCCGAGCACGCCGTTGCCGAAGTTCGCCTGGACGAACCGACCGTCATTGAGCGCCCGGATCTTCTTCGCATACGACGTTTGCTGCGCGAGCCGGCCCTGCTCGGTGTCGGAGTCGCAACCGCCGAGGCCCATCTCGCATTCGTCGCTGAGGAACCAGCCGACGACGCCCGGATCTGAGCCGATCTCGGAAGTCGACCATTCCTGCTGTTGCGCGATCACGGACATGCCTGTGCGCGTGACGGTCGAGATATCCGAACCATCGTGCTCGACGCCCATGTACGTGTTGATGCCCGCTGCCTTCAGAGCAGAAGCGTGCTCTGGCTTGCCCAGGAAGACCGAGATCGGGAAGAACGAAGAGTCCGTCCACCCCGAAGCGGCCGCTTTCGGGAACTTCGCGTAGTAGCTGGAGCCTCCGTACCAGGGCTCCTGCGGCAGGTCGAGTGCCGCAACGGTCCCCGTTACAGGTGGGGTCTGCGCCGACTGGGACGGCGTCGGCGATGGAGTCTGTGTCTGCGTCGGCGTCGGCGACGGAGCGGTCACAGGGGCCGATGGGGTGGGACTGGACGTCGGACTCGGTGACCCGGTTACGGGTGCGCTCTCGGCCGCGAAGACAACGTCGATGTAGTAATTCGAGTTTCGAAAGTTCTTGGTCGGATAGCCTCCGTTGCCGTACTTGTACACGCCAGCGCCCTTGGGAAAGACGATGTTGCCACGCGTGACCGTGTGGGTGAAGTAGTTCTCATCGGCGGAGTAACCACCGCGCGGGGAGATGTACGACGCAACGTACGTCGCGCCAGGTTTGACGGCGACGGGAGTCGAGAGGTGGGCGGTCACCCATCCCGTCGACGAGCCCGACGGGAATGTGACGGTCGCCAGCGCGTGACCCTTCGCATCCCAGAGCGTCGCGTGGTGCGTCCCGCGGTTCGAAGGTGTCCGATAGAACTGGATGCCGGTGATGGTGCCCGCCTTCTTGACAGAGAACTTCACGCCGAGCTCGACGGATTGTCTGTCGGGGTCGACGGGCGTGCGGGGTGCGATAGTCTCCCCGAAGCCCCCCGTGGTCGCTGTCGGCGCCGAGGCTGCCTTCGTCGCGGCGGCAGCCGAGGCCGTGCGCGCCGAGTTCCTCGTGGAGGCGTCGGCCGCGTCCGGCTTCTGGACGGCGGCTGCCGAGGTCGCGAGCACGACGCCCGAGGTGAGGATCGCCGCAGCGCCGAACGCAATGATTCGCCAACTGAAGCGGGGCCGTGTCGCGTGACGTCGTCTGGTGGTGTGCTGTCCGTTGGGGGTATCGGTATTGCTCAAAACGTTGCCCCTCCCGGGGGCAGTTGGGGGTCGGGATCACGAGCTTTGGTCGAGGGTGGGGGTCCCTCGGCTCGCGTCGCAGTACTCGCAAAACCGTAGCATCTGAGACGTATTCGTGCGCATGATAATTACGTGAGACTCAGAGTGTCAAGATGAGACGGCTCACAGAACCGCATGAACCGATTATGAGCCGCTTCTCATCCGCTCGGCAATATGCCGGAGCACGTTCTCGTCAGTCAAGGAGTTCGACTGGATGTGCACGGCGACGTCGTCGGGGTGCAGCCGGTCGAGGAACCGGTCTGCGTGCTCGAGGTCGAGCGGCGTGGGATCCCAGTGGCTATGACAGAGGCTTCGTTGTTGTGTGTTGGTGCGGTAGCGAGCATCGGCCAGCGTCATCACGTAGGTGCCGTAGAAGATGAACTCCGAGAAGTCGAGGCGGCTGCCGATCACATCACGCCAATCGCGACTCGTTGTCTCCGCTACTCGGGAGGTAGAAGCGCGCACGAGCTCGGGGTCCCAGCTGGCGAAGGCCGAGATGTAGTCGGGGGAGTCGGGTTCGACCTTGCTGGTGCCGAGCAACGCGCGTGCGGCTGCCTGCCATGCGAGGTGCCGGGTCATCGCTGGGGTGATCCCGTGCGGTGACCGGTACAGCCGGACGACGCCGGCCTTATCGCGGAACGTCGATTCGACGAGAGGCCGGACGATGAGCACATCGGAATCGATGAGCAGGGCGACGTCGGCCTCAAGCGTTGATACGACCGCGAGCTTGACGAGTTGCTGCAGCATCCACCCGCGGATCGGGGGCCACGGGCGGGTCGCGTTGACGGCGTTGATGCGAAACCCGCGGGGGAGCCCGGGAATCCGCGCGAGAGGAATGGTCGAGACGAAGCGGCGAGGAAGAACCGCGCGGTAGCCGATGACATCGAGCCGCCCGGTGTCGACGGACCGGAAGAGGGGGACGTCGCGGTCGGGAACCGCAACGATGTGTCGCACCATCGGGTCGGTGTGCTCAATCACCGAGCGATGAAGACGCGCGAAGCTGGGGAAGTCCGGAGCGTGACTGGGAGTGACGACCTGAAGGCTCATGCTCTGCTCCGCGTCTTCGAGGCCCGTGGGAGTTGCGACCAGCTTCTCTCAGCCAGAAGAGTGCCAAGCACTGCGCGATGCGCGGGGGCAGCGGCACGGACCAGCTCGTGCAGTGTCACGACGCCCCGCATGAGCGCGGCCGCGATCTGACTGTTGTGTTTGCGCGAGTAACGGATGCGATTCACGGCCAGCAGTTGGTCGAGTTCGATCGACGAACCCGAACCACCTTGGGAATGATGCACGGTGGCTGAGGGCTCGTACCAGACCGCGTGACCGGCCATGCGAACACGGCGAAAGAAATCTGTCTCTTCGGAGTAGAGGAAGAACCGTTCATCCCAGGGGCCGACCTCACGGGCGACATCGGCGCGGATCAGAAGCGCCGCGCCCGTCGCCCAGTCGACCTCGCGCGGCGAGCCATACGACGCGGCCTTGAAGATGGTCTCGCTCAACGCGGCGGGCCGGTTGGGGAAACGACTGCCGAACGCCGCATCGCCGAGCGCGCGCACCAGTGAAGGCTCGTTGCGCAACGATCGCGTCAGCTCGTCGTTCGTCAGGATGCGGGGCACGACGATGCCGGCGACCCTCTCCTTCTGCGCAGTTCGCAGAGCGGTCACGCTTCCCGAATCCACCGTGAGATCGGGGTTGAGAATGAGCACGTCATCGCAGTCGCCAATGTGCCGCATGGCGACGTTGATGCCCCCCGCATACCCGAGGTTGCCGCCTGTGGGCACGCACACGATGTCGGCGATCTGCGATGCGACGGTCACCGTGTCGTCGTTCGAGTCGTTGTCTGCCACGACAACCCGCAGTCGGTTCGACGATGCTTCTGGTCGCAAAGACGCGATCAGGGCCGGCAGATCGTCGGCGCTGTTGTAGGTCACGATGATCACCGCGACATCAGCGTGCTCATCGGCTGAGACGAATCTCGGCTCTGTCTCGGTCATGACCCGCCCCCCGAACACACTCGGCGGCCGATTTCATGCCACAGTCTTCCTGTGAGGATCTTCGTGCGCTCGCATCGGTGGGCGGTCTGGGCGCTGGCGGTGTACATCGTCGTGGTGGCGCTGATCGTGCTGACACCCGTGTCGTATTCAGACATCGTGGTCGCCGTCTGGTCGTGGATTCGCAACGACCTCGGCATCGACTCCTTCGGCGCGGGCTGGGTCGAGGCCGCAGGCAACGTCGTGATGTTCGTGCCGCTGGGCTTTCTGCTCACGCTGGTGTTCCGGCATCCCTGGTACGGCACGATCCTTGCGCTCGTGCTGTCGGCCGGGGTCGAGATCGCGCAGATCGTCATTCCCGACCGGGTCGCCAGCGTGCGCGACGTCGTGTCAAACACGCTCGGCGCGGCGATCGGCGCCTTCCTTGCTTGGCTCATCGTGCTGCGACGCGAGCATCGCAAGAGTCGGGCTGCGGCATCCACTGTCTGAATCGTCATCGCCCCTCCTGCACGACCGCCGGTGACCAGGCATGGTGGATGAAGATCGACGGCTTCGATGAGCCGTCGGCGTTCAACTCCCAGATGTCGGAGTCGCCGGGGGTGTCGTTGGGCATGCCATAGAGCAGTGTGTCATCGTCGAGCCATTCGATCTGGTCGTCGATGCTGCGGGTCTCGACATCGAGCACGGTGACCTTCTTGGTGGCGATGTCGTAGACGGCCGGCGTCCAGTGCACGGTGGGGCCGGCGCCCGACACGACGCGCTTGAACGCTATGCGGGTGCCGTCGGGTGACAGCGAGGGGCACTCCACGGTCTTCAGCACCGAGGTGACGGTCTTGGCCTTGATGTCGCCCTTGACCAGATACGTCAGGCCGATAGTGGTCATGCCGACAGTGGCATAGAACGTGTTGTCGTCGACGAACGTGATGCCCCAGAAGTTGCGATCCACGGGCGCGCTGGGTTTGCCGTCGATGAACAGCTTCCAGTCTTCGAGGTTGCCGAAGCTCGACCCGTCGCTGGTCTTGCGAATCACGGTCTCGGTCGAGAACCCGATGGTCGCGTAGGCGTGGCCGGTGACGAAGGCTGTGGTGGCCACCAGCGATCCGTCGGGGGAGAAGCGGGTGCGGCTGGGCACCCCGGGCAGGGGCCACTCGAGCTGCTCGGTGCCCGCGTTGTCGAAGATGCGCGCGTTGTAGGTGGGGGTGATTCCGCGTTCGGAGCGCAGGCACGAAACCTTTGTCTCGATGGCGTCGACGCGATCGCAGGCGATGTCGGTGACGGCCCGCGGGCCGGTGGGATCGCTCAGCGGCACACTGGCGACAAGCCCGTATCCCTCGCCCGCGGCGGTGTTGCGGAACACGATGCGATCACCCTGCGCCCAGTCGGTGGGGGCCACGGTCTGCGCCTGTGAGGGCGCGTTGCTGCGCGCCTGGTACTGCGCCCACGCATACACGCCCACACCGGCGGTCGCACCGAGCGCGAGCACCGAGACAAGGGCGATGACCAGCCATTTGACGCGGGCGCTCACGCCGCGCTCACCCGCCCGCGCGCAGACAGATACGGGCGCAGCAGAAGGGCGATGAGCGGGATCGCGACGATGAGCAGGCCCGAGATGATCCACATCGACGTCTCACGTCCGACCGCGTACCAGAGAAAGCCGAAGCCGGTCGCCGACAGAAACCGGGTCACCGCGACGACCGTCTGTGCGGCGGCGATGCCCGTACCGTGGGTCTCGGGGGTCGTCAGCTGCGCGGCCAGGGCCGCCAGCACACCGTCGGTGGCCGCGTAGAAACCGCCGAGGAACGCCAGGCACAGCAGCGTGGCGGCGATGTCGGCCATCGGCAAAGCCGCGACCAGGTAGGCGGCCAGAAGCCCTATATGCCCGAAAACGAATACACGCGCGCGGCCGACACGATCAGACAGTCTGCCCAGCGGAATCGCGAGCGCGAGGAACGCGATGTTCGTGCCGACGTACAACAGCGGAAACCACGCGGCCGCGAAGTCGCTGCGCGCCTGCAGCACGAGGTAGACGAAACCGTCGCCGATCGTGAGCAGCCCGAGAATGCCCGACGCGGCCAGCACCCGGCGCATCGGCCGTGAGGTGATGACGCCCCAGTCGAACTTCGGCCGCGGCTCGCGGGTGGTCTTGCCCGCGGCATCCCTCGTCTTGGCCAGCGGCTCGCGGGTGCGCACGTTCGGAACGAACAGGCCGAGGATCGTCACGCCGATGATGGCGAACGCGAGCGAGGCCACGAAGATCGTGCCGTAGCCGTTCGGGATCAGCAGCAGGATGATGAACGCTATCAGCGGCCCGACGGCGGCGCCGATGTTGTCGAGCGTGCGGTGCACACCGAACGAGGTGCCGAGGTTGTCGGGGTGCGACGATGCTGTGATGACCGAGTCACGCGGTGCCGTGCGAATGCCTTTGCCGATGCGATCGGCGGTGATCACCGCCACCAGCGCCCCGAAACCGGCGACGAACAGCAGTCCGACGCGGGCGACCGCGGCCACCGCATAGCCGACGAACGCCACCCACTTGGGCTGATCAAGCCGGTCGGAGGTGTACCCGCCGGCGATGCGCACCAGCGCGCTCACACCCTGGTACAGCCCGTCGATGAACCCGAACGCTATCGTCGACAGGCCCAGGTACGCGGTCACATACAGCGGCAGCACCGCGGTGATCGACTCCGACGAGATGTCGGTGAGCATCGAGACGATACCGAAGGCGAACACCGCCGACGACACCGACCGCACACCACGGCGGCGCGGCTTGTCAGAAGGGGTGAGGGATGCCGCGGCCTCGCCGGCCTCGGTCACCTCAGGTTGCTTGGGCTTGTTCGAGAAAGAGATGTACAAAAAAGGGCCTCACTTCGTGCGGAACACGCCGTAGATCGTGTACCTGTTGCCGGTTCCCGTGGTGCCGAACGACAGGGCCACTGACTCATGCGCTCCGACATAGGTGATGGTGCCGTCGGCCGCGGTGCCGCGGCGCAGGCCGAGCGATCCCCACAGCTCCTCGTAGTGCTTCTGCACCGAAGCCTGCGAGGCTGTCGTGGTGGCCACCAGGCTGACCTGCATCGTTGTCTTCTCGGTGGCGATCGAGCTCGACAGCACCGTGGACTTGGTCGCCGGCCCCATCACCTTCTCGGGATAGCCACTGACCAGGCCGTTGTTCTTCGACGCCGTCTTGGGCAGCGGCGCCGAGACCAACGGTGGCTGGGGTGTGATCGATGGCAGCCGGGTGATCGGGGTTGCCGTCGGCGGCAGCACCTCGGAACCTGTCGTCGGCGTCGCCTGCGGCAGCGGACCGATCGTGGGGGCACCGGATGCCGCACCCTTCGCGCCGCCCGGTGCGGTGGACGTGCCCGCGGTCGCACCCGGCGTGCCGTTGCCGGCGGTGCCGTTGCCGCCATTGTTGCCCGAACCGTTCTGCTGCTGCGTGGTCGTGGCCGCCGTGTTCGGGTTCGTGCCACCGCTGAGCAGCGCCGACACCGTGATGATGCCGGCGACCACTATCACTGCGACGACGCCGATCACGATCTTCATCGCCGGTGTCAGCGCCGATCTCCCCATCTCGCGCTGAGCGTTCATGCTCACATCCCCTGTTTACTGCCTCATATCGACGCGTCCACGTGCGCTCATGACGGCACCCGGCGCGGTCGTCCCCGCACCGCCAAGTATGCTGGCGGCCCTTGCACAAGATAGCGCTTGGCGAGCCGCCGTGGTTCCAGCAGCAGCCGCCACGCCCATTCGAACCCCATCCGCACGACCCACCGCGGTGCGCGGCTGACGCGGCCGGCGAGAAAATCGACCACCGCGCCGAACGCCAGCAGCACCCTCGCCCCGCTGAGCAGGCCGTATTGTTCGATCCACTGTTCCTGCCGCGGCTTGCCGAGGCAGACCAAGAGAATGTCCACGCGCGCCGCGCGGATCTCAGCGGCCAGCTGCTGCTGAGCTGCGGCATCCGCCAGCGCCGACCGGTCGGGCGCCCAGTGGCCGGCGAACCGGATCGTCGGCCAGTCGCGCGACAGCCGGTCGGTGAGCAGCCCGGTGACCTCGGTGCTGCCACCGACCACGCCGATGCTCAGGTGGTCGGCAGCAGCCCTGGTCAAGATCGGCTCGATCAGGTCGCTGCCGGCCAGACGTGGGTAATCGACGCCGCTCACGCGCGTGACCTGGGCCGCGATGGGCGCGCCGTCGACGAGGTTGAACCACTCGGGCCCGCGCAGCGCCGCCAACGGTGTGTGCTGCCCGTGCCTGGCGAAGTGATGGATGTGATCGAGATTGATGGATGCCACGGCCAGCGGGCGGCGCGCTTCGGTGCGCGTCGCGGCCATGATGGTGTCGATCGCGTCTTCTTCAGAGACGAGGTGCACCGGGATTCCGGCGATGTCCACCGCCGGAATCGCCCCGAGAGTTCCGAGACCCCAGTGCTCGGATGTCTCTGTCTGCGTCTGTGCCAGGTCTGTCATGAGCTGTCCCCTCGCTCTTTTTTCCTAGGGATCCGCGATCGTGGTTTCGGTGCCTGCCCGTGACGGGTGAGAACGGCGCCAAGTGGGGAGCACGACCGCGGATCCGGTCTGGAGGTCGGGTGGCTAGGCCACCCGACGGATCAATAGGCCCCTTCCGGCTGGAGCATGACCCGCGCCGTGCGCCACATGATCATCAGGTCGGTCATGACCGACCAGTTCTCCACGTAGCGCAGGTCGAGGCGCACGCTCTCGTCCCAGGAGAGGTCGCTGCGGCCGCTCACCTGCCACAGGCCGGTGATACCCGGCTTGATGAACAGGCGCCGCGAGACGTCGCCGTCGTACTCGACGACTTCGCTCGGCAGCGGCGGCCGGGGGCCGACGACGCTCATGTCGCCGGTGAGCACGTTCCAGAACTGCGGCAGTTCGTCGAGCGAGAACTTGCGCAGCACCGCGCCGATCCGGGTCACCCGCGGGTCGCGCTTGAGCTTGAACAGTGGGCCGGCGCCCTCGTTCTCGGTCTGCAGCTCGGCCAGCCGCGCTTCGGCGTCGACGACCATGGTGCGGAACTTCAGGATCTTGAACTCGCTGCCGTCACGCCCGATGCGGGTCTGGCGGAAGAAGACCGGACCGTGGTCTTCGAGCTTGATGAGCAGGGCCAGCGGCACACCGATGAGCGTGATCGGGATCAGCGCCAGTGTCGCCACCGCGACATCCATCGTTCGCTTGAGAACGTGACGTGCTCCCTCGAACTCGGGGATCTTCACGTGGATCAGCGGCATCCCATCGAGCGGGCTCAGTGAGATGCGGGGGCCTGCGACGTCGGCCAGTCGGCTGGACAGAATGAGTTCGGATGCGGCGCCTTCCAACTCCCAGGAAAGGCGCTTGATGAACTCCCCGTCCAGCCGACTTGCCACCACGACGGAGTCGGCTTCCAACATCCGCGCGCGGTCTGCCACCGTTTCCGTTGTCCCCACAACGGGAATGGTGTGACCCTCGACGACGATGCGGTCGACCGATGCGTCGGCGAGAGCCACGCCGACGATCGTGAACGCATGGCACGAGTCCTGCAGAATCTGCCGGACCACGTACTCGACATCGTCACGCGTGCCGGTCACCAGCGTGCGCGCGGCATAGTGCCCGTACGCACGCTGGCCGATCAGCCAGCGTCGCCACGTCCACCGTCCGACAAGGACGGCGAACAACCCCAGCGGCAAGGCGACCATCAACTGCATCCGCACGCCGTGCCACTGGAAAACCACAAATGTCATCGCGACGATGCCGAACGCGAGCCCTGTCGCGTGCGCCACCCGCTTGTATTCGCCCGCGCCCGAACCCAGCACGGTCGTCGACCGCGTGCCGAACAGCGTCAGCGTCGTCGTCCACACCAGCGCGGTCATGAGGCCGATCAGGGTCAGACCCCACACATTGGCGCTGGCGCGGTCGAGCAGCAGGTTGACCGCGCCGGCGGCGGCGACGGCCGCGATCACGAGCGCGGCATCGGTCACCCGCAGGCGTCGGCGCAGCCGGCGCTCCCACAGCCGGCGGCGTTCGAGCGAGGGCTGCAGGCGCGGCGCCACGGCCGCAGCGCGATGAAGAGTTCCCGCAGCCGGGAAGGGCAGAAGATGGCCCGCCTCAGCCGGCTGCAGAGAATCGAAGAGGGCGACGCGCGGCGTGCTGAACGCCGCGTGCGTCGAGGCCCTTTCGAGTGCCGTCGCTGATTGCACGTCGACGGCAGTCATTTCGCACACCCCCAGGTGTGCACGCGCAAACGCGCGTCCCCAGTAGACATTCGCTCCCCAGTAATGTCTGGGCGACGTCCCGGTCACCCAATTTCCCCAGATTCACCGCATCCCAAATGCGGTCATCGATGCGTCCCACCGCCTCGATTGCCAGTCACTCTACAGTGTTCCCTCGGCGAGCGAAAGCACTTCGATGAGAAATGTCACATGACGTCGTGGTGAACATCCGCGTGCGCCTCGCCGAGCGCGGGGTGACCCCGTGCGACGATGCCTGCATGGAGCCCCTCGAGGTCGTCGCCGCCGTCATCGTCGACGGCGATCGCGTGCTCGCCTGCCGGCGCCGTGAGGGCAAGGTCGACGCGGGCAAGTGGGAGTTCCCGGGCGGCAAGATCGAGCCGGGGGAGTCCGCGGCTGTGGCGCTGGCGCGCGAGATCCGCGAAGAGTTGGGCGTGCAGGTGCGGGTCGGTGAGGTGCTGCGTTCTGATGTGACGGATGCCGCGGGTCGCAGCATCCGGCTCACGTGTATGTCTGCCGTGTTGGCCGAGGGGCGGCCTGTCTCGAGCACCGATCACGATCGGCTCGAGTGGGTGCGCCCGGCAGAGCTGCCGATGCTCGACTGGGCCGAGCCCGATCTGCCGATGGTGGGGGAGATCGCGGGGGTGTGAGGGGTGGCGCGGGGGCTGTCTGGGCCTACGCGGGCTCCCGTGCGTGGCTCTTCGCCGTGCCTGACGCGCCGGGGCTTTCGTCGCCCCCGCGCCGCGGACTTTCGCCGAGACAAGGGATTCGCGCCGAGACCCAGGGCGTCGCACTTGGTTTCGGGCGGAATCCTTTGTTTCGGCGAGGTGAGGGGGATCGACGGGAGGCGACGCAACGCGCCGATGACGACATCGAAGCGGTCGCAGACCATTTCGTGGCAGGGGTGCCCCGGATGCGGCTCACGCCTTCGTTGCCGAGCTCGAAGCCCTCAGAGACCTGATCAGCGAGTACCCGGGCATCGGGTTGGCGAGTGTCACTGGCTGCGCCGTTCCGCACCGCTCCATGCTCCGGCGTGCTGGCCGGCGGCGGTGGATCAGAGGAGCAGCGCGGTTCGATCTGGGAGCGGGCAGTTCGCAATCTGGGAGGGAACGGCTGAGTTCTCCCGCAGCCACGACTCGAGACCGGTGTCGATGTATCCCGCAAGGTTCAGGACGGTCTCATGCATTTCGGACACTCTGATGCGCCGCACTGAGCCGTCCTTGCGACGCTCACCCGCAAGTGGCACGCCCCAGACGATGTGCTCGTGGTGCGCGACGCGGTTCCGAAGTGACTGGACGCGTCGGGCGGCGGTCTCCACCGTTGAGCGGTCGAAGTTGCCAACGTTTGGGAAGGCGTTTCGCAATGCGGGCTTCCAGAGCAACGTGTCGTATATTCGCCGCTCACGATCTTCACCGCTGCCCTGATAGCCACCGCGACCGAGAACCTTGACCCAGAAGCCGAACATGAGAGTCGCCACCAGCTTGCCGTGCAAAACCTCCGGTGGCGCGTCGAGCGTGCTCAGCCGACCGACTCGCCACGCTTCGCCGACCAGCTTGAGCGTGTCATCATCCAGCAGATCTGTTCGCCGATACCAGTAAAGCCCGTGTGCCGCCGCCAGCTCGCGAGCCATAGCTGAGCGCATCGCGACCTCGAGAGTTGAGAGATCGTCAAATGTCGCGAGAGCAATTCGGCTTGCCCAGCGGTACAGGTCCATCGGGTCTACGGCGGTTCCGTTGCAAGCGGCGTCGTACCGGTGGAATCGGGCTTCTGGGATGGTCGCTCGGAGTCGGTGCATTGGGTCTCTCTCGCGCGCGTTGCGGCCTTAGCTCTCCTGGCTTACGATGGGTGCATAGCCCCCGGCGCAGCGCACGTGAGTGTGACGGCCGGGGTTCATTTTTGTCCTCGTTGCTCCAGCTCGGACTTTGCTTCCGCTCCGCTCGCGGAGGTTGGTCGGGCACATTCGTGACGATCCGCTACGCGCCAGGCCAGTTCTACGACAGTGACAGGCGGCTCCGGAGCCGTCATATGCCGCTTTTGTGTCTTCTCGTTCTACCAGAAGGCTCCGACGCCGTGCGTTCGCCGAGCACGCGGGCATGGGCCTTCGCCGAGACTCATTCCGTGCGTTCGCCGAGACCTGGCTGCGGACTTTCGCCGAGACAAAGGATTCGTGCCGAGACCCAGGGCGTCGCACCTGGTTTCGGGCGGAATCCCTTGTCTCGGCGGGGCACGCCGCGGGCATGGCCGTGACGCGCCGAGGGTTCGATGGCAAACCTTGCCAAGCTGCATACGATGGGCGCGTGGCCACGATGAATGTGTCGCTGCCCGACGCCCTCAAGGATTTCGTCGAGCAGCAAGTCAGACAGCGCGGGTTCGGCACGAGCAGCGAGTTCGTGCGCGAGTTGATCAGGCGGGAGCAGGCGCGAACGCGGCTGCGCGGAATCGTGAGTGAAGGCATGTCGTCGGGCCCGGGTTCTGAATTGGATGCCGCATACTCTGATCGGCTGCGCGAACGTGTCGATCGCGCGAAGCTGGTCAGAGGGGAAGTCATGGGCGAGTCAGCGGTCGTCGACTATCCGTCGTACACGAACGCGCGCACCCACTTCAAGGATGTTCTCGATGCGACCGACCGCGGTCAGACCGTGACGGTCGCTCGTGAAGGCCGCGTGTCTGCTGTCGTTCCTGCAGAGCGGCTTCGCGAGTTCTTTTTCCGGACGGTCTCTCCCCACGTCCAGCTCGCCCGCGAGAACGACCGGGTGATCGCACTGATGGCTGGCCGCTCGTTCGTCTCGGAAGGCGCCACGGTCGATGACGCTCTCGCGGATCTGCTGCTGTCGTTGCGCGAGTACGCCGAAGACTGGGAGACGCGACTGCAGCACGCATCCAACCACCGTGAGAACTGGGCACTGGTACAGCTGATCAAGCTCTCCTCCGACCAGGAGGTCCTGGAGTGGTTTGAGCGCGGCGGTGAGTGAGAAGCATCCTGTCCCCACTCGCGAGGACCACGACGACTTCTGTGTCAACGAGAGGTGGGCGCTCGTCACGGGAGCTGCAGGCAAGTCGGTCACACACCACAAGACCTACGAGTTGACGCTCTGGGACGGTCGCATCCTCCGGACGCGCATCTCCCGTCCGATCGATCGGACGGACTACGTGGCACGGATGTGGTCGCACATCCTCCGCAATCAGCTCGAAGTCACCGCCGACGTCTTCTGGCTCTGTGCCAGGGATGATGTTCTGCCCGATCGCGGCGCGCCCGAGGTCGCGCCGTCGCGCAAGACTGTGCCGCTGTATCTCGTGCGCGAGCTCACCCGGCTGGGGGTCTCAGAATCGGAGGTCCTCGGCCTGGATGCTGCCTCCGCTGCGCAGCTGTACCCCAACCTGCTGGCGGAGTAGAGCCTCGCCTTGCCGTCCCGAAGACAACCGAGCACCGTCAAGCTTCCGGCCCCGCAGCATCCGTAGTGCACCGCGTCAGCCTGGTCAAGCCCCCGGCATCACGGCGGTGTCCGTGCCTAGCGTGTGCATATGACCGATCTCAACGCGAAGCTGAGTGAAGCGATCTCATGAACCGGGTGCTGAAGAAACTGGAGTCCGCACGCGATCTCGACCGGATCACGCTACCGCTCAGCGGTTTCGTGAACCGACTGATCCCGGTCGGGAAGGTGCGTGACCTGCTTCATGGCGTTCCGCTCGGCCATCCTCTGCACCCGATGCTCGTACAGGTTCCGGTCGGCGCCTGGTTGTCGGCGGTGGTGCTGGACAGGATGCCGGGGACCGGGCGTTCTGCCACGGTTCTGATCGGGCTCGGAACGGCAGCTGCCGTGCCGGCGGCCGCCTCCGGGATTTTGGACTGGGCAAAGGCTCACGAATCGCAGATGAGGGTGGGCGTCGTGCACTGGGCGGCGAACGCCGTCGCGGTCGGCTGCTTCGCGGCATCCTTTGTCCAGCGCGTGCGCGGGCGCACCGCGGCGGGCAAGCGGCTCGCGCTGGCGGGGCTCTCTGCGGCGACGATCGGCGGCTACCTGGGCGGCCATCTGGCCTATCGTCAGGCGCTGGGTGCCAATCATGTGGAGGACATCCCGCACGTGTTGGCCGAGGGGTGGCACGCTGTGGCTGCGCTTGACGAGCTGCCCGACGAGGCCCTGACCCGACGCGTGGTCGACGCGGTTCCAGTTCTGCTCTACCGAGAAGGCGAGAAGGTCACGGCTCTGGCCGACCGGTGCTCTCACCTGTCCGGACCTCTTCATGAAGGAGCGCTCGACGACAACCCCGAGAAGGGGATGTGTGTGGTGTGCCCCTGGCACGGCAGCACGTTCTCTCTGCAGGACGGGTCTGTCGTGCATGGACCGGCCACCAGCCCGCAGCTGCGGTTCCGCACGAGGATCAGCGAAGGTCAGGTCGAGATCTCACTCGCCGCGTGAGACTCGTCGATGCCTCTGATCGACGCCGCCAGCGGAACGAGCTGCGTGCGCAGGTACTCGGCGTAGCCTCCTTCGGCGCGGCCGTACTGCCGCCCGCTCGTGCGCACCCACGCACCGTCCGACGCGATGATGGATGCACCTCGCATCCGCACCTGTTCGATAAGGCGCACATCCTCGTGCAACGGGATCGGCGGGAAGCCACCGGCGTCGACCAAAACGCTTGCGCGGGTGCCGAGGTTCGCGCCGTGGACGTGACCGTTCGCGACACCGGGCGTGTGGGTCGCCCACCACGCATCCGTCTGCTCCCGGGTCAGGTCGCGGAAGTCGGGACGGACGGTGCCGATCACGACGTCGGCCCCCTGCTCGGCGAGCATAATCTGGTGCGCGAGCCAGTGCAGCGGGACGGTGGAGTCGGCGTCGGTGTGCGCGATCCACAGCCGTGCGGGCGGCACGTGCGCGAATGCGCGGAGCGCGGCTCGCACCCCGGCATCGCGGGCGATTCCAACCGAGCCGGCTTCAACCGCGCTCGTGCACACGGGAAAGCGTGCGGCGATGAGTGCCGATCCGTCTGTGCAGGCGTCGAGGACCACGTGTATGGAGGTGATCGCGCGTACCGCGCGCGCTGCGGCCACGAGAGATTGCAGACAGCCCGCGATCAGCTCTTGCTCGTCGTGCACCGGAACGACGACCGCAATGACATCGACGGTGCTGTCGAGGCTTCTCGCAGGTAGTCCTCTCACGGCCACACCCCGGTTCTGGTAGCGACCGAGTGGAGCCGATCCGGGCGCGCGAAGACCTCCAGGATGAAGTCCTCTTCGAGGTGCCGCACTGACGGCGACAGGTTCGCGTGCAAACGGATCGTGTCGTGGACCGCGGCTGCCGACAGTGGGGCTCTGGGAATCGGATGTCTCCAGTGGCAGGCGACGAGCTCGCCATCCACGTCGAGCGATTGGTCGATGCGCGCGAGCACCGCGTCGAGATCTGACGCCGTCCAGTAGTAGGCGATCTCGGACAGCACGATGAGGTCGAAACATCCCTCGGGCCAGTCCGCGAGCAGATCCACCTGCTCCAGCCGCACGTTCCCAACGTCGGCAAGTCGATCGTGTGCACGCTGGAGCGCGTGCGCGGAGGCGTCCACCGCCACGACGTCGGTGGCGCGGTCGGCGAGGACCTGCGTGAATGCGCCGGTTCCGGCGCCGAGTTCCAAAACGTGCCGGTACCACTCCCGGGGCAGGCACGCAGCGATCACGTTCCGCTTGCGCTGCTCGTACCATCGGGAGTCGACGCCCCAAGGGTCGGAGCGACGCGCGTAGCGCTCGTCGAACCACGAGGCGCCGACGCTCGGAGCGGGCTCGGGCTGAATGAACACCTCGAACGCGCGGTCGAAGTGCCGCAGCATCTCGCCGTGAAGAATCGCCTCGTCGCCGGGCTCGTCTGACAGCGGCTCGATCTGGCTCACGTGGCGCCGCAGCGCCTGCGCCTTTGCCGCCCGCGCGGCCTCATCGAGGTGCAGGACGCACCAGCTGTCGGGGACCGACGATGCCGGATCCCCCCAGTGCCAGAACCAGATCGGGTAGCCGATGACACGTGCGCCGACCGTGCGCAGTTCGCACGCGATCTCGCCGAGCACGCGGTGGTCGCGGTGCCCATCGCCCCACCAGGGGACGGCGAGCACCGTCGCGGTCCCTTCTGTGCGCGACAGCAGGTTCTGCAGGTGCTGCCGCACCGCCGGTGCGGCCTCCCGGATCTTGCCATCGGGGAACCCGGCCAGGTGGATCTCTGCCCGCGGCGCGAGATCCGCTATGGCATCCAGCACTTCGTGCCGGCGTTCGCGGCGCAGATCGCGAGGAGAGGGAGAAGCCGGATGGGACGACCCGCCGTCGGTCATGACGACGACCGTGACAGGGATGCCGCGTCCGGCGGCCGTCGCGATGAGACCGCCTGCCCCCAGCGTCTCGTCGTCGGGGTGCGCGGCCAAGACGATGAGTCGTTCCATGTCCAGGGCTACCTCCGGCGCGGCATGCCAGGGCGCGGCATCCGCCCACGCGTCCTCCGACGTTCCCGGTTCTCGATGGTCGAAGCTCACGCCCATCACGCCACGACCGATCGCCCCAGTCGGGCAAGGTCGCGTTCGGCGTGATGCTGACGCAAGTAGATCCGCAGATCCGCGACGCGGCGCGCGTGCTGCTCGTCTGTGGTCAGCGGGCCGGGACCGAGTCCATGGTCGGCGAGCGTCAGCACGCGCTCGGCGGCTCCGGCAGCAACGGCGCGCACTCGTTCGGCCAGCTCACGCGGGTGGGAAGTCGTCGGCGCGTCGACCCGCCTGGCAGCATCGGCGAGGACGACCTTCGCCGCCCACTGTTCGGCATCCGCCTCACCGCACAGCAGCTGTGCGATCTGGTCGGCATTCGGGCGCCTGGCCGCCTCGGCCAGCGCATCGATGATCGGGATGACACTTCCCCACCAGACGGCGGCAACGCCCATCCCGCCCCAGCGGAAGCCGGGCCGATGCAGGTACCACTCCGGGTCCCCGACCGGGGCGGCCGGTGTGTCATCGAAGTCGACCGCTGCGCTGACAATCGCGCGCAGGCCGCGAGCTGTCCACGGCCCGGTGTGCGGGTGCACCGACGGGGCTTGCAGCGGCACGGCGAACAGCCGGCGGGACTGCGGTGAGACCCAGGCAGTGATCAGGGCGTGGGTCAACTGGGCCGCCAGAGAGCACCAGGGTTTGGTGCCACGGAGCCGCCAACTCCCCGAAGCGTCCTGGTATGCGTCCAATCGCGTGGCGCCTTCGGCCGCGAAGACGCCCCAGGATGAGTGCTCATCCGCGCCGAGACCATCCACGCCATCCGACGCAATGCCGCCCGCTGTGCGTGCCTCGTCGAGGATGGCGAGTGCGTCCAGGTGCGGTTCGAGAATCCGCGCCGCACCGACATCCAACGCCGCCGCGGTCGCCAGCGCGCTCCAGCGGTCGGCCGTCCGCCCCTGCCCGGGAAGAGGGATGCGTCCGGAAAGTCGCACCGCCCACTCGATAGTGGCCTCTACCTGCGTCCCGAGCCCGCTGACCTCCGCGGCGGCGCGTTCGACCTCGCGCGCTGTCTCGGACGGCGCGTCGGTGAGGGTGAGTGCAATGCCGCTGCGGTCGGCGGCCGGGCTCATTTGACCGCCGGTGAACGGTTCTCGGCGCTGACCATCCAGGACAGTTGCTCGAGAGTGGACAAGATGTCGTGCAGGATGTCGGCGGTTGTCGGGTCGTCTTCGTCCACGGCGTCGTGCACCCCGCGAACGGTGCCGATCGTCGCGTCCAGCCGTTCGGTGATCAGGTCCACGGTCGTCGTCGTGTCGATCTCTCCCTGTGGATACTCCGGAAGGGTCGTGGTCTCGGTAACGGTGTCGCTGCGTCCGTCCGGGAGGGCGTGCAGTGCGCGCATGCGCTCGGCGATCACGTCGCTGAATCGGCGCGCTGCCGCGACGACCTCATCGAGCTGGAGGTGCGTGTCACGGAAGTTGGTGCCCACCACGTTCCAATGCGCCTGCTTACCCTGCAGGGACAGTTCGATGAGATCGACGAGGACGCTCTGAAGATGATTCTTCAGCCCGGCAGAAGCGAGGAAACCCTTCTCTTCGTTCTGCTCGGCCGTGCGCTTGGCACCCGAGCCGCCGCTCGCGGTGCGCCGGCGATTCTTCGGTGGTGTCTTGCCTGCCATGTCGTTCCTCCTTGTAGATGATGACCGTGTCACGCGCCAGGGCATCCGTCGCGGGGGTTGACTCTCGGTTCTGCCGGGGTATAGGCGGCTGTGTGCTGATGCGTGGGCACGCTCTTGTCAACCCCGTGGGCGTCATCGGGCGTCCCGGATAGCGTCGGGCGGGACTGCGGAGGATGTCATGCCGAGACGATGTGGATGGAACAGTCTGAAGGATCCGGAGCTCATCTCGATGCTGCGCCATCGCTGAATGCGGGGAGAGACACCGTGGCCAGGCTGGTGCGCGTGCGACCCGACACCGATCCCGGATTCCGACGTGTGCGGGCGGGGAGCACGTTTCGCTACCTCGCTGAGGACGGTGCACCTGCCAGCGACAGCGATCAGAAGCGCATCCGTGCGTTGGTGATCCCGCCGGCATGGGAGGACGTGTGGATCGCCCGTGAGCCGCTTGCGCATATCCAGGTCGTCGGCACGGATGCGGCCGGGCGCCGGCAGTACCTGTATCACCCTCGGTGGCGCGCTCCCCGCGATCGTCGCAAGTTCGCTCGTGCGCTGGCTCTTGCCGCGGCGCTCCCGCAGGCTCGGACGCGGGTCACCGTGGCGCTACGTGGGGAAGGGCACGATCGCGAGCGTGTCCTCGCCGTCGCGTTCCGGCTGCTTGATGAGGCGGCTCCGCGCGTCGGCTCGGCGCGGTACCTCGCCACGCATGGCAGCAGGGGACTGACGACGCTGCGGCGACGCGACGCATCGGTCGCAGAACGGGTGGTCACCCTGTCGTTTCCCGCCAAGAGCGGCAAGCGTGCGCTGCTTGAGATCGACGACGCCGATCTTGCGTCGACGATCGCCATGCTGGTCTCGCGCTCTCCGCGATCGCCGCTGCTGTGGTACCCCGAGGGCCGGCGGCAGCGCGCGCTGACCCCGGCGGACGTGAATGCGCACGTGCGCGCACTCACCGGCGGGCGCTTCACCGCCAAGGACTTTCGGACTCTGCGCGGCACGATCCTCGCCGCTGACGCCCTCGCGCGCATCGGCACGGTGGACACCGCCGGGCAGCGCAAGCACGCGGAGGCCCTCGCGGTGCAGGCGAGCGCCCAGGCCCTCGGAAACACCGCATCGGTCGCCCGCGCCAGCTACATCGATCCGCGCGTCTTCCAGCGCTACCGGCAGGGCCGCTTGCTCGAGCTTGACGTCAGCCCCGAGACAGCCATCCGCCGACTCTTGGCTGCGACCGGCCGATCAGGATGAAGACAGCGGTGCGGCGATCTCCTCGACTTCCCGGAGAGCCGACTCGCGATGGCACCGACGATAGTGACCTCGGCCCTTGACATGACGGGGATGCTCCCGCATGCGGTCTGCTTTCGCGCCACGAGCATGGCGGAGGAGATCGCCTCACACGCGGTCTACACCGTGAACGATCCATTGGCCACCCCCTTGTGACCGACCCTCACCCAGCGCAGTCTCCAAGCACACGGGTACGCCCGGACAACCCGGATCGGGAGGAATCCATGTCACGACGCAGCTCTGCCGCCCCGATCGCTGAAACCGTCTACGGCATTGATCGACTCTTGCGAAACGTGCGCACCGGTCGGTTCGAGCGAAGCCTGGCGGCTCTGACGGCCGCAGGAGCACTGGTGACCACCGCCGAGATCTTCTTCGAGCACGACAAGGCAAGCTTCGGCAACCGGTGGATGTGGGCGCCTATCGTGCTCGGACCTGTCGGGGCCGTTGCCGGCATCGCGGGAGTGTGCAGTAAGCGGGCGGCGAAGACGCTGCTGCCGCTCGCGTCGGCGACGATCATCGCCAACGGGGTCCAGGGCCTGTGGCTGCATGGCCGGGGGATCAGACAGAAGCCGGGCGGCTGGCGCAACTTCCGCTACAACATGGAGATGGGCCCGCCCCTGATGGCGCCCCTTCTGGTCACCCTGGTCGGCGGGATGGGGTTGCTGGCAGCGATTCTGAGGCGTGAGAAGTGAACACTCTTCCCCTCGAGCCGTCGCAGGGCGGCGGCCGGTATCCCCACTTCGACGTGAGCACACAGGCACGGCATTGGGACGATGCGACGCGCGCGGTCGTCCAAGGGCGCCTGGGGCGACAGCCCGCGATCCGCTTCTTCACGGAAAAAGAGGAGGCAGCGGCATCCGCGCTGTTCGATCAACTCCTCTCTCAGCGCGCCGAGCCGCGCATCCCCGTCGTGCAGATGGTGGACGCGCGGCTGGCCGAGAACCAGACCGACGGCTGGCACTACCGCACGATGCCCCCGGATGCACAGGCGTGGCGCGACTCCCTCGCCGGCCTGGACGCCGACGCGCGGACAGTGCACGATGTGACATTCGCCGAATGCCGGTGGGCGCAGCAGACCGCGTTGCTGCAGGCGATTCAGGATCTGGGCACTCAGCGCTGGCACGGCATGGTGGCCGCACAGGTCTGGAGCCTCTGGACGCGCTACGCCTGCACAGCCTTCTATTCGCACCCGTGGGCGTGGAACGAGATCGGCTTCGACGGTCCTGCCTACCCCCGGGGGTACAAGAACCTCGGCCTCGACAAACGAGAACCGTTTGAGGTCGCTGACGCGCACCCTCGCCACGACCCGGTCGCCTCGCGACGGGCGAGCGGAGATGCACGATGAGTGCGGTGCGCGAGCGCAACGAGTCGGCGTGGTTGCTCAATCCGGCCGGATCGCAGCTCGTGCCGGAGCTGCGGGAGGGCATGCGCACTTTCGATGACGATGATGAGATCGATCTCGTGATCGTCGGCTGTGGAGCGGGCGGCGCGACACTTTTGCAACGCGTGGCGCGGACGGGGATGTCGGTCGTCGGGATGGATGCCGGGCCGTTCTGGGAGCCCGAGACGGACTGGGTCAGTGACGAGGCGGGCTCGCACGATCTCTATTGGACCGAGCCACGCGAGATCGGCGGCGATGATCCCGTTCCCCTGGGGTCGAACAACTCCGGCCGCGGCGTCGGCGGCTCCATGGTCCACTATGCCGGGTACACGCCCCGCTTTCACCCGAGCGACTTCCGCACACTGTCCACCGACGGCGTCGGTGCCGACTGGCCGTTCGAGTACGCCGAGCTGAAGCCGTACTACCAGCAGATCGAAGAGGAGCTTCCGGTCTCGGGCCAGCACTGGCCGTGGGGAGATCCGCATTCGTACCCGTACAGCCCGCACCCCGTGTCGGGCAACGGCGAAGTGTTCCAGCGCGGCGCACAAGCGTGCGGCATCGCCACCAGGGTCGGCCCGGTGGCGATCACGAGCGGGCGCTTCGGCAACCGTCCGCACTGCATCTACCGCGGCTTCTGCCTACAGGGATGCAAGGTCAATGCCAAGGCGTCGCCGTTGATCACGCACGTTCCCGATGCCCTCGCGCACGGCGCCGAAGTGCGTCCGGACTCGATGGTCACTCGTATCGAGATCGACCAGCGGACCGGCCGTGCCACCGGCGTGCACTATGTGCGCCGCGGGGTGCAGCGCTTCCAACGCGCGCGCACCGTGGCCGTGGCGGGGTACTCCATCGAGACGCCGCGGCTGCTGCTGAATTCGACATCCGACCGCTTCCCGAACGGCCTGTGCAACGACTTCGACCAGGTCGGCCGATACCTCATGGTGCAGGGCGCGCCGCAGACTGGCGGTCGCTTCGCTGCCGAGGTGCGGATGTGGAAGGGCCCTCCGCCAGAAGTCAGCACCGAGGACTTCTACGAGACCGACCCGAGCAAGCCCTATAAGCGCGGTTTCTCGCTGCAGACCGTCTCGCCGTTGCCCATCACATGGGCCGAGCACGTTGCCGCTCAGGGACATTGGGGGGCCACGCTGCGCGACTATATGAGCGACTACGTGCACTGGGCCTGCCTCGGAGCGCTCTGCGAATTCCTGCCGCGGCCGGAGAACCGGGTGACGCTGGCCGGTGAGAAGGACCGGCACGGGACGCCGGTTGCCCGATTCGACTACACCCAGAGCGAGAACGATAAGGCGCTCGTCAGTGCGGCCACGGCCGTGATGGAGCGCATCCTCACCGCGGCCGGCGCCGAAGAGGTCATGACCATCGACCGCTATGCCCACCTGGTCGGAGGTGCCCGGATGGCGGCATCCGAGCAAGAAGGTGTCGTGGACGCCGACTGCCGCAGCTTCGCGGTGCCGAACCTGCTGATCGTCGACGGGAGCGTGCTGCCCACTCAGGGCAGCGCGAACCCGGCCCTGACGATCATGGCGATCGCCGCACGCGCCGCAGACCGCTTCGTCCGGGCACCGGACGGCGACGGACGCAGAGAGAAGGGACAGTCATGGCAACGGTGAGCGACTTCGTGATCCAGCGCATCAAAGAGTGGGGTGTCAATCGGGTCTTCGCCTTTCCGGGCGACGGCATCGGCGAGTTCGATGGAGCCCTCGGCGCAGCACAACGCGCCGACGACGGGCTGCAGTACGTGCGCCCCACGCACGAGGAGATCTGCTCGCTGATGGCGACAGCTCACGCCAAGTTCACCGGTGAGGTGGGTGTGTGCATCGCGACCTCGAGTCCCGGCGCCTTCCATCTGCTCAACGGGCTGTATGACGCGCAGATGGACAACCAGCCGGTCGTTGCCATCATCGGGCAGCAGGGGCTGGATGCGCTGGGCACCTTCACGCAGCAGCAGAGCAACCTCGAGCGCACCCTGTCGGACGTCGCGGTATACGTGCAGACCGTCGTCTCACCCGCGCAGGCGCAGGCTGTCGTGGACACTGCGTTCCGCACCGCGAGGGTGCGGCTCGGGCCGGCCGTGGTCATTCTGCCGCACGATGTGCAGGGGATGGAGATGCCCGAGCTGCAGCCCGCGAACTGGGTGTCTCGCTCCAGCGCCGTCGCCCCTTCGATCGCCGTGACCCCTCCCGAGGCCCAGATCCGTCAGGCTGCGGCCATCATCAACGCCGGCAGCCGGGTGACCTTCCTCGTCGGGCACGGCGCGAACGGTGCGACAGATGATGTTCTGAAGGCCGCGGAGCTGTGCGGTGCCGGGATCATCACCACACTTCGGGCAAAGCAGGTGGTGCCGTCCGACATCCCGTATCACTCCCAGCAGTTGGGACTGCTGGGCTCGCTGCCCAGCGTGCACCAGATGAACGGCTGCGACACGCTCGTGCTGCTGGGCACGAACTACCCCTACAGCCAGTTCCTGCCGCCCAGCGGACAGGCCCGCGCCATTCAGGTCGACCTCAAGCCGGAACAGATGGGGCTGCGCTATCCCACCGAGCTGAACCTGTGGGGCGATGTGAAATCCACGCTGACCGGGCTCATTCCGCTTCTGGAGGAGAAGACCGATCGGGCCTGGCAGAACACGGTGGCCGAAGAGATGACGGCGTGGGAGAAGGAGATGGAGGCCCAGGCGCACGTCGAATACGACGATGGGGTGAACCCGCGTCGGGTGTATTTCGAGCTCAACAAGCGCCTGCCGCCGCAGGCGATCGTCACCGCCGATGCTGGTTCGACCGCGGACTGGTATGGGCACCACATCCGGCTTCGACGCGGCATGATGGGCGACCTCTCCGGCCGCCTGGCCACCATGCTCGCGGCCATGCCCTACGCCACGGCCGCGAAGTTCGCCTACCCCGAGCGGTGCGTGGTCTGCACGATCGGCGACGGCGCGTTCCAGATGCTCGGTCTGAACGAGCTGATCACGATCAAGAAGTACCTGCACGAGTGGGAGAACCCGCAGCTGATCATCATGGTGCTGCATAACAACGACCTCACCCAGGTGTCGTGGGAGATGCGCACCGAAGACGCGAACCCGGTCTGGCCCGAATCGCAGGATGTCGAATCCGTCGACTACGCCGGATGGGCGAAGCTGCTCGGGTTCACCGGCATCCATGTCACCACCGATGACGAGGTCGCCGCCGCCTGGGACACCGCCTTCGCCACCCGCGGGGTCACCCTCATCGACGCGCATACGAGCAAGAACGTGCCCCCGCTTCCTCCGCACATCACGCTCGAGTTCGCCAAGAACACCGCCGAAGCGCTGCTGCGGGGCGATCCCGAGGAACCGACCGTTCTGATCGACTCCGCCAAAGCACTGGTCACCGAGGGTATCGAGCGCATCAAAGACACCCTTCACCATGACAAGAAGCGCGACGACTGAGGTCACACGGATGATGGACCCGCAGATCGATTGTCTCGACGTTCACGCGTACACCGTGCCGACCGACGAGCCCGAAGCAGACGGCACTATCGCATGGGATTCGACGACCATGGTGTTGGTCCAGGCTCACGCCGGCGGGGTTGTCGGCACCGGATGGACGTATGGGGCCGCACAATGCCGTGCCGTGATCGGCAGTACCCTGGCGCCGCTCGTGGTCGGTCACAGTGCGCTGGAGACCGGACGTTGCTTCCAGTCGATGGTTCACGCGGTGCGCAACAGTGGACGACAAGGTGCTATCGGCTACGCCATTTCGGCGGTGGACACGGCACTGTGGGATCTGAAGGCTCGGCTGCTGGAAGTTCCGCTCTACCGGTTGCTGGGCGCGGTGCGCGACACGGTTCCGGTCTATGGGAGCGGCGGATTCACGACCTATTCCGACCGGAGGCTGGCCGAGCAGCTCGGCGGCTGGGTGCACGACGAGGGCATTCCTCGGGTGAAGATCAAGATCGGGCAATCGTGGGGCACCGAGGTGCGGCGCGACCTGCAACGCATGCGGCAAGCGCGGGAGGTGATCGGCCCGACCGCCGAGCTGTATGTGGACGCCAACGGCGCCTACGCCCGCAAGCAGGCCATCCGGCTCGCGCATGCGGCGGCCGACCTCGACGTGCGATGGTTCGAAGAACCGGTCAGCTCCGACGATCTTGCGGGGCTTCGCGAGGTACGCAATGCCATCGATGCCGACGTCGCCGCCGGCGAGTACGGTTTCGACCTCGTGTACTTCCGTCGCATGTGCCAGGCACAGGCCGTGGACTGTCTGCAGATCGACGCCTCGCGCTGCGGCGGAATCACAGAGTGGTTGCGGGGTGCCGCGGTCGCGGCATCCTATGGGCTCGACGTGTCGGCGCACTGCAGCCCGCACCTGCACGCGCATGTGGCGGCGGCGACACCGAATCTGCGCCATCTGGAATGGTTCCACGACCACGTGCGGATCGAGACGCTGTTCTTCGACGGCGTGCTCGACCCGCGGGGCGGGATGCTGGTGTTGGACGGCACTGCGCCCGGCACCGGGCTCACCCTGCGCGAGAACGACGTCGCACGCTTTCGGGTGAGCTGACGGGCGGAGGTCTCAGTGTGAACGTGCGATGGCAGAACGAGCTGGAACGACCCTGGATCGGCATGACGACAGAGTCGATGACCGACGTCGAGCGGGCCCGCGCCGAACTGGCTGACGACGTGGCCGCGCTGAAGGCGAAAGTGCAGGATGCCGCACGCTTTCGCCGTCGCGTCGTGCCCGCCGTCGGTACCGTGCGTGTGCGGAGGGATGGCGACCTGGGTCGTGGTTGTCGCGGGGCTGGTGCTTCTCGTCGGTGCGCGCAGGCGGCATCGGCGGCGCGGCCTCGCCAGAGACGGCGCGTACCTCCGGCCGAGCTGACCTTGACGAGACCTGAGGAACGGTTCGGCCGCGTACATTGCCACTACGCCGTTGGCAAGCCCCTTCTGGTCTCGGAACGCCCGAGCTACGTTCGTCGAACAAGTGAAGGTCGGTCGCCATGGACGTGTACGAGCAATCACCGCGTGATGGCCTTCGGACTGCCACCATCCGAGAGCTTCTCGTCGAGTTGGATGGCATCGAGAAGGAGCGCGAACAGAAAGACTGTTTTCGACTGCGATCACGCGAGCGCGGAATCTGTGCAGAACTCGCGCGGCGGCGACACGATGGTCTCCGTCCAGAGTGGCGCTCGGCGCTGGGGGAAGCGGAGGAAGGGGTCGGCTGACAGCGAGCCTCCATCGCGTCCGTCATAACGTTCATCGGCGGAACAGCCAGCGAGATGCTCATCGTCCGATCTCGCACAGGATGGCGCCGACGGGGCGGCGACCTCGCTCGGAATCTTCACGCGGCGCCCGCGGCATCCCGCTTCATCGGATGCGGATCTGTGTTGTCGGATCCGGGCGGAGTCGTTCGTTGAGTGGTTGAGAGGTGCCCAATGCGTGGGCGCCGAAGCGATGGCGAACAACGATGGAGCTCACGACCATCCCTCGACGGAGTGACACAGGGCAATGGCGGCACGACCGAAGACCGGAGCGGATCGCCCCGTGTCGGAACCGACTGAGAGGCTGTGAACATGGCGGACATCGAGGACGTTCGAGCGCTGGGCGCGGAGTTGGAGCGCTCCTACCATGCCTACGTGCGCGGGCGGTTGAAATTCCGCGTCGGTCAGATGGTCTACGTCGCGTTCTCCGACGACGAGAGGGTGATGGGGTTCGCCTTCCCCAAGGAAGAGCGGGAAGCTCTCGTCGGGGGAAATCCGCGCAAGTTCCAAATGCCCTCGCACTCAGACCTGCGCTTCAACTGGGTCCACGCCGACCTCGCGGCCCTGGAGGCGGCCGAGGCCCGCGAACTCGTCGTCGATGCCTGGCGCATGGTCGTTCCCGCGAAGGTCTCCCGCGCCTACGATCTGGCGCATCCCGCGGGCCCGCAGTCAGCCTGATGCGCGACCCGAGTGCTTATTCACACCGAAGGAGAAGATGCTCGCATGCAGTACTTCGTTTCTGTGATCGATGACAAGAGCAATCCCGGCAGTACGGACAGGCGGCCAGCGATCAGCGAGTTCAACGAGCGTCTCATCGCCGGCGGCCACTGGGTGTTCGCAGGTGGGCTTGCCGACCCTGACGCCGCCACGGTGATCGACAACAGGGGTGAGCGGCCGGTGTTCAGCGACGGACCCTTCGTGGAGTCGAAGGAGTACCTCGCCGGTGTCTGGGTGTGGGAGGCGCCCGATCTGGATGTCGCCCTCGCCCTCGCCGCCGAGGCGTCGAAGGTGTGTGACCGCAAGCTCGAGGTGCGACCGTTCCAGTGAGTGACGTCGAGGACGCCATCACCCAGGCATACCGGGGCGAGTGGGCCCGCGTAGTCGCCGGTCTGGCACGGCGGTTCGGCAATCTCGACCTCGCCGAGGAGGCGGCGGCCGAGGCCTTTGCGACCGCGGTCGCTCGATGGCCGACCGACGGTGTGCCGCCCAATCCGGGTGCGTGGCTCACCACCACCGCTAACCGCAAAGGTATCGATCGGCTCCGGCGCGAGAGCCAACGTGCCGGCAAGCACAGGGAGGCTCAGGCGATGTTCGATGACGAGCTGCCCGAGCCGATCGGTGCCATCGGCGACGACCGGCTGCGGTTGATCTTCATCTGCTGCCATCCAGCGTTGGCGATTCAGAGCCGGGTGGCACTGACTCTGCGCATGGTCGGCGGCCTGACCGTGGCCGAGATCGCCCGCGCGTTCCTTGTCTCCGAGAGCACGATCGGGCAGCGGATAACCCGCGCCAAGGCCAAGATCAAGGTAGCTCGCATCCCGTACCGGATGCCGACTGCGGCGGATCTGCCCGACCGCGTCTCGGGAGTGCTCACGGTGCTGTTCCTGGTCTTCAACGAGGGCTACTTGGCGACCGGTCCAGGCACCGACCCGATACGCGCAGACCTCACGAGCGAGGCGATCCGGCTCACTCGCCTGGTCCGCGCTCTCATGCCGCAGGACGGCGAGGTCACTGGGTTGCTGGCGCTGATGATCCTCAACGAGGCCCGGCGCACCGCCCGGATCTCCCAAGACGGCGAACTGATTCCACTCGATGAGCAGGACCGGGGCGCCTGGGACCCGGCGCTCATTGCCGAGGGCCATCGGTTGGTGCGCGAGCGCCTTGCCGCTGCGGCAGCCGGTGAGGTTCCCGGTCGCTACCAGATCCTCGCAGCGATCAGCGCCGTGCACACCTTCGCCCGCGAGATGGGTGACACCGACTGGTCGCAGATCCTCGCACTCTACGATCAGCTCGCGCGCCTCGACCCGTCGCCGATCGTCGCCCTCAACCGGGCCATCGCGGTCGCCGAGGTGGACGGTCCGAGAGCCGCCCTCGCCATCGTCGACCGGCTTGAAGACGCATTGCACGGCTATCACGCCTGGCATGCGACGCGCGCCGACCTTCTGCGCAGAATGGGCCGCGGTCAGGATGCCCGTGCCGCTTACGACAAGGCCATTGAATTGGCAGGCAACATCGCCGAAGCGGCGTACCTGATACGCCGTCGCGATGAGCTGCGGTAGCGCGCGTTCAGCCGGCGGTACTCGTCCGCCGAGTGCCCGTCACGGCCCATTCGGTGCAGCCCGAGGTGCTCCCTCCTCCTGGTCCGCGGAAGCTGATCTACTCGGCACCGGAGTTGGCGTGAGCCCCACATAGGTGACGTCTCGTGGGCGCGCCTGCCGGTTGTTCGGATTCACAGTGGTATCGCACTTGTTGTCACAGAGAGGGTTAGCACCAAGACACGAACACTTCGAAGGCGCGCTGTGCGCGGTGTAGTCGCCCAGGTACAGGCGCACGTGGTCACCGTCCGTCACCGACACAGACGCACCCACCCACCTGCCAACGTTCGTACGGCTTGACTACCGCCGCGGACGTAAGGTTCCGTTCGCGTGGCGTAAGTCGTGGAACCGCCTGCTCCAGCCGTGGAAGGCAGACTTCGCTGCGTACCAGTCGCGCCGCTGCTGGTCGTCGAGCTTCGTGATGAGGTCGATGACCTGGCCCCACGGCACTTGGTCAACGGGTCGTTGACCAAGTGGATTAGGCTCAGACCACGTTGCGGCGAATCGTCGCATGTACTTCAGGTTCGTCAGGGAGAAGCCCTTCATCGAGGGGAACTCGGTTCGCAGATCGGCAGCCAACCTGGTGAGAATCTTGTCGCCCCACGCGGCCTGCTCTTGAGAGTGCGGATTGTCTGCCCGATGTTCCACCACAGTCGTAGCAGCTCGGTGTTGGCCGCGCGCTGCACCCGTAGGCGCGCGGCGTGCACCTGCCGCTTCAGCTCCTCAAGAGTGGCCGCGTAGTCGTCAGGAATCAGCTCGGTCGCCATACCCCCACCGTATGGGTGAGGGCTGACATTACCGGTGCCGGTACACCCTCGCGATAGCGCTCTCGCCACGCGATGAGTCCGTCGTCCGACGACGACTACGACTCCTGGTCGAGCCTCTCGGTACTCGCCAGGAACGACGCGTCAATGACACTGCTCGCATCGAGGACCTCGACACCGAGGCGGATGTCGTCGAGATCGAAGTCCAGCACCTTCATCGATCCCGTCGGGCTCTCCGCCACGACGTTCCGCACCGAGCGTCCTGGCTCGATGTCGGGGACGAGGTAGATGTAGGCAGCATCTGCTTGGCGTCGAACGTGGTGCGCATGTGGGGAAGCGTACGGATAGCTCACTTCGACAAGATCGCGGGGGTCCCCGCGGCGTAGTCGGCACTCGGTGGGATGTTCGGTGCGAAGGGAGGGGCAATGTTGCAGGAGATCACCTCGTCGCCGTCGAAGCTGGAAGGCGCGGGGGTCGAACGGCGCGACGACTCAGGAAATAACCGTCATCTCGAATGGTCTCGGGGCCCAAGTGGCGATCAGGCGCGTGCACCACGGTGAGGTGGCTCTGCGCCTCGGTAAAGTGGAACTCGAAGCACTGGCCGCATGAATCGATGAGATCATCCCGCGCTAAACTGGCCGGTTATGAAAAATCAGGGCGACGAGAGCATTGAGATCGACGGGGTGATCTACGAGGTGGCCTTTAGTAGCGAGCTCGATGATGCCCAGCGTGCCGATCTGGGGTTGCCGGCGCGGGGAACGATGTGCGCGTGTTCACGGTGCGCATGCGAGAACGAAGCGGATGCCGGACGCATCGAGCATCCGATCTGCGGATGCTGTCTCGCTGACTGCCCTGACGTGCATCCGCCTGCCGATCTCAACGCAGAATGAGCCGCGACCGGCCTCAGGCCGGCGCAAACGCCCCTGGCGAGTTCGTTTCGTCTCGCTCCGCTCGCTCAACGACCGCGGGATCCGAGCCGTGTGCGCCAGCGAGAAAATCACCCCTCACCAGGGCAAAGCAAAACCCCCGCCATGTAGAAGCTAGGCGAGGGTTTCTGGGACCATTGTAATGATGGTCCGTGTGGCTCCGACGGGCGTCGATCCCGTGACCTCACGATTTTCAGTTAGTTTCGATGGCCTCATTGGTACTCGTTGATTCTCATTGGTCGCGTGATCCCGCGCGTCGAGTGCTCATTGGCCCTCGTTAGTCATCATCGTTTCGGTGGGGGTCCCCGCACATTCCCGGCACAGATCGGGGAATAGGCCTTCGGGCCAGCGGAACCTCGGTCGCGCACGCCACTCCGCTCATGCCCGCACCGATCCGTCGCTGGCGCGGCGGTTCGTTAAGGGTGCCGCCGCCGGTCACAAAGGCGGGCGGGCTTTACGGGCACCTATCCAACGCCGTGGGCGCTGAACGGTGAAGACAGGGGAGCCGCGCGTTCGAGGACCGGCTTGCGGTCGTGGCCCGACTTTGGAATGGACCACTACGACGACGAGCGCTTCGCCGATATCACCGCCACTCTCGATGACGTGGAGTCGTTGATCACTGGCCCGGTTCTCGGGAACGCCGCCCACTGGATCCAAAGCAGCTTTGACGTTCGATTCTTCGAGGATGATGTGCGCAGCTACCGGCTCCCACGGACGGAGTACATGGAGTACTACCGGCGCGTGTCCGAGGAGTGGGAGCGCGCGGTGAACTTCGAGTACTGATACTCCTGCTCCGCAGGTTGGCGGCAGTGGGCCGCGCCTCTCCGCGCGCTGTCCGCCCGATGGTCGCGTCGAGATTCTCGGCGACGTTCGCACGCGCCGCCGGCGCGGACCCGATTGTGCGGCGCACTTCCGCATCGACGCTGTGCAGTCAGCTACGGACCTCTCTCTAGAAACGTACGGAAAATTGCCGTACAGTGACTGGTATGTCTACCGCAACTAAGGACAGCAGGCTCGAGCTGCGGCTCTCAAGTTCACAGAAGCGGGAGATTGAGCAGGCCGCGAGCATCGAAGGGCGCACTGTTACGGAGTTCTCAGTACCCCTACTCGTCGCGGAAGCGACCGATGTGATTCGGCGGCAGCGAGAACTTCGCATGTCAGACGACGCATGGGAAGCCTTCAACGAAGTACTGGACCAGCCCGCGCAGTCACTTGCAGGACTAAAGGAACTCTTCCGCAAGCCGTCGGTGTTTGAGGATTGACCCGGCTCTCAACGCCGCGGGCACCCCTCGGCACGGACCCGGTGCGGGAATTCCAGTCGTCCGAAGAGTCACTGAACGCTTGGCTGCGTGACCGCGCGCTCAGCAACGAACGTGCGGGAAACTCCCGAACATTCGTTTCGATCGACCTCGATACGGGTCTCGTCGCCGGCTACTACTGCATGTGTGCGAGCGCGCTCGTGCACGAGGACGCGAACGCGGTACTCAAGAAGAACTCGCCCAACCCGATCCCGGTCATTCTGATAGGGCGGCTCGCGGTGGACACGCAGTACGAAGGCCTCGGCCTCGGCCGATCGCTCCTGCAAGACGCCCTCAGCAAGGCTGTCACCGCTGCGCGGATCGTCGGCTCGCGTGCGCTAATCGTCCATGCACTCAACGAGTCGGCGGCGAGATTTTACGAGAAATACGGCTTCAAGATGGTGCCACACGGCGGACGCGTCATGTACATGCTCATGGCGGACATCGAGAAGTCGATAGGCGAACCGTCACAGGATGAGAGGCCGTCGGAACAACTCCGCGGCGGCGTCCTCGACCGTCAGCCGACGAATCTGTCCGATAGCTGAAAGCCAATCGCGCGCCTATCGTCCGCCCGCAACGCCCCGCTCACGCGCAGTGCCCGTTTGAGGATCGTCGGCCCGATGCGATCGTTTGCTGGCCAGTCGACGAGCACGGTAAGAGTGGTGGGCCGGGTGTCGACGACCGTGCTCGCGCTATCGCCATCGGTATGTGCGGCGGTGCCTCGAACGATTCGCGTCTTCGAGCGCTGCGAGCCAGACTTCCGCGTGTCGTCTCCGGTCCGAGTGGTCCGACACGAGGCGCGCGATGTGGTTGAGCATTACGGTGAATAGGACGAAGAAGAGAAATACGGCGATCAGGGCCCATGGGCTGAGCGCGGTGAGCGCGGCGAAGACGAGTGCGAGCATGGCCACTCATACCGCCATGAAGGACCACGCCGACGTCATGTCACCCGTCGTCGCCCATCGGAGTCCGTTCACGACTGCGAGATAGTCCTCAGGGCGTGAGCGCCGCGCAGCGGCGAGGACGGCCACCGCTCGCTGGGTAGGCAGCTTCGAGATGTCTGGCCACAGATCTACGGGCGCATCGTCGTGAGGGCGTGCCCACTCCGGGATTCCGTGGCCCGCCGCCTTCACCTTCGCCATGTCGTCGCGATCCTCACCCTCGTCATACCTGCATCAAAGCGCGCGCCCGGGTCCTCTAGATGAGTGAGTCCGATTGTCTTTAGTGGTCGTAGGCGATGAGGGATCTCTTTGAGGGTGCGCCTGTGAGCCAGTTGTGCCAGATGCCGGCGGCGAGGGCGAGTAGGCGGGCCGCGACGCGGGAGTAGACGCCGGCGACGGTTCGGCCGCCGTGTTCTTCGAGTGTGAGCTGGCCCTTCAATGTGTCGAACACGGACTCGACCCATTGCCGGATGCCGCCGAGTTTCCCGAAACGTTTGTGCTCGTCCTTACGGTCTGGACGGATCAGGTGAGCGCCCAGCTCCTCGGTGACGAACGTCTCAAACTGGCGGCCGGCGAAGCCCTTGTCGCCGACGATCACCTGCCCGGGTGCGATCAGGTGCCGATCGTGACGCAGCAGCTGCTCGGTGACTTCTCGCTCTCCGATCTTCGGGTTGGCCAGCCCCCAGATGATCGGCATCCCTCTGGCGTGCAGATCAGGTAGAGCCGGAATCCCCAGAAGAACCGGGAGTGGGAGGCGCAGTACCCGTAGCCGGCATGCCCGGCCAGATCGGAGCGTTTCACTGTCTCCCGGGACTTGCCGCAAGGGACCGGTGTGGAATCGACAAGCCGGGTCACCTCACCGAAGGTAGGGGTATCGCGGGCCAGCTCGGTGATCACAGCGGAGAGCAGTCCGGTCGCCTGACGGACGCGTTTGCCCCACCCGGACTGGGCGGGCAGGTTCGGGAACATGCCCCGCAGGTGTGCGCGGGCGTAACGGATCCACTTCCTGTCGGACGCGATGCCCAGCAGGTGCTGCGCGACCAGTAGACACAGCAACTCGACATCGTTGAGCGCGGGCTTACGACCCGGCCGGTGGTCCCTGGTGAACCCGAGCGCCGGGAGAATCCGGTCATCGAGGTGCACGTAGAGTGTGACAAGGAGGGTGTTGAGCTCGGTTTTCACACATTGGGGTTAACACCCTCCGCCCCTCGTTAACAGCGCCCACGCCGATCAACGACGATCAGCCAATCGGACTCACTCATCTAGGGTGAGGTCAATGGTGCGGCGTGTCTGGCAATGGGTGAGCCGGCCTCTGGGGAGCAAGCTGATTTGGGGAGTGCAATGACGCAAGTTGTCAAGAAGTCGGCTACGGCAGGGTGGTACCCAACCGACACGCGCGACGGATTCCGTCAATGGTGGGACGGCCGGCGCTGGCATCAGACGTTCTGGCCAGCGCGGGAAGGATTGCAGCCGCTGTCCTACGCTCCCGAGCTTCCACGGGTGGACATCTCGTCCCCCTCCGGGCCGATTGTCGACATCGTGGGCGAGGCCTACCGGGAGGCCCAGATCGTCGCCGCGCTCGGATCTCGGCCTGGTCTTGACCAGGAGGTCATCGAAATGACGGTCGCCGAACTCGTCCCTGAACCCGACAATCCCCATGACCGAAACGCCGTTGCCGTTCGGATTGGAGGATTCACAGTCTCGGCTACGTGAGCGCGGAAGTCGCGGGAGTAGTCCAGCCGTTCATCGCCGGCATCGTGCGGCGCGGCCTGGTCCCTGTCGTTGCGACTCGGATCTGGGCTGTGACGAGGAACACAAGGCGTGGCCCCGAACTCAAGTGCGCCATACGAATCGCGCTCCCCGCACCGACCGAAATCTTCCCCGACAACCACCCGCCGTCTGGTCCGTACACGATCGTTCCGCGCGGTCGGAGGATCCAGGTCACTGGAGAGGACCAGCACCTTGACTACTTGACCGCGTATCTGTCGCCGCGCAGTGTGGCGGAGTTGCTCTTCACGCTTGAGCGCCGTGACGTCGAGACCCGGAACGGGATCAAGAGTGTCGCTACCGTCGTTCTCGACGGCGAGGTTATCGGCGAACTGTCACCGACAACCTCAAAGAACGCTCTACCACTCATCGACGCCCAGCGCGCTCGCGGACTCCAGACGGCTGTGTGGGGTCAGCTCACCGGCTCTCGCGTGGCCGCAGAAATCACATTGTCGCTCCCTCGTGCAACCGACATCAGCGACGAGTGGCTCGACGGCGCTCCGAGCATCGTCCCTGTCCTTCCAAGAGAGGTCACTAGACAGCTGCCCAGCGCCTACGCAAAACCGGCAGTCGTGCCAGCCGCTCCGGCAGCCAACTCTGCAAAGGGGGTGTGGATCGTCGCCGCTATCATCGCCCTCATCCTCCTCGTCGTCCCGTACGTCGGCTGGATCCTGGCGATCGGCTGCCTGGTGGGCGCATTCTTCCTCGCCCGGATGATCAGATCCCGCCCACCGCGGACGGCCATCGGCGCCTGGTGACAAGAATCGACGCCTGGCTTCTCAACCTCCACGGCTGGGCATCCCGTACCTTCCGTCCGAACCGTCAACTGTCCTGGTCCGAGCCACGCCGGATAGCGCGCGCTCGCGGGCACGAAGCGGCCCCTCTCACGCACACTGCCCGTTTGGAGATCCCTCGCTGTCGCGCCCCGGCGTGGAGCCCTGATGTGGTGACACCGTGATGTCCGCTTAGCGAGACGCAGGGTCTTCTTCCCTCTGAGCGGGACGAGTGAGAATGGAGCGCGGTTCTACGGGCGCGCCTTGCCATCGTCGTCGCCGGTGTCCGCGGTCGGTGGGGGAGGACGCGGTTACGGTGGTCCGGTGACTTTCCGTGCCGGCGACCGCGTGTATGTCGACGAGTCGAAGGCCCTCGGCTACTACGTGGTGGCCACCGCGGCGGCGGTTGGCGATGTTCGAGACTCCGAGCGCGCGCTGCGGGGACTCCTGCTTCCCGGGCAACGGCGCCTGCACTTCAAGAGCGAGAACGACAGCCGCCGCAGGCAGATCCTCTCGCGCATGTGTGTACTCGAGGTGCGTGTCGGCGTGTGGGTCGTCAGGCAGCTGCCCGACAGGGAGGCGCGGCCGCTGTCCCTCGGTTCGCTCGTGGACGCGGCCGCGCGGTCCGGAGCTGGCCAGCAGGAGCTCCCGGCACACTCCCGGCACAGACGTCGAAACAGAGGTTCGAAAGCGCCCTGAATGCGGCTGGTTGGGACGTTTCGTCTCGCTGCGCTCGCTCAACGGCCGGGGCGAAATCAGGTCTCACCAGGGCAAAGCAAAACCCCCGCCATGTAGAAGCTAGGCGAGGGTTTCTGGGACCATTGTAATGATGGTCCTTGTGGCTCCGACGGGCGTCGATCCCGTGACCTCACGATTTTCAGTCGTGCGCTCTACCAACTGAGCTACAGAGCCATGCGGCATCCATTCAAACAGCTGCCGCCTCCTAGACGAAAGGCCCTTCGAAAAGGGCCCGTCGCTGAGAGCGACCCTGACGGGACTTGAACCCGCGACCTCCGCCGTGACAGGGCGGCACGCTAACCAGCTGCGCTACAGGGCCAGAACTATGAAATTGTATCGGAAGAGTGACCCCAACGGGATTCGAACCCGTGCTACCGCCGTGAAAGGGCGGCGTCCTAGGCCGCTAAACGATGGGGCCGGATGAATCCTCGCCCTCGCAGGCTTGGTCTCACGCTTGCCGACGCTCAAGCATAAGAGATTCCGAGCGGAATCGCCAATCGTCGACGAGATCGGATCGGGCGACCCGCGCGCCGGGTTCTTTCGCCAGAGCCCGCGCGGGCGCATCATGGGAACAACTGTCCTCGATAGCACGCCATTCTGTGAAGGGTGTTGCATCTGTGAAAGATGTTGCTACCGTGGGAGAACCTGTGCCGTGCATCCCGACGCGCGGTGCGAGAGGAGGCCGGGGTGATCGACGAGCGATCGACAGACCTCGAGGAATGCGACTGCGCACCCTCGGAGCGCGAACGCCGCACCCTGTGGCCGAACAATCCCGGCATGGTCACGCGGCGCAGCGCCCTGGCATTGGGTGTTCTCGGTGTCGCAGCGCTCGGTGTCGCCGCCGCTCCGCGCATTCCGGCCGCGTATGCCGCCGACTACCCCTCGTGGGACGACGTGCAGAAGGCGAAGAGCAACGAGTCGGCGAAGAAGGCTGAGATCAGCCGGATCGAAACGCTGATCCAGAACCTGAAGGTCGCGTCCGCGCAGGCGCAGGCCGCCGCCGAAAAGGCCGGCGACGAGTATTACGAGGCCCAGCAGGCCTATCTTGACGCAGCACGCCGCGCCGACGATTTGCAGAATCAAGCCGACAAGCAGGCGGCGACGGCGAAGGATGCCGCAGACAAGGCCGGCCGCGTCGCCGCGCAGTTGTATCGCAAGGGCGGCGACAGCGCGTCGCTCGAGCTCTTCCTCTCTGGATCGGCGGCCAACGCCGACGATCTGCTGGCCCGCCTGGGCACGATGGACAAGCTGCTCGATGCGAACCAAGCCGTCTACGCCGAGGCGGTCTCGGCCCGCGACTCGGCGCAGAGCCTCAGCGACCAGGCGAAAGAGCAGCGCGAAGAGCGTGACAAGCTGCAGAAGATCGCCGAGCAGAAGATGGTCGCGGCTCAGCAAGCAGCCGACGCCGCCGAAGCCGCCGTCGCGGCGCAGGACTCGCACCTCGACGACCTCGAGGCGCAGCTCTCGGCCCTGCATGACACGACGGCGAAGACCGTCGTCAAGTACCAGGAGGGCGTCGAAGCGCGCCGCAAGGCCGAAGAGGCGCGCAAGCGACGTGAAGCCGAAGAGCGGCGCAAGGCGGCCGCCGCCGCGGCGGCCGCGGCCAAGAAGAACCAGAGCAGTTCAAGCGGTGGCGGGTCAAGTGCGAGTGCGGGCGGTAGTTCGTCGGGCTGGTGCCGGCCCAACGGCGGCTGGCAGAGCTCGGGTTATGGTCCGCGCACGGTGCAGTGCGGCAACGGATACTGCGCGAGTGGCTTCCATGAGGGCGTCGACCTCGCCGACAGTTGCAGCAGCAACATCTACGCCGCGCACTCGGGCACCGTTGTCTATGCCGGATACAACGGCGGGTACGGCTACTACGTGAAGATCGACCACGGCGGCGGCATCGCCACCGGCTACGGCCACATTCGCCAGGGTGGCATCTTCGTCCGTTACGGCCAGCATGTGAGCATGGGTCAGGTCATCGCCAGCGAAGGCAACACCGGCAACTCGTTCGGCTGCCACTTGCACTTCGAGGTGTACGTGAACGGTGGCACCACGAACCCCATCCCGTTCATGGCCAAGCGCGGAATCTCGGTCTGACGAACACAGACGAAGAGGGGGTGGATGCCGCAGCATCCACCCCCTCTTGCATTCGGTGTCAGTGCTCGAAGCGCGCGGCGGCCTCGGCGACCAGGCGCTCGGCCTCGGCGGCGTCGCCCCACACATCGACCTTGACCCACTTGCCCTCTTCGAGATCCTTGTAGTGCTCGAAGAAGTGCGAGATCTCCTTCTTCGTGTGCTCGGGAATGTCGCCGACATCCTGGATGTGCGCCCAGCGCGGGTCCTTCGCGATCACCGCGACAACCTTGTCGTCGCCGCCGGCCTCATCGGTCATGTGTAGCACGCCGACCGGTCGAACACTCACATGCACACCCGGGAACAGCGTCTGGTCGAGCAGAAGGAGCACGTCGAGCGGGTCGCCGTCCTCACCCAAGGTGTGGTCGAAGAAGCCGTAGTCGGCCGGATAGCCGAACGAGGTGAACAGGATGCGGTCGAGATGGACGTTTCCGGTCTCGTGGTCGACCTCGTACTTCACGCGGCTGCCGCGCGGGATCTCGATGACGGCGTCGTACGCGCCCATGCTGTGCTCCTTCGATGACGGGAATTCCGCGGACCAGCCTAGTCGGGTGGGTGGCGTCGCGAGCACGGGTGCGTCGTCTTGGCTCGCGCTGCTCGATTCTGCGTTCGCGCGTGTGATTTGCATGCGCGGATGCGGATTGGGGTAGCGCGAGCGATCTGGTCGTGCGGATTCGGGGCGCGGACGCGGAGTGGGCGCGCGGATGCGGGATGGGTGCGCGGATGCGGGATGGGGGCGCGGATGCGGGATGGGGGCGCGGATGCGGAGTGGGGGCGCGGGCGCGGATGCGGAACGGGGGCGCGGGCGCAGAACGGGGTAGCGCGAGTTGAGCGCTCGGGTGTCGTCTTGGCTCGCGCTGCTCGATTCCGCGTTCGCGCTTGTGATTTGCATGCGCGAACGCGGATTGGGGTAGCGCGAGTGATCTGGCCGTGCAGAAGGGAGGCGCGGTCGTGGAATCGGTGCGCGGACGCGGGATGGGGGCGCGGATGCGGAATCGAGGCGCGGGCGCGGAATGGGCGCGCGGATGCAGGGCGGGGTAGCGCGGGCTGCGTGCTGGGGGCGTCGTCTTGGCTCGCGCTGCTCGATTCTGCGTTCGCGATTGTGATTTGCATGCGCGGACGCGGATTGGGATAGCGCGAGCGATCTGGCCGTGCGGAATGGGGGCGCGGATGCGGAATGGGGGCGCGGATGCGGAATCGGTGCGCGGATGCGGATTCGGGACGCGGGCGCGAAATCGGGACGCGGGCGCGAAATCGGGCAGCGGATGCAGAATCGGGTAGCGGACGCGGATTGAAGTAGCGCGAGCTTCCTCGCCGCGCGGAAGAGGGGCGCGCGCGGCGCTACGGTGAGACGGTGGAGCATCGCCCGAGCCTCGACCCCGCCGTCGCCCAGACCCGGCTCGCCGTGCGCACGGCGCTGGCTGATGTGCGTCCCGGCGCGGTCGTGGTCGCGCTCTCCGGAGGCGCCGACTCGCTCGCGCTCGCCGCGGCCACGGCGTTCGAGGCGCCCAAGCTCGGGATGACGCTGATCAGCGCGACTGTCGATCACGGTCTGCAGTCCGGCTCGGCCGAGGTCGCCGAAGCCGCCGCCCGTCAGGCGGAGGGCCTCGGCATGGACGCGCGCATCGAGCGCGTCGATGTCGGTTCGGCGGGCGGCCCCGAGGCCGCGGCGCGGACGGCGCGCTACGCCGCGCTGGCTCGCGTCGCGCGCGAGGTCGACGCCGCCGCGGTGCTCGTCGCGCACACGCTCGACGACCAGGCAGAGACGGTCCTGCTGGGTCTGGCCCGCGGATCGGGCGCCGCAAGCCTGCAGGGGATGGCTGCGGCATCCCTTCTTGAGGGGATGCCGCTGCTGCGGCCCTTCCTCGCTCTGGGGCGTGCCACGACCCGCGCCGCGTGCGCCGCGCAGGGGCTCGAGCCGTGGGACGATCCCCAGAACGCCGACCCTTCTTATGCGCGCGTGCGCGTGCGCGAGCGGGTGCTGCCGGTGCTCGAAGCCGAACTCGGGCCGGGCATCGCCGAAGCGCTGGCGCGCACCGCCGAGCAGGCGCGGGAGGATGCCGCGGCCTTCGCCGACATGGTCGACGAGACGATCGAAGACATTGTGGAGCACGCCGAGGCGGGCATCTCGGTTTCGGTGCCGGCGCTGGCGGCCAATCCCGCCGCGCTGCGGCATCGGATCATCCGCCATGTGGTGGCCAGCGAATTCGGGCAGAGCCTGAGCCGCGCGCAGACGCTCGAGGTCGCTCGGCTGGTCACCGATTGGGCAGGGCAGGGACCGATCGACCTGCCCGGATGCGCGGCACGACGCGTCGGCGCGCGGATTGTATTCACCGCCGCGGGGGAGTGACCGAGCGGCCCCGAGCTGGAGTGGGCGAATGGGTCGTTTCGACTCGCTGCGCTCGCTCAACGACCGGTGCGGAGCTCGCGCAGGGGCGGGTACTCGCTCAGCGACCGCCGACGCGCCCGCCGCACGCTTTCCCTGCGACGGCCGGCGATCGCCCCGTACACTCGACGTATGCGGGCGACGGACATCTCCGATCAGATCACGACCATCCTCGTCACCGAGGAGCAGATTCAGGAGAAGCTCCGCGAGATCGCTGCGCAAGTGGCATCCGACTACGAGGGCAAAGATCTGCTGCTGGTCGGCGTGCTGAAAGGCGCCGTGATGGTGATGGCCGATTTCGCCCGGGCGCTGCCCTACAACGTGCCGATGGACTGGATGGCCGTCTCTTCGTACGGCAGCGGCACCAAGTCGAGCGGCGTCGTGCAGATTCGCAAAGACCTCGATACCGACATCCACGATCGGCATGTGCTCATCGTCGAGGACATCATCGACTCGGGCCTGACGCTGAGCTGGCTGCTGGAGAACTTCGCCTCGCGCGGCGCCGCCTCGGTCGAGGTTTTCGCCCTGCTGCGCAAGCCCGACGCCGCCAAGGTGCAGGTGGACAGCAAGTACATCGGGTTCGACATCCCGAATGAGTTCGTGATCGGGTATGGCCTCGACTACGACGAGCGGTACCGCAACGTGCGGGATGTCGCGGTGCTGGCGCCGCACGTGTACAGCTGAGGCGTTTCGACTCGCGGCTGCGCCGCTCGCTCAACGACCGGGGGTGGATGCCGCAGCGCGGCGCGCCGACCGGGGGCGGGATGCCGCAGCGCTCGCTCAACGACCGGGGGTGGATGCCGCAGCGCGGCGCGACGACCGGGGGCGGGATGCCGCAGCGCGGCGCGACGACCGGGGGTGGGATGCCGCCTGTACGCCATGGGCGAATGCACAGACCAGGCTTGGTGGTGCGCGATACCCTGAAACGAAAGTCCGCGAGAGGGCGGACGGCGACGAAAGGGCTCGGGGGCCGCCCCCGCACCATGGACTTCAAGAAGATCACCCGCAACCCGCTGCTGTATGTCCTGCTGATCGGGGTTCTGCTGATCGTGGGGTTCTCGCTCATCTCCAGTCTGAGCGGAGCCAAGCAGATCACGACACAGCAGGGGTTGACCCTGCTCAAGGGCGGCACCGTCACGAAGATCGTCAACACCGACGGCGATCAGCGCGTCGACATGCAGCTGTCGACGGCATACGAGGGCGCCACCGACGTGCAGTTCTACTACGTCGAGGCCCGTGCCGACCAGGTCGTGCAGGCGATCGATGCGGCATCGCCCAAGGACGGCTTCAACGACGCCGTGCCGAAGGCGAGCTGGTTCGACGGCTTCCTGACGCTCCTGGTGCCGATCCTGCTGATGGGTGTGCTGTTCTGGATTCTGCTGGCCTCGGCCAACGGCGGCGGCGGCAAAGTCATGCAGTTCGGCAAATCGCGGGCCAAACTCGTCTCGAAAGAGTCGCCGACGGTCACCTTCGGCGATGTGGCCGGTGCCGACGAGGCCATCGAAGAGCTGCAGGAGATCAAAGACTTCCTGAAGGACCCGGCCAAGTTCCAGGCCGTGGGCGCCCGCATCCCCAAGGGCGTGCTGCTGTACGGCCCTCCCGGAACGGGCAAGACGCTGCTGGCCCGGGCGGTCGCCGGCGAAGCGGGCGTGCCTTTCTACTCCATCTCGGGTTCGGACTTCGTGGAGATGTTCGTGGGCGTGGGCGCCAGCCGCGTGCGCGACCTTTTCAACCAGGCCAAGGAGAACGCGCCGTCGATCATCTTCATCGACGAGATCGACGCCGTCGGCCGACACCGCGGCGCCGGCATGGGTGGCGGGCACGATGAGCGCGAGCAGACGCTGAACCAGATGCTCGTCGAAATGGACGGCTTCGACCCCAAGGTGAACGTCATCGTCATCGCGGCCACCAACCGTCCCGACATCCTCGACCCGGCGCTGCTGCGCCCGGGCCGCTTCGACCGGCAGATCGGCGTGGACGCCCCCGACATGGCCGGGCGCCTGAAGATTCTGCAGGTGCACGGCCGCGGCAAGCCGCTGGCCGACGGCGTCGACCTCGAGGTCGTCGCCCGCAAGACCCCGGGCTTCACCGGTGCCGACCTGGCCAACGTGCTCAACGAGGCGGCGCTGCTGACGGCGCGTTCGAACGCGCAGCTGATCGACAACCGCGCGCTCGACGAGGCCATCGACCGCGTCATCGCCGGTCCGCAGCGACGCACCCGCGTCATGAAGGACAAGGAGAAGCTCATCACCGCCTACCACGAGGGCGGCCACGCCCTCACCGCCGCGGCGCTGAACCACTCCGACCCGGTCACGAAGATCACGATCCTGCCCCGTGGCAAGGCCCTGGGCTACACCATGGTGATGCCGCTGGAAGACAAGTACTCCATCACCCGCAACGAGCTGCAGGACCAGCTCGCGTGGGCCATGGGTGGCCGCGTCGCCGAAGAGATCGTGTTCCACGACCCGACCAGCGGGGCTGCCAACGACATCGAGAAGGCCACCGACATCGCCCGCAAGATGGTCACCGAGTACGGCATGACCTCGGCCATCGGCCCGGTCAAGCTGGGTCAGTCGTCGGGTGAGGTGTTCATGGGTCGTGACATGGGTCACGGGCGCGACTTCTCCGACTCGATCGCCGAGACCGTCGACGAGCAGGTGCGGGTGCTTCTCGAACAGGCGCACAACGAGGCCTACGAGGTGCTCAACGCGAACCGAGAGGTGCTCGACAAGCTGGCCCTCGCGCTGCTTGAGAAAGAGACCCTCGACCACACCGAGATCGCCGAGATCTTCAGCGACGTGACGAAGCTGCCCGAGCGCCCGCAGTGGCTCTCCAGCGACGATCGTCCGGTGTCGGCACTGCCGCCCATCGAGGTTCCGCGGCGCAGCGAGGTCGGAGTGGCCGCCGCGGTGGAGCCCGAGTCCACCGAGAAATCGCACCGCCGCCGCCCGAGCCTGCCTCCGCGTCCCGCGACGGCGTAAGGGCGGCCATGGCCGTAGACCGTGACCGCGTCGGCGTGCTCGTGCGCGAGCTTCTCGTCGCGATCGGCGAAGACCCCGACCGGCCCGGCCTGCGGCAGACTCCGCAGCGCGTCGCCGACGCGTACGCCGACTTCTTCGACGGCGTGGGGAGGGATGCCGCAGCTCCGCTGTCGCGCACGATCTCGGTGTCGCAGGGACCAGCGCCCGACACCGTGCCCTCCGGCGCGGTGATGCTGCGCGACATCCGCTTCCGGTCGATGTGCGAGCATCACCTGCTGCCATTCGCCGGGCGGGCGCACATCGCGTACCTGCCCGGCGAGCAGGTCGTCGGTCTGGGTGCGCTGCCCAAGGTCGTCGACATCCTCGCCGCGCGCCCGCAGGTGCAGGAGCGCCTCGGCGAGCAGATCGCCGACACTATCGCCGGCGCGCTCGACTGCCGCGGTGTGGTCGTGGTGCTCGAAGCGGTGCACCAATGCGTGACGATGCGTGGGGGCAAGCAGCTGGATGCCTCGACCGTGACGATCGCCGCGCGCGGGGAGTTCGCCGACCCGGTCGCGCGCGCCGAGATCATGGCGCTGATCGGAAGGGACGGCGTATGACCGTGATCATGGGTGCCGTCAACGTCACCCCCGATTCGTTCAGCGACGGCGGTCGCTACCTGCAGACCGATGCCGCGGTCGCGCACGGACTGCAGCTGCGCGCCGACGGGGCCGACATCCTCGACATCGGCGGCGAGTCCACCCGACCCGGCGCCGCGCGTATCGACCCCGCCGAAGAGCAGCGCCGGGTGCTGCCGGTGATCCGCGAGCTGGCAGCGGCGGGCGCGGTCATCAGCGTCGACACCATGCACGCCTCGACCGCGGCCGCATCGGTCGAGGCCGGCGCGCGCATCATCAACGACGTCGCGGGAGGGCTGGCCGACCCCGACATGCTGCGGGTCGCCGCCGACCTCGACGTCGACCTGGTGATCAGCCACTGGCGGGGTCACTCCGACGACATGTACGCGCAGGCGCGATATGACGATGTCGCCCGCGACGTGACGACCGAACTCGTCGACCGGCTCGAGGCCGCCGCTCAGGCCGGGATTCCGCCGGCACGCATCATCCTCGATCCCGGCATCGGGTTCGCCAAGCGCGGCATCCAGAACTGGCAGATGCTGCACGGACTCCCCACGCTCGTCGGGCTCGGCCCACGGGTGCTCATCGGCACCAGCCGCAAGAGATTCCTCGCCGACCTGCTCGAAGAAGGCGGCGCGGGCGAGGCGAGCGAGGCGCGCCGTGACCTGGCCACCGCGGTGGCCAGCGTGCTGGGCGCGCAGGCGGGCGTCTGGGGAGTGCGCGTGCACGACGTGGCCGCCACCCGCGACGCCCTGCGGGTGTGGCAGGCCTGGAGCAACCGATGACGGACGAACTCGACGAGATCACCCTGCACGGACTGCGCGCGTTCGGCTATCACGGCGTCTTTCCGCACGAGCGGCGTGAGGGGCAGATCTTCGTGGTCGATGTCACGCTGCGCTGCGACACCCGCGCGGCTGCGGCATCCGATGACCTCGCCGACACCGTGCACTACGGCGATGTCGCGACCGCGGTCACGCAGCTGGTGACCGGCGACCCGGTCGACCTGATCGAAACCCTCGCCGCGCGCATCGCTGACGCGCTGCTCGGCTTCGCCGGCGTGCACGAGGCCGTCGTCACGGTGCACAAGCCCGACGCGCCCATCACGGTGCCGTTCGACGATGTGACGCTCACGATTCGACGGAGGCGCGGATGAACCGGCGCCTTGCGCAGGGCTTCACACCCACGCCGGTCGGCGTGCCCGTGGTGGTGGCGCTGGGGGCGAACCTGGGCGATCTGCACGCGACCCTGCAGGCGGCCGTCGACGAGCTGCGGGCGCTGCCGCTGACCGATCAGGTGCGGGTGGCTGAGCCGATCACCTCGGTGGCGATCAAGCCCGAAGGGCCGGATGCCGCAGCCCCGCAGTACCTCAACACGGTCGCCACGCTCACCACGCGCTTGGCCCCGAGCGTGCTGCTGCGCGCGCTGCACGAGATCGAGAACCGGCACGGCCGTGTGCGCACCGAGCGTTGGGGAGACCGCACGCTCGACCTCGACATCATCGCCTACGGCGAGGTGCGCAGCGACGACCCCGCGCTGACCCTGCCGCATCCGCGAGCGGCCGAGCGCTCGTTCGTGCTCGACCCGTGGTTGACACTCGACCCCGATGCCGAGCTGCCCGGGCGCGGCCGGGTCGACGCGCTACGCGAGGGGCTGGCGCGATGAAGCGCACGGGTCCCGCTTCGCTGATCGTCGCCGCCGTGCTCGGCGGCGGTGCCGGCTACCTGTTCGATCAGCTGCGTACCTCGGCCGGCCGGCCCACCTTCACCCCGCAACTGTCGCTGCCGGTGCTGCTGCTGGTGCTGGGGGCGATCGTCATTCTGCTCGCCGTGCCCATCTACCGCGCCAGTCACGGACACACGTCCACGCCGCTGAACCCCTTCCACGCGGTGCGCATAGCGATGCTCGCCAAGGCCTCGAGCCTGGTGGGCGCCGCGTTCGGCGGCGTGGCGGTCGGGCTCATCCTGTTTCTTCTGACGCGTCCGGCCGAGCCCTCGGTAGGCTCGTTGAGTGCACTGATCGGCACGGCGGTCAGCGCGGTGCTGCTGCTGGTGGCAGGCCTCGTGGCCGAGCACCTGTGCACGATCCGGAAGGACGACGATGACAAGCACACCGGAGCTGGGGCCCCAGGAGCCGACGACTCCCGCCCCGACGACGCCGGCGGACACTACGCCTCGCACTGACGAGTCGAGGGATGCCGCGGCCGCGGCATCCGGCCCCGACGACGTCCTGGACCGCGACGCGTTCGCGCAGGTGCTCGAGCCGCGCAGCGACAAGCGCCTTCCGCTCGGCGACGGCACCTGGCATCAGCTGGCCCGCGCCTATGTGTGGGTGCGGCTCATCTCGCAGACGGCGCTGTTCGTCGTCGTGCTGGCGGCCGCGGGCATCATCTCGGCGCTCAGCGGCCAGTTCTGGCTGTGGATCCCCGCCGGGATCATCGCGTTCATCGCCGCGGTGACCGCCGCCATCACCCCACGCCAGGCGCGCTCGTTCGGGTACCAGCTGCGTCGCGACGACCTGGTGTTCCGCCGCGGCATCCTCTGGCAGCGCCTGGTCGCGGTGCCCTACGGGCGCATGCAGCTGGTCGATGTCACGCACGGCCCGCTCGACCGGGCGTTCGGCATCGCGCAGCTCAAGCTCGTCACGGCCGCGGCATCCACCGGCGTCTCCATTCCCGGCCTCACGCAAGAGGCCGCCGAGCGGCTGCGCGACACGCTGGTCGCCGTCGCCGAAACCCGCAGGACCGGACTGTGACCAACCCCACTCCCACGCCCGCACCCCCGCCGGCGGTGCCGCTGCCCGGGGCGCGTTCGCCGCTGAGCGACGGGCAATGGCATCGGATGCATCCGCTCACCCCGCTGTTCCGCGGCGGACTGGTGCTCGTCATCGTCGCGGGCATCGTCATCTCGAACCTGCGCGAGCGGATCGTCGACTTCTTCCTGCGGCAGGCGGTGCCCACCGGCCCCGACTTCGAGGGCGACGAGTCGGGGGATCCGGTCGATTTCATCCTGTCGCACAACCTCGTGCTGATCGCGCTGCTGGCCGTGCTCGTCGTGGTCGTCGTGCTGGTGGGCATCTTCTACCTTGCCTGGCGGTTCCATACCTTCCGCATCACCGGTGACGACGTCGAGGTGCGCCAGGGTGTGCTCTTCCGCAGCCACCGGCGGTCGCCGCTCGACCGTGTGCAGGGCGTCAACCTCACCCGGCCGATGCTGGCTCGCCTGTGCGGCATGGCCAAGCTCGAGGTCGTCGGCGCCGGATCCGACGCGAACGTCAAGCTCGAATATCTGTCGACCTCCAACGCCGAGGCGGTGCGCGCCGACATCTTGCGCCTCGCGTCGGGCCGGCGGCTGGCCGACGCTCAGGCACGCGATGCTGCGCATGGCTCGCGCGTGCAGGCCGCGGCATCCGTGGTCACCGATGCCCTCACCGGACTCGTGCTCGGTGCCGAGCAACCCGTTGCCGAGCCGGCGTCAGTGGTCGAGATCCCGGTCGTGCGCATCATCCTGTCGCGCGTGTTCAGCGGCCGGCTGATCACCCTCATCGTGCTCGTGATCGCCGCGATCGTCGGCGCGATCGTGGGCACGCCCTGGATCCTGTTCACGATCGTGCCGATGTTCCTGGGGTTCGCGGCGGTGTTCTTCCGTTCAATCACCAAGTCGCTGAGGTACGCGATCGCCCCGACGCCCGACGGCGTGCGCATCACATACGGGTTGTTCACCACGGTCACCGAAACGCTGCCGCCCGGACGTATCCACGCCATCGAGGTGCGTCAGCCGCTGATCTGGCGTCCGTTCGGGTGGTGGGCGGTGCGCGTGAACCGCATGACCGGAAAGAGCGCGAGCTCGAACGACGCCGACCAGTTCGCCGAGGTGCTGCCGGTCGGCGACCGGCACGACGTCGAGCGCGTGCTGCGCCTGCTGATGCCCGGCATGCCCGAGCAGCAGTGGCCGCTCGTATTCGAGCACGGCATTCTCGGCCCGCGGCACGACGACCCGTACACCAACACGCCGCGCCGCGCGTGGGTGCTGCGCCCGTTCTCGTGGCGGCGCAACGGGTTCGATCTGACGCCGGCCGCGCTGTTCCTGCGCCGCGGAGTGATCTGGCGCAGCCTCGGCGTCTTTCCGCTCGCGCGGCTGCAGAGCGTGGGGCTGCACCAGGGCCCGCTTTCGCGCGCGTTGGGGGTGGCCTCGATGCACGCGCACACCATCGCCGGGCGGGTGTCGGGGGAACTCGCCGGATTGGACCGGGATGCCGCGGTGCAGCTGTTCGCCGACGCCGAAGCCGCCGCGGTCGCCGCCGGGCTGACCGATCGCAGCCACCGGTGGGGTGCGGATGATCGGCTCGAGGCGGTGGATGCCCCGTTCGAGGTGGTGGATGTCGCCGTTGAGGCGGGTGGGGCCCCGTTCGAGGTAGTGGATGTCGCGTCACCGGCGGGTGCGGCCGAGGTGGATGCCGCCTCCCGTGGAGCTGGCGCGGCGGCACCGGTCGAGACTTGGTCTAGCGCGCGAGACTTAGCGCAACGCGGCGAGTCTCGCGCGGTGGAGTATGTTTCGCCGGGGGGCGCAGGTGACGGGGCGGATGCTGGTGCGCCTACCGCGCCCGCGGCGGACGACCTGAATGGCGGCACGCACACGCTCGGCGCGCGTGGTCCTGGCGACGTGGGCGACGGGGCACCGGTCGAGACTTGGTCTAGCGCGCGAGACTTAGCGCAACGCGGCGAGTCTCGCGCGGTAGAGCGTGTTTCGGCGGGGGACGCAGGCGAGGGCGACGCAGCCGCCCCGCAGGCCGCGCCCGAAGCTGCCGCGCCCGAACCCGCCGCGCGCGCGGCACCCGACGCACCGGCATCCATCGACGAAGAGGGACGGACGCAATGACCCGCGATGGACGCCTGGGCGTCGGCGTTATCGGCGCCGGACGGGTCGGGCCCGTGATCGGCGCGGCGCTGGCCGGCGCCGGCCACGCCGTCGTGGGCATCTCGCATGGTTCCGACGACGACCGCGTCGAGTCCGTGCTTCCTGACGTGCCGTTCCTCGACACACCCGAGGTCGTGCGCCGCGCCGAGCTGGTCGTGCTCGCCGTGCCGCACGACGAGCTGCCGGGCCTCGTGCAGGGAATGGCCGAGCTCGGGGCGTGGCAGATCGGACAACTCGTCGTGCACACCGACCCGGGGTACGGCCTCGACGTGCTGGCACCGGCGGCCGGCCGGGGGGCGATCCCACTGGCGATCCACCCCGCGATCACTTTCACCGGCACCTCGATGGACCTGCGCCGGCTCGCCGACGCGTTCGCCGCGGTCACCGCGCCCGCCGCCGTGCTGCCGATCGCACAGGCGCTCGCCGTCGAGCTTGGCTGCGAGCCCGTCGTCATCGCCGACGCCGACCGCCCGGCGTACGCCGAGGCCATCGCGACGGCGACCGAGTTCTCGCGTTCGATCGTGCGACAGGCATCCGATCTTCTCGCCTCAGCGGGGGTGGAGAACCCCCGAGCGTTCCTGTCGGTGATCGTCCACTCGACCGTTGATGACGCGCTTGCCGACCCGGGCGACCCCGAGTTGCACGCGTAGCGCGCGCCGGGCGTTTTCATCCCGGATCACGAGCCCCTAGCGGATGTTGGGTCGTCGCATATGGCCCCTTTTCGCGCGTGGCGGGGGCCATATGCGACGACTCAACGGTCGAGCGTCTCGTTCGGTCGTCACGTGTGGCCCCTTGATCGGCGCGGAAGGGGCCATATGCGACGACTCAACCGACGGCACGCACGGTTCTGGCGCGGCGCCACGACCCCGGCGTCCCGCCAGGCGGGGGATGCCGCAGTCGCCCCGCCCCACCCGCGGCGCCCCGCCCCACCCGCGGCGCCCCGCCCCATCCGCGGCGCCCCGCCCCATCCGCAGCGCCCCGCCCCATCCGCAGCGCCCCGCCCCATCCGCAGCGCCCCGCCCCACCCGCGGCGCCCCGCCCCACCCGCAGCACCCGCTCCCGCAGCGCCCCGCGCCGCACTCGCCCCCGCAGCGCCCCGCCGCGCCGCACTCGCCCGCCACACCCACCAGACGGGGGATGCCGCGGCATCCACCCCGCGCGCAGGGCGCAGTGAGGCCGCCCCGATAGACTGGGCCGCGACTTTCCGAGGAGCCCGCCGCATGACCGACACCCCTGCCCCCACGCTCGACACGAGCGAAGACGACGTCGTCGAGCAGAAGGCCGTGCGCATGGCCAAGCGCGAGCGGCTGATCGCTGAGCGGGGGGATGCCGCAGGCGGCGCGTATCCGGTCACGGTGCCGGTGACCGACACGATCCCCGCTCTGCGCGAGCGGTTCGGAGATCTCGAGGCCGGCGCCGAAACCGACGTCACCGCCGCGGTTGCCGGACGCGTGGTGTTCAGCCGCAACACGGGCAAGCTGTGCTTCGCGGCACTGCAGTCGGGTGACGGCAGTCGCATCCAGGCGATGGTTTCGCTCGCCTCGGTCGGCGACGAGTCGCTGCAGCGCTGGAAGGAACTCGTCGACCTCGGCGATCACGTGTATGTGCGCGGACAGGTCATCTCGAGCCGCCGCGGCGAACTGTCGATCATGGTCGATGACTGGGCCATAGCATCCAAGGCGCTGCTGCCGCTGCCGAACCTCTACTCCGAGCTTTCCGAAGAGAGCCGCGTGCGCTCGCGCTACCTCGATCTGATCGTGCGCGACCAGGCCCGACAGACCGTGCGCGCCCGCGCGAAAGTCAACGCGAGTCTGCGCCAGACCTTCACGGCGCACGACTTCATCGAGGTCGAGACGCCGATGCTGCAGATTCAGCACGGCGGGGCGGCGGCGCGTCCGTTCGTGACGCACTCGAACGCCTTCGACGCCGAGTTGTACCTGCGCATCGCCCCAGAGCTGTACCTGAAGCGCGCCGCCGTCGGCGGCATCGACCGCGTGTTCGAGATCAACCGCAACTTCCGCAACGAGGGCGCCGACTCCACGCACAGCCCCGAGTTCGCAATGCTCGAGGCCTACCAGGCCTACAGCGACTACAACGGCATCGCCGACCTCACGCAAGAGCTCGTGCAGAACGCCGCGGTCGCCGTCGCCGGGTCGACCACCGTCACCTGGGCCGACGGCACCGAATACGACCTGGGCGGGCAGTGGGACCGCATCTCGATGTACGGCTCGCTGTCGGCGGCAGCGGGGGTCGATATCACCCCGCAGAGCTCGCTGGCCGACCTCGAGGCGCTCGCCGCCGCGAACGGGGTCGACGAACCGTCGCATCCCACCCACGGCAAGTGGGTCGAAGAGCTGTGGGAGCACTTCGTCAAGCCGGGCCTTTCCCGCCCCACGTTCGTGATGGACTTCCCCGTCGACACCAGCCCGCTCGTGCGCGATCACCGCTCCATCGCGGGCGTGGTCGAGAAGTGGGACCTCTATGTGCGCGGCTTCGAGCTGGCCACCGGATACTCCGAGCTCGTCGACCCGGTCATCCAGCGCGAGCGGTTCGTCGCGCAGGCGAAGCTGGCCGCCGCCGGCGACGACGAGGCCATGCGCATCGACGAGGAGTTCCTGCGCGCCATGGAGCACGGCATGCCTCCGATGGGCGGCATGGGCATGGGCATCGACCGGCTGCTGATGGCGATCACCGGGCTGGGCATCCGCGAGACGATCCTGTTCCCGCTCGTCAAGTAGCGACGAAGGGATGCCGCCGCCCGGCACAGGGGCCACGGGTACGATAGAGGCATGGACAACTTCTGGGTCGCCGCGGTGTGGTCGCTGATCCCCACCGTCGTCGTGCTCGGACTGCTGATCTTCATCCTGCGCTCGGTTGTGCACATGGACCGCAACGAGCGACGCACCTATGCGAAGGTCCAGGCTGAGGAGCGCGCGAAGCGCGGGCTCCCGCCGACGCCTCCCGCAGCCTCGCACTGAGGCATCCCCCTCCCTCTGCGCGCTCTGCCCGCCCGCCGCGCCAATCGGCGGGCGCTTTTTGGATACGCTGAGTGCCGAGAAGATCGGGGGAGGCGGGATGGCGCTGATCGTCGAGTGGTGGCCGATCGTCGTTCTCGTCTTCGACATCATCATCCGCATCGCGGCGATCATCATCGTGCCGCGCAATCGCCGGCCCACCGCCGCGATGGCGTGGCTGCTGGCGATCTATTTCATTCCCGTCATCGGCGTTCTGCTCTTCTTGCTCATCGGCACGCCGCGGCTGCCCCGCAAGCGGCGCCGCAAGCAAGACGCCATCAACGACTTCATCCGCGATGCCAGCTCGCAGCTCGACCTGGGTTCGCTGCGCCCGCACGCGCCCGCCTGGTTCACCTCGCTCGTGACGATGAACCACACGCTGGGCGCCATGCCGCTGTCGGGCGACAACGAGGCCCACCTGATCTCGGACTATCAGCGCAGCCTGGATGCCATGGCCGAGGCGATCCGCGGGGCGAAGAAGTTCGTGCACGTCGAGTTCTACATTCTGCAGACGGATGCCGCGACCGACGGGTTCTTCGCGGCGCTCGAAGAAGCCCGCAGCCGCGGCATCCCGGTGCGCGTGCTGCTGGACCACTGGGCGAACCTGCGCAAACCCCACTATCGCAAGACCCTCAAGCGGCTGACCCGGATGGGCGCGCGCTGGCGGCTCATGCTGCCGGTGCAGCCGCTGCGGGGCACGTATCAGCGGCCCGATCTGCGCAACCACCGCAAGCTTCTCGTCGTCGACGGCGAGGTCGCGTTCATGGGCTCGCAGAACATCACCGACTCGACGTACAACCTGCGCAAGAACATCCGCCGCGGGCTGCACTGGGTCGACCTGATGGTGAAGCTGCAGGGGCCGATCGTCGGATCGGTGAACGCCGTGTTCCTCTCGGACTGGTACAGCGAGACCGACGAGGCGCTGCAGACCGAAGACGAGATGTTCGCGATAACTCCCAGCGAGGGCGACCTGGACTGCCAGATAGTGCCGAGCGGGCCGGGCTTCAGGTTCGAGAACAATCTGCGGCTGTTCCTCGGGCTGATGTATGCCGCGCAGCGCAAGCTCATCATCGTCAGCCCATACTTCGTGCCCGACGAGGCGCTGCTGCTGGCGGTGACCACCGCGTGCCACCGCGGACTGCAGGTCGAGTTGTTCGTGTCGGAGATCGGCGACCAGGCTCTCGTGTATCACGCGCAGCGCAGCTACTACGAGGCGCTGCTGCGCGCGGGCGTGCGCATCTGGCTGTACCGCGCGCCGTACATTCTGCACTCCAAGTCGATGACGATCGACGACGAGGTTGCGATCATCGGGTCGAGCAACATGGACATGCGCTCGTTCGGTCTGAACCTGGAGATCTCGATGCTCGTGCGCGGCGAGGAGTTCGTCACCGAGATGCGCCAGGTCGAACAGCAGTACCGCGAGCTCTCGCGCGAGATCACGCTCGAGGAGTGGTTGCAGCAGCCGCTGCGCTCGACGGTGCTCGACAATATCGCGCGGCTGACTTCGGCGCTGCAGTAGGGGGTGCGCTGCGGGTGCGCGTGCGCTGTGTTGCGGGCGCGCTGTGGGTGCGGGTGCGGGTGCGCTGTGGGTGCGTTGCGTTGCGGGTGCGTTGTGTTGCGCCATCGCCGCGCTGCGGCATCCCTGCAGTCCTTCAGTCGTCGCATATGCACCCCTCTACGCGGGCGGAGGGGCCATATGCGACGACTGAAAGAATCGGCATCCGGTTGAGTCGTCACGTGTGGCCCCTGTTCGGGCGTGGGAGGGGTCATATGCGACGACTGAGCGAATCGGCATCTGCTTGAGTCGTCACGTATGGCCCCCATTTGGGCGTGGGAGGGGCCATATGCGACGACTGAGCGAATCGGCATCCGGTTGAGTCGTCACGTGTGGCCCCTGTTCGGGCGTGGGAGGGGCCATATGCGACGACTGAGCGAATCGGCATCCGGTTGAGTCGTCACATGTGGCCCCCGTTCGGGCGTGGGAGGGGTCATATGCGACGACTGAGCGAATCGACATCTGCTTGAGTCGTCACGTGTGGCCCCTGTTCGGGCGTGGGAGGGGTCATATGCGACGACTGAAAGAATCGGCATCCGCTTGAGTCGTCACGGATGGCCCCCATTTCGGCCCTGGAGGGGCCATATGCGACGACTGAGTCTGAGCTCATTCGCTCGCCGCGTCGCGCGGCGCGACGAAGGGATGCCGCAGCCTGTGGATAACTTTCGCGGGCGACATCGCGATCATGCCAGCGTGGATGTATGCCAGCGCGCGACCTGCCGTCCGGCCTCGGACCTGCCTTCGACGTCGCCGCCGCGCGCCGAGCCGGGGTAAGCCGTAAGAGACTGCGTGCTCGCGACCTCGAGCGGCCCTTCCACGGCGTGCGTTCGGTCTCGGGTGCGTCTTTGATCGCCGATGCCGCTGAAGACGCGAAGCGCGCGTATCCGCGCAGCACCGAGATTGCACGCATCCATGAGCGCGCGGCGCAGTACGCGCCGATCATGTCTGAGAACAGTTTCTACATCGGCGTGACGGCGATCATGCTGTGGGGTGGCCCGCTGTCGCAGGACCTCTTTCGCGCGGTGGGTGACCAGTCGCCCGTGTTCGACCCCGACGTGCTCGAGGTCGCCGTGCATCACCCGCGGCGCGCTCCCCGGGGTCGTGGCATCCACGGTCGCGCAGTGCGACCGCATCTGGTGTCGATGGTGACGCACCCCGTTTCGGGGCTGCGCTTGGCGAGTCCCTCATCCGCTTGGGCGACAGTGGGATCGGTGCTGCCACATCCGTACGATCTCGTCGCCATCGCCGACAGCTTCGTGCGCATCGCGCGGCCGCCACACGGCCGGCCGTGGGCCGCGGTGCCGACGCCGCTCGCGACGCAGAAGCAGCTCACCGCCGCAGTGCTCGCCGGCCGGCGAGCAGGCAAGCCGCAGCTGTTGGCCGCGCTGCCGCGGGTACGCACGGGGTCGGCCTCACGCACCGAGACCTGGACCCGCCTCACTCTCATCGACGGCGGACTGCCCGAGCCAGTGCTCGACCATGACGTGTTCGACGATCTCGGTGCCTTCCTCGCCTGCGTTGACATGGCCTACCCGCAGTGGAAGATCGCGATCGAATACGAGGGAACCCACCACAACGATGACGGCCAATGGCAGAGCGACATCGATCGCTATGCGCGGCTTGAAGCAGCCGGTTGGCTGGTGATCCGCGTCACGCGCGCGATGCTGTTCGCCAGCCCGCACAAGCTCGTGGCGCGGGTGCGCGACGCCATCGGCCGCCGGGCACGGTGAAGCGCGGGTCGCGGCGGCTTCGGGATGCCGCGCCCGGCGCGGGCTGCGGCGGCTTCTGGATGCCGCGCCCGGCGTGGGTGCGTCAGCTTCGGAAGGCCGCCCCCGGCGTGGGTGCGTCAGCTTCGGGATGCCGTCCCTGGCGCTGAGCGCGGCGGTTTCTGGATGCCGCGCCCGGCGCGGGCTGCGGCGGTTTCGGGATGCCGCGCCCGGCGCGGGCTGCGGCGGTTTCGGGATGCCGCGCCCGGCGCGGGCTGCGGCGGTTTCTGGATGCCGCGCCCGGCGCGGGCTGCGGCATCCATGCGGTCCGGTCCTTCAGTCGTCGCATATGGCCCCTTCTACCGCGAGCAGGGGGCAATATGCGACGACTGAATGGCGCGTGGCGACCGCGCACAGCGCGCTTCGCGGTCGTGGCGCCCACCCTCGGTGGCGGCATCCTCCCTCGGTGCGCGGCACGTCGGTCGCGGCATCCACCCTCGGTGCGCGGCACGTCGGTTGCGGCATCCGCCCTCAGCGCGCTTCGCGCCCGCGCCGCGTCGTCAGTACCGGGCCCATGCCGCCCTCCTGCGGCGGCTTGGTCGCGACGGGCGGCCGTGTGGCGTCGCCGAATGCCGAGACGAGGATGTCGCGCACGCTGTCGAAGCGCCGCGAGAGGATGAGCAGATCGTCCAGCCGCATCGGCTCGTCGCCATGCTGCAGTCGTGAGAGCCGGTCGAGGGTGAGCTCGGGTGAGGTCGTCGCGAGGGTCGGCAGCAGCGTGGCGAGGTTGGTGCGTAGCATCAGCACTTCTTCGCGAACGGCGTTGGCCACCCAGTGCTGCAGGTTCGCGGCGATGAACCGCGCATCGGTCGGATCGACACCGGCCGCCGCGCGCATGGGTTTGCCCCAGCGCCCGAACATCTCGGGGCGGTCGACGAGGTCGCGCGGCCGGGGCCCGTCGGCGGTGTCATCGGGTGCGTCGCGCATCGGGTTGAACACGAACTCGCTCACGCATCGATGCTAACCGCGCCCGCGTCGTGCGGGGCAGGATGCCGCACTCAGTCGGCCCGCACGAGCAAATCGCCGATCTCGCAGTCGAGGGCGCGGCATATCGCCGACAGCGTCGAATAGCGGATCGCCCGCGCACGGTCGTTCTTGAGCACCGACAGGTTCACGATCGAGACGCCGACGATCTCGCTCAGACGTGTGAGCGTCATCCCGCGCTCGGCGAGCAGCTCGTCGAGTCGGCAGTGGATGCCGGTGGCGTCGTCGTCGTCCGGAGGCGTCACACGAGTCCTTCCGTGTCGCGCTGCAGCGTGCGCCCGTACCGCATCAGGGCGGCGAACGCTCCGAGCCCGATGGCCAGCCAGACCGGCCACCAGTCGATGGAGAACAGCCCGGCGGCCTGCGGGCCGGGCTCCCCGAGTCCGGCGGCGATGATCTCGGCCATCGCCCGCGTTCCGCCGTACTGCTGCAGCACTTGACCGCTGAGGCCGCCGACGAGTACGACGACTGCGGCGATGAGGCTCAGGCTCGCGACCTCGGGGGCGAACGGCCTGCCCTGGATGAAGCGGAAGCACGCGATTGCGACAAGTCCGGCCAGAGCGACGGTGATGAGCGTGCCGACCAGGTCGGCTGCGGCCAGCACACTCCGAACCTGCGTCGACAGCACGTCGATCGCGGTGAATTGCGCGGTCGTGAATCCGCCGCTGAGCGGGAAGGTGTCGGCGCCGGCCGGCAGCGGCCAGTAAGGGAGGGTGCGAACATCGAACGGCACTCCGACGCCGGGGCGAAACCACAGCACAGCACGCACGATGCCCCACAGCAGCGCGATGCCCGCCCACGCCGCCGAGATGACAAGCGTGATGCGCACGATGGGCGTGGCATCCTCATTACGGCGCGCGCGGAACACGGCCACGATCAGCAGGATCACGCCGGCCATCGAGACCAGAGGCACGAGAAGTCGCATCACACGAGTCCTTCCGTGTCGCGCTGCAGACGGGTGCCGTACTTGAGTACCGCGGCAAGGGCAGCGAAGCCGAGGCCCGCCCCGACCGGCCAGAACGGGAACTCGATGCGCAGGCCGGGCTTGGGCAGCAGCATCGTCGGATCCCAGTCGGCCCACGCGGAGGGCACGTTCGACCACTGTGCGCTCGTCACCGACAGCACCTGCTGCGCTGCCATCGACCCGGCGATGTCGCAGAGCACCGCCGCAGCGATGCCGCCGACGAGAACCACGACCGCGGTGACGGTGGCGAGATTGGCGACGATCTGCGCGAACGCCGCCCCGCGCAGCAGCTGGAAGCACGCCACGGCTATCAGCGCGGCAATCGCGACCTGCGCGAGCAAGCCGGCTGCCAGGCCGCTCGCCCACAACACCCGCGCCCCGGCAGACAGCCCCTCAACCTGCAGATCAGCCGTCGTGAAGCCGCCGCCGACGCGCGTCGCGCTCGGGCCGGGGGTGATCTCGGCTCCCGGTGGCAGCTGCGGCCAGTACTCATTCACCGGCACCGAGATCGTGACGTCTTGCGAGGTGAGCACATCGATCACCGTGCCGATGGCGATGATCAGCGCTATCGCGCCGTAGAGCGCCGAGCCGGTGAGGGTCACCCCGATCACGCCGTCGATCGCATGTCGCCGCCACGACCGCACGGCCAGCACGAGCACCAGCACGATGACGGCCACGGCGAGAAGCAGTATGAGCAGGTGCACCCACGAGAACGAGGCCATGCGACATCCTTATCGATAATCGTTGTTATCGAAGAACGATAAATGCATGGATGCCGGGTGTCAAGGACTTTGCGCGTCTGCTGGGCAGCGGCATCCCGAACCGTCACACCGCTATGCCAACGGCGAACAGCGGCGCACGGCCCGCGCCCGCTCGTTACGCTCGAATCAAGGCGCCAGGAGTGTGCGTCCAGAGGAGTCAGAAGATGTTCGAGAGATTCACCGATCGAGCCCGTCGCGTGGTTGTGCTCGCCCAGGAAGAGGCGAAGATGCTCAACCACAACTACATCGGGACGGAGCACATCCTCCTGGGTCTTATCCACGAGGGCGAGGGCGTGGCCGCGAAGGCCCTCGAGTCGCTGGGTATCTCGCTCGACGCGGTGCGCGAGCAGGTGCAGGACATCATCGGTCAGGGCCAGCAGCAGCCCACCGGTCACATCCCGTTCACCCCGCGCGCCAAGAAGGTACTTGAGCTGAGCCTGCGCGAAGCGCTGCAGCTCGGCCACAACTACATCGGCACCGAGCACATTCTGCTCGGCCTCATCCGCGAGGGCGAGGGCGTGGCCGCCCAGGTGCTGGTCAAGCTCGGCGCCGACCTTAACAAGGTGCGCCAGCAGGTCATCCAGCTGCTTTCCGGCTACCAGGGCAAGGAGCCCGCCGCCGTCTCCGGCGCCGCGCACGAGAGCGGCACCACGGCGCAGGGCGGCTCGCAGGTGCTCGACCAGTTCGGTCGCAACCTCACCCAGGCCGCGCGCGACAACAAGCTCGACCCGGTGATCGGGCGCGAGAAAGAGATCGAGCGGGTCATGCAGATCCTCTCCCGCCGCTCCAAGAACAACCCCGTCCTCATCGGCGAGCCCGGCGTCGGCAAGACCGCGGTCGTCGAGGGCCTCGCCCAGGCGATCGTCAAGGGCGATGTGCCCGAGACGCTGAAGGACAAGCAGCTGTACTCGCTCGACCTCGGCTCGCTGATCGCCGGTTCCCGCTACCGCGGCGACTTCGAAGAGCGTCTGAAGAAGGTCACCAAAGAGATCCGCACCCGCGGTGACATCATCGTGTTCATCGACGAGATCCACACGCTGGTCGGGGCCGGTGCTGCCGAGGGCGCCATCGATGCGGCATCCATTCTCAAGCCCCTGCTCGCACGCGGCGAACTGCAGACGATCGGTGCGACCACGCTCGACGAGTACCGCAAGCACTTCGAGAAGGATGCCGCTCTCGAGCGCCGCTTCCAGCCGATCCAGGTGGCCGAGCCCAGCCTGCCGCACGCCATCAACATCCTGAAGGGCCTGCGCGACAGGTACGAGGCGCACCACAAGGTGCAGATCACCGACGGCGCCATCGTCGCGGCGGCGAACCTCTCCGACCGCTACGTCTCCGACCGGTTCCTGCCCGACAAGGCGATCGACCTGATCGACGAGGCCGGCGCACGCCTGCGCCTGTCGATCCTGTCGAGCCCGCCCGAGCTGCGCGAACTCGACGACAAGATCGCCGACGTGCGCACGCACAAGGAGCAGGCCAGCGAAGAGCAGGACTTCGAGAAGGCCGCGTCGCTGCGCGACGAGGAGAAGTCGCTGCTGGCCGAGCGGCTGCGCCTCGAGAAGCAGTGGCGCAGCGGGGATGTCGCCACCACGGCCGTGGTGGACGAAGGACTCATTGCCGAAGTGCTCGCCCAGGCCACCGGCATCCCGGTCTTCAAGCTCACCGAAGAGGAGTCGAGCCGGCTCGTGTTCATGGAGCAGGCCCTGCACCAGCGCGTCATCGGGCAGGAAGAGGCCATCTCGGCCCTGGCCCGCACGATCCGCCGTCAGCGTGCCGGGCTGAAGGACCCGAAGCGCCCGTCGGGCTCGTTCATCTTCGCCGGGCCGACCGGCGTCGGCAAGACCGAGCTGGCCAAGGCGCTCGCCGAGTTCCTGTTCGACGACGAGGGCGCGCTGATCTCGCTCGACATGAGTGAATTCGGCGAGAAGCACACGGTCTCGCGCCTGTTCGGTGCCCCTCCCGGGTTCGTCGGGTTCGAAGAGGGCGGCCAGCTCACCGAGAAGGTGCGCCGCAAGCCGTTCTCGGTCGTGCTGTTCGACGAAATCGAGAAGGCCCACCCCGACATCTTCAACTCGCTGCTGCAGATTCTCGAAGAGGGGCGCCTGACCGATGGTCAGGGCCGCGTGGTCGACTTCAAGAACACCGTGATCATCATGACGACGAACCTCGGCTCGTCGGCGATCGCCGGTGGCCCGGTCGGCTTCCAGGTCGAGGGTGACACGACGACTTCGTACGAGCGGATGAAGGGCAAGGTCGACGAAGAGCTCAAGCGGCACTTCAAGCCGGAGTTCCTCAACCGTGTCGACGACATCATCGTGTTCCCGCAGCTGAACAAGGACGAGCTGCGTCAGATCGTCGGGCTGTTCACCAAGCAGCTCGAGGTGCGTCTGCTCGACCGCGACATGACGCTGGAGCTGTCGGATGCCGCCAAGGACAAGCTCATCGACATCGGCTTCGACCCGACCCTGGGTGCGCGTCCGCTGCGTCGCGCCATGCAGCGCGAGGTCGAAGACCGGCTCAGTGAGAAGATCCTGCACGGTGAGCTCAACTCGGGCGATCACGTGAAGGTGGATGTCGAAAACGGCGAGTTCGCGTTCGAGCACGCGCCGCGCGGCGAGAAGGTCGCCGTGGGTGTGGGTGCGCCCGAGCAGATCGGCGCGACGCCCGACATCATCGCCGGCAGCTGACGGTTGTCGAGGAGAAGAGCGGATGCCACGCGGCATCCGCTCTTCTCGTTTCTCGGCTGGTCTGCATCAGCGCGCCGTGACGAGCGCGTCGATCGTGCCGGGTGAAGGACTCGGGAGTCGGACGCGAATTGGCGGCCGCCGGCATTCGCGAGTTCTGCAACCTCAAGACCGTCTGGAAGGGCTGACACGGCGGCGCCTGCCGGGAAACTCCCTGATCAGCCGCTATGGTTCGAGGCATGACGGCGGCATACCTGGTTCTGGCGATCATCACCCTGATCAGCGCGATTCCGAGCCTGTACTTCTCGGCGGTCGAGGTGCGAAACCCGCAGCGAGAAGCCCGTGAGATCGCCTGGTACACCACCGCGCGCAGCGCGGCACTGCTGGTGCTGGCGATAGTGCCGCTGTGCGGTCGGTTCGACGGCTGGCTGATGGCGATCGCCGTGGCGATGATCATCGTGCAGGCCGTCGACGGCGTCATCGGGCTCACGCGCGGCAAGCCGCTGTTCTACATCGGCCCGTTCGCCACCGTCGTCGTGCACCTTGCTGCGCTCATCTGGTTCCTCGTCGCCGGATGACGCCGGTGCTGCCTCATCACCGGATGAGTCCGGCGCTGCGCGGGTACGCAGCATGCTCGACGTAGGCTTTTGCCGTGAGCGACATCGTCATCCGACCGGCCCGCACCGACGACGTGGGGGCGATGTACGCGCTTCTCGAACCGCTCGTGGACCGACGCATCCTGCTCGGCAAAGAGCTCGTCTCGCTCTACGAGGCGGTGCAGGAGTTCGTGGTGGCCGAGTCTGAGGGACAGGTTCTCGGATGCGGCGCCCTGCACGTGATCTGGCGCGACATCGGCGAGGTGCGCACCCTGTTGGTGCGCGAAGACCGCCTGCATGAGGGTATCGGCGGGCGCATCGTCGAGGTGCTCGAAGCGCGTGCGATCGAGCTCGGCCTGGATCGGCTGTTCTGCCTCACGTTCGAGGTGTCGTTCTTCACCCGGCACGGCTTCGCGCCGATCGGGGAGCAGATCGTCGATCCCGACGTGTACGCCCAGCTGCTGCGCAGTCCCGACGCCGGCGTGGCGGAGTTCCTCGATCTCGCGCACGTGAAGCCGAACACGCTGGGCAATACGCGCATGCTCAAGCACCTGTGAATAGCGTGAGTCGGCGGGCGTGCCGTCGGGCTCGGGATGCCGCGGCCGCATAATCTGGCGGGGTGAGCAGTTCGCCGGGCAGAGCACGCCGTCATTCTCCCGCGGTGTACCGCCGTCGTCGGCTGGTCGCGCTTCTGGTGCTGCTGCTGGTCATCGCCGGCGTAGTGTGGCTGTTGGTCGCCCGGCCGTGGGCCTCAAGCGCGACATCGGAGGCCGACGATCCGCAGGGTCAGGATGCCGCGCCCGTGCTGCCGGTGGTATCGACGTCGCCCGAGCCCGACGGCAGTGCATCGCCGGGTGCCACAACCTCGGGCACGCCTGCGGCGACCACCGGCGCGAGCAGCGGGCCGAATGCTGGCGCGAGCGGCGGGCCGAATGCTGGCGCGAGCAGCGGGCCGAATGCTGGCGCGAGCAGCGGGCCGGATGCTGGCGCGAGCGGCGGGCCGACGCAGGCGAAGACTCCCGGACCTGCGGCATCCGCGGCCGCCTGCTCGCCCAACGAGGTCACGGTGACGGCCGTCACCGACAAGACCAGCTATGCGTCGGGTCAAGACCCGAAGCTGTCGATCGAGCTCGTCAACGACGGGTCACAGCCGTGCACTCTCAACGTCGGGACCAGCGCGCAAGTGTTCACGATCACCAGCGGCGACGACACCTGGTGGCGATCGACCGATTGCCAGAGTGAGCCGAGCGACATGGTCGTGGTGCTGGACGCGGGACAGAAGGTGTCGAGTGCGCAGCCAATCACCTGGGACCGCACCCGTTCGACGGTGGCAACCTGCCAGGCGAAGAACCGTCCGAAGGCGGGTGGGGGCGGCGCCAGCTACCATCTGTCGGTCTCGATCGGTGGAATCGATTCGATCGATGACGCCATTTTCCAGCTCTATTGACGTCTCGCGCCGGTGTTTTCCCCGAAATCACCGGGTTTCGCCACCGGTTTGTCCCCCAAAAGGGGGACAGCAGACGCTTTCCCATATCCCTTAGACTGTAGCCACACGTCGAGCGCAGAGCGTGGTGTAGCTGTCCCCAGCAGCGATAAGGTTCGTCCCCAGCGAGCCGTCACCGCGTGCACGGCGTTTTGGACCCTCTCGAGTCGTCCAGTCCCCAATGAGCGGCTCGAGGGGGTCCCTTTCTGTGCGCGGGGCGTGCGTGCCAGCCCCACGCCTATTTGTCGTTCGGGTCGCGCTTGCTGTGTGTTGTTCGGGTCGCGTTCGCTGTGCGTCGTTTGGCTCGCGCTCCTCGTCCACGCCCTTCTCTACGCGAGCCGGCGCCGCGCGATTACGCTGGACCCGTGGCATCCGGAAAGAAGCGCAGCAAGAAGTCGGCAGTCGAGTTCCGCAACACGCAGCTGTCCGACGCCTTGCAGACCCAGGACATGGCTGCTGTCGCGTTCGCGCTGCGCCACGGTCCGACGGTGGTGCCGTTGATGCGGCCCGGCGCGCGGGATGATCCGCGCGACTCCGGCGAGGTCTGGACGTACCGCGACCCGAACACCGGCGATGTGGCACTGCTGCTGTTCAGCGACGCGCTGCACAAGCCGGACTCGATGCCCAAGGCAGTCGGCCTGCATTCGCCGGCATGGCTGCGCGCCTTCTTGTCGGCGCACGAAGACGTCATCACTACGGTGTTCTTCGACATCGCGGGTCCGCACCCCCTGCAGGCGACGCCCGCGGATCTCATCGCCGCGCTCGACGCGTGAGCGGGCGCTGACCGCGCGGTGCGCGGCTGGGCGGGCTCGGCCCGGGCTGTGTGGTGCCGGGCTGTGCGGATGGGCGGTGCCGGGCTGCGCGGCTGGGCGGTGCCGGGCTGCGCGGCTGGGCGGTGCCGGAGTGCGCGGCCGGGCGGGCTCGGCCCGGGCGGTGTTCGGCCGGGCGGTGCGGCTGGCTCCCCGCTCTTTCTCCCTCTGTCGCCGAGACAGGGGATTCTCGCCGAGACCGGGGGCGTCGCCCTGTGTCTCGATGGGAATCCCTGGTTTCGGTGCGGCGGACGCTGACCGCTCGCCGCCCAACCGCATCAGACGCCCACCGCGCCGCCGGGCTGCGCGACCATCGCGCCGCCGGTCCATGCACCCACCGCGCCGCGCGTCGGGCGCAACTGAGCGGCGCCCTTCGCCGCGGCGAAGCTCTCAGAACTCAGGCACGCCGTGGTCGGCGGCCATCACCGTCGCAGTTCCCTTGACGAGATTCAGCGCGCGCGCGATCGAGACGGCCTTCTCGTCGATGAGTGTGCGGTAGCCGAGGCGGTTCGCTTCGCCGCGCCGCTGGCTTGCCTGGGTCACCGGCCGGATCTCGCCCGAGAGGCTCAGTTCGCCGAACGCCGCGACGTCGTGGCGTACAGCGTGGTCGCGCAAAGCCGTCGCGATAGCGATGGCGATGGCAAGATCGGCGCCCGGCTCGACCAGGCGCACGCCCCCTACCGTCGAGACGTACACGTCGTGCTTGGACAGGTCGACCCCGGCCCGCTTCTCGAGCAACGCGAGGATCATGGCCACGCGTGAGGCATCCACTCCGCTGACAACGCGGCGAGGATTCGGTCCGGATGCCGCGACCGTGAGTGCTTGCACTTCGACCGGCAGCGCCCGGCGTCCTTCGAGGGCGATGGTGATGCAGGTGCCGGCGACCGGCTTGCCGCTGCCCAGGAACAGCCGGCTGGGGTCGGGGACCTCTTCGATGCCGGCGCCGGTCATGTCGAAGCATCCCACCTCGTCGGTCGGGCCGAAGCGATTCTTCAAGGTGCGAAGAAAGCGCAGCGACGTCTGCCGGTCGCCCTCGAAGTGGGCGACGACGTCGACGAGATGCTCGAGGATGCGCGGGCCGGCGATCGACCCGTCTTTTGTGACGTGGCCGACGATCACGATGGGCAGGGCGCGCTCCTTGGCGACGCGGATGAGGGTCGCCGCGACCTCGCGCACCTGGCTGGGGTGGCCAGCCAACCCGTCGGAGAGCGCGGACGACACCGTCTGCACCGAGTCGACGATGAGCAGCTCAGGCTCGACTTCGTCGACGTGACCGAGGATCGTCGCCAGATCGGTCTCGGCAGCCAGGAACAGCTCGTCGTGCAAGGCGCCGGTGCGCTCGGCGCGCAGGCGCACCTGCGCGGTGGATTCCTCGCCGCTCGCATAGAGCACGCGCCGTCCGGCGCGGGCGGATTCGGCCGCGACCTCGAGCAGCAGCGTCGACTTGCCCACGCCGGGCTCGCCCGAGAGCAGGATTGCGGCACCGGGCACGATGCCCCCGCCGAGCACCCGATCGAACTCGCCGACTCCACTCGTGCGCCGGGGCGTGGTCGTGGTGTCGACCATCGTGATCGGCTGCGCGCTGCGCCGGGGTGCCAGGGCCGAAACCTTGCGCGGAGCAATGCCCGTGGACTCGGCGGCCTCGACCACCGTGCCCCACTGCTGGCACTCGCCGCAGCGGCCGACCCACTTCAAGGTGGTCCACCCGCACTCCGTGCAGCGGTACGGGGCGGCGGTGGGACGCTTGATGGCCATGTTCTCAGGCTAGGCCGGGGTTGCGACATCGACGGTCTCCAGCGCCGCGCAACGTCGACGAGGACCGGCATCGCGAGGGCCACGCGGGCAGGTACGTCGCGCGGGCGTGTCATAACTCATTCTGGCTTGGGCGGGCCGAGTCGCGGAGCCGCGGAATATCCGGGGGTGTGCGCGGCCGACCCGGGCCGTCAGGCTGAGTTGTTGCACGGTGGTGGGCGGTGACCTGCCCAGGGGCGGATGGCAATGTGCGCATCGATAGCGGGCTGCGCGGGCGTGTCATAACTCAGTCTGGCTTGGGCGGGCGGAGTCGCGGATCCGCGGAATATCAGGGGTTCGCGCGGCCAAGCTGGGCCGTCGGGCTGAGTTGTTGCACGGTGGTGCGTGGTGACCTGCCCAGGGGTGGCCAGTTGACGGTGGCTCGGGTGCGGACGAGGCAGGCGAGTGCGGGGTCAGGGTGCGCCCGGGCCGGTCTGGCGGGGCGGGCGGCGATGGGGCCATCGACAGCGGACCGCACGGGCGTGTCATAACTCAGCCTGGCTTGGGCGGGCCGAGTCGCGGATCCGCGGAATATCGGGGGTGCGCGCGGCCGACTCGGGCTCTCAGACTGAGTCGTTGCACGGTGGTGCGCGGTGACCTGCCCCGGCGCCGACAGGAGAGGTACCGGCAGGCCCGGCACCGTGCGGCACGGGTACCGTCGGCTCGGACGACGGCGGGCCGGGCACGGTGCGGCACGGGTACCGTCGGCTCGGACGACGGCGGGCCGGGCACGGTGCGGCACGGGCACCGGCGGCTCGGACGACGGCGGGCCGGGCACGGTGCGGCACGGGTACCGTCGGCTCGGACGACGGCGGGCCGGGCACGGTGCGGCACGGGTACCGTCGGCTCGGACGACGGCGGGCCGGGCACCGCGCGGCCCGGGTACCGGCAGCCCGCGCGGCTCTGGCGCCGGCAGCCCGCGCGGCTCTGGCGCCGGCAGCCCGCACGGCTCAGGCGACCGCGACCGCGACCGCGGGCGCGGGTCGGGTGGGTCGGGGGTCAGCGCAGGGCGTCGGCCACCTCGCGCAGCGCGTCGGCCGAACGGTGGAACAGCTCCAGCTCGTGCGCGTCGAACGTCGTCTCGCGAATCGGCACCGCGCCGGAGGCGCTCACGATCGACGGTACCGACAAAGCCACCCCGCTCACGCCGTGGAAGTCATCGAGCACCGGCGAGACAGGCATGACGGCGTGCTCGTCGCCGAGGATCGCCTCGACGATCCGGGCGCTGGAGAGCCCGATCGCGTAGTTGGTCGCTCCCTTGCCCTGGATGACCTTGTAGGCGGCGTCACGCACGTCCACGGCGATCTCGTCGAGCTCATCAACGCTCATGCGCGGATGGCCCTCGGCCTGCCAGTCGAGAATCGGCACCGTGCCGATCGTCGCCCGCGACCACAGCGGAAACTCGGTGTCGCCGTGCTCGCCGACAATGTAGGCGTGCACGCTCGATGTCGATACCCCGGCCCGCTGACCCAGCAGCCACCGCAGCCGCGAGGTGTCGAGCACCGTTCCCGAGGCGAAGATGCGCTCGGGCGGAAGGCCCGTCGCCTCTTGCGCGAGCACCGTGAGCACATCGCAGGGGTTGGTGACGATGACGTAGATCGCGTTCGGCGCGACCTCGAGCAGCTGGGGCATCATCGACTTCATGATGTTCGCGTTGGTGCCCGCCAGCTCGATGCGCGTCTGACCGGGGTTCTGCTTCGCGCCGGCCGTGATCACGACCACGTGCGAGCCCTCGACCACCGACAGGTCGCTGCCGCCGATGATGTCGCTCGTGCCGGTGAACTGGGTGCCGTGGGCGAGGTCGAGCACTTCGGCCTCGGCGCGTTCGGTGGCGATGTCGTACAGCGCGACGTGTCGCGCCGACCCCCGGATCAGCGCCGCGTACGCGGTGCTCGATCCGACGCTTCCGGCCCCGACCACGGTCAGCTTCGAGTTCTCGATGACGCTCATGCGCCCAGTCTGGCAGGGGTGGGATGCCGCAGACCAGACCCGTATCGCGTCAGTTCGACGATCTGAGAGGCCCTGTCATCCGACGCGCTTCGCCCAGCACCTCGGGTGCTCAGTCGTTCCACGACCAGATGTCGTCACCGCGCAGGGTCGCGTCAGCGCCGCCGTCGTCGTAGATGACCTGACCGGCCAGGTGCGTGTTCTCGACGCTGGTCAGCCAGAGCAGCAGGTACGCGATCGACTCGGGGCTCTGGTGGTAGTTCAGCGGCATCGGCACGGCGTCGTCGGCCATCTTGGCGCCCTCGGGTGTGGAGAGCAGATCGGCGGTCATCGGGGTGAGCACGGTGCCGGGGGCGACTGCGTTCAGCGGGATGCCGTTGCCCGCCCAGTCCGCCGAGATCGACTGGCGGCGCACCCAGCGGCTCAGCGCCCGCTTCGAAGACGGGTAGACGAGATAACCGGCGCGCGGCCCCTGATCGGCGAGCTTCTGGGCGATCTCGCGTGCGGTGGTCTCGTCGCCGGCCAGGGCGGCCTCGACCATCTCAGGGGAGTTGGTCTGCAGCGAGGCCATGGAAGAGACCACAGCGGCGCGCGGAGCGTCGGACTTCTTCAACGCCGGAAGGAGCGCCTGCAACAGCTCGACCACGCCGAAGTAGTTGACCGAGATCGTCGCGGGGATCGGTGCGGAGATGCCTGCGCACGCGATGATCGCGTCGATCGTGCCGCCGGCAAGCTCGGTGGCCGCCGCTGCGGCATCCACCCGCCCTTCTGGCGTGGACAGGTCGGCCTCGACGTCGGCGCCGTGCAGGTCGATGCCGATGACGCGCTCGCCGCGATCGCGCAGCAGTGCGGCGGTGGTGGCGCCGATTCCCGAGGCGGATCCGGTGACGATGTAGGTGCGAGCCATGGCTCAGTTCTCCTTAGGTGAGGGGTGTGAGATGTCGACGCCGAGGCTCGTGACGAATCGTCGGGCGAGTTCGGCGAAGTGTTCACGGTCATCGACGGGCCATGTGTCGAGCGCTCCGTCGACGGCGTCGAGTCCGCGGGCGACGAGCGCGTCGTAGGCGGTGCGACCGTCGGCCGACAGCGCGACGATCGAGGCGCGGCCGTCGGCTGGGTCGGGTTCGCGGGCGACCAGCCCGGCGTTCTCGAGGCGCTGCAGCTGCTTGCTCATCGTCGGGCGGGAGATCCGCAGCGCGTCGGCGAGCGCCGCGGCGCGGCATCCGTCCTGCATGCCGAGCACGTAGATGACGGGGATGTCGCTGGGGTCGACGTGGATGCCGGCGTCGCGGGCGAACTGCGCCTGCACCCGCGGAGATGACCAGAGGGTCATCAGTCGGGTCAGTGCCGTGAGGACGACGGTGGATGCTGATGCCGGCATGGCTCCAGTGTACGCTTATAGTTGCCTGAGGCAACTAGTTAACGGGTGGCTCTCAGGCTTACCGCTCGTTTGGCGACCCGCGGAATCGTCACGTACACTTGACGGCGGTGACGTGTCCGAGCGGCCGAAGGTGCAACACTCGAAATGTTGTGTAGGTTCACCCCTACCGTGGGTTCAAATCCCACCGTCACCGCCATTTAAATACCTGATCAGCGCCTCTTTGTGGGGCGCTGATCTGCGTTTGGGAACGATTTGGGAACGGAATCTGTCGGCTACGATCCGCGGTATCTCGGGGTCTCCGGCGGGGAGTGCTGCATCGGCTTCGGGTTGTTCCGTAGCGAAGCCGGGTGATCGCATGGTCGAATCCGCTACCGAGCACCCTGTGTGTCTGGAGAAGGATTCGTCATGAGCCACGATTCCGGTCCGGGTGCTCCTCATGATCGGCATGTCCGGGAGCGCACCGAGGGCTGACCTGTGATTCCTGTCGAGGCACCTCGACATCGCAAGCGGATGTGCGGAACGATTTGGGTATGAGCGTCGACATGGCCACATCCGATCCTGAAGATGCGACGCGTTCTCGCGGAACACTCTTGATGAAGGTTCCCGGCCGAGCGCGGCCGCAGAAGCAGGCGCTGAAAGAGTTCAACGAGGCCGTCACCGAGCTGCGCCGACGATATGAGCCGGCTTTCTGGCCGCTGGTCGTCCCGGAAGCACGGGACATGTTCCGATGGCGGGTCCTATTGGATTGCGGTTGCGCCCAGGAGGTCTATACGCATGGAGATGATCGGTTCCCGGACGACCGCAGTTACCTCGACCACATGACCGACGCCCAGCTGCCGCCCGGTGAGTTCTGGTGCGCGGCTACCCATGCAAGTGCGCCGAACCCGTATCGCGAGATCGTCGAATGGTGCGACCGAAAGATCATTGACTTCCCTGCGGATCCGGAGGAGCCCGAGTACGCCATGGATCCGGAGACCTGGGCGCTGATACGTCATGACGGACCGCATTCGTCGGCGTTCTGGCGGGTGAAGCTCGAATGCGGCCATTACGGACAGGTCTGCACCGAGATCGCGTGGAAGCCCGAGGACGGGCCGAAGCTGGCGTCTCGCAAACGCATCACCGAAATGCGCGCGGACTTCGAGGAGAGTTGGTCAACCGATGGTGACGGAGCTTGGCCCGCTGAAGGCCCGGAACGAGAGCATCTTCGGAAGATGCTCGACCTGCGATGGCCCCGCCCCGCGCCTGACCAGGACTGCTACACGTGTGCGCACATCAGTAGGATCGTCGGCTACCAGCGGATCGGCTGGCTCGTCCGCAGAACGCCCCCAGTGCCCGCGCCAGCACCACGGATTGACAGGGATAAGATCGCCGCTCGACTCGCCGCCGCCGAGGCTGAAGTGGAGCGGCTCAAGCATCAGCTCTCCTCAGTCGAGAACTGAGGGGAAGCGACGATTCGGCTCTATACGAGGAGGACCGTTCGCACCCGTGCCCGCGGATCAGCTCAGCGGACGTGTCCGGCTTGGAGTTCGGCTTCTTCGATCCACTCGCGTGCGAGTGTCGCGTAGCGTCGGCGGTCTCGCTGATTCAGCCCGGCGAGCTTGGGGATGAATTCGAACGTCTCCCGCACGTACGACGCGATGTCGTCCTTCGGGCCGCTCGTCGCGGCGTAGAGGACTTCGACCACGCGTGCGGCGTCTCCGCCCTTGTCGATGAGTGCGACGAGCTCGCGGGCGTCTTTCCGGCCCTTCTCTGTCGCGTGACGGTCGATGAGGGCTGCGATCTTGGTGGCGATGTGTGCGTCGAGGGTCAGCATCAGCCAGCCTTCGACGGTGAAGTCCGGATCCACGTACCGGGTGAGCACGCCGACATCCAGGAGCACCTTCGCGCCCAGCTTCGACTCGTAGGGGAAGTATGCGTCGACGTGGACACCGTCGGCATCACCGCGTGCTTTCCGGCCTCCGCTGTGCAGGCGGTTCTCGCTGTACCCGGTCAATCGTTCGGGCAGCTTCCGGCGCAGGCCCTGATCGGTGATGATGAGGTCGATGTCGTGACTGATCTCCCCACCTACCCGGGCGTTGGTGGCCCATCCGCCGATAAGGATCGATGGTTCGAGGTCGTATCCGAGTGAGTCCAGCACGGCGCGAAGTCGTCCTTCGTCGCCTGTGCCGAGGATCGTCATCGGGTGACCTCCTGGTCCCATTCGCGGTCCTGGATGAAGTGGTCACGGAGGGCTTTCCGGAACTCGGATGCCTGCCATCCGGGAGTCGCGAACAGGTCGGCATACGTCTGCGCGAGGCTCGAGTGCCCGGTCCAGATCTTCGCGGCGCGGTTGTCCATGGACAAGACTCGCACCTCCGTGCCGGTCGGGAGTTCGGACAGGTCGACGCTGGGCGGGAAGTACACGATGTGCTCCTGGAAGTCTGCGACCGCCCGTCCGCTCAGCAGCGTCTTGGCGGCATCCGGGCCGCCCAGAGCGTACGGTCCCTGTGTCGATTCCAATAGGGGGTTGATGGCGTCGCGTGTCGTCCAGGCGAGTGTGTCGCCCGCGAGGTTTCGCCAGGCGCAGAGCATTGTCAGCAGCTTGTCGATGCTGACCACTGCCAGACCTCCTCGGCGATACCGGTCGATCGTGCCGTTGCTCTCGAGCCGCTCGAGTGCAAGGTATGCCGTCGTGGTCGGCACGCCTGCGGCGAATGCGAGGTCTGCGACGTTCTTCCACGTGCGGTCGCCGTCGAGTGCGCGGTCCGCCAACGCGCGCCACACCAGCTCGTTGCCCTTCACCAGGACCTCCCAAATATCAGGTTTACCTGTAACTATGGCTCCAGGTATTCATGTAATCATGATTACAGGAGAACCGGAAGTCGGGACTCTTGTGAGCTGAGCGACGTGGCGCGAGCGCGCCCGTGACGACGCTGTGGCGGGCGCACTTCTGTGGGAACGAGTTGCGAACAAACCAGACCGAATCAGCTCCGTCGAGCCTTGTCGAAGTCGGGCCAACTCGACTTCTGCATCACGTGTATCCGCGTGATGTCTCCGGACATCGGTGACACTTCGTGTGTCAGGACATCGCCCACGCTCCATGGCTGCCGATCCCCTTGTAGCGTGACGCGCTACGCGATACGCTGGAGCAATGATCGCGAGCTTCCGCCATAAGGGGTTCGAGGCTCTGTATCGCGACGGAACGAAGAAGGGCGTGCAGCCGGCGCACGCGCCGAAGCTCACCCGTATCCTCGGCGTGCTGGATGTCGCGCAGTCGCCGGCGGATGTGGCGATCCCGTCGTTTCGTGCGCACGAGTTGAAGGGCGACCTGGCCGGCCATTGGTCGATCTGGGTGAAAGGGAACTGGCGGGTGATGTTCCGGTTCATCGGGCAGGATGTCGAACTCGTCGACTATCACGACTACCACTAGTAGGGGATGAACATCATGAAGTATCCGCCGCACCCCGGCGCGATCATCGGCGAGGACGTGATCGCGGAGCTGGGCCTCTCCGTCGTGGAGGCCGCAGCGCGGCTCGGGGTGTCTCGTGTCACCCTCAGTCGTGTGATCCACGGGCACGCCGGTGTCAGCCCCAATCTCGCGGTGCGCCTGGAGCGCGCCGGCGTCGGGACCGCGCGGGCATGGCTCGCGATGCAGTCGAACTATGACCTTGCGCGCGAGCTCGCCGGCAGGGATCATGACGTCCAGTCGCTGATCGCCTGAGCAGCGACGGGCGTCCACACCCCTGCGGGGCGTGGCAACACGGTGGCAACAACTGAACCAAATTGAGTCCGACTCAGCTGATGCCCACGACATCCGGGTCTTCCGCTTCGGGTCGCCGGCGGCGAAGCTGGGGTGCGTGCACATCGATCATCATGCGGGGGAGGCGCCGGACCCCCGACCGGGGATGTTCGAGCAGGCGCAACAGCTGCCGGTGCCTGCGATCACGTTCGTCCCGCAGCCGAACCTTGAGGGGGCCATCCCCAGCGCGATGCAGCGCGGAAACGATCGGCTCGGCCTGCGCCACATGAGCGTGAGTTTCACCTACACGCTGATCCGCAATCCGAGCGATCGTGCGGCGCCCGAGAATTTCGCGGAGCTGGACGACGAGACGCAGCGAGCACTCGATGAACTGCCGCATGTGCAGCGGCCGGCGTGGATCGTCGAGATGAGCGAGCGCATACGCCACCCGCAGCTGCGGGAAGCCGTGTGCACCAATTGGTTTCGTGAGCACGACGAGCGCGCGAATGTCGACACGATGCTGCTCGAACACATCAACCAGGTGCTGCGCAACAGTTTCCCGACTGAGCGGGGCTGGGAGGGTCTGGCCGGGAACATGCCACCGGCGCCGGATGTCACAGCCCACGCGATCCAACGCGACGCGCGCGTCATCGTCAATGGAGAATCACTGGACGGGATCCGCATCGACACCGACCCGTTCGTCGTCGGGCTCGGCGCGCGGTTGCCCAGTGGCGGCATCCTCACCGTCATCGTCCCGCGCGATGAACTCATCTACCTGACGCTGGAATTCGAGGACTTCGACTTCTCATCGTGATCGCGGGAGACCGCTGACTCAGAGCAGCTGTGTCGAGGAACCGTGCGCCCCGGTGAGAGCGGGGAGCAGTACGTGGTCGACGAGGTCTGAGATCGTCTGAGTGTCGAGAGTGCGCTGGCGCAGGGTCACGCTGCCGAAGGCGGCGGTCGGAATGATTCCCGCGATCAACTCCGTGGGGACGTCGGCCGATATCGCGCCGCGTCGCACCCATTGCTCGATGACGGCGACGAGCGCTGCCACCGGGGGACGACCGATCGCACGGTTCGCCGCATCGAACAGCTGCGGGTCGTGTCCGATCTCGCTCAGAAGGCTGGCCAGCACGCGGGTCGCGCGCTCATCGCCGCGCGCGTAGTGCATCGCGCACTCGACGAGGTCGTCGCGCAGCGAACCGGTGTCGGGCACGGAGACGGGTGCGTTCAGCGCCAGCACCGCAGCGACGACCAGATCTGCCTTCCCGGACCACCGCCGATACACGGCCGCCTTTCCGGTGCCGGCGGCCTGGGCGACAGCGGCGATGGTCGTGCCGGCGTACCCGTTCGTGATCAGCAGATCCTGGACCGCGGTGAGAACCCGCGCGGCGACACCGGGATCACGTGGGCGCCCAGCGGGCCGCGACGAGGGCTCATCCTCCATACCGGCATTGTACATTTCGAGTCTGAGCGGTACCGTAACTATAACGAGACCAATAAGACTCGTATTCAACCGGCGTCGAAGCCGCCGTTCTGAGACAAGGAGATGGTCCACATGACCACTGCTTCACGCACGACCTCTCGCAGCGCAGTGAGAACTGCGCTGCTGCTGATCGCAGCCGTCCTCGTCGCCGTCGCGCTCAACGCGATCGTCGCGATGTGGGCGGCTGCGGCGGGTGCGTCCGCCCACTACGGGCCCCTGACGTTCCCCGCCTACGCCAGCATGACCGCGATCGGGGTGATCGTCGGTTAGTTCGGCTGGACGATGGTACGCAACCGCGCCCGCAACCCTCGCCGCACCCTCACTCTGCTGGTCCCCATCGTGGCGGTGCTCTCGTTCGCGCCCGATGTCGTCCTGCTCGCCACCGGCTTCGTCCCCGGCACGACGACCATCGCGGTGGTCGCCCTGATGATCATGCACATCGTGACCATCGCGGTCGCCGTTCCCTGCTACATTCTCGCCTCACGGCACCCGCGTGAGAAGTAGGACGCTGCCGGCACGCAGGGTGGTTGCACCGCACCGGTACGTCGCCCTAGGTTTCGTTTAGGGCGATGCGGTGTCGCAGGCCGAAAGGGGTCCAGGGTGCGCAATGCGATCGGTGACGACGATGCGAGTGCAGTGGCCACGGCCGTCGACATGCTCATGCCCGAACTCATCGACGGGCTGAGCCGGCTGGCGGCGATCCCGTCGGTGTCGGCGCCGGATTTCCCGCTCAAACCACTCGAAGACGCCTATACCGACGTCGTCCGGCTGCTCGAGTCAGCGGGTCTGGACGTGACCGAACTGCGGGTCGAGGGTAAACGCGCTCCGGTGGCGATCGGCCGCGCGGCCGGGCCGGCGGGGGCGCCGACCGTGCTGTTCTACACACACTATGACGTCGTGCCTGCGGGCGACGAGGCGCTGTGGCGCACGCCCGCATTCACGCCGACCGAACGCGACGGTCAGATCGCGGGGCGCGGGGTGGCCGATTCGAAGGCGAACATCCTCGCCATCGTCGGTGCGCTGCGCGTGTTCGGCGGTGTATTCCCGGTGAACGTCACCGTGATCATCGAAGGGCAGGAGGAGATCGGCTCACCGTTCGACCTCTACCCGCTCTCCCATCCGGAGCTGTTCGCCTCCGATGCCATGGTCATCGCCGACGTCGGCTCCCTTCGCGTCGGTGCTCCCACGCTCACCGTCGCTCTGCGTGGCTCGGCCGAAGTGCACCTCGAAGTGCGCACGTTGGCCGGCGACAAGCATTCGGGGCAGTTCGGCGGTGCCGCACCGGATGCACGCATCGCACTGATGCACGCACTCGCGACCCTGCACGACGAGCACGGAGACGTCGCCGTCCCGGGGCTACGCCGGGAAAGATGGGCGGGGGAGGCGTACACCGACGAGGAGTTCCGCGCGCTGTCCGAGACGCTGGCGGGCATCCCGTTGCAAGGCACCGGCGGGCTCGGTGAACGCATTTGGTCCGGCCCCGCCATCACGGTGACCGGATTCGACGCCCCACCCACGACGGCGCCGATGAACGCCGTCGCAGCCCACGCGAAGGCCACCCTCAACCTGCGGGTGCACCCGCGGCAGGATGCGCACGAAGCGCAACAGGCGCTCATCGCGCACCTTCGTGCGCAGCGCCCGTTCGGCATCCCGCTGACCGTCACGGCGGGAGAGGCCGGCAACGGGGTCGCGGTGCGAACGGAGGGGGCCGCTTTCGATGCGGCCAAGGCGGCGCTGACCTCCGCCTGGGGGCGCGAACCGGTCCTTGCCGCCGGCGGCGGGTCGATCCCGATCGTCCTGGCGCTCGCCGACGGGCTCCCCGACTCGGAGCAGGTCATGTTCGGGGCGACGGACTCGTTCGCCCAGATCCACGCGCCGAACGAGCGCGTGCTGATCTCGGAGTTGCGAAGCGCCACCCTTGCGTGTGCGTTGTTCCTCACCGAATTCGCTGCGAGGAGTGCACAGTGACGACCTCATCCCGCCCCGCAGAAGACGCCGCCCTCGACGAGGGGAGCACACCGCCGCAGGCGCCTCCCGCGAGCGCGGATGGAGACGGCTCGGGGAACAAGCGGCGCGGCTTCCCGACTGCGGTGACCGTGCTCGGGGTGGTCGCGGTCGGCGTGTGGATCGCGACGCTGTTCATCCCGGCCGGTCGCTATGCGACGGACGCCGACGGCTCGCTCATCGCCGGAAGCTACCAGCGGGTCGACTCCACGCTCAGCTTCGGTGACCGTGTTGCGCAACTGCTTCTCTCGCCTATCAACGGCGCCTACGGCATCATCGACAACGGTGGGATCGTCGACACCGAGAACGCCGGCCGCATGTTCGGGTCGATCGGTGTCGTCCTGTTCATCCTCGCGCTGGGCGCGTTCATCTCGGTGAGCTTCTCGACTCGTGCACTCGAGGTGGCCGTCGCCAGCCTCGGGAAGCGTCTGGGCAACCGAGGGTGGATCCTCATCGCAGTGATCATGGTGCTCTTCTCACTGCTCGGGTCGACCATGGGCTTCTCCGTCGAGACGTTCGGCTTCTACGCCCTGCTGCTGCCGCTCATGTCGGCGATCGGCTACGACCGGATGACCGCCGTGGGAACGATCGTGCTCGGGGCATTGGTGGGTTCGATGGCCTCGACGGTCAATCCCTTCTCGATCGGGGTCGCCTCCGGCGAGGCGGAGGTGTCGATCGGCGACGGCATCGGGCTGCGGGTGGTGATCTGGACCGTGCTCACCGCTCTCGCGGTGCTGTTCGTCATTCGCTACGCGAACCGGGTGCGTCGCGACCCCTCGAAATCGATCGGCGGGTTCTGGTCCCCGGCCCACGACGACGACGGTGCGGCGGGGCCCTCCGCGGAGGTCGCGACGAAAACCAGCGCGACGCAGCGGTGGGTGCTGGCAATCACGGCGTTCGTTTTCCTCCTGATGATCTTCTCGGTCATCCCGTGGTCGGCCATCTTCGGCGCCACGACCGGGGCCGCAGATGACCTCGATCATGAAGTGGCCGGTGCGAATCCATTCTGGTTCCAGCTGGACTGGTGGTTCCCGCAACTGGCGATGCTCTTCATTCTCGGGGCGATCGTCGTTGGGGTCGTGGCGCGGATGGGTGAGAAGAAGCTCGTCGGCCTGATCCAGCAGGGCATGGCGGACATGATCGGACCCGCGATCGTCATCGTGCTGGCACGGGGGGTCGCGGTCATCATGAACAACACCGAGACGTTGGACACGGTGCTCCATGCGATGGAGCAGATCGTCACCGGCACCTCGGCGGCGGTGTTCACGACGATCGTCGCGCTGGTGAACATGCCGCTCGCGTTCCTCATCCCTTCGTCGTCGGGGCATGCGACTCTCGCGATGCCATTGCTGGCCCCGCTCTCCGACTTCGCCGGCGTGCAGCGCGCGCTGACGATCACCGCGTTTCAGATGGGGCACGGCCTGATGCTGCTGTTCTCGCCCACGAACGTCGTGGTCATCGGCGGGCTTGCCATCGCCGGTGTCGGGTACAACAAATACCTGCGCTTCGTATGGCCGTTCCTGCTGATCGCGCTCGTGCTCGTGCTGCTGATCGTGGGCATCGCGGCCGCAGTGTCTTAGTGTGCCCACGCTGACGGTCGATGGTGAGATCTTCTCGATTCACGATGACAACGCCGCCCGGCTCGATGCCGCCGTGCGATCCGCCCGTGATCGCTGAATCGGCAGAGGACGAGTTGGGCGCAGCATCCCCCATCACGACAGGAAACGAATGCACCACAACGACAAGCTGTCTCTCAAGCGCATCGACCGGATCACCCGCGATCGGCTCGTTCCGGCACGGTACCGGGCCAGCGAACCGGTGACGGTCACCGCGTGGGAGGTGCCCGGCGAGCCGGTTCGATTCGAGGATGCCGCGAGCCAGGAGTTCGCGCCATTCGACGTCGGCACCGCCTGGGGGCGGCCCTGGGGCACCGTGTGGTTCCACGTCACCGGCGACGTGCCACCCGAATGGCTCGAGACACCGGTCACAAGCGTCGAACTGTGCGTCGACCTCGGATTCGATTCGTCTCAGCCGGGCTTCCAGGCCGAGGCGCTCGTCTACCGCCCCGACGGGTCGATCGTGAAGGCCATCGAGCCGCGCAACGCCACGGTGCCCGTCGAGGCGGCGCATCTCGATCTGTACATCGAGGCGGCGGGCAACCCCAGCGTTGCAGGGCAATTCACCTTCGAGCCCACGCCGCTGGGTGATGCGGCGACCGCGGGAACCGAGCCGATCTACCAGCTGCGGCAGTGCGAGCTGAAACTGCTCGACCGCCAGGTCTGGGAGCTCGAGCAAGACGTCTGGGCACTGCGCGGTCTCGTCGACCAGCTCGATCCGCAGCGCACCCGGCACGCCCGCGTGCTCGCCGCCCTCGGGCGAGCCGTCGATGCGCTCGACCCCGACGATGTCGCCGGCACGGCGCCGCATGCGCGGGCGCAGCTGGCCGACGTGCTCGCGGCGCCGGCCGCGGCATCCAGTCACGTCGTCTACGCCACCGGGCATGCGCATATCGACTCCGCGTGGCTGTGGCCGGTGCGCGAGACGGTGCGCAAGGTCGCCCGGACCTTCGCGAACGTGCTCGACCTGATCGACCGCGACGACGACTTCGTCTTCGCCGCATCGTCGGCGCAGCAGTACGCCTGGATGAAGCAGTACTACCCCCGGCTTTTCGCGCGCATCGCCGATGCCGTGCGCAGCGGCCGGTTCGTGCCGGTGGGCGGCATGTGGGTCGAGTCCGACACGAACATGCCGGGGTCCGAAGCGCTGGCCCGGCAGTTCATCGAGGGCAAGCGCTTCTTCATCGAAGAGTTCGGCGTCGAACCGCTCGACGTGTGGCTGCCCGACTCGTTCGGGTACTCCGGCGCGCTGCCGCAGATCATCACCGAGGCGGGCTCGCGGTGGTTTCTCACGCAGAAGATCTCGTGGAACGAGACGAACCGGATGCCGCACCACACCTTCTTGTGGGAGGGCATCGACGGCACGCGGGTGTTCACGCACTTCCCGCCCGTCGACACCTACACCGCCGAACTGTCGGCCGCCGAGCTCGCCCGCGCCGAGCGGCAGTTCGCCGAGAAGGCCGAGGCGTCGATGTCACTCGTGCCGTTCGGGTGGGGCGACGGGGGAGGCGGGCCCACCCGGGAGATGATCGCCGCCGCGCGGCGCACCGCCGACCTGGAGGGGTCGCCGAAGGTGCGGCTGGCCTCGCCCGAGCAGTTCTTCCGCGACGCCGAGGCCGAGTACCGCCACCCGCCGGTGTGGTCGGGAGAGCTGTACCTGGAGTACCACCGCGGCACGTACAGCGCGCAGGCGCGCACGAAGCGCGGCAACCGGCGCTGCGAGCACCTGCTGCGCGCCGCCGAGCTGTGGGCGACGCTGGCCACGGTGCGGGTGGAGGCGGAGTATCCGACGGAGCGGCTGCGGTCGCTGTGGCAGACGGTGCTGCTGCAGCAGTTCCACGACATCCTGCCCGGCACTTCGATCGCATGGGTGCATCAGGAGGCCGAGCGCACCTACGCACGCGTCGAGCGGGAGCTGCACGAGATCATCACCGCGGCGCTTTCTGCGCTGGCCGGGCCGGGGGATCTGGCACTGACGGCCAACGCAGCGCCGGTGACGCTGGGCGGCGTGGCGGCGATGGGGGCTGCCGTCGCGCCGCCCGCCCCGGTGATCGAACCGCGTCCGGTGGGCGATGAGTGGGTCTTCGAGCACCCGCGTACGATATGGACGATCGATGCGCGGGGAATCGTCGTGGGCGGGCGGGACCGGGATGCCGCGCGCGAGCTGGTCGCGGCATCCCACCCGCTCGGCGTCCTGCAGCTGTTCCGTGACACTCCGCGCGATTGGGATGCCTGGAACATCGATCACGAAGACTTCGCCCTGGTCACCGAACTGCTCGATGTCGATGTGATCGGCGTCAGCGACGACGGCGCGGGGCTTGTCGTCACGCGCACGTTCGGCGCCTCGCGGGTGGAGCAGGAGTACCGGGTCGACGGTGAGACGGGCGCGCTCGATGTCACGGTGCGCGTCGATTGGCATGAGCGGCAGCGGATGCTGAAGCTCGCGTTTCCGCTGCAGTTGCGCGCCGAGCGGGCCGAGTCCGAGATCCAGTTCGGACACATCGCGCGCGACGTGCACGCGAACACGACCTGGGATGCCGCGAAGTTCGAGACCGTCGCGCACCGCTGGATCCGTCTGGCCGAAGGGGACTACGGCGTCGCGATAGCGAACGATTCCAGCTATGGGCACGATGTGCATCGCCCCGGTGGAGCCGCCGGCGGGCGGACGACGACCGCGCGCGTCACGCTCGTGCGCGCGCCGCTGTTCCCCGACCCGCAGGCGGATCAGGGCGCGCACGAGTTTCGAGTGTCGATCGCGCCGGGCGCCGATGTGGGCGCCGCTGTGCACCACGGGTTCCGGCTCAACCTGCCGCCGGTCGCGTTGCGCGGCGGAGCGCAGATCGAGTCGGCGCTGTCGGTCGAGGGCGCCGGCGTCATCGTCGAGGCCGTCAAGCTCGCCGACGACGGCTCTGGCGACGTCATCGTGCGCGTTTATGAGGGCTTCGGCACCGCCAGGTCGGCCGATCTGCGCCCAGGCTTCGCCTGGACGAAAGTGGCACAGGTCGATCTGCTCGAGCGCACGGTCGGTGGGGAAGCGATCGTGCGCTCGGTCGAGGGTGCCGTCACGGTGCGCCTGCGGGCTTTCCAACTGACGACGCTGCGCTTCGCGAGATGATGGTCAGGTGCCCACACGCCGCATCGAACTGACCCTGCGCAAGCCATGGTTCGCCCTCTACGCCGGGGTCAGACCCACGGTCGTCATCGCCGGGCGCGGGCACCCCGTGCAGTGGGGAGTGGGCACCTGGCAGGTGCCATCCGACGAGACCGTCGTGATCGGCGCCTTCCTGTTCAATCGGTTGTGGCACTTCGGTCAGGCAGAGTTCTCAGTAGAGCCGGGTGACCCGTTGACGCTCGTGTACCGCGCACCGGCGCTCCCGTTCATGCGTGGCAGGATCAGGCCGCAGGCAGCGACTGCCTAGACTCGATCATCATGGCCATCGGCGCAGTCATCCACACATTCGCGGTGTACCTGGCAGACGTCGACCGCGGCGTCTACGAAGAGATCACGCTGCGCGTGGCACGGCAGTCCTCTGAGACCGACGCGTTCATGATCACCCGGGTACTGGCGTACTGCCTCGAGTTCGAAGAGGGCATCGCCTTCAGCGAGGGAATAGCGTCGGCCGACGAGCCGGCGGTGCTGGTGCGCGACAGAACGGGGGCGGTGACCGCCTGGATCGAAGTGGGGTCTCCGGATGCCGCTCGCCTGCACTTCGGCAGCAAGCTCGCCGATCGCACCGTGGTGTACACCCACCGTGATCCCGCCAAGGTGATCGCGCAGTGGGCGGGAAAGACCATCCACCGCGCCGACGAGATCGTCGTGCACAGCTTTGACCGCGGCTTCGTCGACGACGCGGCCGCCGTGCTCGAGCGGCGCAACACCATGACGGTGTCGGTCACCGAGCGGCAGCTCTACCTCGAACTCAACGGGACGACGCTGTCCAGCGGCATCCATGATCATGCGATCTGAGACTCAGAGCATCGCCGTGAGCACCCCGCCATCGGCGCGCAGAGCCGCCCCGTTCGTCGCGGATGAGAGCGGGCTGGCCAGGTAGAGCGCGAGCTGGGCGATCTCATCCGGATCGATGAACCGCTGCAGCAGCGTCGTCTGGTTGGCGCCGATCACCGCCGCCTTCACCTCGTCGGCCGGCATCCCCTGCGCCTGTGCGATCTCGTGGATGGATGCGGCGACGCCGTCGGAGTAGGTCGGGCCGCCGAGAATCGTGTTCACGGTCACGGCGGTGCCACGAGTGAGCTTGGCCAGCCCGTTGCTCAGGGCGATCATGCCCGCCTTCGTCACGCCGTAGTGCACCATGTCGGCGGGAACGTTGACCCCAGATTCGCTGCTGATGAAGATGATGCGTCCTCGGCCGGCGGCCAGCATGCGGGGCAGCACGTATCGAGAAAGGCGGATGCTGCTCATCAGGTTGACCTCGAAGACGCGATGCCAATCGGCGTCGGTGACATCTTCGAAGGCCTTGAGCTCGAAGAGCCCGAGGTTGTTCACGAGGATGTCGATGTCATCGAGCCGCGGCAGCAGTCGCTGAACGGCCTCGGGGTCTTCGAAGTCGGCCGCGATGCCCGAGACATCGGCACCGGGGACTGCGGCGGCGAGCTTGCCGACCGCGGCCTCGACGCGCTCGGCGGTGCGCCCATTGAGAATGACGGAAGAACCTTCCGTGGCGAGGGCCTTCGCGATGGCGTATCCGATGCCTTGCGTCGATCCGCTCACGAAGGTCTTCTTGCCGGTCAATCTCAGGTCCATGTCGCTCCCGTACTCGTCGGTCGTTTACTTTCGCAGTCAAGTGAATCTAGCTGTATTCACTTGCTTGTTCAAGTGAAAGGGGTCGTTGGTCGCGTAGTCTTCACGCATGCCCGATCTCGAACGTGCCGCCGTTCTCAGCGCGGATGACCTGGAGACGTGGTCGGCGCTGGCCACCGTCTTGGAGTGGCTGCCAGCCGCGCTCGATGCTCAGCTCGTGCGTGACTCTCACCTGACGCACTTCGAATACGGCATCCTTTTCGCGCTCGCCGATGCCCCTGACAGGACTCTTCGCATGAGCGTGCTCGCCGGGTATGCGAACAGCTCACTCTCGCGTTTGTCGCGTGCGGCATCCCGACTTGAAGCGCGGGGGTGGGTGCGTCGCGTCGCCGATCCCGACGACGGGCGCTCCACCCTGGCGAGTCTGACCGATGCCGGGATGGCGGTCTTCGACGAGGCGACGCCGGGTCACGTGCAGACGGTTCATCGGCTGGTCTTGGATGTGCTGACGCAATCCCAGACCCGGCAGTTGCGCGAGATAAGTCGCCGGATAGCGGGGGCGATCCGCGACGAGCAGGGATGGCGGCCGAGCTAGCGGGCGCGGGCGAGTTCACGTCGGCAGGCTCGGCTGTGCTCCGAAGTGTCACCGTCACTCTGCCCGTGACACATCGAGGCCGCGCTCACGCAGCTGGGACACATCACAGGCGCGGCGCTACGCGGAATCGCGACGGATGATCTGTGTCGGCGCAGGTTGGGTGGTGCCCGGGTCACGTCCGAGCGCGACACGAGCGGCGCGGCGACCGTATGCTTCGGCATCGATGTGCACCGTCGTCAGGCAAGGATGCCAGAGTGCGCCGTAGCGGTCGTCATCGAAGCCGATGACGGCGATCTCTGAGGGCACATCCACCCGTAGTTCGGCGAGAGCGCTGAGGGCGATCAGTGCCGTGTTGTCGTCGAATGCGGCGATCGCGGACACCGACGGATGCCGCATCCTCATCGCCGTGAGCGCCGCGCCGGCGTCATCCCGATCGTCACCGACATCGACCTCGACGGGCGGCCGCAGGCCAAGTGTCCGCGCCGCTTCGCGTGCATGATCGAGACGCAGCGAGGCAAAGCGCGCGGTGACGCCTGTCGTCGGCATGGCGATGGCGATCTCACGATGGCCGCGATCGGCGAGATAGTGCAGTTGGGCGAACACATGCGCGGCCAAGCCGTCGATCCAGCCTCCCTCCCAGCCGGCGTCGTCACCGGTATAGACCACTCCGAGGTCCAAGATCGCACGGGGCGCGAAGGCGTCGATGACCTCGGGATGGATGCTGCCCCCTTCGCGTCCGTGCGCGACGAGCAGAGCGTGATCGTACGATCGCAGCTCGTCTTCGAGCCCTGAGATGAAGCTGTCCAGGCTGCGTCCGGAAGGCAGGCCCGCGGTGCTGAGCAAGACCGTGCGCGAGGCTCCCTCTCGAAGGGCGCGAGCGATGTGATGCGGACGATAGCCGAGCCGCCGCGCGGCCTCACGGACTCGCTGGCTGGTCTCGGGCGAGATCGACTGACCGGGGGTCTCGTTCAGAACGAAGCTCACGGTCGCGGGCGACACGTGGCTCTCGCGCGCGACATCTCTGAGGGTCGCGCGCGACGCGGGTGTGTCGGCCATGTCCCGATGGTAGCTGGTACTAATTCGATTTAGCGAATAGCATGAGACTGCGCCGGCAAGGCGTGCATCCGAAGCGGAGGAGACCGTCATGAAATCCGTCTACGTCACCGGCCCCGGCACCAACGGTTGGGTCGACATCGACACGCCGGTCACGGGCGACCACGATGTGCTGCTGACGGTGAAGGCATGCGGCATCTGCGGTTCGGACGCGTTCTATACCCAGGTGGGTGGGATTCCCCCGCGCGAGGGTGCCACGCCGCTCGGGCACGAGCCGGCGGCAGAGGTCGCTGCCATCGGCTCAAAAGTGAGCGGCATCGAGGTCGGGGATCACGTCGTGATCGACACCACCGCGTTCGTGGACGGCTATCTCGGCTCGGGCGGCGCGCAGGGCGCGCTGTCGGAATATGTGCTCGTGAAGGACTTCGAACCGGGAAAGCAGTTGAAGGTCATTCCGGATCACATCCCGTGGCACGTGGCGGCACTGAACGAGCCGATGGCTGTCGCCTATCACGCCGTCAACCGCACGCAACCCGAACCCGGCGACAAGATCGTCATCTTCGGTGCCGGTCCGATCGGGCTTGGCGCGCTTCTGGGATATCGTCGTCGCGGTGCCGGCCACATCGTCGTTGTCGACATCATCTCCTCGCGACTCGACAAGGCCCTTGAGATCGGTGCCGACGCGGTCATCAACTCCGCCGAAGAGGATGTCGTTGCCCGGCTCGTGGAGCTTCACGGTGACGGGACGAGCGCGATCGTGCACGGCACCCGTTCGGGAACAGACGTCTTCCTCGATGCCGCCGGCGTGCCGTCCGTGGTGCAGACGGCGGCGGGATTGGCCAAGCACGGCGCCACTCTCGGGATCGTGGCGGTGCACAAGAAACCGGTGGAACTCGACTTTCCGAACCTGCTGCCCACCGAGCTGACGATCGTCTGGTCCGTCGCCTATCCGACCGAGATCTTCGAAGTCACCGACGACATCATCGAGAACTGGGAGAAGTATGCGCTGATCGTGAGCGACACCCTTCCCTTCGACAGGGCCCTCGACGCACTCGAGCTGGCGAAGACTCCGGGCGCCGCAGACAAGGTCGTCGTCACGTTCGACTGACATCTCACGCGGGGCGTGCCCCGGTCAGCCAGTCCGGCATGCCCTGTCGTGCGTAGGGCGGCGCCACTAGGGTGAGCGCCATGAACGACTATTCGGGAATGTACGGCCTGGGCTTCGGGGTCTTCGTGGTCATCGTGATCGTCTACCTCGGCACCATCGCTCTGATGCTGTGGATCGGCTATCTCATCATGCGCACCGCGGTCAAAAACGGCGTGCTCCTCGCTGACGCCGAGCGCGCGCGGCGCGCGGCGTCGTTCCCGCCGGGCTATCCGGGCGGGCCGGGCTATCCAGGTGCGCCGGGTGGACCTGGTGGACCGGGTGCGCCGGGTGGACCGGGTGCGCCGGGTGGACCTGGTGCGTCGGGTGGACCGGGTGGACCTGGTGCGTCGGGTGGACCGGGCGCGCCGGGTGGCCCGGGTGCGCCAGGGGGACCCACACCGCCCATTCGATAGCGATCGCGTGCGGCATCCCGCACCAGGGCCTCGGTCTACCGGTCGCGCTCGTCGCGGCGCTTTCGTTGCGATGTCGGGGGCTCGGGCTCGGTGGCACCGACGATGTCGCCGCCGCGCACGTGTTGACCGGAGTCGTGATCGTTACGCGGGGCGAGTCTGCGGTTGCCGAGTTCGTGGGGTCGGTGTCCGAGCGGGTCTGAGCTATCGCGTCGGCACTATCTGCTTGCCGAGGGGCATGAGCGAGACCGGCACGAGCTTGAAGTCGGCGATGGCCATCGGAATGCCGATGATCGTGATGCACAGGGCCAGGCCCGACACGATGTGCGCGATCGCAAGCCACCACCCCGCGAGGATGACCCAGACGACGTTGCCGAGAAAGGCGAACACTCCCGTCGCCTGCTTGTCGACGAGCTGCCGGCCGAACGGCCACAGCGAGTAGTTCGCGATGCGGAACGACGCTATCGCCCACGGAATCGTGACGATCGGAACGCACAGCAGCACGCCTGCTGCGACGTATCCGAGAAACAGCCAGAACCCGGCGAAGATCACCCAGATGATGTTGAGGATCGTGCGCATGGTGCCATCATCGCAGACGCGACGCGGCGCGGCGCGGTGCGGTGAGGTGCGGCGGGGCCGGGCGTGGTTGCGGTGGGGCGCGTCTGCGGTGGGCGCGGTGCGGCGGGGCCGGGCGTGGTTGCGGCGGGGCGCGTCTGCGGTGGGGTCGTGCGGTGGGGTTGTGCGGCGGGCCAACGTACGGTGCATTCAGTCGTCACATATGGCCCCCGTTTGTGTGCCGGAGGGGCCATATGCGACGACTGAACGGGGGGTGCGGGTTTTCGGTCGTCACGTGTGGCCCCCGTGAGGCGGGTGGAGGGGCCATATGCGACGACTGAACGGGGGTGCAGGTTCTCGGTCGTCACGTATGGCCCCCGCTGGGCGCGCGGAGGGGCCATATGCGACGACTGAACGGGGGCGCTGGTTTTCGGTCGTCACGTATGGCCCCCGCTGGGCGCGTGGAGGGGCCATATGCGACGACTGAAGCCCGGCGCCGCGGGCCAAGCCCGGCGCCGCGGGCCAAGCCCGGCGCCGCGGGCCAAGCCCGGCGCCGCGGGCCAAGCCCGGTGCCGCAGGCCAAGCCCGGCGCCGCAGGCAAGCGCGGCGCCGCAGGCAAGCGCGGCGCCGGACCACCGGTGCGCGACAACGCACCGCGCGCGCAGCGCCGAGTTCAGGCGCTCTGTCGCCGCACCAGCGTGGTGGGCAATGTCACCGCTCGCGGCGGCGCGCCCTCGATCACCTCGAGCAGCAGCGTGACCATCTCGGCGCTTATCTGCTCCCACGGCTGACGCATCGTGGTGATGCCGGGATCGCTGGTCTCGGCCAGTCCCGAGTCGTCGAAGCCGGCCACGGCGACGTCGTCGGGCACGCGCAGGCCGGCCTGCTTCAGTGCCGAGATCGCGCCCGCCGCCATAAGGTCGTTCGCCGCGAAGACGGCGTCGAAGTCGCGATCGTGGCGCAGCAGAGAGTTCAGCGCCTGCACGCCCGATGCGACCGAGTAATCCCCGGTCTCGACGAGGTCGGGATCGAAATCGTCACCGAGCTCGTCGCGGAATCCCTCGAGGCGGTAACGCCCACCCGGGGTGTCGGGTGGGCCGGCGATCATGGCCAGACGCCGGTATCCGCGCTCGCGCAGGTAGCGCACCATGGTGCGCGCTGACTCTTCCTCTTCGACAGACACGGTGCCCACCTCGACATCGTGTCCGAGGGGGATGCCGCAGCTGACGGTGGGGATGCCGGCGTTCACGAGCTTCTCGAGCAGGGGATCGGATTCGTGCGAAGAGATCAGCAGCACGCCGTCGACGTGTCCGGCTTGCACGAAGTGCGTGACGGTCTTGCGTTCGGCGGGAGTGGATGCCACGAGCAGCACGAGTGTCATCGATCGCTGTGCGAGCGCCTCGGCGGCGCCCTTGAGCAATCGCGCGAAAGTGGGGTCGGCGAACAACAGCTGCTGCGGCTCGGTCACCAGGAACGCAAGGGACTGGGCACGGCCGGTGGCCAGGCTGCGTGCGTGGTGGTTGGCGGTGTATCCGGTGCGCGCAATCGCGTCTTCGATCGCGGCCCGCGCGTCGGGCGAGACCCAGTGACCGCCGTTGATGAACCGCGAGACAGTGCCCCGCGAGACACCGGATGCCGCGGCGACATCGCGGATCGTCGGCCGTTTCACGCGCTCCTCCACGGCAGTGACTCTACCGCGACAGCGCGCGGCTGCAGCATCCCCCACTCACGTGACTGTGACCGATCACAGTTGCGTAACGATGGCGCAGAAGCCATTTGCCAAACCTGGCCGCTCAGCCCAGACTGGGACCGGTCACAGTCCGACGATCCGCTGGAGCATCATGACGCCCGAACCCCGTTGGCCCGCTCTCGAGGGCATCGCCTACGGCGGCGATTACACCCCGGAGCAGTGGCCGCGCGAGACATGGCGTGACGACGTCGCGCTGATGCGCGAGGCCGGCGTCAATCTCGTCAGCGTCGGGATCTTCGCCTGGGCGCTGGTCGAGACCAGTGAAGGCGTCTTCGACTTCAGCTGGCTTGATGAGGTGCTCGATCTGCTGCACGAGAACGGCATCCACGTCGACCTCGGCACGCCCACTGCGTCACCGCCGGCCTGGTTCTTCGCGCAGCATCCCGAAGCCCGCGTCCGCACCGCCGACGGCACCGTCATGGGCTTTGGTGCGCGGGGGATGGCGTCGCACTCGTCGCCGGCATATCGTGCGGCCATCGTGCGTATCGCCACGGCTCTGGCCGAGCGTTACGGCTCCCACCCGGCCGTCGTGCTCTGGCACGTGCACAACGAATACGGCGTGCCGGTGGGCGAGGACTACTCCGAACAGTCGGTGCACGCGTTCCGCGACTGGCTGCGCGAGAAGTACGGCACCCTCGATGCCCTCAACGCCGCGTGGGGCACCGCATTCTGGGGCCAGCACTACACCGCGTGGGAGCACATCGGCGCGCCCGCGGCCGCTCCGTCGGTGATAAACCCCGCGCAGCGACTGGATTTCAGCCGGTTCACCGATCACCAGCTGCGGCAGTGCTTCATCGCCGAACGCGACGCCATCCGCGCGCACGCATCGCAGCCGATCACGACGAACTTCATGGCCAACCAGAGCTGGACCACCGACCTGTGGGCGTGGGCCCGCGAGGTCGACATCGTCTCAGACGACCACTATTTGTGGGCTGCCGACACCGAGGCCGAGATCGGGCTGGCGATGGCCGCCGACCTGTCCCGCAGCGTCGGTGGCGGCAAACCGTGGATTCTCATGGAGCACTCCACCTCGGCAGTGAACTGGCAGCCGCGCAACATCGCCAAGCGCCCCGGTGAGATGGCCCGAAACTCGCTGACGCACCTGGGTCGCGGCGCCGATGCGATCCTGTTCTTCCAGTGGCGTGCTTCGCGCTCGGGGGCAGAGAAGTTCCACTCGGCGATGGTGCCGCACGCCGGCACCGGTTCGCGCGTCTGGCGCGAGGTCGTCGAGCTCGGTGACGTGCTGGGCCGGCTGGGCGAGGTGTGCGGTGCGCGGGTGGTGGCGGATGCCGCAGTGCTGTGGGACTTCGAGTCGTTCTGGGCGCAAGACCAGGAGTGGCGGCCTTCGGTGGATGTCACCCACAAAGAGCGCACCCGCGCGTTCTACGAGCAACTGTGGCGCGACGGGGTCACGGTCGATTTCGCGCTGCCCGGTCAGGATCTCTCCGCCTACAAGCTCGTGGTCGTGCCGGCGCAGTATCTGCTGCGCGGGGCCGATGCCGACAACCTCAACCGTTATGTGGCGGCGGGCGGCACACTGCTGGTCTCGTTCTTCTCCGGCATCGTCGACGAGAACGACGCTGTGCACGCCGGCGGATTCGGCGCCCCTCTCGAGCCATCGCTCGGTCTGCGGGTCGAGGAGTTCTTGCCACTGCGCGCGGGCGAGACGTGCCGACTGGACTGGGCGGGGCGTGAACTGAGCGCCGACGCCTGGCAGGAAGACCTTGTGACGACCACCGCCGAGACGCTCGCGAGGTATGTCGACGGGCCCGGCGCGGGCCGTCCCGCCATCACTCGCAATACCTGCGGCGCGGGGGTCGGCTGGTACCTGAGCACCCGCCTCGACCGGGCGGGACTGGCTGCCGTGCTGGCGGCCGTCTACGCCGATGCCGGTCTGTCTCGGTCGGATCTGCCCGCCGGCTTGGAGGTCGTGACACGTCGTGCCGACAAGGTCGACTACATCGTCGCGATCAACCACGGCGACCACCCTGTGCGCCTGCCGGCGACCGGTGTCGATCTCGTTTCGACAACCCAGGCAGACGGAGATCTCGAGATCGCAGCCGGCGGGGTCGCCGTCATCCGCTCTCCTCATGCGTAACACCCACCACACTGCGTGGGCGGTCAGAAAGCCGCCGCGCACAACTCGGAAGGAACCGAAAATGCGAAAGATGGGAATCGGCATCGTCGCCCTCGCGTCGACGGCCGTGCTCCTGGCCGGCTGCAGCGGCGGAGGCGGCACCGCGCAGCCGACGGACACACAGACAGCGATCGACGCCACCGGCGTCACGCTCACGATCTGGACCGACGAGAACCGCAAGCCGGCGATCGAGGCGGCGGCCAAGACATTCGAAGAAGAGACCGGCGCGAAGATCGAGCTGGTCCAGAAGAACTTCGACGACATCCGCAACGACTTCATCAATCAGGTGCCCACCGGTTCGGGCCCCGACATCACCATCGGCGCGCACGACTGGCTCGGCGCCTTGGTGTCGGCCGGTGTCGTCTCCACCATCGACCTCGGCGACAAGGCCTCGTCGTTCGAGAAGGTCGCGCTCGAGGCGATGACCTACGACGGGCAGCTGTACGCGCTGCCGTACTCGCTGGAGACCGTGGCCCTCATCCAGAACACCGACCTGGTGGGAGAAGACGCCCCGGCCACGTGGGACGACATGATCGACAAGGGCAAGGCCTCGGGTGCCGAGCGGCCGTTCGTCATCCAGACTGCCGGGCAGACCGGTGACGCCTACACGATGTACCCGTTCCAGACGTCGTTCGGCGCCCCGGTGTTCGTGCAAGACGACTCGGGCTCGTACACGAACCAGGTCGGCATGGGCGGCGACGAGGGTGTGGCGTTCGCGAAGTGGCTCGGTGCCAACGGCAAGAAGGGCACCGGCATCATCTCGACCACCATCGACTACGACACCAACAACGAACTGTTCGCCGCAGGCAAGGCCGCCTACACCGTCGCCGGCCCGTGGGCAATCGAGGCTCTCACGACCAAGGGCGTGAAGGTCAAGGTCAACCCGGTGCCGTCGGCCGGTGGCGAGACCGCCTCGCCGTTCGTGGGTGTGCAGGGCTTCTACATCAGCTCGCAGAGCAAGAACCAGCTCGTCGCTCAGGAGTTCCTCACGAACTACCTGGCCACGTACGACGCGCAGAAGGCACTGTACGAGGCCGACCCGCGCATCCCGGCATGGACCGATCTGGCCAACGATGTGGCATCCGACCCCAACACGGCCGGATTCCTCGCCCAGACCAAGGTCGGCGTGCCGATGCCGTCGATTCCCGAGATGGGCTCGGTGTGGGACCTCTGGAACGCCGCCCAGGTGCAGATCATCAACGGCGCCAACCCCGAGACCACCTGGAACAAGATGGTCGCCGACCTGGAGAAGGCGATCAGCTGATCAGTCTCCCGGGGGCGGGGCCCGACCCGCCCCCGGGTATCTCCACGTACAGTGCCGTCAGGAGGAGCACATGCCGTCGTCGCAGGAAGCCGTTCACGCCGTCGCCCCACAGCGATCGCGAGGCGCCCTCACCCCGCCCGAAGCGCTCGCGCGGCGCTGGGACGGACTCGGCTGGGGCTTCCTCGTGAAGCTCGTGCTGATGGCCCTGGTCAACGCGATGGGGATCTTGGCCGCCATCCAGGCGTTCCGCGCCGAGTCATGGCTCATCTTCGGCGTCGCGATCGCTCTGCTGGTCGCCGCCGACATCGTCTACTTCACTAAGAAGACGCTCCCGCTGAAGTATCTGCTGCCCGGGCTGGTGTTCCTTCTGGTGTTCCAGGTCTTCATCTTCGGATACACCGCCTACATCGCCTTCACCAACTACGGCACCGGTCACGTCGGCACCCAGGACCAGGCCGTCAGCGCGGCACTGAGCCAGGGCGAGCGTCGCGTGGAGGGCTCGCCGACCTACCAGCTGGCCGTCATCGAACGCGGCGACGTGCTGGGCTTTGCCATCAACGACAACGGCACGGTCAAGGTCGGCAGCCAAGACCAGCCGTTGCAGGTCGTCTCGGGCGCGCAGGCGGCCGGCACCAGCGCGCCGACCGAGGTTCCCGGCTGGACGGTCATCTCGCGGCAGGCACTGATCAGCGACCAGACCCTGCAGCAGCAGGTCGTCGGCTTGCGTGTGCCGATCTCCGACGATCCGAATGACGGGTCGATCCGCACGCTCGACGGTTTGTCGGGCGCCGTCTACACCTCCACGATGACGTGGGATGCCGCAGCCCAGACGATCACCGATACGGCGACCGGCACCGTCTATCACGCGACCTCGGCGGGTACGTTCCGCTCCGACGACGGCACCGAACTGCCGACCGGCTGGGTCGTGCACGTCGGATTCGACAATTTCCTGCGCCTTTTCACCGACTCCACCATGCTCAAGCCGCTCGGGATGGTCACGGCGTGGACCTTCGCGTTCGCCATCTTGTCGGTGCTGTTGCCATTCGCGCTCGGGCTCGTGTTCGCCATCATCTACAACGACCCGCGGGTGCGCGGGCGCAAGGCGATGCGCACGCTGTTCATCCTGCCGTATGCATTCCCCGCCTTCATGTCGGCGCTGCTGTTCCGTGGCATGTTCAACTCGGAGTTCGGCGTCATCAACCAGTTCTTCTTCTTCGGCGCCGACATCGACTGGCTCGGCAATCCGTGGCTGGCTCGCGGTGCCGTGCTGTTCGTGAACGTCTGGCTGACCTACCCCTACTACTTCCTGGTCTGCACGGGAGCCCTGCAGTCGCTTCCCGGCGACGTTCTGGAAGCGGCCTCGATCGACGGCGCCGGGCGATGGCGCACGATGCGCTCGCTCCTTCTGCCGCTCGTTCTCGTCTCCACGGCACCCTTGTTGATCTCGTCGTTCGCCTTCAGTTTCAACAACTTCACGATCATCTACATGTTCAACAACGGTGGGCCGGCCATACCCGGCGCGCCGTACGCGCTCGGGGCCACCGACATCCTCATCTCGGCGATCTGGGACATCTCCGGGGTCTCGGGCGGCAAGGCCGACTACGGTCTGGCCAGCGCCCTGTCCATCATCGTGTTCATCGTCGTGGGCGCCATCGCCGCTCTCGCGTTTCGGCAGACCCGCAGGCTGGAGGAGTTCCAGTGACCACCCACGCCACCGCGCAGGTCGCGGCATCCCACCCCCGTCGTCCCGGGCAGCGTCGACGTTGGCTGCTCGAGGTCGGTTGGAAGTATCTGCTGGCCATCGTCATCGTCTTCTATGCGGTCTTTCCGCTGGTGTACGTCGTCTCGGCCTCGTTCAACCCGGGTGGCAATCTGGCCGCCAGCAACCAGATCTTCCAGGTGTTCGACATCGCGAACTTCCGCGCACTGGCCGGCACCCGGTACTGGACCTGGTACGGCAACACCTTGTTCATCGGCGGTGTCGCCGCGATCGGTGCCGTGCTCATGGGCGCGTGCGCCGCATATGCCTTCTCGCGATTCCGGTTCCGTGGGCGCCGCACAAGCCTGACTGCGCTGCTGATCATCCAGATGTTCCCGCAGGCGCTCGCGTTCGTGGCGATCTTCCTCATGCTGCTCGCCCTGGGCGAGGTGGTGCCCGCACTCGGGCTCGACTCGAAGATCGCGCTGATCTGCGTGTACCTGGGTGGAGCGCTCGGCACGAACACGTTCCTCATGTACGGGTTCTTCAACACGATCCCGATCGAGCTCGACGAGTCGGCCAAGATCGACGGCGCCACCCACGCGCAGGTGTTCTGGCGCATCATCATGCCGCTGGTCACTCCGATTCTCGCCGTGGTCGCCCTGCTGGCGTTCATCGCGTCGTTCGGTGACTACATCGTCGCGAAGATCGTGCTGGTCTCTGAGGGCAACTGGACCCTCGCAGTGGGCATGTACCAGTGGGTCTCGAACCAGCTGTCGTCGAACTGGGGGCTGTTCGCCGCCGGGGCGGTGCTCGCGGCGATCCCCGTGCTCGTACTGTTCTTCGCGCTGCAGCGCTACATCATCGGCGGGCTGACCGCGGGGTCGGTGAAGGGCTGAGGCGGGAGGGCCGGCTCAGCGCCCGAGCACGTCGCGCAGCTTGTCGGCTTCGCCGGCGGCCATGCCGTATCCGTGCGCGGTGGCGGGGTATGCTCCCGAGCGCACCTCATCGGCGTACGCCCGAATGCCCGCGATCGTCGCCTGCCCGATCTCGGCGTAGCGCTTGACGAAACGCGCCTGATGGCCGTCGTGGATGCCCAGCAGATCGTGGAACACGAGCACTTGGCCGTCGGCGGCCGGCCCTGCGCCGATGCCGATCACCGGCACCGTGAGCCGCGGCACGATGGCCGCGGTCGCCTCGCTGGGAATCGCCTCGAACACCACCGCGAAGCATCCCGCATCCTGCAGGGCCAGCGCGTCGTCGGCGACGCGGCGTGCCGCCTCGGCGGTGCGCCCCTGCGCGCGGTAGCCGCCGAGCGCGCCGACGCTCTGCGGGGTCAGCCCCACATGGCCCATGACCGGGATGCCGGCGGCCACGATGGCGCGGGCGCGGTCGACGCTCGTGCCACCGCGTTCGATCTTGACCGCGTCGCATCCCGCCTCTTTCACGAACCGCTGCGCCGTGCGCACGGCCTGCTCGTCGCTGGCCTCGTACGATCCGAACGGCAGATCCCCGACCAGCAGCGGCGTGGTCAGTCCCCGGCGCACCGCGGCGGTGAGCATCAGCAGCTCATCGACGGTGACCGACACGGTGCTGGCATAGCCGAGCACGGTCATCGCGGCCGAGTCACCCACCAGCACGGCATCCACTCCCGCGGCTTCGGCCGCGCGGGCACCTGGGTGGTCGTAGGCGGTGACCATCACGAGGGGTTCGTGTGCCGCCTTCTTGCGCGCGAGGGTCTCGAACGTGATCTTCTGGGCCTGATCGGCGGGCTGCGCGCTCATGCCGAGACTTCCACGGTGCGCAGGGCGCCGGGCTCATCGTCGACCGCGAGCACACGATTCGCCTCGTCGACATGCACGACCACCGGCGCGTACGCGTCGAGTACGGCGTCGTCGAGCTCGGCGTATGAGATGACGATCACGGTGTCACCGGTGTGCACGAGGCGGGCGGCCGCGCCGTTGAGCTGCACCTCGCCCGATCCGCGCACGCCGGGGATCGTGTAGGTCACCAGCCGCGCCCCGTTGTCGATGTCGACCACGTGCACCTGCTCGTTCTCGCGGATATCGGCCGCCTCGAGCAGCTCGGGATCGACCGTGATCGAGCCCACGTAGTGCAGGTCGCTGCCGGTCACCCGGGCGCGGTGGATCTTGGACTTCAACATGGTGCGTCGCATCAGCGGGATGCCTCCAGCAATCTGTTGTCGATGAGTCGGGCGGCCCCGACGCGGGCGGCGACCGCCAGCAGCGCCACGGGCGCGACGGCGTCGACCGTGGACAGGTCGTCGGGGGAGCGCAGGTCGAGATACTCCGGTTCGATACCGGCGGCGGCAAGCTCGGCCCGCGCCGCCGTGAGCACGTCGGCGGCGCCGGTGCGCCCCTGCGCGACGGCCTGCTGCGCCGCGTCGAGCGCGCGATTGAGCGCCGTCGCGCGCTGGCGGGATGCGGCATCCAGGTAGGCGTTGCGCGAGCTCATCGCCAGCCCGTCTGCCTCGCGCACGATCGGGCAGGCGACCACGCGCACCGGCAGGTTCAGATCGCGCACCACCCGGCGAATGACCAGCACCTGTTGGGCGTCTTTCTGCCCGAAGTACGCGGCATCGGGTGCGACGATGCCGAACAGCTTGGTGACCACCGTGGCCACGCCGTCGAAGTGGCCGGGTCGACTCGCCCCGCACAGCACATCGGTCAAGCCTGAGACATGGATCGAGGTGGCGAAGCCGGCGGGGTAGACCTCGGCGACCGACGGTGCGAACAGGATGTCGGTGCCCGCGGCTTCGGCAAGCTGCGCATCGCGCTGCTCGTCGCGCGGGTATGCGGTGAGGTCTTCGGTCGGCCCGAACTGCGTCGGGTTCACGAACAACGACACCACGACCAGTTCGTGTGCGGCGCGCGCCGCACGTATGAGCGAGAGGTGCCCGTCGTGGAAGGCGCCCATGGTGGGAACGAGCCCGACGGTGCCGCCGCGTCCGCGCACATCACGAACGGCGGTGCGCACCTCGGCCACAGTGCGCAGGATCTTCATCGGTGGCTCCGTTCGGCGAGGGTGCCGGTGTGGGCGACGAGCACGTCGAACAACGGCACCAGGTCGGGCAGCTCGGCGGCGAGTGCCGTGCGCTGCGCGGCGACAGTGGCGTGGTCGCCGCGTGCGACCGGTCCGGTGAGGGCGGATGTCGCTCCGGACGCCGCCCAGTTCTCCACCGTGCGGCGCACGAGCGGGGCCAGCAGCGCGCGGGCGTCGGAACCGGGTGCCGCACTGGTGAGCACGCGCTCGGCGACATCCTCGAGCGTCACGAGAAAGTTCGAGGCGAACGCCGCCGCTGCGTGATAGAGCGCCCGGTCGCCGTCGGCGATCTCGAATGGGTGCATGCCCAGCGCTGCGGCAAGATCGCGAGCGAGTGCACGCGCCTCCAGCGTGCGCCCACCGATCGCCGCGCCGATGCCCTCGAACACGTCGGGTTCTTCACCGCCCGCGAAGGTCTGCAGCGGGTGGAGGCCGAAGTCGACGTCGTCGAGCCCGGTGGCGCCAGAGGTGTGGCCGACCACACGCGCGCGAGCCGATGCCGCGGCCGCGGCATCCCGAATCTGCCGATCGGGCACGCACAGCATCGCAATGTCGGCGTCGGCGATCTCGTCGCCGCGTCCGGTCGGCCCGTACACGGTGTAGCCGGCGCGCGCGAGCGCCGGCGCGAGCACCGCGCCGAGGCGCCCGCGACCGACGACGCTCACGCGCGTGACGGCGCGGGCGGGCGGCGATTCGGGCATAGCGATGCGATCTGAGAGAGCGGGCGGGGTCGGTCCGAGCATAATGACTGCCGAGCGAACGGTCGATTCGAGCAGTAACGCCCGGCGGGTGCGCCGCCCGCTCTCGGCTATGGGTGCGCAGCCCGTGCTCGGCTACACGCCGGGCAGCGCGGTTCCGCCGTAACAGAGCCCCGACCGGCCCGGCGATGGCGGCGGTCAGAAGTCGGGGGCGACGCAGGCTTCCACCCCGTCTTTGCGGCCTTCCTCGAAAGCGGCGTTGCGGTCGAGGGCATCGCCGTGGTCACCCGCGGTGGTCCATTCGCTGGTATCGGCGAGTGCCGTCAGTGCGCCGGCAATTGCCGCGGTGTCCTCGTCTTCCCACTCGAGCGTGCCGTCGGCGACGGCGCCGTACAGGGCGGCTGCGGCCAGGCAATCCGCCCGCAGTTCACCCTTGTTCTCATCGAGACCGGGATCGACCTCGTTGATGATCGCATGCCCCCACTCGTGTCCGACGATCAGGTACATGGTGACATCGGATGCGGAATAGAACTCCCGCATCAGATCGATGCCGAACTGCACGGTGTTGTCCAGGGGGCAGTAAAACGCATTGTCCGCGCCCGCCGAGCCGCCGCCGCCGCACCCAGGCTCACTGTCTGCGTTGTAGACGCCGTTGCTCGTTGGGGCGACGTAGACGATGTCGGGGAAGTGCTCGGCGAAGTGGGCGCTCCAGAACCCACCGACGATCGTGAGCGCGTGGCTTGTGGCCTCGACGATCTCTTCGTCGGCGACCGGGTTGATGGGCATGGCCTGCGTGCGCGCATCCCGATCGTCGGAAAGGGCGGGGGTGTCCCCGGTGGTCTGCGGCGCGGCGGCGGTCGAACTGGGGACGGGGTCCGCGATCACCGAGGCGGGCAGGGGCGCGCCGCACTCGCCGATGAAGCCCAGATAGCAGACGGCCGGATGGGAGATGGCGCTTCGACCATCGTGGTTCGACACTGTGCGCGTGCCGAGGTGCGGCGTCTGCTCAAGATGGCCGTAGGTGCCTGCGGTGCCGACGACGGCGCCTTCCTGCCCGGCCTCTCGCATGCGCTCGATATCGTCGCGATAATCGTCACAGATGCTCGCGGCGGCGTCCGTCACGTTCTGGTCGCGACAGGCGCTCTCATACTCATTCTCCATCCGATCGATGCAGATCGACCAGTCCTGCCCCTCGTCGCAGGGGCTGACGCCGTCATCGATGACATCGACCGCGCCTGTGTCGTATGTCTCGGTATGGAAGGTCTCGGCGTGGGCGGGGACGTCGACCGCGGTCCAATGGCGTGCGGTCGTGAACGCCAGCAAAACGAGAGCGCCCACGACAGCGAGTCCCAGCACCGAGACCGTGGCCTTGATCCATCCGCGCACCGGTTCGTGGTCGGAGTGCTTCTTTGCGGACGGGAGTGTGGCGTCGGTCCACTGCGTCCCGTCCCACCATCGACGCCTTCCGCTGCCGTCGTCATACCACCCCGCAGGACCGCTCATGTCATCCCCCAGAAGAGGCGCGCGGCCTTCGACCGCGCGCATCGGCTACAGCTTCCCGTGGTGACCGCCGGTTGGTTGCCCCGCCGCCGACGCGCCATCTGGACCCTATTGTGGCCTCGGCGGCGTGCACGCGAAAGAGGGTAGAGGCGACCGTGCGTGCGTGCGTCAGCCAGGCAGGGGCGCGTGCGCTAGATCCGTGCGGGCGCGTGCGCGTGCGTTAGACCGGCACGGTGACCGCGGTCACACAAGCACGGGCGCCGCCTCGGGATGGACAGGAAGTGAATCATCGACGAGCCCAGCAGCATGGCTCCGGTCGTGGACACCTGGTTCATCCAGGTGAATCCGTCAGACGGGGCGTAATCGGCGTACCGTCGCGGCATTCCGGCTCGGCCACCAGAAGTAGAACCCGGCGAAGATGGCGAAGAACGGCCGACGACGCTCACGCGTGCGACGGCGCGGGCGGGCGACGGCGATGCAGGCATGACGACAAAGGATGAGTTCGGTTCACGCGTCTGGCGCTCGACGGCGTGCGAGTGCATCGCGCAGCGCGCTTTCGAGGCCCGGGTCGGCCGCGACCGCTGAGACGTTCTCGGCGCTGACGGCCTCGACGATCTCGGCACGCTGGATGCGGGTGGAACGCGGGGCGTCCACCCCGATGCGGATGCTGTCGCCCTTCACGTCGAGCACGGTGACCGTGACCTCGCCGCCGATCAGCACGCTCTCGCCGATCCGCCTCGTCAACACCAGCATCCCCACAGCCTACTGGGGCGTGCCCGCTGGCACCTCGACCGCCCGCATCGGTTGGTCACGCACGATCCCGACGGTGAGGATCGGCAGCCCCGCCGCGCTGGCTTCGGTGTACGAGAGCACGGGCAGCCCGTCGGTCTGCGCTGCGACCAGTCTGCGCACGGCGGCTCGTAGCGCGGGCGCACAGACCAGCACCGTCTCGCCGCCGTCAGCCGCCGCCGCGACCGCCTCTCGCACCGAGGCGATGACGGCCTCGATCCGATCCGGTTCGAGCACGATCTGAGTGCCGTCGTCGCTGGGGCGCATGCCTTCGAGCATCGCCTGTTCGAGCAGCGGTTCGAGCATGATCACCCGTAGCGTGCCCGATTCGGCGAAGCGGGAGGCGACTGCGGGGCCGAGGGCGGAGCGCGTCGCCTCGATGAGCCCCTCGGGCTCGGTGGACACGCGGGCGCGCAGCGCGAGTGCCTCGTAGATGCGGGCAAGGTCGTTGATCGGCACGCGTTCGGCCAACAGCCCCTGCAACACACGCTGGACCTCGGCTAGCGACAGCAGCGTCGGCGTGAGCTCTTCGACGGCGGCGGGCGAGACCTGTTTGAGCGCATCGGTGAGCTGGCGCACGTCTTCCCGGCTGAGCAGCCGGGCCGCTGCGGATTGGATGACGCTGGACAAGTGCGTGACGATGACACTCGCCCGATCGATGACCGTCGCCCCGGCGAATTCGGCGCTGTGCCGCATCTCGGCGGGAATCCACTTGCCTTCCAGGCCGAAGACCGGGTCGTGTACAGCCGTTCCCGGCAGCGTGTTCAGCCCTGCACCGAGTGCGAGCACAGACCCGGGGGGAGCGGTCCCGCGACCGGTTTCGATACCGGCGACGCGGATGACATAGCTGGATGTGCCGAGTTCGACGCTGTCGCGGGTGCGCACCGGGGGCACCACCAGACCCAGCTCCAACGCAATGCGCCGCCGCAAGGCCTTGACACGCGCGAGCAGATCATCGGGCCCGCCCATCACGAGGTCAACGATGTTCGGCGCCAGCAGGATCTCGAGCGGATGCACACGCATCTTCTCGATCAGATCGTCGGTGCTCTCCGATACGATAGTCGCATCGGTCGGTGGCTCGATTGCTTCGTGGTGCTTGTTTTCTGCGCTCATGCGTTGCGACACCAGCAGCAGCAGCGCCCCGATGATCGCGAACGTCAGCACGGGCATCCCCGGCACGATCGCCAGGGCGAGGGCGGCGCCGCCAGCGATCGCCAGCGCGTGACGCGACTGCGTCAGTTGGGCCGAGGCCGCCTCGCCCATCTCGGCCTCGGCGTTCGAGCGGGTGACGATCATGCCGGTCGACACTGCCATGAGCAGCGCGGGAATCTGCGTGACCAGGCCGTCGCCGATCGTCAACAGCGTGTAGGTACTAACGGCTTCGTCGATGGCCATGGAGTGCTGCACCATTCCGATGGCGATGCCGCCGACGATGTTGATGATGATGATGACCAGACCCGCGATCGCGTCACCCTTCACGAACTTGGATGCGCCGTCCATCGCGCCGTAGAAGTCGGCCTCGGCGGCGACCTCGGCGCGGCGCTCCCGTGCCTGCACGTCGGTGATCAGGCCGGCGTTGAGATCGGCGTCGATCGCCATCTGCTTGCCGGGCATGGCGTCGAGGGTGAACCGCGCGCCCACCTCGGCGACGCGCTCGGATCCCTTCGTGACCACCACGAACTGAATGACCACGAGGATGAGGAACACCACCGCGCCGATGATCAGCGACCCGCCCACCGCGATCTGTCCGAACGCCTCGATCACCTGCCCGGCGTATGCCTGGCCGAGCACGAGGCGCGTGGATGCCACGTTCAAGCCGAGCCGGAAGAGCGTGGCCACCAGCAGCAGCGAGGGGAACACCGAGAAATCCAGCGGCTTGTTGACGAACATCGTCGTCAGCAGAATCACCAGCGCGAACATGATGTTCAGGATGATCAGCGTGTCCAGCAGGAACGGCGGGATCGGCACGACCAGCAGCATCAGGATGCCGACGACGCCGACCGGCACCGCGAGTTTGCGAAGCAGGCCCTTCATGCGGTTCTCCTCGGGGGAAGCGAGTGGATGCCGCGGGCAGATCCTCGTCGACGCAGCGCATCAACGAACACCAGCACCTGCGCCACGGCAGTGTACAGATCTTCAGGGATCTCCTGCCCGAGCGCGCAGGCGGCGTTCAGGGCGCGGGCAAGTGGGATGTCACGGACAAGCGGGACTCCCGCATCGGTCGCCTTCTCGCGAATGCGTTCGGCGATCACGCCGCTGCCCTTGGCCACGACCCGGGGCGCGGATCTGCCCACCTGATATCGGAGAGCGACGGCGATGTGGGTGGGGTTGACCACGACGACATCCGCATCGGCCACCGCGGTGATCATGCGGTTGCGACTCAGCGCGAACTGTCGCGAGCGGCGTTGCTGACGCACCAGCGGGTCACCCTCGCTGTTCTTGTTCTCGTCCTTGACCTCGCGCTTGGTCATGCGCGTGTGCTTGGCGTTGCGCCGCATCACGACGAACACGTCGATCGCTGCAAGTGCCAGGCCGACAGCCACCGTCGCCTGCAACAGGGTGCTGCTGCCCTGGCCTGCGGTCTGCAGCAGAAGGGCAATCGAGTGTGAGCCGCTGGCCTGCAGCACGGGCATGAGGCCGGCGATGACCAGCCACACTACGACGGCGATGGCTGCAGTCTTCAGCAGCGCCTTCGCGCCCTCCCACAGTGCCCGGCCGCCGAAGAGGCGAGCCACACCGCTGACGATGTTGAACTGCTCGACGCGCCCGCTCAGACGGCGCAGGTGCACGCCGCCCTGCATGGTCGCCCCCACCACCGTGACCACGGCGACGGTGGCCAGCAGTGGTCCGAGTGTCGCCGGCACCGAGCCGAGCCCGCGGCCGAGGATGGTCAGCGCAGTCGCTGGTGTCGGATCGTGCACGACCGCAGTGAGTGCGATCAGCTGCTCGCTGCCCGCCGATGCGCCGACGGCGATCGCAGCAGGCATGCACAGTGCTGCGGCACCGATGCTCAGCCATGCGGTCAGATCTTGGCTGCGGGCGAGCTTGCCCTTCTGCCGGGCTTCACGCAGGCGGCGGTCGCTGGCCTTTTCGGTGCGTTCGCCGCTGTCGGTATCGCTCATGGTCTCGCCCCTCCGATCATGCCCAGTGCGTTCGAGGCGAGGGCGTCGACGATTCCCGGAAGCGCGGCGAAGACACTGCCCCCCAGAACCAGCGCCAGCAACACTTTCACCGGCATCCCGAGCGCGAAGGCGTTCAGAGCGGGCGCGCCGCGGGTTACCAGACCGAGGGCGACGTCTGCGAGGAAGAGCACGACCAGCAGAGGGCCGGCGATCTGCACGGCGGCCAGGAACATCTGCGACAGTCCTGCCACGAGCAGATGCGCCGCGTTCGCAACGTCGAATGTGCCGCCGAGGGGAACCGCAGTGAAGCTACGGGCGAGTCCGGCGATGATCAGTTGGTAGCCGCCCGAGACGAACAGCATTGTCAGGGCCGTCATCTGGAACAGGCGGGTGAACTGGGCGCCGTTGATCTGAGCCTGTGGGTCGAAGATCTGCGAGATCTGGAATCCGCCGAACACATCGATGAGACCGCCGGCGGTCTGCACCGCAGAGAAGCACAGCAGTACAAGGAACCCAAGCAGTGCGCCGATCACGAGCTGCACGACGAGCGTGCCGAGGAACGGCGCGACGTCCAGGCTCCTGTACCCCGGGGCGACGGTTCCGCTGACAGCGAGCCCGAGGCCGATTCCCAGCATCCCCTTGATGCGTGCCGGGACGGCGCCGTGCGAGAACGGTGGCGAGATGAACAGGAACGCGGTCACGCGCACCGCGGCGAGCATCGTCGCCTCCAGCCAGGCGAAATCGACCGGGATGAACATGTCACCCGCCCGAGAGCAGTGTGGGGATGCGCGCGAACATCTCGTTCGTGAAGGAGATCAGCTCGGTGATCATCCAGTTGCCGGCGATCAGCAGCGCCAGGGCGACGGCGATCGCCTTCGGCACGAAGGAGAGCGTGACCTCCTGCACCTGAGTGATCGACTGCAGCAGCGAGATCGCGAACCCGACGACGAGGGCTGTCACCAGAAGTGGCGCGGCCAGCTTGCCGGCGATCAGCAGCGCCTGCGCGCCGATGTCGAGGGCGGCTTCGGGGCTCATCCGGTGCCCCCATAGCTCTCCACGAGCGAGCGCACGATCAGACCCCAGCCATCGACGAGGATGAAGAGCAAAATCTTGAACGGCAACGAGATCATCACCGGCGGCAGCATCATCATGCCCATCGACATAAGCGCCGCGGCCACGACGAGGTCGATCACCAGGAACGGTACGAAGATGACCAGGCCGATCACGAACGCGGCGCGCAGCTCGGAGAGCATGAACGCCGGGATGAGCGTGTACATCGGCACGCTCGTCTGGTCGGCGGGGTTCGGCAGGTTCGCGACCCGGGTCAGCAGTGCCAGGTCGTCCTCGCGCGTGTACGACAGCATCCACTGTCGCAACGGTTGCTGTCCGAGGTCGATGGCCTGCGTGAAGTCGATGTCGCCATGGATATACGGCTGCGCAGCCACCTGGTTGATGTCGGTGAGCACCGGCCACATGATGAACAGCGACAGAAACAGGGCGAGCCCGGCAAGCACCTGGTTGGGGGGAATGGTCGGTAGTGACAGTGCGTTGCGGGTCATCGCGAGCACCACAAAGATCTTCGTGAACGACGACATCATCAGCAGCAGTGCCGGAGCGACCGACAGCAGCGTGATGCCCAGCAGGGTGAGGATGGACGCCGAGGGCGAGCCGTCGATGCCATTGATGTCGATCGTGATGCCCGAATCGACGGCCGGCGGTGTCGGCGCGATCGGATCGACCACAGCCGCGTGTGCGGGGGTGCCGAGCGTCATCGCGAGGAGTCCGGAGATCACGACCGCGCCGGTGATCAGCAGCGTCCGCCGCAGCGCGCGAGGGCGGGATGCCGCGCGTCGGGCATCCCGCGAGCGTCCGAGACCGCGCGGCCACAGGCCGCCCAGCGTCGTGAGCGATATGAACGGGGTCGGCTCCGGTGGCCGTGACGCGCGACGATCAGCCCGTCGCATCGGCGCGGTCGCGGCATCCCGTGCCGATGTGGCGGACAGGACACTGTCGAACGACGTCCCGGTCGACGGGAGGTCGTCGGCGGTGACCGCCTCTGCGACCGTGGCCGGTTGAACGGGGAGCCGGTCGACGACGTTCACGCCATGCTCGGTCACGCCCAGCACATAGCGGGCGTCGTCGGTCTGTACGATCACGAGCTGCGCCTTGGCACCCAGGTTCTGTCGCCCCAGTATCGTGATGGGGCGGGCCGGAAGCCCGGCGTTGCGGCGCGAAAGCCGACGCTGCAGATACCAGAGCGCACCGAGTACCGCCGCCAGTGATAGGGCGACGCGCAGCGCCAGCAGCAGACCCTCCAGCTCAGACCTCGGCGTTCTCGAGGATGCGGGTGATCCGCACCGCGTAGTCCTGATCGACGACGACGACCTCGCCGTGGGCGATGATGCGGCCGTTGAGCTTCACATCGGCGGGCGCACCGGCCGAACGGTCGAGTTCGACGATGCGCCCCGGCTCGAGGTCGAGCACGTCGCGCACAGACATACGGGTGCGCCCGATCTCGACGGTGAGTTCCATCTCGACACCGGCAATGCGCTGGAGACGGCGCGACGGCGCAGCCGCCGCCTCGGACCGGTGCGTGATGCGCACGGCGAGGCGGCCGATGGTGCGCCCGGTCTCGTCTTGCAGATCGAACACCTGCGCGAGCGGGTGCGCGAAGATGGGCGAGGCGTCTGCGATGCTCGTCTCTCCCAGAGTCCCCGGGCCCAGTGCGGCCACGGCGGCAGCCAGCGCGCTGTGCAGCCGGTCGGACAGCGGCGCATCGGGTAGTCCGTCGATGAGGGCAGCCGGGTCGAGGATCTGCACGGCCAGCTGGGCGCTGGTCTCGCCGACATAGCTGACCACGAGCGCCTCGCCGGTGTCGCCTGACGAGTCGGCGGCGCGTGCGGTGACGGGACCGGCAATGGGCAGTCTTGCGGCGAAAGCCGCCGCGGCGGCGGACTCGTGGGCGGTGATGCTGGTCACAGGGACTCCTCGACGAGGTCGGGCGCGGTGGCAGTGATCACGCACGCCAGGCGTGCGCCGCTGGTGCCGACGGCGGCGGTCGCCAGCGTGTGGTGGTCGACGACGAGATCGAGCGGGCGGTCGGCGTGGTGCGGAAGGGAGATCACGTCGCCGACACAGAGCCCCAGCACCTCCGGCGGGCGTACTGAGCGCGGTGCAAGACGCAGGGTGAGCTCGACGGGGGCGTCCTCGATGTGCTGCCGCAGCAGCCCAGGTACCGCTGCGTCGGCCTTGTGCGCACGCTGCGCGGCGAGCTCGTCGAGCACCACCGAAGCCGGCAGCATGACGCTTGCCGGAATGGTGCGCTCACCCACTCGCATCGAGAAGCGCACCACGACGACCAGATCGCCTGCCGCCGCGACCTGCGCGAACAGCGAGTTGTACTGGATGCCGGCGACGGACAGCTCATGCGGCAGGAGATCGCCGAGAGCGTTGCCGATGTTCTCGGCTGCGTCGGCCATGAGCGCTCGGATCAGTGACTGTTCGATGGCGGTGAACGGGCGGTCATCGGGGTGGTCGGCGGGCTTGCCGCCCACCATCTGCACGATCCATGAGATGCCGGCCGACAGCGGAAACTGGATGATCACGCGCTCATCGGTCTCGGACAGCGCGCACACCACGACGGTGGTTGTCACCGGCAGGGAGTCGGCATACTCGTCGTACCGTTGCATGGTCACCGACTCCAGCGACACGTGGGAGCGTACGCCGATCTTGACCGACAGTTGTGCGGCCCATTGGCGCGAGAAGGCCTCGAAGGCGACTTCGAGCGAGCGCGCGTGCTCGCGGCTGAGTGTTGCCGTGCGGCCGAAGTCGTACACCTGGACGTCGACGACAGCCCCGTCGGCCGCTGGGGCCGCCGAGGGCGCGCTCGTCTCGATCACCACGACCGGGACTATCGGGCGGTGATCGTCGTGCGTAAGACGAGAAACAGGTCAGGACGTCTTCTGCGCTGCCTGCAATTGAGGCAGGAGCCGGCGCACCCCCTCTGTGGCGTCGGAGAGCACGACGATGTCCACACGCCGATTCTGGGCGAGGGCGCTCGTGGTGGAGCCGTCGGCGACCGGGTGCGCGTCGCCGTAGCCCACCGCCTTCACATGGCCGGGATCGAGCCCGCGGTCTTCGACGAGGTAACGCAGCACCTGGGTGGAACGCTCGGCCGACAGCTCCCAGTTGGTGGGAAACGGTGCGGCGGCCGCGCGGTGGTCGGCGTGGCCCTCGACCGAGATCTGGTTCGGGATGTCGCTGAGAACCCCGCCGAGGGCGTCAAGCACGGTGACCGCGCGCGTGCTCAGCACCGTGCTGTTGGTCGCGAAGAACGTCTCGGCGCTGACCAAGCCGATCGTCAGCCCGCGTTCGTCGATCGTCAGGGTCGCGGTATCGGTCAGTCCTTCCTCTTCCAATGCTGCGCGGAGCTTGTCGCGCAGCGCGGACAGCTCGTCGAATTCGGCGCGGGCGGCCTGCAGCTCGATGTCGGCGAAACCCTGGGCGTTTTGGTCGAGGAGCTCAGGGGGAACGACGACGCCCTCCGCGGTGTCGACGGTGTTGGAGGAGTGCTGGCCGAACCCCGTGGCCAGAGAGTTGCTCAGCGCGACGAACTTCTCTGCATCGACTGTGGACATTGCGAACAGGACGATGAACATGCACATCAACACCGTCACCATGTCGAGGTACGAGGCCATCCAGCGCTCGTCGGGGCCGTGCGGCTCCTCGGGCACAGTGCGCCGTCTGCGCCGGGCGCTCATGGGGCCGTCACGGGATTCGAAGTGGTCTCGGAGCCCGCGCGGCGACCTGCCTTCTCGGGCTTGTGCCCCTTCTCTCCCGGACGCTGGGACACCATGGCCCGCAGGCGCTCGCCGACGAAGTGCGGTGGCGAACCGGCCTGCACCGCCAGCATCCCCTCCATGAGCAGCGTCATGCGCTCCAGTTCGAGCTCGCCGAGCCGTTGCAGGCGACCGCCGATGGGCAGCCAGATGAAGTTCGCGGACAGCAGGCCCCAGAGCGTGGCCACGAACGCCGTCGCGATCATCGGGCCCAGTGTGGCGGGACTGTCGAGATTCTCGAGCACATGCGTGAGGGAGACGACCGTGCCGATGATGCCGATCGTGGGGGCGAAGCCGCCGAGGGTCATGAAGAACTTGGATGCTGCGCGGTTGCGTGCGGCGGCCGAAGCGATCTCATCCTCCATCACGATTCGCAGCTCCTCGGCATCCGTGCCGTCGGCGATTCCCTGCAGCGCTTGCTTGAGGAACGGGTCGTTCTCGTCGCGCACAAATTGTTCGAGGGCGAGAAGGCCTTCGGAGCGTGCCGTCTCGGCGTAGCGGACGACGGCGGCGATCATGCTGTGTGCGGTGCGCTTGTCTCCGCGCAACGCGCGGGGCAGCGACTTGACCGCGAAGACGGCGTCGCGCAGCGTGCCGCTGGCGATGCCGACGGCGATCGTCGCACCGAACACCAGCACCATCGGTGCTGGCAGCAGCAGGGCGGTCACCGAGGCGCCTTCGATGCCGATCATGGCCAGCAGGGCGCCGAAGGCCAGCACGAGGCCGAGGATGAAGGCGGGGTCCATCAGCGCTCCTCCTGGGGGTCGTCCGCGCGCGAGAGAACAGCGGCGGTCGCGAGCACGCGCGCGCGGAAGTCGGTGATCTCCTCGATCACCTTGTTCATGCTCTCGGTGACGACGAACGTGGCGCCGTCGACCAGGGTGATCGTGGTGTCGGGAGCAGCCTGGACGCGCTCGATCAGATCGGGGTTGACCGCGAATCGGCTGTGATTCAAGCGCGTGAGGACGATCATGGGCTCCATCCTGGAAACTCCGCCCCTGCGAGGCAGGGGCTCGGCGGCCCTTCCTGGGCCGTCAAGAGTGACTGTCGGCCGCTGGGGGTGCGGCGTTAGCGCGATGACGCGAGGGATTCCGCCTCCGATTGGTGCGAACGCGCCGGCAGGCGTCAGCGCTTGAGGTTCGTGAGCTCCTGCAGCACCTCATCGCTGGTGGTGATGATGCGCGCGTTCGCCTGGAATCCGCGCTGGGCGACGATGAGGTTGGTGAACTCCTGTGACAGGTCGACGTTCGACATCTCCAGCGCGCCGCTGACCACCTTGCCCATGCCGTCGGCTCCTGCGGCGCCGATCTTCGGCTGGCCGGAGTTGACGCTGGGCAGGTACTGCGACGAGCCGGTCTTCTCCAGCCCCCCGGGGTTCACGAACGTCGCGAGCGCGATCCGGGCGAGAACCTGTGTCTTGCCATTGCTGAACGTGCCGACCAGGCTGCCGTCGTCCGAGAGCGCGTACGACAGCAGTGTTCCGGCGGCCCCACCGTTCTGGGAGTCGAAGGCGATCGTGTCGATGTCGGCGTAGCCGGTCACCGTCGACAGGTCGACCGTGATGCCGTGGGAGATGATCGAGCCGCCGCCGGTCAGCCTGCCGTCGGTGAAGCCGAGTGTCGTGGTCACGCCGTCGTCGTCGGCGACGTCCCACCCGGTGGCGGTGCGGGTGAACGTCAGCCGGATCGATGACGGCTTGCCCTCGGCGTCGTATGTCGTGGTGTCACGGACGAGCTGATCGCCGATGGGCGTGTCCGAGGGAAGGTTTCCGGCCACTGCTGCCGTTGTCGTAGCCGTTGCGGGCAGAGTCGCACCGACCGGCAGGGTGATGTCGCCAAGCGCCTGGCCTTCCTGGATCGTTCCGTTTTGCGCGGTCCACCCCTGCACCAGTGCGCCGTCGGCGGTGACCAGGCGCGCGCTGGAGTCGAAGGAGAAGCCGCCGTTACGGGTGTAGCGGGTCTCGGCCCCCGAGCGCACCACGAAGAAGCCGTCTCCGGCGATCATCAGGTCGGTGGGCACGCCGGTGGACTGGGTGGATCCCTGCGTGAAGTTCGTCTTGATGCCGGCGACCTGCACTCCCAGGCCGACCTGCGCGGGGTTCGAGCCGCCGGAGTCACGCTGCGGAAGCGTGGAGTTCTGGACCAGTTGTGACAGCGAGTCTTGGAACTGCACCGCGGAGGCCTTGAAGCCGGCGGTGTTGACGTTGGCGATGTTGTTGCCGGTGACATCCAGCATGGTCTGGTGCGAGCGCAGGCCCGAGATGCCGGAGTACAGGGAGCGGAGCATGGTGATGCCTTTCTGAGAGAGATCAGGTGAGAGCGGTCAGGCCGGAGACGGCGTCGAGGGCAACGGTGGTGCCGCCGATGGTCAGCTGTGGCACCGTGTCGGCGAACGACACCGCGTCGACTTTTCCGGCGTGCTCGACTCCGGCGTCGTCGACGTAGTGGGCTTGCGCGCCGATGAGGGCGGCGGCGGCCTGACGCATCGTGAGGGCGAAGTTCTCGGTCGTCGTCGTCGACAGTGCCGTGAGCTGTTCCATGGAGGCGAGTTGGGTGGTCTGGCCGATCATCTCGTTGGTGTTCATCGGCGAGCTGGGGTCTTGGTTGGCCAGCTGCGTGACCAGCAGCTTGAGGAAGACCTCCGAGTCGAGCGTCTGCTTGCGTTCGCTGCCGGTGGAGGCTGCACCCGTGTACAGGCTGGCCGTAGAGACGGGGTCGATGGTGGTCATGGTGTCCTTTCGCGTCAGGCGAAGATGTCGATTCCGAAGAATGCGCCGTCGGTAGCCCGCACCGAGGACGACAGATCGTCGCCGGCCGGGAGCGGGCGACCGGGAGGCGACGGATCGGCGCGCACCGACGAGGACCCAGGCTGTCCAGACTGGCCCGGGCCGGGCTGGGGCTGCCCTCCCGCACCGGACTGGCCAGCTGGGCCCCCGGTTGCCCGGATGAGGCGCCGCCGGGGGATGCGTCCCCGGGCGAGACGGTCAGCGACGCCTGCGGCGCCGCCGCAGCAAGGTCGCGACGCAGATCTGTGAGAATGGCGCGCAGCGCGTCGCGTCCGAGGTCGGTGGGCGCGTGCAGTTCGATGCGGACGGCGCCGCCGTCGATGTGCGCACGCACGGTGACCGGACCGAGGTTCTCGGGCGACACGGTGAGGGTGATGCGGTGCTCGCCGTCCGAGGCCTGAGCGAGCGAGACCACCGACGCTCTCAGCTGGGGCCCGAGTGCCGGCCAGGCTGCGGCGGCGGCAGTGGTCGGACTGGGCGCGGCCGCCGCGGCCAGCACCGGCGGCGCGGGCGCGGGGGGCGTGGTCGCAGATGCCCCGGCAGACGTGTCGACGCTCCGTCCGGGCGCGGGTGAGGCGGCAGTTCTGGCCGGATTCCCGGTGGGTATCGCGACGGCGAGGGCGGGGAGGGCAGGGAAGGCTGTGGCGCTTCCGGTATCGGCAGCGGTTGCCGCCCCGGTCACCTCCGTCGAGATCTCGGGGCGTGGCGAGGGGCGAGAAGACTGAGTGAGGGCTGGGGTCGTCGTGCGGGATCCGGGTGCTTGGGTAGCCGGTGTCGGGGGAGTGCCCGACCACGCCGCAGCCGGCAGGGCGAGGATCGTGGCCGTATCCACCGGCACGCCGGCAGACGTTTTGTGCCCGGGGATCACGGCGTTCTCGAGGCGAGGGGTGGTCTCCTCCGGCGGCGCCGGCGTGGTTCCGACGGTGGCGGTCTCGCCGGCGCCGTCGGATGCCGGAACAGCGGCGATCGGCGAGGGCACGATGAGGGGCATGGGCATGGTCGACGCGGTGGAGGGAGCGGGACCGGTCGACCGGTCGGCCGTCTCGTCCGACGTCGTGCCGGCGGCGAGCGGCGATGTCTTCGCGTCGGGACCGTCGTGAGCAGCCGCGGTCACGGCGATGGTGCTCTCCGGGCTTGTGTTCAGGGCGGTGTGCACGGCCTCGGCGAATGCCGTCGCGCCGTCGCTTCTGGACCGCGTGGCCGTGGGCGGACGGGCATCGACGACTGCCAGTGCCGGGACGCTCATCCGTCGGCCTGCCCCTGCATGCGCGCGGCGATCTCGTCGAGCTCGAGCTGCTCGCTGCGCAGCCGTTCGACGTGCGCGTGCCGGCTGTGCGCCTGTGCGAGCTTCTCCAATCCCTTGACCTCGCGTCGGCGTTCGCCGTGCGCCGCACGCGTCCGCTCGAGTGTCTGCTGTTGCAGCGCGGAGACGGCCGATAGATCCGCCAGCAGTGAGCGACCGGCCGCGCGAGCAGCGGCCAGGGCGGCCAGGGCGCGCACATCGGGAATGTCTGAGTCTGCACCGCCCAGGGCGGCACGCAGTTGGCGGTTGCGCGCCTCGGTCTGCCCGGCCTCGATGGTGGCGCGCGACAGGCGCTGTGCGGCCTCGCGCTCCTGCGCGCTGCGTACCCGCAACAGCCCTGCCAGTGAGAAGCGCGTCATCCGACACCTCCGAAGTCGGACACCAGAGCGGCAAGACGGCGCCACGAGTCCTCGGCCGTGCTGGTTTCGTCGAGCGGCTGGGTGAGAAAGTCGGCGATCGCGCGCTCGTTCGCGATCGCGGCATCCACGCGGGCGTTGGCACCGGCCTGATAAGCGCCGATGTCGATGAGATCGCTGGCGCCGCGTCGTTCCGCAAGCACCGCGCGCAGGGTGGTCACCAGTGCGCGCTGGTCGGGGGTGGTCACCTTTCCCGCCACCCGCGATACCGATCCCAGCACATCAATCGCCGGGTGGTGGCCGCTCAGCGCGAGCGCGCGATCGAGCACGATGTGTCCGTCGAGAATCGATCGGACCGCATCGGCGATCGGCTCGTTGTGGTCGTCGCCGTCCACGAGCACGGTGTAGATGCCGGTCACCGAGCCCCCCTGGTCGGTGCCTGCCCGTTCCAGGAGCCGTGCCAGCAGAGCGAATGTCGACGGCGGGTAGCCGCGTGTCGCGGGCGGCTCACCGGCCGACAGCCCGATCTCGCGCTGCGCCATCGCGACGCGGGTCAGCGAGTCCATCATGAGAATCGCGTGCGCGCCTTCATCACGGAATCCCTCCGCGATCCGTGTCGCGGTAAACGCGGCGCGAAGCCGTGCCATGGCCGGCTGATCGGATGTCGAGACCACCACGACCGTCCGAGCCAGTCCCCTCGGTCCCAGATCGTCTTCGATGAATTCGCGCACCTCGCGGCCGCGCTCGCCGACAAGCGCGATGACGACGGCATCGGCATCCATCCCCCGCGCGATCATCGACAAGAGCGATGACTTGCCGACGCCCGACCCGGCGAAAAGCCCCACCCGCTGGCCCTGTCCGACTGTTGTCAGCGTGTCGATCGCGCGCACGCCCAGCGGGAGGGGGACAGCGATCCGGTCGCGCCCCATCACCGACGGGGGCTCGTGATCCGCGGCCACGAGGGGGGCCCGAAGACGACCGCGACCGTCGACGGGCCGGCCGAGTCCGTCGATCACTCGCCCGAGAAGCTCCCTGCCCACCGGCACGCGCGGCGGACCGCCGAGGCTGCGCACCGGCGCACCCACGACAAGACCATCGGCCGATACCAGCGGCATGCATCGCACGCCGTCGTCGCCGATGGCCACGACTTCGCCGGGGTGTCCATCGAGGGCGACCAGATCGCCGACCGCGCAGTCGATGCCGCGCACCTGCACGCTCAGTCCGCGCACCTGCGCGACGCGTCCGACCCGCTCGGGTCGCGCAGCATCGAGCACAGCACCCCAGCCCGTCACGCCGTGACCTCCTGGACGGCACGCCGGGCACGCTTGAGAGCGGCGTCGACTCGCGCGTCGACATATCCGTCGTCCACGACGGCGATGGCATCGCCACGGGCCAGTTGCTCGTCCGCGACGAGCGAGATCCCGACGGGTGCGACCTCGAGGCGCTCTAGTGCGGCGAGGTCGTCCGGGTTCAGACGGATCTCGCAGACGTCGGCGGGGTCGGCGGACCGCAGCGCACGGCGCACGGCTGCGCTGGCCGATCCCTCGACGTCGGACAGCTCCGCGGCGATGATCACCGTCGCCAGTTCGATGGCTCGGGCGAAGACCTGGTCCGTCGTCGCGGCGGACACCTGCTGCGTCCGTTCGTGCAGTGCTTCCGCGGCGGCGTGCAGTGTCGTGATGGCACGAGCCACCAGGCGCCGCTGCCCCTCATCGCGCGCGGCGCGGCGAGCCTCGGAGCCCGCTGCGGCGACGGCGGCCTGTTCGACGGCGGCCCGCACGCCGGCGGCATGTCCATCGGCATACCCGCGATGCCACGCGCGCTCGCGTTCGGCCTCCAGTCCCGCATCATGCAGGTGGGGGAAGACGACGGGAGCGAAGATGTCAGCTGACATAGACGTCTTCCTCTACACGGCGCACGGTGATGTCACCCGACGCTTCGAGAGCGCGGATCGTGCGTACGATCTCTGCGCGCGCCTCTTCGATCTGCGACATGCGCACGGCGCCGAGAGCCTGCGTCTCGTCGTCGAGCGCATCGCGATTGCGCTCGGATACGTTACGTCGGATGACCTCCGCGATTTCGGGCTGCGCACCCTTGAGCGCGAGCGCGAGCGCCCGGATGTCGATCCCGCGCAGCACGCGCTGCGCGTCGCGGTCCTCGAGCTTGACGATGTCGGCGAAAGTGAACATCCGTGAGCGGATGTCTTCGGCCAGTGCCTCGTCGCGCTCTTCGATGCTGGCCAGAAGGGCCTTCTCGACGGTCGCGTCGGAGCTGTTGATGATCTCCACGAGCGGCTCGACGCCGCCGAGTGCTTCGGGCTTCTCTCGTGCCGCGAACACCCCGGTGCGTGCCCGTAGTGCGTCGCTGACGATCGAGATCGCCTCTTGGGTGGCTGTGCCCATCGTCGCAATTGCCTGGGCGACATCGGTGCGTCCGGGATCAGGAAGAGCGGCCAGCACGGTGGCCGCGCGATCGGCCGACAGATGGGCCAATACCAGCGCCACCGTCTGCGGTAGCTCATCGTCCAGTAGCGCGGCCAGTTCGGTGGGGGATGCCGCATCCAAGAAGTCAAATGCGGCGGCAGCTTTCGTCGCCGTGACTCGGTGTAGGACCTCAGCGGCGCGTTCGACACCCAGCGACGCTTCGAGCAGCCGGGCGGCGATGTCACGACCGCCGCGACCCGGGGGCAGGTGCCCCGACGCGAGGCGATGGAAATCGGCCAGCGCACGGGCCGTGGTCTCGGCATCCAACTGCCGGAGCGTGACGATCTCGGTGGCGATCGTCTCGGCCTCGGACTCGGAGAGGTGTTTCATCACCTCAACCGCCTGAGCCCGCCCGAGGTTCATCACGACGACGGCGGCCGTCTGCCGTCCGCTCAGGGTGGGTGGGTCCATGGTCAGGGTCATGCGTCCTGCCTCTCCTCGAGCAGATCGCGCAGCAGATCGGCGGTGCGGTGGGGATCCTGCCGTGCGAGGGCATCGATCTCGTGGCGACGCCGCTCCAAGCGCATCTGTGCCGGTTCGAGCTCCCGTTCCAGGTCGTCATCAGGCTCGGGCCCCGGCTCGGGCACCGGGTCGTCGATCAGCAACGCGGCGACCGGATCCGGCTGGGCCCGCACAGCCAGACCCGCATCGGTGGGTGCCAGCAGCGAGCGCGGCTTGCCCTCGAGCAGCGGGACATAGGTGGGATCGCCGAACTCGTCATCGCGCGACCGACGCCGGGCGCGCACGACGAAGACGACCAGTGCGATGAGCAGCGGCAGTGCGATGGCGGCGGCGATGATGATCGTGTTGCGCAGCGTCGCGGCGCGCTCGGCGTCGGCCGCGTCTTTGGCGGCCTTCAGCGCGTCTTGCGCGGCCTTGCTCTCGGTCTGGCTGAACGGCACGAACTCGACCGTGACCGCGTCGCCTCGTTTCGTATCGATACCGGCGGCGGTCGAGACGAGCTCGCGCAGCTGATCGGCGTCGACGCTTCCGGCGGCAGCGGAATCGACCGCCACCGAGACGGACTGGCGGCGCAGTTTGCCGGCTGGCGTCGTCGTGGTCTGGGTGGTCTTGTTGATCACGTTGTTGCGGGTGGTCTCGGTGGACTGGTAATCACTGTCGGCGTCGTCGCCGGAGGGAACAGCGATGTTGTCTGGCCCAAGCACCCCCGCGTCGGTGCTGCTGCCCTTCGACGTCTGCGTCTTCGTCTGCTCACTGGCCGGTGGGGCGCCGTCGGCCGGGGCATATGTCTCATCCTGGCGCTGGTTCGATGAGCGGTCGATGTCGGCGGTCACGGTGACGGTCGCGTTGCCGGGCCCGACGACAGCATCGAGCATCTTCTGCACACTCGCCGCGACGCGGCTCTCATAGTCGCCGGCCTGTTCGTCCACCCCGCCGGAGGTCCCCGTGCCCGCCGCCGACAGGGTGTGGCCGGCCTGGTCGACCACTGCGACGTTCTCGGGTTTCAGGCCGGTGACCGCCGCCGAAGTGAGGTGCACGATGGCCTCCACCTTTTGCGACGACAGCGTCGACCGGTCGGACACCTCCACGAACACCGACGCGGTGGGGTCCTGTGTCTGAGAGACGAAGACGCTTTCTTCGGGGATTGCGAGTTTGACCGAGGCGGCGGTGACGCCATCCATCGATGCGATGGTGTCGGCGAGCTCGCCTTCGATCGCCCGCTTGTAGGTGACCGACTGCTGGAACTCGGATGCCGTCACCCCCATCTTGTCGAGCAACGTATAGCCGCCCGAACTCGAGGTGGGAAGACCTGCGGATGCGGCCGCCAGGCGCTGGTCATAGACCTCTTCTTTCGGAACCAGCACGGTCGAACCGCCGTCGGCCAACTCGTACGGCACCGAGTCCGATCGCAACTGCTCGACGACGGCGTTTGCGTCGGAGGCGCTCAGCCCCGAGAACAATGGCGAGTAGTCCGGGCGGCTCATCCAGCTGAACAGGGCGACACCGCCGAGGATCACGGCGGCCAGGCCGATGATCGCTATCGTGCGCTGGGCGAGGGTGAAACCCGAGATGAACCTTCCCAGGCGGTGCAGCGCAGAGGTGACGGACGGGGGCATCAGGCCTGCATTCGCATGATCTCGTTGAACGCGTCCACGCCCTTGTTGCGCACGGCGGCCACGAGTTCGAGGGTCACCGACGCGCGGGTGGACGCGATCATAGCGGCGTGGATGTCGTCGAGGTCACCGGTCACCGCGGCCACATTCAGCTCGTCGGACGTCGACTGCAGTGCGCGCAGCTCGTCTACGGCACCGGCCAGGCTCGAGGCGAACCCGGTGTCATCGCCGGTGGGGGACGTCGTGGCCGGTACCTGCGGGAGCCCGGGGGAGAGAGCCGCCGATACCGCGTCGATGCCCGCGCTCATCGGCCGTGGCCGATCTGGAGGGCGGCTTCGTAGGTGTTGCGGGCGCGATCAACGACACCGGCGTTCGCCTCATAACCGCGCTGGGCGAGGATGAGCTGTGCCATCTGGTCGGCGAGGTCGATGTCGGGGTAGCGGACGTTACCGTTCTCATCGGCGAGGGGGTTGTCGGGCTCTTGTACCAGCCGCCCCTCGGCAGAGCCGAGCGAGACACCGGCGACATAAGCCCCCGGTGACAGATCGCTGGTGGTCACGCGCACATAGCGTTCGCGGAACGCGGTGTCGTCGGGCGCAACGGCGGTGTTGATATTGGCGATGTTGTCGCTGAGGGCGTCGAGCCACTTGCGATGTACGGTGAGGCCGGTTCCGGCGATACCGATCGCGTCGAAGGTCATGATGTCGTCCTCAGGGCCGTGCGCACCGCGGAGAACGGACCGTCCACCGCCTGGGACGCGAATTGGTAGCGCAGTGTCGTGTCGATGCTCGAGAGGGTCTCGGTGTCGAGATTGACGTTGTTGCCGTCCAGGCGCGTGGGCTCCAGGGACTCGCCCACGGAAACGGTCGCGTGCCCGTCGCCGGTGGCCACAGCCGCAGCGAGTGCGTCTTCGAACTGCACCCGCTTCGCGTGATATCCGGGGGTGTTGATGTTGGCGATGTTGTCAGCGATCGCGCGCTGGCGCTGCGAGAGCGCGTCCAGCGCACTGGACAGTGCGGTGATGGTCACAGAATCGAGCACAGGCCGGTCTCCCGATCAGGTCGGTAGGTGGCGGCCGATCCCTGGCCGATTCCGTTGAGCGTTCCCTGCTCGGGATGCACTATCGACGGCGAATGGCGGATCGTTAGACGATTCTCATAAGTGCCGGTCGAGGAGGATCGGGCTGTCCGTGTGCACGGGGGGAACGCGTCGGAGCGCGCGCAGCTGCTCCCGCACGACATTGAGTTCGCCCTGCAGTTGATCCCTGCGCTGCCGTTGGCGCTGCAGCAGTTCGCGGGCTCGCTCGGCGTGCGCGGCCGAAAGAGGAATGCTCGGCGGCGTCCAGGACTGCGGGATGGCGTTCCGGCGAAGGTCGGCCTCGAACCGGTCCAGCAACACGGCCCACACGTCATCGGTCATGATGCGGCTTGCGCCAGGCTCGTTGCGGCCTGGTGCCACGCTTCGTGCAGCGGCACTACCAGGGTGCGGCAGGAGCGCGTGCGGTCGGCATCGCGTGCGATGTTGGCTCCGATGAGAGTGCGGGTCAAGAAGTCGTACAGCGCCCGCAGCTCGGCGCTGCCGTCCCATACGCTGGTGAGCGAGCTGGAGAGCTCGGCGATGATCGCCTGCGCGTGTTGCAGGTGCGTGTTCGCGCTCTCCCACTCCGCGGCGCGCTGTGCGGCCTCGCCGCGCTCGATGTCCAGCAGCAGCCGGTCGTAGAGCATGGTGAGCAGACGCTCAGGCGTCGCCGAAAGTATGGCCTCGTCGCGGTAGCGCTGCTGGGCCTTCACAGCGGCGTTCACGAGTCGGTGTCCCAGGTGGGGAGGCTCGCGAGCTGCGAGGTGAGGTACGACGACTGCGACTGCAGTTGCGAGAGCATCGTCTCCAGATGAGCGTAGGTGCTCTCCAGTGTGGCTTGGCGTCGTGCGAGGCGCACATCCCAGCGCTCGATCTGGTCGCCGAGTGCCGTCACCTCGTTCTGCTGTCCGGTGATCCGCGAGGTCAGCAGGCCGTCGTATTTGTCCGAATATCGCTCCGAGACGTCCTGCACCCGGCCCGCGATCCCGGCGAATATCGCTTGCGTGCGTTCGGGGTCGTCGGCCAGGGCAGAGGCGAAGCTTGCCGCGTCGAACGAGAGGGCCCCATAGCGGTCGATCGAGATTCCGATGGTGGAGGGGGAGGCGCCGTCGACGGGATGCTGGATCGCGTCGGCGAGTGCCTGCCCCAGTGCGCGCACCGTGCTGTCGCCGGTGAACACGCCGAGGGTGGTCGCCGTGCCTGGGGTGTCCGGCACGGTCGCCGTCGAGCCGTTCGCGATGCGGGTCAGCAGCGACGCAACCTGGGTGATGAGCTCGCCGGCCACCTGGGTCTGCGCGGCGCTGTCGGGGGCGACGGTGATCTTCACCCGGGAGGTAGAGGCCTCGGCAACCGTCACGTCGATTCCGGGGAACACGCCGGTGAACGTGTTGGTTGACGAGCTCACGACCTGCTCGGCGTCGGTGCCTGCCCACAGCCGCAGCTCGGCATCCGCGCCGACAGTGACCACCGCGCCCCCCGGGGCGGTGGTCACGTCGGTTGCGGTGCCGGCTGCCACGGCGTCGGGATCGCCGAGATAGACGTGGAATGACCCGGCTTGTCCGGTCTCGTTCGCCGTCAGTTGCAGCCGGCAGGCAGGGGTGCCGTCCGCGTCGGTGCCGGCTTGCACGACCGTGGCCGTGATGCCGGTGCCTGCGGCGGTGATGGCGCGTGCGACATCCGTCATCGACGTCGACGCGGCGGTGACCTGCACGCGCTCGCCCGTCGCGTTCTCCAGAGTGAGCACCGGCGGGTCTTCGGGCCAGGTCGCGGATGCTGCGGTGACCACGGTGTGCGCGCGTGCGACGCGGTCGACAACGATGTCGATGGCGGTGGGCACGGCATCGCTGCGCGCAGTGACGGTCACGGCGCTCGATGACGATGTGGCGGTGAACCGGGCGAGAGCGGTGCGGGAAGAGGCTTTCTGCGCCTGCGTGGCCAGATTCTGGACCGAGGCATTCAGCGTCTGCAGCTGGGAGATGATGTTGTTGGTGTCGTCTTTCTTGGCCGACAGCAGATTACGGGGGATGGACTCCACGTTCATGAGGGACGTGATCAGTGCCGTCGTATCCAAGCCCGAGACGAGCCCGTCGATCGATGTGCCCATCGGATTCCTCCTTCCGCGTCGGTGGGGTGGTTCCGGCGCCGATCAGCCCCGGAACCCCCCGGTGTCTCAGCGCAACAGCTGCAACACGCCCTGGTTGGCCTGGTTGGCCTGGGCGAGCATGGCGGTGCCGGCCTGCGACAGGATGTTCTTGGCCGTGTACTTGACCATCTCCGATGCCATGTCGGTGTCACGAATGCGGCTCTCGGCGGCCGAGAGGTTCTCCGATGACACGTTGAGGCTATTGATGGTGGACTCGAACCGGTTCTGCGCCGCACCCAGATCGGCGCGTTGCGCCGAGATCGCCGTGATGGCGGCGTCCAGAATCTCGATCGAGTTCTGCGCGTCTTCGGTGGTGCCCACAGTCAGCGCGGAACCGGTGACCAGACCCGTCGTGGCATCGGCGGTCGTGAAGTCGAGTACGGCTCCGTCGGTGGCAGCGGTGCCGTCACTAGCGGTGTAGGCCAGGGTCGACAACGCGGTCGTCAGATCGGCGGTCGTGACATCGATCTTCGAGGCGGCATCCCCGTCGGCGCCCACCTGAAAGCTGAGCGTGTCGCCCTTCATCAGGTTGATGCCGTTGAAGTTCGTCGACTGCTGAATGCGCGACAGCTCCGAGCCGAGCGAGTCGATCTCGCTCTTGATGGCGTCACGCGATTCGGCGTTGTTCGAGTCGTTCGCCGCCTGCACCGCGAGGTCGCGCATGCGCTGCAGGATGGAATGGACCTCGGTCAGGGAGCCTTCCGCGGTCTGGATGACCGAGATGCCGTCCTGGGCGTTGCGGGCCGCGACGTTGAGCCCGTTGACCTGCGAGCGCAGGCCCTCCGAGATCGCGAGGCCCGCCGCGTCGTCCGCAGCCCGGTTGATGCGCAGACCGCTCGAGAGCTTCTCGAGCGACTTCGACAGGTCGTTCTGCGTGCTGGCGAGATTGCGGTAGGCGTTCAGCGCCGACACGTTGGTGTTGATCTGCATACCCATGGTGTTTCTCCTCCGTGATGGGGTACCTGGTAGCCCATCCGTGGGCTCCGCTGACACCTATCGGCACCGAACCGAGCCGGGTAAGCCGCGGGTCGGACTTCTATGCGGTGAGGGCGCTGCGCCGCCGGAACGCTCTCGCGATGCGCTCGCCGCCGATCTCGACCATGCGGGCGAAGAACGCCTCACGCACGGCGACCGACACGCGTGAGACGGGCTCGGGCGCCGGGCCGTCGGCGAAGTAGTGCTCGAGCCCATCGCGCAGCAGACGCACCGCCTCGGCGCGCTGCTGCGACACCGCCGAGTGGGAGACGCCCAATTCTTCGGCAATCTCCTTCACCGGCCGCTCGTCGATGTACACCGCCTGCACGATCTGGCGCATGCGTTCGGGAAGCGCAAGCACTGCGCACTCGAGCACATGCCGCCGCTCGGCCAGTAACGCCGATTCCTCGGGGAGGGGGATGTCGGAGATCAATCCGGCTGCCGAGGGGTCATCCAGTGTCGTCACGGTGCGGGAGGCGTCGGACAGCGCCTCGGACACCTCCTGCTCGGGCATCCCCATCGCCGTCGCGATCTCGGCGATGGTGGCGGTGCGCCCGAGGCCGGCGGTCAGCGCCTCACGCACCGCCACGGTCTCTTTGATGCGTCGGCGGATGCCGCGCGAGGCCCAGTCCATCGCGCGCATCTCGTCGGCGAAAGCGCCGAGGATGCGGCGCCGCGCATACGCGCCGAAGGGAACGCCGAGGCTGGGGTCATAGGCGCTGGCCGCCGTCACCAGAGCCAGAGCGCCGACGCCGGCGAGTTCCTCGCGCGGCACGTGCGTTGCTCGTGCGTGCGTCTCGGCGGCGAGATAGCCGACGAGCGGCAGGTTGTCTTCGATGAGACGATTGCGCTGGGCATGCGGGGGCATGTCGACGTCTTCACCTCTTTCTTGGACATCCCCAGTGCGTCCGACATCCCCAGAAAGCGTGCCTGTGCGACGATGACGAGGGCCTTCTCTTTCCCCACCCATCGGGGAATATGAGAAAACACTCATCTTCTCGGGATAACCATAGGGGAGAGTCGGTCGATAGAACAAGAAGAACCACGGACGATGTCGA